>JAHRYP010000026.1 GCA_020622105.1 Methylotenera sp.
AGACACATAAAGCTTCTAGATATTTCTAGCACTGCCGTAACTCAAATACGCGCTATTAAATAGCAAATAAAAACAGCCCTAATGGGCTGTTTTTATTTGAGAGATTACTAATGAAAGTGGAGATTATTATCGATTATTAAAAAAAGCGATATTCATCACTTTGTCATTCACCAATGTCACTTCAGTTTCTTTGTATGTACGTTTTGGATCATACTTTACGATATTTTTGTAGTACCACATCTCTACTTTAACCGGCTTGGATTTTTTTTCATCAGCGCCGGCTTTGAGCAACATGGTATTTGCACCAGCTGGCTTAACTGAAAGCTCTTTTTTGAAAGGCTGACCTAATTTGTCGGCAACTACTTTCTTGGATTTTCCGCTGAATGCATTTAGAAACTCGTCTTCAGTGTAAGTCTTTTTAGGTGGCGCTGCGTTCGCAATCGAAACTGTGGCGAATATACAGGCTGCCATCACAAAGCTTAATAATTTTTTTACTGTAAGTTGCATCTTTATCTCCAAAATTTAGCCTTCCATTATCTCATTTATTAAGCAAACACGGAATAAGTCGCCAAGCGAGATAAAATGCAAGGCGCACGTAACGCAGAAACCGAGATAATATGCGGTATACAGCGGGGTTGCGAGTGCCGCACAATCCAGTCATTTGATCGCGAAGGCACTTATTCAGTGTGTTCTTAAGCCCTAAGCATAACGCCTGACTTAAGGTTATCGTTTACATGGTTAGCCTTAATTTTAAGCCATCATAGCCAACCAGAACATTTTCCGGCAACTCTGAACTTAATTTGCTGTATTCCATATCATGGGTCATGTGTATTAAATAAGTTTTCTTGGCTGCAATCTGACCTGCATACGCCAAGCTTTGTTCCAGATTAATATGGCTATAGTGCGTTTCGTATCTCAAGCAATCCAATAGCAATACATCCAGATTTCTTAACAAATCAAACGACGATTCAGGGATTTTTGAAGCATCCGTGATATAGGCGATATTGCCGATTCTATAGCCAAAAATATCACTGTTGCCATGCTTGATCGGAATTGGCGTAATCAATTGATCAAATAAAGAAAATGGCGTTGTTACAGGATTTACTTTCAGTATGGGTAAATCCCAGAAATTACCAGCCTCGCGCAAGGTGTAGCCGAATTTATCTGCGATATGCTTCATAGCTTCGGGACTGCCATATAAAGGTATCTGGCTGCGCTGAATCTGGCAGAATGACCTTAAGTCATCTATGCCATGCAAGTGGTCTGCGTGCGTATGTGTATATAGCACAGCATCAACCTGTGTGAGCCCTTCTCTTAAAGCCTGTTGGCGTAAATCCGGACCTGTATCAATCAATATGACTTTGCCGTTATCAAGCTCAATCACACTGGAGCAACGCGTTCTATGGTTTTTTTTATCAGTAGATTTACAAGTGCCACATTGGCAGCCAATCATAGGCGTACCTGCGCTTGAACCTACCCCCAGCATGGTCAGTTGCATGCAGTATTGCCTTGTAATGAAAGTTTAAGGATTAGCATGCTTGAACAAACGAAAGAAGTTTTGTGTACTTGCTGCAGTAACTTCTTCCAAAGTAATTTCGCGCAGTCTCGCTATTTCTTCTGCTACATATTTAACATAGCTGGGTTGATTCGTTTTTCCACGATACGGAATAGGTGCCAGATAGGGTGAGTCAGTTTCTACTAAAAGCCTATCCAGCGGGACTTGTTTCGCTACGTCTTTAATCGTTGCTGCATTTTTGAACGTAACAATACCTGAGAATGATATATAAAAGCCAAGACCTATTGCCTGCATCGCCACATCGAGGCTCTCTGTAAAGCAGTGCATAACACCGCCTACCTGCTGTGCATTTTCTTCGCGCATGATGCGTAACGTATCCTCTGCTGCGCTACGCGTATGAATAACTAGCGGCTTTCCGCAGGCTATTGCTGCGCGTATGTGATTGCGAAAACGGGCACGCTGCCACTCCAGGTCGCCAGTCAGCCTGAAATAGTCCAGACCGGTTTCACCGATTGCAATTACTTTAGGATGATTTGCCAGCTTTATCAATTCTTCAACGCTTGGTTCGTCAATATCCTCATAATCAGGATGAACGCCTACAGACGCAAAGAAATTCTCGTTATTTTCCGCAAGTGCCAGCACTTGGGGGAAATCAGGCAAGGTTACCGAAATACAAAGGGCGTGCCCTACTCCGTTATCCAGCATCGATTGCTTGATAGCGGGTAAGTTGGCGGCGAGTTCGGGGAAATTTAAATGGCAGTGCGAATCAACAAGCATATGAATTTATAAATATTACATTGTATGTGTAGGTCGTGAAGATCTCAGTACGTTCCCTAAAAGGGCTTCAATTTTATTACGGGCTTCCTGCCCACCGTTTTTTTCACTGAACTGCACCCCTATCCCCTGAGGTTTATTGCCTTGGGTAGCTGGAGTAATCCAGACCACATGGCCTACAACTTTAAGTTTAACCGGGTCATCCAGCAAACTTAATAGCATAAAAACTTCCTCACCCATTTTGAACGGTTTATTTGTCGGAATAAACAAGCCCCCACCGGCTAAAAATGGCATGTAAGCTGCATACAGTGCAACCTTTTCTTTAATCGCAAGTGAAAGTACTCCAGGTTTCAGATTACCTATTATTTTGCTATCGTCTTGTATATCTTCAGCCATATTTATGTAACTTTTTAATTAAAGTAAGTTAAACAGATTTAGTAAATATCACGATTGAAAAACCTTTGTGTATTCAACCAGCAAGCTTTCCATTTGCAGTTCATGATTTAACGGGTGTGTTGCCAACTTGCGAAGTTCGTTAGTTTTCTTCTGTAAATCAAATAGCCGACCTAAGTTTACCTTTTCTGCCAGTGCTTGCAAAGCTCGAGCATACTGTAAGTGATATCGTGCCTGCTGACCGAGTTTTACAGTAACAATATCATATAACCATTTCTGCACTGCAATTACGCCAGTTTCTACTGAATTAGCAATAACGATAGACGCGGCTACCTGCGGTTCCATCTTCCGACCTAATGCAAGATGCTTCCATATTTCGGATAGCTGGTCGAACTGTGCTTGCTCAGACAAAACCTTGATAGGAGAACCCTCAAGATAAGCCAGCTGCTGCTCAGGATTCGGTACCCCTTTTATGTTAAGCCATGCCAGTGCCTGCACTTGATCCGGTACCGGCATATTCACTTTCTGGCATCTGCTGAGTATGGTTGGCAGCAAGCGCTGTAGCTGGTGAGCGACTAAAATAAAAATCACTCCAGGAGCCGGCTCTTCAAGCATTTTGAGTAATGCATTAGCGGAAGCTTGATTCAATGCCTCAGCAGGATTAATCAGTACAATTCTTAACCCGCTGGTTTGATGGCTGGATAAACTCAGAAAATCACTTAACTCCCGAATCTGTGCGACAGAAATCTGGGTTTTCTTTTTGGTTTTCTTTGCGACTGGTGCGTCTTCATCTGGGCTTGACTCCTGCTCAGGGCTGATTAAACGGAAATCTGGGTGGCTTTCATCATCAAACCAATGGCAGCTAGGACATTTATCGCATGCATGTCCGTTGCCATCAGTATTCGGGCATAGCAAAGCTTTGCTGAAATTAAGCGCAAAATCGTACTTACCAATCCCAGCCCGCCCATGCATTAAAAATGCATGATGCAGCTTCTGGCGGCCTTGATTCAGGTTCTGCCATAGCTTTTTTTGCCAAGGGTAAACTTCAGTATATTTAGTCATATAAATTAGATAGTTGCAATGATATCTTTAACTGCTTTAGCAACTTCTTCTAATGACTTGCTGCCATCAATCACTCTGAATCTTTGCGGGTTTTTACGCGCCCGCTCCAGATAAGCATTACGAATTCTTGTGAAGAAATCTGCCGATTCACGCTCAAATTTATCCGGGCTGCGTGCCCCAGCAAGCCTTGCTATACTGACTTCAACCGGCACATCAAATAAAAGCGTAATATCCGGCTGCAAATCCTCTTGCACCCATTGTTCCAGTATTTCTACTTTATTAGCTGGCACCCCTTTTGCGCCGCTTTGATAGGCGAAAGTAGCGTCTGTAAAGCGATCTGAAAGTACATAGGCACCTCTTTCCAGCGCTGGCGCAATCACATTGGCGATATGCTCACGCCGTGCCGCAAACATCAGTAAGGTTTCAGTTTCAGCGTGCATGGCTTCGTGCAGCAACAATTCGCGTAAACGCTCACCTAAAGGCGTGCCACCCGGTTCGCGTGTCGATATTACTTCACGTCCGCGGGCTTTAAGCATTTCAATAATGCTTGGAATGTGCGTACTTTTCCCCGCACCGTCCATACCTTCTAATGTAATAAATTTTGCTGTCATGGATTTACTTTTTTAACTGATATTTAACAACTGCGCGATTATGCTCAGCCAGGTTATTGGAAAATGTATGGCTGCCATCGCCTTTGCCTACGAAATAAAGTGCTTTAGTTTCTGCCGGGTGCAAGGCAGCTTCAATTGCCGCCAGACCTGGCATGGCAATTGGTGTTGGCGGTAAGCCGCTGCGCGTGTAAGTGTTGTAAGGCGTATCAATTGACAGGTCTTTCTTACGGATGTTGCCATCAAACCTTAAACCCATGCCGTAAATGACCGTGGGGTCCGTCTGCAGCCGCATGCCTAATCGCAGTCGATTAACAAAAACACCAGCTATCATTGGCCGCTCGCTGGCTTTACCGGTCTCTTTTTCAATAATGGATGCCATCACCAAGGCTTGATAGCTATTTTTATAGGGCAAATTCGGTTCCCTGCCCTGCCAAGCTTTCTCTAACTTCAATTGCATCGCGTTATAACTGATTTTAAGTAGCTCGATATCCAGAGTGTTGCGGTCAAAATAGAAGGTATCTGGGAAGAACAATCCTTCTGCCACACTATATTTTGAACCAACTAACTTTAGAATCTCTGCCTCAGACAAGCCACCTATGCTTTGCTTAACGGCATCGTTAACAGCCAGCTTCTGCCGCATCTGTTCAAACGTACGCCCCTCAATGAAAGTAATACTGCCTTGCGTGGTTTTGCCATGGTTTAATGACAACAACAGCTGATAAGGTGAAATGTTTTTATTAAGCGTATAGCTGCCGGCTTGCAGGTATTGCTCTTTATGCAGCAGCTTGGCAAGGACGATAAATCGCCAGGGTTCTTTTAATACGCCCTGTGCAACTAACTGATTCGCTATACTCCTAAGGCCACTCTTAGGCTGTATAGAGATCTCCTGGCTACTGGGCTGAAGTTTCAGGGGTGCAATTGCATAATAAACTAGCCATCCACCGACCAATAAAGCACTTATTATGGATAGCACTATCCATTTCTTTATGTGTTTAATCATTTGCAACTACAGCTCTTATTTTTACAGCCAAATCTTGTTGTGGCCAAGTTTTATTATTGATTTGAATGACCTGAAAGGCACCAAATAGACTGTTACAGATGATGATTTCATCCGCTTGCAGTATCTGCGCTAACGTTAGTGACTTAACCCCAACATTTAAACCTAGTACGCCGCCTAAACCGAGTATACGCTGCCGTGTAATGCCAGACACACCACACAAGCTTAAATCTGGAGTAAGTAACTCACTGCCAAACCTTGCAAATACATTGCTCATTGTGCATTCAATTACGTTGCCTGCCTGATCTAATAGCAAGCCGTCAAATATGAATTCTTCGCGCCACTCCATACGTGCCAGCACATTTTCAAGGCGATTTAAATGTTTAATACCGGCAAGTTTTGGCTGTGCTGCCAGTTTAATATCGCAGACGTGCAGTTGCACGCCTTTGTCATAATTAGATTCAGCATACTGCGGTAAGCTGGACTTGATGACCACTCTGGTAGGAACGGTGATCACAGGAGGTGCATAACCTCTTTCACCTTCACCGCGCGTGATAATAATTTTAGCTACCTGCGTCAGATCTTCAGAAAAAAGCTCTTTTTCAAACAATTTCTGCAGGTCTCCCATCAGTAATTCTGCGCTTGGGCAGACTATGCCGATAGCTGCACAATCAGCCACCAGTTTCTGGTAATGAAATGGCCAGCTTACAGGTAAGCCATTACGTATTTTCATGGTGCGAAAAACACCGTCGCCATAAGAGAAGCCTCGATCAAAGACTGATATTGCCTGATCAAAGCTGCCGTCGATGAGATATGAATGATTGCGTAGCATAGCCGTAATTAAACCATAGCATCCGCAAATTCACTACAAAAGACAGCAACAAAAAAGCCCGCAATGGTTATTTTGCGGGCTTTTCTAATTGTCTAAAAGTAATATTTGATATTAAACTTTTTTAAACACCAGACTACCGTTAGTACCGCCGAAACCGAAGTTGTTTTTCAATGCATATTCAATTTTCATATCGCGCGCTGTATTCGCACAGAAATCCAGATCACATTCCGGATCCTGATTGAAAATATTGATGGTAGGCGGAGACACCTGATGATGAATGGATAACACTGTAAATACAGACTCCAAACCACCGGCACCGCCCAACAAATGACCAGTCATCGATTTGGTAGAATTAACTACCAAGTTATAGGCATGATCACCGAATGCTGCCTTGATAGCGTTGGTTTCGTTGGCATCACCTAATGGTGTAGAAGTGCCATGCGCATTTACAAACTGTACTTGTTCCGGATTAATGCCTGCATTGTTCATTGCATTGCGCATTGAGCGACGCGGGCCGTCCATATTAGGTGCAGTCATGTGGTAAGCATCAGCACTCATGCCATAGCCAGTTAGCTCGGCATAGATTTTTGCACCACGTTTTTTAGCATGCTCATATTCTTCAAGCACCAGTACGCCTGCACCCTCACCGATAACAAAGCCGTCACGGTCTTTATCCCATGGGCGGCTTGCCGTCGCAGGGTCATCATTACGTGTTGATAACGCACGTGAGGCAGCAAAACCGCCTACGCTCAGGCGTGTAATCGCAGCTTCTGCACCGCCAGCAATCATCACATCAGCATCACCGTATTCAATCATAC
This sequence comes from Methylotenera sp., assembly GCA_020622105.1. Classification (GTDB taxonomy): domain Bacteria; phylum Pseudomonadota; class Gammaproteobacteria; order Burkholderiales; family Methylophilaceae; genus Methylotenera. The sequence goes on from JAHRYP010000026.1 coordinate 7,004, forward strand.
GTGAAGCATCACCAATAGAGTGCGTACCCGTTGTACACGCCGTTACAATCGCAACATTCGGGCCTTTAAACCCAAATATGATGGATAAATTACCGGAAATCATGTTAATGATAGTACCAGGAATGAAGAACGGCGAAATCTTGCGTGGACCTGATGCCTGATAGAGTATGTCTGTGTCTTCGATCAGCTGCATACCACCAATGCCAGAGCCGATGGAAACGCCAATGCGCTCAGCATTTTCTTCGGTTGCAACAATACCGGAATCTTTAACGGCCTCGATAGCAGCTGCCAAGCCATATTGAATGAAAGTATCCATGCGTCTGGCATCTTTAGCTGGAATGAAATCTTCAGCATTAAAGTCTTTTACTTCACCGGCAATGGTTGAAGCAAATGCACTTGCATCAAATTTAGTGATTTGTGCAATGCCGGATTTACCAGCAATAAGATTATCCCAAGCAGTTTTTACACCGATTCCTACAGGTGAAACAACGCCAAGACCCGTGACGACAACTCTACGTTTAGACATAAGAAAAGTCTCGAAGACAAGGATTAAGAAACAAAAAGGCAAAAAGCAGTAAGCCCATGCAGGGCTTACTGCTTAAATTTGAATTTATTTGAGGTTAGTATTGATGTAATCAATCGCTAATTGAACTGTAGTGATTTTTTCTGCTTCTTCATCAGGAATTTCGCAGTCAAACTCTTCTTCTAACGCCATTACCAACTCTACTGTATCCAGTGAGTCAGCTCCCAAATCATCTACAAATGATGATGCATTTTTTACATCAGCCTCATTTGCACCTAGTTGTTCAGCAACAATTTTTTTAACGCGTTGTTCGATGTCAGACATCTAATTACCCCTTTAATAAAAAATAGCTTGATTCAGCTAAGTCAGTATTCTACCAAAACTAAACAATAATACAAAAAACTTAATCACTACTTTAACGTATATTCAGCCTATTTTAAAGCTGAATAGCGCTATACCATTAACATTCCACCGTTGACGTGTATGGTTTCACCTGTAATATAGGCTGCACTAGGCGAAGCCAGGAACGCAACTGTCGCTGCAATTTCTTTTACTGAACCCAAACGACCCACTGGAATTCGCGCCAGCATTTTTGTCGTGATATCTTCAGGCAACTCAGCCGTCATGTCAGTTTCAATGAAGCCAGGCGCTACACAGTTGACGGTAATCCCTCTGCTACCGACCTCAGCCGCTAATGATTTGGTAAAACCGGTCATGCCAGCTTTAGCAGCTGCATAATTGGTTTGACCAGCATTGCCCATGTGCCCTACCACAGACGAAATACTGATAATGCGTCCGGTTCTGGCTTTCATCATCGGGCGTAACACCGCCTGGCTCATACGGAACACTGAAGTCAGATTAGTGCTCAATACAGCGTCCCAATCTTCATCTTTCATACGCATGAGCAAGGTATCGCGGGTAATGCCGGCATTATTGACCAGCACGCTGACATCACCATATTTTTCGCTGATCGCTTTTAATGTTGCTTCAATCTGATCTGCAGCATTAACATCCAAAGCCATGCCCTCACCTTTGATGCCTGCGGCAGCCAAAGTAGAAGTAATAGATGCAGCGCCATTTTCTGACGTGGCTGTACCAACCACAGTTGCGCCCTGCTTGCCTAATTCAATGGCAATCGCAGCGCCAATACCGCGGCTAGCGCCGGTAACTAAAACAACTTGTCCAGTTAACATAGTGAACCTCTGATTATATTAATTAAATTGAATTTTTCAATTCCAGCAATGCATCATTGCTGGTTAATGCCACACATGGCAATTCAGCGACGATGCGTTTCGTTAAACCCGCTAATACCTTACCAGGGCCACATTCAGCAGTTTGCGTTACACCTTGCGCTGCAATTGCCTGTACAGTTTCAACCCAGCGCACCGGGCTATATAACTGGCGCACTAAAGCATCTTTAATCTTATCGCTATCACTGTATGCAGCAACATCTGCATTATGCAGCACAGGAATCTGCGGAGTATTGACTGCAACGCCTTTTAGATATTCGGCAAGCTGCAGTGCTGCAGGCTTCATCAGGGCACAATGAGATGGAACGCTAACCGGCAAAGGCAACGCACGTTTAGCACCTTTCGCTTTTGCCAGTTCCATGCCACGCTCGACCGCAGCTTTGTTGCCGGCAATCACTACCTGACCTGGAGAATTCAGGTTAACTGCTTCCAACACTTCATTCTGTGCCGCTTCAGCACATACAGCACGTACTGTTTCATCATCCAGACCCAGTATGGCAGCCATCGCGCCAACACCGGCCGGCACAGCATTCTGCATAACTTCTGCACGGTAGCGCACCAGCGGCAAGGCATCCTTAAATGTCAGTGCGCCAGACGCTACTAATGCAGTGTATTCACCCAGGCTATGTCCAGCTAGCACTGTTGGCAGCTTATCTGAAGCTGCTAACCAAGCGCGCCATGTTGCAACGCCTGCTGTCAGCATAATCGGTTGTGTATTGGTGGTTTCATTGATGCTGTCATTGGCTTCAGTGGCCATTGTCCATAAATCAACGCCTAAAACATCAGAAGCTTCAGCAAAGGTATCACGAACGATGCTCAGGTCACCAAAACCATTCATCATGCCTACAGATTGTGAGCCCTGGCCTGGAAATAAAAATGCAATATTTTTCATAAATTACTTTATATAAATTAGATAACTATTTGAATAATTAGTACTTAATGAGCGCGGAACCCCATGTGAAGCCGCCACCGAATGCTTCCATCAGAATGACATCTCCACGCTTGATACGGCCATCACGCACCGCGGTATCAAGTGCCAGCGGGATTGACGCTGCAGAGGTGTTGCCATGTTTATCTACAGTAACAACCACTTTATCAAGATCCATATCCAGTTTTTTTGCTGTGGCTTGTAAAATGCGTATATTTGCCTGATGGGGAACCAGCCAGTCTACATCGCTCTTCTGCATACCATTTGCAAGCAGGGTTTCATCTACGATCTGATCCAGCGTATTCACTGCCATTTTAAAAACGGCATTGCCTTCCATTTTTATTGTTTTGTCACCCTCTTGCCTTGAAACGCCGGCAGGTACAGTGAGTAATTTTTCATAACTGCCATTTGCATGCAGATGTGTTGTAATGATGCCAGCCTCGTTCGAAGCTTGCAAGATGACGGCGCCTGCACCATCACCCCATAAAATGCAGTTACTGCGATCAGTCCAGTCTGTAATGCGTGACATGGTTTCAGCACCAATGACTAAAGCGGTTTTTGCTGCGCCAGTCTTGATCATACTGTCTGCAACACTTAATGCGTATACAAATCCGCTACATACAGCCTGCACGTCGAAAGCAGGAGAATTGTTTTTGATGCCGAGTTGATTCTGTATCAGGCATGCTGTGCTAGGAAAAACGCGGTCTGGAGTCGTGGTTGCAACAATCAGCAAATCAATGTCTTGCACATCAATATTGGCAGCTTCAATGGCTTTTTTTGCAGCAGCAATCCCTAAATCGCTCGTATATTCATCGCTTGCAGCGATATGACGTTCACGTATGCCTGTACGTGCAAAAATCCACTCATCGGTAGTATCCACCATGCGTTCCAGCTCGGCATTGGTAAGGATTTTTGTAGGCAAATAACTGCCTGTGCCAGAAATTCTGGAGAATATCATTGTGTATCCTGTGAAGTTTGTACAACAGGCGTTGTACGTATGTGTTCAATTTCGAGTTGTTCAGTGATGCGGCGCAATACACCGCTACGCGCTTCTTCAATGGCAACATGAATCGCAGAAATATAGGCCAGCTGATCTGCCCCGCCATGGCTTTTTACAACGATGCCGCGCAAACCCAAAAAACTGGCGCCATTATAACGGCGCGGATCTAATCGGTTTTTAAAAGACTTCAGCACAGGCATGGCGCAGAGTGCCATCATTTTGGTTAGCCAGTTGCGTTTGAATTCCTGCGTTAAGAACTTGCCCATCATATGCGCCAGGCCTTCAGTTGTTTTTAACGAAACATTACCGACAAAACCATCGCAGACCACTAAATCTGTAGTGCCTTTGAAAATATCGTCACCTTCTACGTTGCCGTAAAAATTCAGGTGGCTTGTTTTCAACAGCTCACCGGCTTGTTTTACAACTTCATTGCCTTTGATATCTTCTGAGCCAATGTTCAGCAAGCCCACAGATGGACGTTCTTTATGCTCAACGCAACTAACCAGCATTGCGCCCATGATTGCGAACTGATAAAGGTGCTCAGGCGTACAGTCAGCGTTAGCGCCCAAATCCATCATATAAGTGTTGCCTTTTTCACTCGGCAACACAGACGCAATCGCCGGGCGATCGATACCTGGCAAAGTTTTCAATACAAATCTTGCAGTAGCCATCAATGCGCCGGTGTTGCCTGCACTGACGCAGGCATTAGCTTCACCACTTTTGACCAGATTTATGGCTACGCGCATAGATGAATCTTTTTTATTTTTGAGTGCGCTTTGCGGAGACTCGTCCATGGTCACAACTTCACTGGCATGATGTATGCGCAAGCGTGGACTGGTTGTTTTCTTACGGGTTTTTAGTTCCGCCTCTATAGCGTCCTGCAGGCCAACTAACACAATATTAAGTTGGTCATCAGCCTCCAGCGCTTTCAGTGCGGCAGGCACAGTAACGTGTGGACCGTGATCCCCACCCATTGCATCAATTGCGATTGTAATATCCATGTAGCTCTATACTCACTGAATGGTAAAGTTTAGTCAAATCACTATCAGCCAAAACTGGCCATATAACTTAAGTGTTAATGTGACTATGAGATAATAATACTTGAGCCGTTAAAACACTAACGCCGCTCCAAGTATTTGGAGCGGCGCTAAATGATTTCTTAACTACCTGATGAATTCAATCTAAACAGTAGCTTTAAGTATTGAATTTATTAGGCTAAATAAGCTTATTCGCCTTTTGATGGCAATACTTTACGACCACGGTAGTAGCCGTTAGGGCTAATGTGATGACGCAAATGTGTTTCGCCAGTAGTTGGCTCAACTGCTAATGGTGGATTTGTCAAAAAGTCATGTGAACGGTGCATGCCACGTTTCGAAGGTGTCTTTTTGTTTTGCTGAACTGCCATAATAAAACTCCAATAAAATGATTAAAACATCATCTCAATTACTTACAAACCGATGCAGTTAAATGAATAGCGCATCACTAATTTAAGATTACAAAAATAACTAATCCGCAATAATAATATAAAACAAAGCTTTTGTCAGCCTAAATTAAAGCTTTTTATGATTTGATCAAACCTTTCAACACCGCGAACGGGTTGGGTTTCTCCCCACTTTGCATCGCAAGCTGAGCGCAATGCCCCTCATGTGTCGGCGCTATTGGTGTTGCCATGATGACTTCATCTTCTACCAGTCTCTGCAAATCCATCGCCTGGCTAGGCTCCTGGATATCATAATCGTCATTATCTTCAACATACGCCACGTCAGAATCGCCTGCATCTATCTCATTAATTAAATAATCAAAATTCAGATTCAAGTTAAGCGGCATTTGCTCCAGACAGCGCTGGCAATACGTATTCAGCGTTGCATTTAATGTCAGATGTAAAAAATGCTGCCCTGCCGCATTGGTTTCGCCATTAATAGTGAAGTGAATAACACTATTATCTTTTGAAGAATTTTTGTCAGCTAAAGATGCGCTCGAATCAGACGCTTGCGAACCAAGCAATTCGGCAAGCCGCGGGCAATCTTCAAGAGAAAGCGAACCCGCAAGGCGCTCACCTCTTTTAGCAAATGCAACGTTATCAATTAATATTGGTTGAGTACTCATTTAAATCTTCACTATGTATTAAAATATTATGGGCTACGGCACTTAAATTTAGCGCTGGGGATTTGGCTATCAGCCAGCACATGCTACAATTATGCGGTTTTTGTATTAAATTTTAAGGTTTACTACGTGTTCAAAAAAATTCTAGTTGCTAACCGCGGTGAAATCGCAGTGCGTATTGTACGCGCTTGCTCAGAAATGGGCATCAAGTCCGTTGCAATTTATTCAGATGCGGATCGACAGGCTTTGCATGTAAAGAAAGCTGACGAGGCTTATCATATCGGCACAGACCCGGTATCCGGCTATCTGAATGCGCACAATATTGTAAACCTCGCCGTGGCGACAGGTTGTGATGCTTTGCATCCCGGTTATGGCTTTTTATCCGAAAATCCGGAGCTTGCTGAAATCTGTGAGCGTCGCGGTATTAAATTCATTGGTCCAAATGCTGATGTCATTCGTCAGATGGGCGATAAAATTCAGGCGCGTAACGCAATGACCAATGCCGGCATTCCGTGCACGCCTGGCAGTAATGGTAATTTAGAGAACTTGGACGAAGCGGTAGCCCTTGCCGGTAAAATCGGCTACCCAGTCATGCTTAAAGCGACCAATGGCGGCGGCGGCCGTGGCATTCGTCGCTGTGATAGTGAAAAAGAATTATTAAGCAATTATGATCGCGTGATTAGTGAAGCAAGTAAAGCTTTCGGCAAACCTGAGGTGTTTCTCGAAAAATGTGTAATATCACCGCGCCATATTGAAGTACAGGTGCTGGCCGACTCACAGGGTAATGCGATCCATCTGTTTGAACGTGACTGCTCTATTCAGCGCCGCAACCAGAAACTGATCGAGATTGCACCATCTCCTCAATTGAGTCAGGCACAGCGTGATTACATCGGCGGCTTGGCAGTTAAAGCGGCAAAAGCAGTTGGCTACGAAAATGCAGGTACTGTAGAGTTTCTGTTAGATTCGGACAATACGTTCTACTTCATGGAAATGAACACGCGTCTGCAAGTTGAGCACACCGTGACTGAAACGATTACCGGCATTGATATTGTGCAGGAGCAAATCCGTGTTGCTTATGGCTTGCCATTGCAATACAAGCAAAGTGACGTGCAATTCCGCGGCTATGCGATGGAATTCCGTATTAATGCAGAAGACCCGAAAAACGGCTTTTTGCCAAGTTTTGGTAAAATTACACGCTACTATGCACCAGGTGGCCCTGGTGTGCGCATGGATGCAGCAATTTACAGCGGCTATGTGATTCCGCCCTATTACGATTCCATGTGTGCAAAGCTCACAGTTTGGGCACTGGACTGGGACAGCGTAATTGAGCGTGGCCGCCGTGCTTTGGACGACATGCTGATTTATGGTGTAAAAACAACGATACCGTATTATCAGCAAATTTTAAAACATCCGGATTTCAGAAATGCGGAGTTCAATACCAGTTTTGTGGAGTCACATCCTGAGCTGGCAAACTATGCAAACGAACCTCCTCCGGAGCTGATTGCAGCTGCGATTTCTGCTGCAATTGCAGCCCATGAAGGTATTTAAGTACTTTCTAAGTGCTTCATAGAATATTAAAGATTAACTCAAACCTTAAAGCGATCAATTAAAAAATGGCAAAAGTACATGTTACCGAATTAGTTTTACGTGATGGACATCAATCACTCATTGCTACGCGTCTGCGTACTGATGACATGCTTCCCATCTGTTCAAAGCTTGATTCTATCGGCTTTTGGTCACTAGAAGCCTGGGGCGGCGCGACATTTGATGCCTGCGTGCGTTTTCTGAAAGAAGACCCATGGGAGCGTTTGGCAATACTGCGTAAAGCATTGCCAAACAGCCGTATTCAAATGCTGCTGCGTGGCCAGAACCTGCTAGGTTACCGTCATTATTCTGATGATGTAGTACGTGCCTTCGTTCAGAAATCAGCAGATAATGGCGTAGATGTGTTCCGTATATTTGATGCGATGAACGACATGCGCAACCTGAAAACCTCAATTGATGCCGTTAAAAAAATAGGCAAGCACGCAGAAGGTACGCTCAGTTACACAACAAGCCCGGTGCATGATGTTGCGCATTTTGTTTCCTTGGCAAAAGAGCTCGAGGCTTTTGGCTGCGATACGATTGCAATTAAAGATATGGCCGGTCTGCTCACACCTTCAGCAACTACTGATCTGGTAACGGCATTACGCGCAGCGGTTAATTTACCAATTCATTTGCACAGCCATGCAACATCCGGTTTATCAGCAATGTGCTTGTTAAAAGGCATTGAAGCAGGCGCAGCCATTGTTGATACCTGCAATTCATCTTTTGGTGAAGGCGCCAGCCATTCATCAACTGAAAGCATCGTTGCAGCTCTGCAAGGTACCGAATATGACACTGGCCTGGATTTACAGGCATTGCAGGAAATTACCGCATACTTCCGTGACGTGCGTAAAAAATACTGGCAATATGAGAGTGAATTCACTGGCGTAGATACTCGCGTGCTGGTTAATCAGGTGCCAGGCGGCATGATTTCCAATCTATCCAATCAGCTGAAAGAACAAGGTGCGTTAAACCGCATGGATGAAGTGTTGGCTGAGATACCTCGTGTACGTAAAGACTTGGGCTACCCTCCTCTGGTAACGCCAACTTCACAGATCGTAGGTACGCAGGCTGTACTGAACGTGATGACCGGTGATCGCTATAAATCCATCACAAATGAAGTGAAAAACTATTTCCGTGGCCATTATGGTAAATCTCCAGCTGCGGTTGATGATGATATCAAGCAAAAAGCCGTTGGTAATGACGAAATCATTACCTGTCGTCCGGCTGACTTACTTGAACCGGAGATGGAAAAATTAACAGCAGAAGCTGAGCTTTTTGCAAAATCACAAGAAGACGTACTGACGTATGCGATGTTTCCGGATATCGGCAAAACCTATCTACAAGAACGTAATGCAGGTTCTGCGGCACCTGAAGCATTGCTGGAAAAATCAGCAGTGCAATCCAGCGCTTCCCGCTATGCACCTAATGAGTTCAAAGTGACACTACATGGTGAAACATTCCACATCAACCTGACCGGAAGCGGTCATGCCGGTCAAGAGCATCGTCCATACTATGTAACCATTGATGGCATCGCAGAAGAAGTCATTGTAGAAACTTTAAGCGAAATCGAAGTTTCCGGTAGTGGTGTTACATCTGGCGGCGGCAAGAAAAAAGCTGCCAGCAGCACTGCAAGCGGCCGCCCTCGTGCTTTACATGCAGGCCATGTAACCACATCTATGCCAGGTACTATTGTTGCCGTGAAAGTGAACGTGGGCGACAAGGTTAAGGCTGGTGATGGCGTACTCGTGATTGAAGCGATGAAAATGGAGAACGAAATTCAGGCCGCAACCACCGGTGTTGTAGTCGCAGTGAATGTAAGCAAAGGCGATACAGTCACTCCTGATGAAGCTTTGCTTGAAATTCAACCTGAATAAACCATTTGTTATTTAACGTTAAAGCCGACAGAATCTAACTGTCGGCTTTTTTATTACTAGCTAAAACTATGAACCAACATCTAATTCTTGCTTCTTCCTCACCTTTCCGCCGTGAGCTTCTTACACATTTGCAGATACCATTTTCATGGTTATCGCCAGATGTAGATGAAACGCCCTTATCCAACGAACTGCCTCAAGAAACAGCACTGCGGCTCGCACAGGTAAAGGCAAGAAAGATAGGCGAATCTAACACTGATGCGTTGATTATCGGCTGCGACCAGGTGGCAACACTGGATAATCAGCAGTTAGGTAAACCACTTACCCATGACAATGCGACCAGACAGCTACGTTTGATGCGCGGCAGAGAAGTGATCTTTCATAGCGCACTTTGTCTTTACAATCCTGCCACGCAAAACATGCAGGCAGAAGTTGTTCCCTATATTGTGAGATTTAGAAACCTGACTGATGAACAGATTGAAAACTATCTCATCAAAGAACAGCCTTACCATTGCGCCGGTAGTGCAAAATCAGAAGGCTTAGGCATTGCAATTATAGAAAAAATGACTGGCGACGACCCCAATGCATTGATCGGGTTACCATTGATAGCGTTAGTCAATATGTTGCAGAACGAAGGTTTCGCAGTAATATAAATAGTCTTTATAAGTACAATCCAAATAGATGCAGTACCTAATTCAATTTAAAGGAATAAGACATGTCTGCTCGATACGCATTAATTACATCTGCCATTGTTTCAATGTTTGCCACTGCTGCAATTGCAGCAGAATTGAATGAAATACGCAGCACGCTCAATGACCAGCAAAGTGTTGCCGTCACTATTTACAATAACAATCTGGCTTTAGTTAAAGACCAGCGTAAAGTTAACCTGAATAGCGGCCTCAACAGTCTTGCATTGCGTGATGTTAGTGCGCAGATAAGACCAGAAACCGCACTGCTACGCAGCTTAAGTCATGCAGGGAGTTTTACTACGCTGGAGCAGAACTTCGATTTTGATTTACTCACGCCAGAAAAGCTACTTGAAAAATACGTGGGTAAAAATGTCACTGTTGCGCGAATTAACCCGGCTACAGGTGTAGAAACGACTGAACAAGCCACGGTATTATCAGCAAATAACGGCGTTGTAATGCGTATCGGCAATCGTATTGAAACCGGGATACATGGGCGCATTATTTACGATGATGTTCCCAGCAACCTGCGTGATCGCCCTACTCTGGTAACCAAACTTAACAATAAAACAGCTTCTGCACAAACGGTAGAGCTCAGTTATTTAACTAGTGGTCTCGGCTGGAAGGCTGATTACGTGGCCGAGTTAAGCCCGAAAGAAGATAGCCTTGATTTATCAGGCTGGGTAACGCTGAGCAATACCAGCGGCACCAGCTATAACAACGCGAAATTGCAGCTGGTTGCAGGCGATGTCAATATGGTCCGTGAAAACTATCCTAGACCCGCAGCCATGCATAAAACCCTTGCGATGACCGCCGAAGATAGTGCAGGCATGGCTGAAGAGTCGCTGCTTGAGTATCATCTATATTCACTTGATCGCCCTACCACCATTGCCGAGAACCAAACTAAACAAGTTGCGCTGCTGTCTGCGTCAAATATACCGGCGCGTAAGGAGCTGGTGCTGCGCGGCGCCGACTATTATTACAGCTCCAGTTTTGGTGATTTAGGCCAGAAAATGAAAGTCGGTGCCTTTATAGAATTCGACAATAAAGAAGCTGCGAAGCTTGGCATGCCTTTACCCCAAGGCATTATGCGGGTTTATAAAAAAGACAGTCTGGGCAACGCTCAATTTGTAGGTGAAGACAAGATCGACCATACACCGAAAAATGAGACGGTACGTTTGAAGCTAGGCGATTCTTTTGATGTTACCGCTGACAAAAAGCAAACGGATTTTAAAGCATTACCCCGCCCGGCAAAAGGCAATAGCTTGTTTGAAAGTGCGTATGAAATCGTACTGAAAAACGCAAAAAAAGAACGTGTCACCGTGACAGTTCAGGAGCCTATCCCCGGCGACTGGAAAATACTTAATGAAAACCATGCTAGCCAAAAAGCCAACAGCAATACTGCTGTATGGAAAATAGAAATACCGGCCGAAGGCAAAACCATTTTAAATTACCGCGTACAAGTAAAGTATTAATCAATGACAGCTTCTATAAAACCGGGCACACTGTATTTCATTCCTGTTACCTTGGGTGACGATAATCTTGCGCGAGCACTTCCGCCGGATGTCATTCGCATTGCACAGAATCTAGAAGTATTTGTCGTGGAAAATGAAAAGACCGCCCGGCATTTTTTAGGACTGATGAAAACCCATAAACCAGTTCGCGAACTTAGCTTGCTTACATTAAATGAGCATACCGAAGACAAGGCAATTCCGGCTTTACTAGCTCCCCTGCTGGCAGGCAAAGATGTAGGCTTAATGAGCGAAGCCGGCTGCCCCGGCATTGCTGACCCCGGCGCAAAGTTAGCCGCACTAGCGCATCAGAAAGGCATACGCGTTACACCTCTGGTTGGCCCCAGCTCCATTTTATTAAGCCTGATGGCTTCCGGCTTTAATGGGCAGCGCTTTACGTTTTTGGGTTACTTGCCTGCTGACAAGGCAGCGAGCGTACAGCGTTTGAAAGAAATCGAAAAAGTCTCGCAAAAATTTAATGAAACACAGATTTTTATTGAAACACCTTATCGCAACCAGCATTTACTTGCTGACATTCTGGCGCATGCACATCCTGAAACCAAGCTTTGCGTCGCATGTAATATCAGCTTGGAGGATGAATTAATCATAAGCCGCAGCATTAAGGCTTGGGGAAAACAGCCCTTACCTGACCTGCATAAGAAACCAACCGTATTTTTGTTACTGGCTTAGGTATTACTAAGTAAGACTCTTACCGGCGCGTAACTGCGTCTGTGCACATCAGATACGCCATGCATACTTAACATTTCGAGGTGATAAGGGGTTGGGTAGCCTTTGTGTTTTGCAAAGCCGTATTGCGGATACTGGATATCAAGTGCGTAAAGCTCTGCGTCACGCGCTGTTTTTGCAAGGATAGATGCAGCAGAGATTTCCTGCACCTTGCTGTCACCTTTGACAATTGCCTCACATGGCAAGGAAATTTTTGGGCATTTATTACCGTCAACCTGCACCAGATCAGGTAGCACCTGCAACATCTCAATAGCGCGTTTCATTGCCAGCAAGCTTGCTTGCAGAATATTGATGTCGTCAATTTCTTCTGCGCTACAGCTGGCAATTGCCCAGGCAAGCGCTTTACCTTTAATTTCACCAGCTAAATAATCACGCTTCTATACAGAAAGTTATTTGGAGTCAGCAAGACCGATGATCGGTTGATTGGGATCTAGAATGACTGCTGCTGCATAGACACTACCGGCTAATGGGCCACGACCAGCTTCGTCTACTCCGCAGATCAGCATAAGTGCCCTTATTTTAAATATGCCAACACAGCGGCAGCCGCTTTTTCAGCAGTATTTTGACGTAGGCTATGATGAATCTGGGTAAACTCTTTCTCAATTTCGAGCAAATTGTCTTTATCGGTTACCAGTTTCAAGGCGGCATCTGCTAGCTTCTCCGGCGTTGCATCATCCTGCAACAACTCAGGCACCACAAACTTGCCTGCCAGCACATTGGGCAAGCCAACATAAGGCTGCAAACGCATACGCTTTAGTAGCTGCCAGCTCAGATTTGGCATACGATAAGTGATAACCATAGGTTTTTTAAGTAGCGCAGCTTCCAGAGTCGCAGTACCTGAAGCAACAATCACAACATCCGCAGCTTCCATCGCCTCATGCGCATGCCCGAACAATAGCTCTATCGGCAGTCTTTCCGGCTCATTAAAAATTACCAACTCAAAAATCTGGCGTGTTTCGCGCGTAATTAAGGGCACTAAAAATCTAGCATCGGGTCGTTCTGCATAAATACGCTTTGCAGTCTGTACAAACAGATCTGCGTGCTGCTGCACTTCACTCTGGCGACTGCCTGGCAACATTGCAACTACCAGTGCTGACGGGTCTAGTTTTAGCGTCTCGCGCGCTCCGGCAACATCCGGTACCAGCGGTAACATATCAGCCAGAGGATGGCCGACGTAACTGACGGGGATACCTTCATGCTGATAAAGTGCTGGCTCAAACGGAAATAACGCAAGTATTTCTGTAACCGAATGCTTGATCTTCTTAATACGTTTTTTACGCCATGCCCAGATAGATGGGCTGACATAATGAATGGCTTTAATGCCTTTATTTTTTAATTTCTTTTCCAGCCAAAAATTAAAATCAGGGGCATCTATACCGATAAATAAATCCAGTCGATTGTCGAGAAAATGATTCAGTAACTGACGCCTGAGTTTGAGTAGCCCCCATAGGTGTTTGATCACCTCAAGGTAGCCACGTACAGATAAGCGCTCGATAGGAAACAGCGACAGGGCGCCCTCGCTCATCATTTTTGGCCCGGCAATCCCTACAAATTGAATATCCGGACGCTGTTGTTTTAGCGCACGAATAAGATGACTGCCAAGCAAATCGCCTGAAGCCTCCCCCGCTACAATACCTATTCTAGTCATAACTAAAGATTACTAGCGAACAATGCCGCGTGTAGAAGTATTCAGAAAATCTGTCAGTAATGCGATTTCCGGTGTTTGTGACTGCATGGTCAACAGTTCAGCTTTTGCTTCATCCAAAGTTAAACTTTTGCGATACAAAGTTTTATAAGCACGTTTGATCTGCAGAATACTTTCTGCAGAAAAACCGCGTCGTTTCAAGCCTTCTGCATTAATACCATGTGGCTTGGCATCATAACCGGCAGCCGTAACGTATGGTGGAATGTCTTTAAATACGACTGACCCCACAGCGGTAATCACATGCGAACCGATCTTGCAGAACTGATGAATAAGTGTGAAACCACCTAAAATTGCGTAATCGTGAACGTCTACATGCCCAGCTAAAGATGAATTGTTTGCAAAGATGGTGTTATTACCGACCTGACAATCATGCGCGATGTGTACGTAAGCCATGATCCAGTTGTCATTACCAATTTTTGTTGTACCTTTATCTTGAACAGTGCCGCGATTAAACGTACAAAATTCCCGAATGGTATTGTTATCGCCAATTTCGAGCAAAGTGGGCTCATCTCGGTATTTCTTATCCTGAGGCACTTCACCTAGCGATGAGAATTGAAAAATCTGGTTGTTTTTACCAATGCTAGTAAAACCGTTGATAGATACATGGCTGGCAATGCGCGTGTCGGCATCAATTTTGACGTTAGGCCCGATAATTGAATAAGCACCGACCTCTACACTAGAATCCAACTGTGCAGCTGGATCGATGATTGCGGTTGAATGGATTTTTGCAGTCTGCATGATTGCTTCACTTGATTTTATTGATAATTGCCAGCTACTTGGCTACCTGCTATTTTTCAATCGCTTTTAATATGCACATCATTTGTGCTTCAGCGACAACAGTGCCATCAACAGTTGCAACGCCTGAATATTTCCATATACCCTTTAGAATTCGGTCAATTTTAACGTTCAGAATGATTTGATCACCAGGTGAAACAGGTTTTTTAAAGCGTGCGCTATCAATGCCAGCAAAGTAATAGACAGAATCATCACTAGGCTTGGTATCCATCGTCTTAAATGACAATATGGCGGCTGCCTGTGCCATTGCCTCGACAATCAGCACGCCAGGCATTACCGGATGGTATGGGAAGTGACCTGGAAAATATGGCTCATTCACACTCACATTTTTGATAGCTACAATCTCTTTACCCAACTCTAAAGACACTACACGGTCAATCAGCACAAATGGATAGCGATGTGGCAAATGTTCCAGAATTTCATGGATATCCATGCTGCTATTGTTTACTGTGTTTGTCATAATAATTTCAGCCTGCTTTTAAAAATGTAATTTTATTAATTATTTTTACGAAAATTTGTTATTGAGATTTCAATTGTTGTTGAGATTTCAAAAGTGTAATCTCTTTTTCCAAAGATTTAATTTTATCTGCAAATTCATCTAAGTGACGGATCTTAGCAGCCGTATTCAGCCATGCACGATGTGTCTGAAATGGCATTATGGCGGTATAAGTGTCAGCCGTACTCAAAGAACGCGTAATCATACTGCCTGGTGAAATTGTAACCTTATCGGCAATTTCCAGATGTCCCAACACCATTGCAGCGCCACCGATTCTGCAGTGCTTACCTATTCGCGCGCTACCCGCAATGCCAACACAACCTGCGATTACAGTATGTGCGCCAATGACGCAGTTGTTGCCGATTTGAATCAGGTTATCGAGCTTGACACCCTCCTCAATGATCGTGTCATCCAAGGCACCTCGATCTATTGTAGTGTTCGCACCCACATCTACGTAATCATGCAAAATTGCACGCCCTACCTGCGGAATTTTAATCCATCGGCCATTTTCTTCAGCATAACCGAAGCCATCTGATCCTATGACAGCACCAGAAAATATGTGGCAGTTTTTACCAATTTCACAATGGTGCTTAATCGTCACATTAGGTTCTAAACAAGTATCGTCTGCAATAGCCACATCGTTTTCTATGACGCAGTTACTCTTGATGACTACATGCTCACCTAAAACTACATTTTCGCCAATGATTACAAAATCGCCAATAGAGCATGTTGCCGGGACTTGTGCAGAAACAGCGACAACTGCTGTAGATGCAATACCAACCGTTGCAGCTGTTACTGGATTTAGGAACGCTGACACCTTTGCAAAATAGGCGTAAGGGTTATCAGCAATAATCTTGGGCGCTGCAGTCAAATGGGCATGCGCTTGTCTTAATATGAAAGCGCTTGCTTTACTGCTCGCAACAGCTTTTTCATATTTAGAATCACTAACAAAGCTGATGTCACCTGTACTGGCGTTTGCCAGAGACGATACTCGCCGAACTAATGTATTGCCATCTCCTACGACAAGTCCACCTAAGGCATTGACAATCTCATCTAGTGAGTATTGATGACTCATGTATTTAAACGCACGTCTTTCTGAACTGGCTTTCTGATTACTTCTTACCTAATATTTTCAATACTTTGTCAGTAATATCAATTTTTTTACTTGCGTAAGCTACACCACTGTAAACAACCAGATCATAACCTTCTGCTTCAGAAACAGACTGTACTGCTTTATTTACGCGGTCCTGCAGAGAGCCTAGCTCTTCATTTTTACGTAAGTTAATATCTTCTCTCAGCTCTCTCTGTTTACGCTGAAACTCAATTTTAATACTTTGCACATCACGCTCTTTATTGCGACGCTCAGCCTCTGAAATGGTTAAACCATCTTTGTCTAAAATCGCTTCCAGATCTTTAATCTGTTTAGCCATACGATCCAGCTCTTGAGAACGAGGACTGAACTCACGCTCGAGTTTTTTACCACTTTCAGCTGTTTGTGGTGCTTCCTGCAGTATTTTATCAACCTGCACATAGCCAACTTTGAGATCTGCAGCTTGTGCATTAAAGGCAAAAGTTACCAAACCTGCCATCACTAAATTTTTAAAAATTTTACTCAATTAGTTTCTCCTAAAACCTTTACTTCTGCTTTAACATATTATTCCATAAGACATAGTAAGCCGCCTGCTCACATACTTCTGCAGAGTTTGTGTAAATTAGAATTGCTGACCCATCTGGAATTGTATACTTTGTGTGTCATCACCAGACTCGCTATTCAATGCCTTGGCATAAACCACTTTTAATGGTCCAAATGGTGAAATCCAGCTTGCGCCTATACCAGCTGAGTATCTGAGATCTCCCAGGCTGTAGGATTCATTGATACCAAATACATTACCAGCATCAACAAAAGCACTCATTTTAAATTGAGTCGAATTTTTCACACCAGGCACCGGGAAAAACAACTCTGCGTTACCAAGCAGGCGCTTAGTACCGCCTACTGAATATTGCCTGTTGGTCGAAGGATCAAAATCTTTAGGGCCTAGAGTACCATTCTGATACCCGCGCACCGAGCTTACACCACCCATGTAATAGTTTTTGAAGAATGGATACTGTTCATTGCCATAAGTATCGGCGTAACCTATCTCACCATTCAGCATAAAAGTATATCCGCTAAATATCTCTTTATACCAAGCTTGCTTATAGTCGATCTTGTAATATTCCAAGTCTAAAACCGGCAATGAAACTTCACCTGTTAAGCGCTGTAGCACACCTTTAGTCGGGAAGAACACGCTATCTCTGGAGTCGTGCGTCCAACCGGCTGATAACACTACAGAGTCACTACTACAACCACCGCTGCCTTGACCACAATAGTCTCTATAGCGTTTAGGACTATCACTATTTAAATCAATGGTAGTGAAGTCGGTAGCAATACCAAAGTTAATACCATCACGCTCATTTAACGGTATACCAAAGCGCAAGCCTGCACCATATGATGACGATTGATAGGAACCAACATTATTAAGGCGACTTGTATCTACGTCACGACGATAGATATCGATACCTCTACTTACGCCGTCTGGCGTGAAATACGGATCGGTTAGAGACAGCGAGTAAACCGTGTTAAACCTACCGGTATTGACCTGTGCACTCACGCGGTTACCTGTACCCAAAAAGTTATTCTGGTTCACAGTTACGCCAAAAACAACGCCTTGACTGCTTGATAAGCCGGCACCGAACTGAACACTACCTGTAGACTTTTCGACCACACTGATATTTAAGTCAACCTGATCAGCAGTACCTGGAACCGCCGGAGTTTCCAAGTTAACGTCTGAGAAAAAGTCCGTACGTCTGATACGCTCTTTTGAACGGTTGATTTTACTTGAAGCATACCAGGCAGATTCAAGTTGACGAACCTCACGTCGAATCACTTCATCACGTGTGCGTGTATTGCCAACAATATTGATACGGCGCACATACACACGCTTTCCTGGATCAACAAAGAAGGTAAATGCAGCTGTGTGCTGCTCTTTATTCAACTCAGGTACAGGATTAACATTGGCAAAGGCATAACCGTCATCACTCAATCTATCGCTGATCGCTTTACTTGTTTGCGTCACTTTTTCACGACTAAACGTATCGCCAGCCTGGACTTTCAGTAACGCGCGCAATTCATCCTCAGGCACCAGGGTCTCACCGGCTAATTTCACTTCGGAAATTGTATATTTTTGACCCTCGGTAATATTAACCGTGATATAAATGTCTTTTTTATCAGGTGTGATAGAGACCTGAGTCGAATCAATATTAAACTCAAGATAACCTTGGTTCATATAAAAAGAGCGCAGCGTTTCTAAATCCGCATTGAGCTTTTGTTTTGAATACTGATCGTCCTTGTTCCACCAACTCATCCAGTTAGGGGTAGTCAGTAAAAACTCAGCACGTAGATCCTCTGTACTATAAGCTTGGTTACCGACAATATTGATATTACGGATTTTAGATACTACGCCTTCTTCAATATCAAAACGTACCGCAACGCGGTTACGTTCCAAAGGTGAAGCGATGGCTTTAACTGTTGCACCATATTTACCCTGAGATAAATACTGGCGCTTGATTTCTTGTTCTGCACGGTCTAATTGTGATTTGTCAAAAATCTGGCCTTCGGTGATACCGATCTGCTTTAGGCCTTCTTTCATTTTATCAGTCGGAAACGACTTATTGCCGCTAAAGTCAATTTGTGCAATTGCCGAGCGCTCTTGCACCGTAACAATCAGCACATCCCCCTCGGCTTCAATACGGACATCTTTAAAGAATCCAGTGCCGTAAAGAGATTTGATTGCCTGCGAGGCGAGGTCGTCATTCATAGTCTCACCGACTTTTACCGGTAAGTAACTAAAAACCGTACCTGCTTCTGTACGCTGAATCCCCTCGACTCGAATATCTTTAACCACGAATGGTTCGAGTGCCGCTGCAGAGCTTGCGTACAAGCTCGACACCAGCAGGAGAATAGACTTGAGTTTAATGTTTTTGTGTTTCAAGTTTTGCATAGCCATTCAATTAGCCTGTTATCAATCTGTTCATATCATTATAAAGCGCTAAGACCATCATCCAGCCCAAGATAAAAAATCCTACCCTTTGCCCGACATTTATTACCGCTTCTGATACAGGTTTGCCCGTAAAAAATTCAACCATATAATACATGAAATGCCCGCCATCTAGTATCGGTATCGGTAATAGATTTAATACTCCGATACTAATACTTACCAGCGCTAAAAAACCGATGAAGACTTTCATCCCCATATTAGCACTTTGTCCTGCATAACTGGCAATAGTGACAGGGCCACTTATTCCTTTCCACGAAACATTGCCAATCAGCATATTGCCCAACATCTTTAAACTAAAAATAGATGTTTCCCAGGTTTTTTCTACGCTTTTTACAAGCGCTTCGATGATGGTAAAGTGTTGAGTGACAAAATATTGATCTAATTGTGCTTGTTCAGCCTTGAATCCTGCACCTATGCGACCAACGGCTTCGCCATTCTCTTTTGCGGCCTCAGGTATGATAGACAAACGATATTCTTTGGAATCACGTTGAATCACCATCTCTAATTTTTCAGCCGGGTGCAGCCTGACTTCTTGCACCAGAGCCTCCCAATCACCGATCTCTTTGTCATTTATGGCTACAACCAGATCCCCAACCTCCAATCCAGCTGAATCCGCTGGGCTGTTTTCTACAATCTGCCCAATACGCGCTGGTACTTTAGGCTGGTATACAGTCAAGCCCAGCTTTTGCAAAATATCGACATCAGTGTTATCGTCATTAAGACCTGTTGTAGCAATTTGATATAAATGAATTTGCTGATTGTTATCGATTGCCTGAATCTCAACGCTGCCGTTTTTTAATGATTCATTGAGCAAAATCCAGCGCACATCTTGCCAGGTTGCAACATCTTTGCCGTTAACTTTCTGAATCATTTCACCAGAACGGATCTGACTGGCAGCAGCCGGAGTATTTTCCAGCACATTACCAATAAAAGGCTTGATGCCAACAGTACCGGTCATGAACAGCGCCCAATACAAAATAACTGCTAGCAATAAATTTGCAAAGGGTCCGGCAAGCACAATAGCCATTCTCTTGATAACGCTCTGTTGGCTAAAGGCACGTGACATATCCTGCCCAGCTGTGTTTTCCGCACTGGAAAGTTGTTCTTCGCCCAGCATTTTTACATAGCCACCAAGTGGAATTGCGGCAATAATGAATTCGGTTTGATCACTGCCTATCTTTTTACTCCAGATAGGTTTACCAAAGCCAACCGAGAACTTCAGCACCTTGACCCCGCACCACCTTGCCACTTGAAAATGGCCATACTCATGGACTGTAACTAAAATACCTAATGTCAGAATAAATGCTAATAACGTTAACATAATCAATAGTCACTACTAATTGAAATGAAAGTTTTATACATGATTTTGTAACCATAACTTAGCGGCTTGTCTTGCTTCGGTATCCACTTTTGTGAGTTGCTCAATTGAAACTACTTCCTCGATGACTGACGTTGCCATAACAGACTCTATCACTGATGGAATATCCATAAAACCTATTCGGTCTGCTAAAAATGCTTCAACTGCAATTTCGTTAACTGCATTCAGAATTGCTGGTGCAGTCCCGCCAACTTTGAGCGCATCATAAGCTAAGCGCAAACATGGAAAACGCTCAAAATCAGGTGGTAAAAAGTCAAGCCGACCTATTTTTACCAGATCTAGACTGCTTACGCCGCTTTCCAGCCTATTCGGGAATCCTAAACCATAAGCAATCGGTGTACGCATATCAGGGTTACCTAATTGTGCAAGCACACTGCCGTCATTGTACTCAACCATAGAATGAATCACGCTTTGCGGATGCACCACCACGTCAATCTGATCGGCGGAAGCGTTAAATAGCCAATGCGCCTCGATGACCTCAAGACCTTTATTCATCATCGTCGCAGAATCAATGGTGATTTTTGGCCCCATTACCCAGTTTGGATGGTTCAGGGCCTGCTCACGCGTTACCACGCGCATGTCATCCAGACTAGCATTTCTGAACGGCCCGCCAGATGCAGTCAATAGCACACGTTTGATACCCATTTTTTCTAAAGATTTAGCGCGCTGATTTGGCATCACCTGAAAAATGGCATTATGTTCGCTATCAATAGGCAACAGCGTTGCTCCGCCCTCTTCTACAGCACGCATGAACAGATTGCCAGCCATCACCAGTGTTTCTTTATTGGCAAGCAGGATACGCTTTCCGGATCTTGCAGCGGCCATTGCCGGAAGCAAGCCTGCAGCACCTACAATCGCTGCCATTACCGTATCGACTTCCGCATGCGCTGCAATCTCTACCAACGCCTGCTCACCGTGCAGCACAATTGTGCTGATACTAGCCGCCTTAAGCTGAGCATCGAGTTCTTTAGCGGCCTGCACTTGCAGCATCACCGCATATTTGGGGGTATGTTGCTGACACAAAGCAAACATGCTTTTAACGTTATTATTAGCGGTTAATGCAAATACATTAAAACGTTTGGGGTGCTGTGACATGACATCCAGAGTCTGGATGCCTATAGTGCCAGTGGCGCCTAGAATCGCCACATTTTGAACAGTTTCAAAATCCAGACTAGTCATTATTGGCTTGCTATCTATCAATATATTATCCATGCAGACTAAATCCAGTCAGAAATGGGAGGTAGATAAAAAACAGCGTAATTGGCAAGGTTGGCATCAAGCCATCGATTCTATCCAATATACCGCCGTGTCCAGGTAATAATTGACCGCTATCCTTCAAATCAGCCTTTCGCTTTAAAAGCGATTCAACCAAATCGCCAATAATACTCAATCCCACCAGTAGCCAAAGGCAAACAATTAACCATAAGCTAAATTGTTTATAGTAACTGAGCGCTAAACCATAAATCGTAACAGCAAATAATGCACCTAAAACACCTTCCCAGGTTTTACCGGGACTAATTTCAGGCGCGAGCTTGTGACGACCGAATTTTTTACCTGCAAAATAAGCTGCGCTATCAGCAATACTGACAGTAGCTATCGCTCCCAGCAACAGGTATGGATTAATTGCATGCAACCCAACCAGCGCTAGCCAAGTGGCAAATATCAGAAACAAACCCAAAACACTCATTACAAAGGTATTACTGAAAGTTTTGCGTGCCATCAACCAGAATGGTGCAACCACTATCCAGAACAGGCTGGCAACTGCCAACACCGCCAGTACAACATGGTTCTGATAGTAATAAAACGGAGTTAAGTGCATGAAAGCAATCAGCAAACCTAAAACCAAAGTTACTAATAGAAGAAAATACTTCTGATTTTTTTTCAATCGAATTAAGTTAGACCACTCTGCCATGCCTAGTAAAACAATGCCTAAAGTAATGAGTGCCCATATTTCAGTAGAAGCAAAAAATACAACGGTTAACAAGCCAGCCAATAAGGCAACAGCGGTAATAATTCGAGTCTTAAGCATAATGGGGGGATGTTAACTTTAATAAAAGGAACAGGCTTACTATTTAAAACTAAGCTTCGGGCTTTTTTAATTGTTCGCTGGTTCTGCCAAAACGTCGCTCACGTTTTCCATAGGACTGAATAGCAAGATTAAAAGCCTCTTCATTAAAATCAGCCAGTATCGGTGAAATAGAGTTCGTATAAGCAAGCTGCCAGAGTAAAAAATTACTGATGCGCGTCTCTCCGCCGGTTCGGATAAACAAGTCGGGTTCTGGCGCATAACTCATTGACAAATAAGGCTGAAAATCTTCTTCCTTATATTGTCCAGCCAATTGTGGCTGGACAGTGTACATTTTATTAACCGCCTGCAATATATCCCAACGGCCACCGTAATTAGCAGCGATCGTCAACACTAGACCACTATTATTCGCTGTCAAAAGCTCAGAAGCCTCAATTTTAGCAATCAGCTTTGCGTCAAAATGCGTACGGTCGCCAATCATTATCAGCTTGATGTTGTTCTGGTGCAGCTTTACAACCTCACGGTCCAGCGCATCCATAAACAAACCCATTAAAAACGAAACTTCTTCAGCTGGCCGCCGCCAATTCTCGCTACTGAACGCGAATAATGTTAAATACTCGACATTCAGTTTCACACATTGCTTAACCAGTTCGCGCACGGTTTCTACGCCACGCTTATGTCCGGCGATACGCGGTAAAAAACGCTTACGCGCCCAGCGACCATTGCCATCCATGATAACAGCGATATGTCTCGGGGCAGCGAATACTTCAGGTACCCGCTGCGTTGCACTTGAGAACAAGCCCAATCAATGCCCCAAATCTATTGCTGTTAAGATGTTATAGATAAACTGAATCATGATTTCCAAATCTACACTGCCATCAAATCTACTTCTTTAGCTTGTAATAGCTTGTCTACTTCAGCGACGGCTTTGTCTGTTGCTTTTTGAATTTCATCTTGTGCGCGGCGCTCGTCGTCTTCTGAAATCTCTTTATCTTTAATCAGCTTTTTCAAAGCATCAATTGCATCACGACGCACATTGCGAATCGCTACCTTAGCGCCCTCGCCCTCGGTACGCACAATCTTAGTCATTTCACGGCGGCGCTCTTCAGTAAGCATAGGCATAGGCACGCGAATCAGATCACCATTGGTAGCAGGATTTAAACCTAAATCGCAATCGCGAATCGCCTTCTCAACTTTTGAGATCATATTTTTTTCATAAGGCTGCACATTGATTGTGCGTGCATCACCAAGATTTACATTGGCCACCTGATTGACTGACACCATAGATCCATAATATTCAACCATCACGTGATCAAGCAGACCTGTGTGTGCGCGGCCAGTACGAATTTTTGCCAAATCATTTTTTAGTGATTCCAATGATTTTTGCATCTTTTGTTCTGCGGTTTTCTTTACATCTTCTAACATTTATATCTCCAACTCAAATTCTGACAGTTTATTTATCAACTATCGCTACGGCATAACTGTTTATTAGATACTATTAAGGCAATACTTTTGTACCTTCGTCTTCACCCATCACCACCTTTTTCAGCGCACCTTGCTTGAAAATGCTAAAAACGGAAATCGGCAGCTTTTGATCACGGCACAAGGTTAACGCTGTTGCATCCATCACTTTAAGATTTTTAATAATAGCCTCATCAAAAGTGATGGTTTTATAACGCATTGCTTCCGGATTGGTTTTAGGGTCATCGGTGTAAACACCATCTACCTTGGTCGCTTTAATGACAATTTCCGCATTGATTTCCATGCCGCGTAATGCAGCAGCGGTATCAGTCGTAAAGAACGGGTTACCAGTACCGGCACCAAAAATCACCACTCGCCCCTCTTCCAGATAGCGAATAGCTTTACCACGGATATAAGGTTCTGCAACTTGCTCGATACTCAGCGCAGATTGTACGCGTGCATTCAAGCCGATATTTTTCATGGCATCCTGCAGAGCCATCGCATTCATCACTGTTGCCAGCATACCCATGTAATCGGCTGTAGCTCGATCCATACCGGCAGCTGCAGGTGCAACACCGCGGAAAATATTGCCGCCGCCGATCACGACAGCGACCTGCACGCCCAGATCCACAACTTCTTTAATTTCATTAACGATACGAGTGATGGTAGCGCGATTGATGCCATAAGCATCGTCTCCCATCAGAGCCTCACCAGAAAGTTTAAGTAAAATACGCTTGTAGGCTGGTTGTGACACGGGGGCTCCTCAATTTTCAAGTTTGCTTATTTAAGCATAAAACAGGGCTCTTAGGCATAAATTTAAACCTAAGAAAGACAAAATTCACTCAAATTTTTACTAAAAAAAATGGACTAAGCACTAAGCTTAATCCATTTTATTTTTTAGACGGTAATTAAAATAAATTACCGGTCATAACTTACACTTTAGCTGCTGCTGCAACTTCTGCTGCATAATCAACTACAGCTTTCTCAATGCCTTCACCTACCGTGTACATTGTGAATGAAGCTACGCTAGCGCCTTTAGATTTAAGCAATTGTTCAATAGACATTTTGTCATCTTTAACAAAAATCTGGCTTAACAAAGTCACTTCTTTCAAGAACTTCTGCACTGTACCGTCTGCAATTTTCTCAAGCATAGCTTCTGGCTTGCCAGCTTCTTTTGCTTTTTCAATAGCTACACGGCGCTCAGCTTCAATCAGGCTGGCATCGATACCAGATGCATCCAATGATTTTGGTTTTGCTGCAGCAATGTGCATAGCCAAGTCTTTAGCCAATGCATCGTCACCGCCAACCAAATCAAGAATCACACCAATTTTGCTACCGTGAACATAGCTTGCCAATTTACCTTGAGCAGTTGGACGAACGAAACGACGGATTGTGATGTTCTCACCGATCTTGCCTACCAATTGTGCACGTGTTTCTTCAACGGTCGCGCCACGCATAGCCAAAGCTGAAACAGCCTCAACATCAGTTGCATTGCTTGCAGCAATCACGCCAGCCAATTCGTTTACAAAGCTCAAAAAGTCTTCGTTTTTAGCACAGAAGTCAGTTTCAGAATTTACTTCAACCAATGCACCGGTTTTGCCGTCAGCACTGATGTAGATACCAACTGTACCTTCAGCAGCTACACGACCGGCAGCTTTGCTTGCTTTGTTACCAAAGCGAACACGCAAGATTTCTTCCGCACGTGTCATATCGCCATCAGCTTCTGATAACGCTTTTTTACAATCCATCATTGGCGCATCTGTGCGCTCACGTAATTCTTTTACCATACCAGCGGTAATTTCAGCCATGTTAAGCTCCTTATTCTAATAAACTACTTTAAATTAGTAGTTTAAATATTTGATTTAAATGTTAATTTAAGGTGATATCAAACTAAAAAGGGGCGCTAGGCCCCTTTTTAGTTGAGTAAAATTATTCAGCAGCTACTTCAGCTGTTTCTTCACTAGAAGCTTTAACAATTTCATTGATCACTGAGCTACGGCCTTCAAGCACCGCATCAGCAATTCCACGCGCATACAAACGAATTGCACGGCTAGAATCATCGTTACCAGGAATAACATAAGCAACGCCATCAGGTGAGTTGTTGGTGTCAACAACACCAATTACTGGAATGCCTAATTTAGCAGCTTCAGTAATCGCACCGCTTTCATGACCAACGTCGATAATGAAAATTGCATCTGGCAAGCCACCCATTTCTTTAATGCCGCCAATTGAACGCTCAAGTTTCTCAACTTCACGTTTGTAGCCTAAAGCTTCTTTTTTACCGAATTTTTCAAGGCTGCCATCTTGCAGCATTGTTTCAAAGTCTTGTAAACGTTTGATAGATTGTTTAACTGTTTTAAAGTTAGTCAGCATACCGCCTAACCAACGGTGATTTACGTAAGCACAACCTGCGCGGCTAGCTTCTTCTTTAACGATGTCACGTGCTTGACGTTTTGTACCTACAAACAAGATACGACCTTTATTAGCAGCCAGTGTACGCACGTGTTTAAGTGCATCTTCAAACATTGGCAATGTTTTTTCAAGGTTTACGATATGAATTTTGTTGCGATCGCCAAAAATGAACGGTGCCATTTTCGGGTTCCAGTAACGGGTTTGATGACCGAAGTGAACTCCAGCTTCCAACATCTGACGCATAGTAACAGACATATAAATCTCTCTTCAAAAGGGTTATTAATTCATACAACACCAGAAACACCTCAGTTAAATGCCGCAAGGCTAAACCAAAGCACCCTTGATCGGGTTGTATGTAAATTTATACATTAAATAACTGATTTCTCTAGAAATCATAATAAGAAATGCATTTTGCAGAAATTGCAAAGGCGGAATGATAACCCCAAGCAGCTTATTTAGCTAGCCTTTAATACTGCAACGCTATGAAATCGTTAGATATAGATTCGCAAATACTTCACAACAAACTTAGTGCTAAAGCTGGTCATCATTATACTTAACACAGAGCGCTGCTCCAACCACATGGCTGCCAGTCCATATACACATAATAAATAATATAAAATTTATATACCCGACTTAATTAGTACAGCATTCTCTACAGCTAGCGCCGCGTATGATAAAATGTACTATCAAATATTTCGATTCAGGCATCATGGCAATCTCAATTAAAAATCAGCAAGATATTGAAAAAATGCGCATCGCTGGCAGGCTGGCAGCGTAGGTGCTTGATTTCATCACACCACATGTTGTGCATGGCATCACTC
>JAHRYP010000027.1 GCA_020622105.1 Methylotenera sp.
CGCTGTTGCCAGAGGTGATGACCGGGGCGATTTCGTCCAGGTCGTTCACCGCCAAAACTATCGTTTCGCTAATTAAATTGGCGGTCGCAAATTCCTGAGCATCTGCAGCAGAACTATCAAAAGCAAACCCAGAATTAATTAACTCAGTATTAATTCTGACCAAATCAACAAAACCAAAGCCATAAGCATTCGATTGGCCACCTACACCAGCGGCAGTTTCTTCTAATACTGCATTGATATCTTTGCCATCTTCAATGGCTTTAATTACGGTATCAATCGTAGCAAGGTCAATTGAGCTATCAAGTCCGTCGGGAACAAATACGCTGGCAAGATCTTCAGTAAAGGCGACTAATTGTTCAGCGCTGATATGGATGATTCGCCCATTGGCAAGCTGTAGATCAACCTCTACCCCACGCGGGGTCTGGATGGTATCGCCGGTCTGGATGCTATCTCCAAGTTGCAAATCTCGCTTTTCTCCATTGCCTAAAATCAATGAAGCTGTGCCTGTCATTCCAACCACTCGTCCGATTAATGCCATTTTTCGTATCCCGACTCTCTTAGTTTTTTAATCTTACTTTTTTACTGCAATGCCATTAAACCTGTTATTTGTAAACGAATATATTGTACTGATGGCCAATACAGGTAAGATATTGGAAAGCGATAGTTTTTATTGATAAGCACGTGATAGTTTTGAATAACAATTAATCACAAAAGTCATACCTTAATAACTTTTAAAGTCATTCAGCAATCAAAAAGTTACCATTAAATTTAATGGTATTCACATTGCATCTATGGAGCATGAGTGCCTACGGGTTTTAAAATAAATTCAAATATATCGAGACGCATATTCAGCATTACGCTATTAATGATGTTGATGCTGTTTTGTTTTTCTTATATTTTTGCGGCAGGTTATGACTTTGACAAATTAAGCACACTTGCCAGACAGCAATACGGCGAGGAAGCACAAAAAGATATTCAAGAACTGCAGCAATTAGTCTCTCAACTGAAAACTGCACCAGATGCTGAAAAACTCAAAAAAATAAACGATTTCTTCAATAACAAAATCACTTTTGGCGACGATATTGATATATGGGGCAAGTCTGATTACTGGTCTACTCCACTTGAGTCTATCGGACGCCAAGCTGGAGACTGTGAAGATTTCAGTATCGCTAAATATATATTTCTAAAAGCAGTCAATATTCCTAACAACAAGCTCAGACTTACTTATGTTAAAGCCACACTTAACAACAACGGACAAAGATCAGCAAGAGCGCACATGGTATTAAGCTATTACGCTACACCGCAGGCAGAGCCGCTTATTCTGGATAGCCTGGTTACAGAGATTTACCCTGCCTCTGTCAGGAAAGACTTATCCCCTATTTTCAGCTTTAACGACAAAGGCCTATGGGTCGGCAACAGTGCAAGTCCAAAAGGCGATGCACAGTCACACCTCTCAAGATGGCGCGACGTGCTGTTGCGTATGCAAATGGATGGATTAGAATAAATGAAGGTTAGGAATCAATATGTCTTTAATTAAACAGTTATGGTTAGCAATTATCATTATTTTGTCGCTGGCGTTTGCCGGGGCATTTATTTTGAACACGGTAGCCAGCAAACATTATTTCGAGCAGCAATTACAGGCAAAAAATGATGACAATGCCAATACGCTTGCCTTATCAATCACACAGCTGGAAAAAGACCCTGTCGCACTGAATCTATTGCTTTCTGCACAATTTGATACCGGCCATTATCGTTATATAGGTTTAGTGGATCCTAGCGGGAAAGTCATTAGTGAGCGCATTAACAATACGAGTGTAACCAAAGCGCCGGATTGGTTTGTTAAACTCATCCCGCTACAGTTGCGGCCTGGTGTAGCTGAAATTCAGGATGGATGGTCTCAATATGGCACGTTAAAAATAGAAAGCGACTCAAATTTCACTTACGACAAACTATGGGACAACACAATACTAAGCGCACTTTGGGTGTTGTTAATAGGATTTATTGGAGGGCTTGCTTGTGGCGAAATTCTGAAGAAAATATTAAAACCGCTTAATGACGTTGTATACCAAGCTGAGTCAATAGGCGAAAGTCGTTTCATTACAATCAGCGTGCCTAAAACCAAAGAATTTAAAGCCGTTGTAAATGCAATGAATACACTCTCCAGCCGCGTTAAGAAGACCGTGAGTGAAGAATCTGCGCGATTGGATCAGTTACGCCTGGAAAACAATTATGACCATATTACCGGTCTTATGAATCAGGATTATTTTACTAAAAACCTGGATGCAAACATAAGTCACGAAGAATATTTTCATGAAGGTGCCTTAATTGTTTCCAGACTAACCAATCTGGCTGCTATTGACCAAAAACTTGGCTACCAAGAAACAAACACAATACTAAAAGTGATTGGCGATACACTAAAAAATACATGTGACAAGCAAGCAGGATTATCAGTCGGCAGGCTAAATGGCACTGACTTTGCTATCTTTTCAAACAAACCGGTAGACAACTACTCATTTGGCAATCAAATTAAAAAACTACTGGAAAAAATCAGCGTTACCACGGACAAATCAATCACCGTTAACTTTGCTCATGTTGTAACCCGCGTTACAAATACAGACAGTGCCAGGAAAATGGTCGCACTCAGTAACAAACTTCTGGATCAAATTGGCACAGAACAAAGCAATACGTTGCATGTAATCAACCCGAGTGATCTGGATCAATATCAAGATAGTCAGGAAAATGAATGGTTAAACTTACTAACATCAGCGCTGGATAACAAGAGAATCAAACTCGAGAGCTATCCTGTGATCAACCAGTCAGGTGATTTAATGCACTTTGAATCACCGGTACGTTTACAACTCAAACCTGATGGCAAGTGGTTCTGCGCTGGCGAGTTTATTACCTGGGCAACACGGCTTAATCTCATGGCACGTCTGGATGAACTGGTATTTGAAACGGCTGTTAACTCGATTAATAATGGCGCCCCGGCAATTGGCCTGAATGTATCAGCTAGTGCTATGTGCAATCCATCTTTTATAGAAAAAATAGTCAGCACCATTATTGCTCAACCGCATGTTGCCGATAAGCTCTATTTTGAAATACCGGAACAAGATGCTTTTGATCACCTATTTGAATTTCATCATTTTTGCAAACAGACCAGAAGCCTTGGCTGTAAAATCGGTATTGAACACGTCAGCACCCGCATTTCACGCTTAGGGGAGCTGCATGATATTGGACTACATTACATCAAGATTGACGCTTCAGTCATTCGCGACATTGATAGTAGCGAAGCAAATAAAACCTTGCTTCGCGGCCTGTGTATGATTGCACACTCTATTGGCGTCATTGCAATTGCCGAGGGCGTACATACCGAGAATGAAATAGCTGTATTAAAACAAATCGGCATAGACGGCATGACTGGGCCGGGTATCAGGATTTAAAGAGCAACTAAAAGCTAGGCATAAGCTTCTACCCTTAAAAAAACAAAGCCAGAGCTTGTAGATCAGGCTTTGTTATAAATCCAGCTTTATTTTTTATTTAGCATCAGCGCCAATTGCAGCCGGTCTTTCACGCCGAGGCGCTCAAAACTTTTTGCCAGATGCGCCTTAACTGTACGCTCAGTAATATCTAGTGCACGTGCAATTTCTTTATTGCTTAAACCTTTAGAGGCTTCAATAGCGACTTCTTTTTCGCGGCTGGTTAAACGACCTAGCAACTCCTCAACCAGTTCAGATCGGTTGCCTGTCAATTTTACTGATGTTTCAATCAGGCGTTTTAAAAGCTGCTGCCCAAGCCATATGCCGCCATGGTTAATGACCGTGCGGATTTCTTAAGCATCTCCGGTGCAGAATAAGCGTGTGCATAACCCATGGCACCTGCGCTTAAAGCCTGCAATGTCTCAGCATGACTGGGAGTGTTTGCCAGCACTACGACTTTTGCGTCCGGGTAACTTTGCAACAGTTTTGCAATTGCCGCAGGTAGCAAATCCTTTTGGCTATTATTGATGTGCAACCAGAATATCAAAGCTGCGCTATAGCTGGCAACAATCTCTAAATTGGAACTGACTTCTAGAACATCTTTAACTAATAATGCATCTGGAAAAGCTTCTGCCCAACCGCTAATAAGCTTCGGCAATGTACTAACAAATATATCCTGCATTTATCTCTCACTGAAAGCGTATGACTTCGCTTTTAATACCGGTTTTAGCAAATAGGAAAGGATCGTTTTTTTACCGGTCATAATATCAACCTGGGCCACCATACCGGGAATAATCGGCAAATCCTTACCAAGACTGGACTTCAGTGTGCGTACTCTCACCAGATAATAGGCATTCCCCTCTTCATCTACGATAGAGTCTGCTGCAATATTCTCAACCACTGCATCCAAGGCACCATAAATGCTGTAATCATAAGCCGTTAACTTGACGACTGCTGGCTGCAACACACGAATGAAAGCAATGTCTTTGATCTGGATTTTAGTTTCAAGAATCAGCGCATCATCGGTAGGTACAACCTCCAGCACTTCTTTTCCGGGCTGAATCACACCGCCAACCGTATTAAAAAACAAGCGGCTGACTTTACCGTTTACCGGCGATTTCAAGGTGGTCTGGTTCACTTTATCCTGCAGCGAAACACTGACTTCTGACAGGCTGTTCAAACGCGCGGTCACATCGTTCAGCTCGGTACGCACTTTACTTTTAAAGTTCTGTTCTACTTCACTGATTTTACGACGTGCCTCGCCAATAGCGCTCTGAATCCTACCGATCTGCGCGCGTGACTGGTCAATATCCCCTCTGGCTCTGGTAGCCTCACGCTCCAGTTTCAGAATGTCGATTTCTGACACAGCACCACTGGCTAATAAAGGTTTATTAGCAGCGAGTTCCTTATTAGCAGATTCATAATTTTTTTCTGCGATTTCCTTTTTATACTGAACTTCCAGCAATTCTTTCTCACGCTGCACCATCTGGTTGCGTGCAATTTCAATGGCCGATGCTAATTCTTCCTGACTGGAAAGGTATAGGGCATATTCCTGATCATAAACTTCCGGCGCTTCACTACGCACTTCAGGAGGTGGCGTAAAGGGTTTATCTTCGGCTAAAGACCTGAGTCTGGACTGTTTGGCGAGAAACGCCAGATACTGCGCCTGATTTTCCCGTAAGGAAGAAACGGCACGGGTTTCATCAATACGA
Organism: Methylotenera sp.; assembly: GCA_020622105.1. Taxonomy (GTDB): domain Bacteria; phylum Pseudomonadota; class Gammaproteobacteria; order Burkholderiales; family Methylophilaceae; genus Methylotenera. Next base: position 5,189 of record JAHRYP010000027.1, read on the forward strand.
ATCAGTGGACTACCAACAGTCACTGTCTGGCCTTCATGCACTAAAATCTCGGAAACAATACCGCCATCCAGCGACTGAATCACCTGCACTTGCTTGGATGGAATCACCCGCCCTTCGCCCCTTGTCACTTCATCCACCTTGGCAAACGATGCCCACAGTATCAGTGCTACCAACACAATCGCAATTGCATACAGCAGTAGTTTGGCTTTTACCGGTGTTTGTTCCAGTATCGCCAGATCTGCTTCATCCTGCCAATGCAAATCTTCTCTAGTTTCAGTAGGTACAGTACGGTCAATAAAATAGTAAATAGGCTTAGTAAGCCAAGTCTGGCTCTTCAGAACACGATTCAGAGTTCCTAGCTTGTCAAACAACTTCTCACTCATAGCGCCTTACCTATCTTGCCGTTTCTCAAAGCATCAGTTACTTGATCTTTAGGGCCGTCAGCCACGATTCTGCCGGAATCAATCACAATAATTCTACTCACCAAGTCATACAAAGAAGAGCGATGCGAAATCAGCACCAGCGTTTTATTTTTAGTCGCTTCAACCAGTCTGCGCTTAATCGCCTCTTCACCGGAATGATCCATCGCACTGGTTGGCTCATCCAATAACAGTATTGCGGGTTTTGAAATAAAGGCACGGGCAATGCCAACACCCTGTTTCTGTCCGCCGGACAAGGTCTCGCCACGTTCACCGATCAGCATATCAAAGCCTTTAGGATGTGCATTCACGAACTCATCAATCCCGCCGACATGCGCCGCTGCCAGCACAGTGGAATCATCTACATGCGGAGACGAAATTGTGATGTTGTCGCGCATTGATCCATAAAACAGCTGCGTATCCTGCTGCACATAACCTACACAGCGCCTCAATTCAGCAGGGTCAATCTGGCGTGCATCAATACCGTCAATCAGAATCGCACCTGCAGTAGGCTGATACAAACCCAGTATTAATTTATGAATTGTAGTTTTACCTGAACCCATACGACCTAATATCGCCGCATGTTCACCGGCTTTAATCTTGAAAGATACCTTTGTTAATGCATCTTCTTCTGCACCTGGGTAGCGGAATGAAACTTCCCTGAATTCAATATCGCCGTTAAACACAGGCCTAGACAGGAATGCACTATCAAGCGGACGCTCAACCGGACGGTTCATAATCTCATCAAGCGAAGTTAAAGACGTTGCTGCATTATGATATTGCGTCAGCAAACCGGCTGTCTGCGCAACCGGCACCAGCGCACGTGAAGCCAGCATGGAGCATGCAATCAAGCCACCCATGGTGAGTTCACCGTTAATCACCAGATAAACGCCCAGCACTACAATCGCAACGGTAATCAACTGCTGTATGCTGGTTGCACCATTGTTGATAGAGGTAGTCAGCAAACGTAACTTACTGCTGACTTCCGTCAGAAAATGCGAACTATGTTCCCACTTGCGCTGCATTTGCCCTTCAATACCCAGCGCCTTTACCGTCTCAAGCCCGACCAGGCTTTCAATCAATGTTGCATTGCGAATTGCGCTGGCGCGATACATCGTTTCTGACAAATCATGCATTTTTGTCTGCACGCTGAATGAATAAATTAAAATCACCATGGCGCCCAGCAGCACCGGAATAATCATCGGCCACGCGATCCAGGCAATCACGCCGACAAAGATCAGACCAAATGGGATGTCGATAAATGTCGTAATAGTGGCAGATGTGATGAAATCACGGACAGTCTCAAAAGAGCGCAGGTTGTTGGCAAACGAGCCTACTGAATTAGGGCGCTGCTCCAGACGGATGCCTAATACATGCTCCATGATACGCCTGGTCAGTTTCACATCAATTCTGGTGCTGGCCCAATCAAGAAAATAAGCACGCATGGTACGCAGCACTAAATCGCCGACTACAATCAGTGCGATACCGATTGCCATTACCCATAAAGTTTCTGTAGCGCGATTTGGCAAAACCCGATCGTAAACATTCATGGTAAAAAGCGGCATTGCTAACGCAAACATATTCACGACAAAAGCGGCAACCATAATGTCACGGTAAATGCGGCTATTCTCTGCCAGAGAACCCCAGAACCAATGCTGAAGGCGCACCTTACCAACACTAGGTGCGCGCTGGTCAAATACATATTTCAGTTTAGCAACAATGAGATAACCCAAACTTCTCTCAGCCAGCTCGCTGAGTGGAATCATCAACTCAGCTTCACCGAGCTCTGGATAAATAACACCCGCCTGATTATTTGCCGGATCTAATTTAGTAACTACGCAGGCTTGTTCATCTTTAAGCAGCAGAATAGCTGGCAGAAATTCACGTCTGATTTCAGTGAGCGGCTTTTTTAAAACAGTGACAGCCAAGTTAACGCGATCCGCTGATCGCTTCAGCAGTTCCGGTGTCATCTTGCCATCACGCAACGGCAACCCGGACACCAATGCATCTTTAGAGGTTGCTACACCATAGAGGCGACAAATCAACGCCAGACTATCTAGTAGAGAGTCAGCCACGCCATCATTTTTTAATTGGTCTAAGCCTTCAATACTCATCCATCCTGCCTTCTATTTATTATCTTCTGAGTTCATTATCTGCTTAGCAGTATGTTTATTCAAATTAATATTGCAAATAGCGTGCCTATCTAAATATTCTAACGAATAAACCTTATGCAAGCACCTAGCTAATTGCACTTATTTTCAGTGATATTGAGATTATTAAAATTAACAAATATACATAGCATGACACAATTTTAAAAACCGACGCTATAATCCATATCAAGCGCTATTCACATTGTGAAGAAATCAATATGACTATTTCAGAAGCCAAGGTTTTTATTGTAGATGATGACTGTGCTGTAAGAGATTCTCTCATGCTTATGATTGAGCAGGAAGGAATCAAAGTAGGCACCTACAGCAATGGTGAGGACTTTCTGAATGCCTGCTGCAAAGACGCCTGTGGCTGCGCAATACTCGATATACGCATGCCGGGCATGGATGGCATGCAGCTGCAACAGGAGCTGAACCGGCGTAATATTAAGTTACCGATCATCTTTCTCACCGGCCACGGTGATATTCCACTAAGTGTCAAGGCCGTAAAAGCCGGTGCTGTTGATTTTCTAACTAAACCTGTTACACGTGAGAATCTGCTGCTATCGGTAAGATCGGCAATTTTAGAAAGTCAGCGACTCATTACCCAACTGGCCAACGGTCAGGATGCAAAATCAAAACTGGCAGATTTAACCGAGCGTGAGCGTGAAGTCATGGCGCTCGCAGTAGCTGGCTCTCCTAATAAAGAAATTGCACGGCGTCTGGGTATCAGCCACCGCACCGTAGAAATTCATAAATCAAAAATCATGCATAAAACCGGCGCTACCAACTTGCTTGATCTGGCAAGGATCGCCAATGAAGGTCGATTACTGGAATAGTTTTTTTAATTAAACCAACCGTAATTTAACTTCTACCTATAAGTGTTCGCGCGGATTATCCCGCATCTCCGTTTTTGCTACATTAATAACCATAGATAGCCTTTGAATTTCGAAACTGATGTTTAAGCATACGCTGGTTTGACTATGCACTGGTTTAACCATGCGTGGGTTTAATTATAAAAGCTGTTTCGCTAATGCATTTCTTAAGCTTAATGGAGGGCTGAATGCATACTACACGTCCTGCCGCCGTGGCCGGTAGCTTTTATCCAGGGCATCGCCAGACACTGGCTGACAATATTCATCAATTACTCAAACAGGCTACTGGAAATAATCAGTCGCCAACAACCCTTGATGTACCTTCAGCGCCACCCAAGGCCATTGTAGTGCCACATGCCGGCTATATCTATTCAGGCCAAACTGCTGCAATTGCCTATAACAAACTCGCCAGGTGGCACGACACCATCAATCGCGTCATCTTGCTTGGTCCGGTTCATAGGGTTCCGGTGCGTGGGCTGGCATTGCCAGATGTAGATGCATTTACCACACCACTGGGTGAAGTGAAACTGGATAAAACTGCCATTGCATCAGTCGACCAAATGAAGCAGGTAGTAGTCAGCTATCCAGCGCATGCACAGGAACACTCACTCGAGGTTCAGCTGCCGTTTCTACAATCAGTACTGGATGATTTTAAACTGGTGCCGTTCGCAGTTGGTGACGCAACTGCAGAGGAAGTGGCTGAAGTGATTGAAGCGTTATGGGGCGGTCCGGAGACCATTATCGTAGTGAGTTCAGACCTGTCCCATTTCCTGCCCTACTCAGTCGCAAACGAGGTAGACAAATCTACAGTAAACAACATACTCAACATGCAGGGAGCCTTAACACACCACCAGGCTTGCGGTGGCACGCCGGTCAATGGCCTGATTCTGGCCGCAAAAAAACACCATTTACATCCGACATTACTGGACTTATGTAACTCCGGGGATACCGCTGGCGATAAAAATCGTGTGGTTGGCTACGCCGCTTTTACCTTCACCGAGGATACCGCCAATGCCTGAAATAACAAGCCATACCAAACATGCTAAAAAATTGCCTGCTGAAAAAATAATTGCGCATGAGCTCAAAGGCAATGTATTGCTGCCAATTGCGCGCGCTGTCATTTCTGATGCCTTGGGCAGGCAAAGTCAAGCTATAGACGAAAATCAACCATGGCTGCATGACAAAGGTGCCAGCTTTGTGACCTTAACCATGAACCAGCATTTGCGTGGCTGCATTGGCTCTCTTGAGGCACACAGACCACTGCTGCTCGATGTGAAAGCCAATGCTTATGCTGCGGCTTTTCGCGACCCCAGATTCTCGCCGCTGACTATCGCCGAGCTTGATACGACAGAGATAGAAATTTCGCTGCTGTCACCCCAGCAGCCGATTTATTTTAAAAATGAAGCTGACGCTCTGGCCCAGTTACAGCCACAGATTGACGGGGTTGTGTTCAAGTATGGCCATTACCGAAGCACGTTCTTGCCGCAGGTGTGGGAGCAATTAACTGACGCAAAAACATTTATGGCGCACCTCAAACATAAAGCGGGACTGTATCCAGAGTTTTGGCACGATGACGTCGAGCTATATCGTTATACGGTCACAAAATTCAAAGAAAAAGACCTGCCCGCAGAACGCAACAACAATACTGAGAGCTTGGGATCATGATTGATAACGCACACTATCTCGCACGATACTGGCATATGCTGAATGATGGCCGCATGCAATGCGACCTTTGCCCCAGAGACTGCAAACTGCATGAGGGGCAGCGCGGCGCGTGTTTTGTGCGCATGCGTGAAGGTGATCAGATGATACTGACCACCTATGGCCGCTCATCCGGCTTCTGCATAGACCCCATAGAGAAAAAACCACTCAACCATTTTTACCCCGGCAGCAGTGTTTTGTCTTTTGGCACGGCTGGCTGCAATCTGGCATGTAAATTCTGCCAGAACTGGGATATCAGTAAATCGAAAGATATGGATCAATTGATGGATCAGGCTTCACCCATTGCGATAGCTACCGCTGCGGCAGAACATCATTGCAAGAGCGTAGCATTTACCTACAACGACCCTGTCATTTTTGCTGAGTATGCCATGGATGTCGCTGATGCCTGTCACGAGCGCGGCATTAAAACTGTTGCTGTCACCGCCGGTTATATGCACGAGATTCCAAGGCGTGACTTTTACACAAAAATGGATGCGGCTAATGTAGACCTTAAAGCTTTTACCGAAGATTTTTACTACAAACTTACCGGTTCTCAGTTGCAGCCGGTACTGGATACGCTGACCTACCTTAAACATGAAACCGATGTGTGGTTTGAGATTACCACATTGCTGATTCCCGGTAAGAATGATTCCGACGAAGAGATTACTGCAATGTGTCAATGGATTAAAAAAGAGTTAGGCGCTGACGTTCCGCTGCATTTTTCTGCTTTCCATCCTGATTACAAAATGCCTGATATTCCATCTACGCCAAAGGCAACTTTGGTGCGCGCACGAGAAATCGGCATGCGCGAAGGTCTGCATTATGTTTATACCGGCAATGTGCACAATCTTAAGGGTGATACCACATTCTGCCCGGATTGCAAGGCGCCGCTTATTGTGCGCGACTGGTATCAGATACACCAATATCATTTGACCTCAGATGGGTGCTGCCCGGATTGCAAAACCCCTATCGCCGGACGCTTTGATCCGGTAGCGGAACATTTTGGCAGAAGACGTATTCCAATTATTATTGGCGCCTATGCCTAGAATGAAGGTGCTTTATGTCACAAGCCTTTGAAAAACTCGTTCATATTACTGCAGACAGTGTGCGTATTGAAGGGTTGCTGGAACTACCGGAGCATGCCAGAGGAATAGTCATTTTTGCACATGGTAGCGGCAGTAGCCGGCATAGCCCGCGTAATAATTATGTAGCAAGAATTTTGCATTCAAGCGGTATCGGCACATTGTTGCTTGATCTGCTGACGCAAGATGAAGATATGGACTACAAAGCCCGCTTTGATATCCCTTTACTCACCAGGCGTTTATTAGCAGCAACGCATTGGCTACAGACTGAACAGCAGACTCAACACCTGCCGATTGCTTACTTTGGCGCTAGCACTGGTGCCGCTGCGGCATTGCAAGCCGCTGCAGTGCTCGGCAACAAAATCAGCGCAGTCGTTTCACGTGGCGGTCGACCAGACTTGGCAGGAGCAGATGACTTAAGCATGGTAGTCTCTCCAACATTATTACTGATAGGCGGTCTTGACGACATCGTGATCGAATTGAACCAGGAAGCCTATAGCCAAATACACTGCACCAAGCATATTACTATCATTCCCAACGCGACCCACCTATTTGAAGAACCTGGAGCGCTGGAAACAGTTGCCAGTCTTGCCAGCGATTGGTTTAAACAATATATGATGAAATAAGATATTAATGGGCATTTCTATTGCTTCAGTTTTAACTCCGGGTTACGCCCAACACGCTGCGAGCGTGGCGGGGAGCGATCCATTCATTGCAAGTAGCGTAAATTAAAATCAAAACTGGATTGCAGCGTCGATTCTCTCCTTCAGACCAAACTTGCTACTTTAGTAGCTTAGTTTGATGGGGATACCCTTTACGGGTACACATTGACGTTACTGCGTACCAGTACGATAGACTTCGTCACAAATAAATTGCAGCAAATCAATAATGCTATTTATGCAAAACTTTTATCACCTCTTCATCTTCCACTTGTGGGAAATTAACATAGAACTGTCCCACTGCCCTGAAATTATCCGGGGTATCCAGACATACGACCTGATCGGCCAATGGCTGGATTTTTCTGAGCGTTTCCGGCGGTGAAACCGGTATGGCACATATCAATCTGGCCGGTTTTCTGCTGCGTAAGCCATGCAATGCAGAAATCATGGTAGCGCCAGTGGCGAGTCCATCATCAATGACAATGACAACACGTCCGGCAGGATCTATGGGGGAGCGCACCGGCGTATATTGGGCACGCCGCTGTCTGATCGTTGCCATCTGCTGCTGCCTTTCAGCCTCAATATACTCACTATCAGCGCCGACAGATGCGGCATGATCAGCAATATAAGTCCAGCCGCTTTCATCAATTGAGCCAATAGCTAATTCCGGATAATCCGGCGCACGTAATTTACGCACAAGCACCACGTCAAACTCACCATCCAATTGATCGGCAATTATTTTAGCCATTGGCACTGCACCGCGGGGGATTGCCAGAATTAAAGGATTTTTACCCTGGTAGTCTTTAAGTTGTTCTGCTAAAAGAATAGCTGCTTCGTTACGATCATGAAACATTATCAGATAATCTCAATTTAAATGGCTTAATTGATTCTGGGCTGTAATAAATCAATTTTGAAATCAGCCTCATATGGTGGCACGTTACATTCAATGATATTGCCAGGCGCCACATCGAGCCGCACACCTGCAATATCTGTACGCACAGGGAGCTTATTGGCACCGCGATCAACCAGTACTATCGTACGTATTTCTGCAGCCTGCCTGGTTGCCAGATATTCTATTGCCCGCAGCATGGAATGACCGTGATACATCACATCATCGACCACCAGCACCGTAGCACCGGTTAAATCCAAGTTCGAATGTTCCGGATTTTCTGTAAGTTTGGTTTCCGGATGCAGCAGCGTCAGGTCATCCGCATAACGCTTGATCTGCAAATGCAGCATAGTGATATTGGTCATATCAAACTGATTCATCAATTTGGCATACAACATTTCAGCCAGCGGTGCGCCGCGACGCAGTATGCCAACCAACACAACACGTTCTTTACCCCGGATAAATCCACTGGCCTGCCATGCCATCGCATCAATCACGGCATCAAGCTGTATTTTTGGATACAGGCAGGTTCTATCGCCTTCTGGTGGAAAGTCCATGCAGGCTCCCTTATCTACACGACTATCAAATATTACTTAGGCCAAAGGAAGACAATTCTCTGATGTTTTTTGGCAACGATCTTCACCGTGTTGTTTTTTATGACGCCGTCATGCTCAGCGGTGATTTGGTAACTCCCCAATGGCAGATCTGCCAGAAAAAAGGGCCCTTCAGTCGTCGTATCTACCACCAGATTGCCTTTGCTGTCCTTCATTTGCAGCTGCACCTCAGCCAAGTACTCTTCAATACGGTCGTTTTCTTGAGGGTCTGTTTTCTGCACAAATACAATTTCCAGCAGATATTCCTTGGCACGAGATTTAAACTGACTGACTTCATCACTACTGATACCGCCAGAGATGTAGCAAACTTCATCCGGGCTTACTTTGTGCGGCAAGCATTTCTGAAAGTCCACCTCAGTGGCAATATCATCCGATTTCGCAATCTCCAATTCATGCGTCTCAGACAAGTCCTCCGGTGGCAGAAAGCCCATTGCCGTAGCATGAAACGTACTGAGAAACAGAATTGTTATCGCGGAAGAAATTAATCTGAAATATTGCATGTGGGACTTCTTTCTTATTATTTAATTTAAATAACCTGCCAGAAAACACTTAAGGCCTGATCTATCATTTGACGGAGAAATAGATTAAACCCACATTACGTTTTAATAATACTCCGAACTAACTGATTATTTAACTTCAATATTACGTTTTTTAGAGGACTCGGCCTTAGGTAAGGTGATTTCCAAAACACCATCTTTCAGTGAAGCCGCCGCCTTGGTGGAGTCTACAGAACCTGGCAAGGTAAATGACCGCGCAAAGGCAGAACTTGAAATTTCCCGCCGATGATAATCCCCTTTTTCCTCTTTCTTCTCAGTTTTGTTCTCGCCTTTAATCGTGAGCAAATTATCAGTAAGCGAAATGGTTAAATCCTTTTTATCTACACCGGGCACTTCTGCACGGACTAATATTTCATTATCACGATCTACCACATCAATATTGGGCAAGCGCTGTCCTTTAAACTCAAGCAGACTATCACCAAACAAAGATCCATCACCGGAAAGTCACGCCCATGCCATAAAGATGGAAAACCGCCCAAAAAACGATCAAAAACACGTTCCATTTCAGCAATTGGGTGCTTAATAACAGAGGGTGCAGTTTGTGTCGGGCTAGTTTTAGTCTTTGCAACTGACGTGCTTTCAGTGATTGGTATATTTTTCTCTTTAGCCATAATTTTCTCCTTATTATTAAATATTTGAGACAAATTAACTTAAGATGCCATTCGCTCCTGTGAAAGCGGGCAAATAATAATGCGCAAGAATCGATGCTCCATATCGCCGATTTCACAGAAAAATACTTTGGCAATAAGGCGCGCTCCTCTGAGGCTAATCACCTCAAACTTATAACCAACACGTGAAAGAAAATGTAGATATGGATTCAGGTTGGAGCCTTCCATAAGTGACACATTTTTCAACTGCGGCAGCAGTCGGGAAATATGCTGCCATATCAACTCTGAAGGTAAGCAGCCTAATAGTTTACCGCCAGCTTTATTGCATTCAGTGATCATGCCATTGTAATGCAAGGTTAAAACCAATCTATTTTCATCACTCTCTTCACTTGCCACCACATGTTTTGCAACTGAAGCGCGTTTGTATTCAATAAGAGGGGGTGTTCGCTGACTAATCATTGCAATATCTCCTTCACTGCATTCCGCTAACCATCCATTTCATAAATCACCGCAAATTCACAAAATTTAACGCTACGGCAACATACGCAAGAGCATCAACATAGCTCTGACATAACCACCAGTGCCTGATTTTGAATGAATAAACAATACTTTCAGCCTGAATACTTACGGATTTCACAACACTCGTTATCTCTACTGGAAAAGTATCAGGACGACCATAATTCATTGAATGAACTGAAATTTACAGTCTAATTTCGATTAAAAAAATTAGTGCAAGCACGTAAGGGCTAACACGTAGTCTCACAAACCTTTAATCCATGCGGACTATTAAAAAATTTATCATTTATTATTTTTAATCTGAAGTTTTGGCAGCTCTTATACGTGCTCGCGCGGATTATATAAATGCAGAAATGTTGTTACTTTATCTCGACTACGGTTCATAAATATTTTCTGAATCAATGTATTGCAGAGGTAATACACCATGCAGTTACCGGAATTAGAACAAACTATATTTGAGACTATTTTAGGTAGACGCTCTGTGCGTAGCTTTGCGCCCAGAAAAGTTGAACCGGCTATTCTAAAAACCTTACTGGAAGCAGCGGTTTGGGCGCCAACTGCACTACATAAAGAGCCATGGGGCTTTGTCATCGTACAAAATAAGGACATATTAAAAAATATCTCAGACCTTGCAAAACCGCTATTTATTGAAGAACTTAAAAAATTCGGCACCAGAGAAGATGTGTTAAAACATACGGATGGCAACCTGTTTTACGATGCAGGGACGCTAATTATTATTTGTGGCAAAACCAATGGGCATCTACCGATTGCTGATTGCTGGATGGCTGCTGAGAACATGATACTCGCTGCCTGCGCCAGCACCAGAAGCGTGTGGTGACCGCATTACTGGCAGTGTTTGCCGACGATCATTAGGTATCCCAGAACATTCATGTGTTCTGGTTATTATTACCAAGCAGAGTCCGCGCCCAGTTCACGTAAGGCGCCATTGATACTTAACACTATCACTTGATTATATTATTCTGATAATGCAGCTTTTTCTATAGATTAGGAGAAGAGCTAATGTATAAGCACATACTCTGCCCGATTGATGGTAGTGAGACAGCGAACGCAGGAATGCACGAGGCCATTCAGTTTGCGAAAGAACATAATGCGCAGCTACATTTTCTTCATGTGATAGACACTTATATACCTATCGTTGATATGTCCGGCGATTTCAACATCACATACATGATAGATATTCTGCGTGAAAATGGTGCAAAGATTATCAAAAAAGCGGCTGCAGCAGCCGAAAAAGCAGGGGTAAATGCAGATACAAAAACCATTGAATCGGTCGGCGGTAGAACAGCATACTATATTGTTCAGGAAGCCGAAAACTGGCCCGCAGACTTGATAATAATGGGTACGCACGGCCTGCGCGGCATCAGCCGTTTAGTCATGGGCAGTGATGCCGAAAATGTACTTCGCACTAGCAATGTACCGATTTTACTGGTGAAGAGTCCTCATGCAGAAAGGTGATGATGATGGAAGCAGATCTAAACCGAAACTTGCAATTCGACAATAATAACCGTTACACCCCGGCACATCAGGTTCTATCCTATTTGTTCAGTGATTATCTGGGGTCATTTGTCATCCAGCTATGGAATGACAGCAAATTACGTATAGGTAACGACTTTGCAGAATTTACCCTGAAGATTAAAGATGCCAGCGTACTGCGTGACCTCATTCTGTTTCGCGATCCAGTCAGGCTTGCTGAAGCCTACTTTGATGGATCAATTGAAGTGGATGGTGACTTTAATGCCGCGCTGGGTTTGCGCCACATCTGGAACAACTGAAACTACCACTCAGAAAAAAACTGAATCTGGCACTTAAGGTGCTGCTTTTAAACAGGAACCAGACATCTCGGCCTATACAATTTACGAGAGATGACGAATTGCCGCGCCAGAACGGTAAAGAGACCATTGCCTTTCATTATGATATATCCAATGAGTTTTACCAGCTGTGGCTGGATAAACGCATGATCTACTCCTGTGCATATTTTGAGCACCCGCTACAAAGTCTGGAACAGGCGCAGTGCAACAAGCTCGACCATATCTGCCGTAAATTGCGCTTGCAAGCCGGAGAACGCTTTCTTGATATAGGCTGTGGCTGGGGCGCTTTGGTATGCTGGGCTGCAAAACATTATGGTGTTCAGGCACATGGTATTACCATCAGCCAAAGCCAGTACGAACATGCGTGTGCGGAAGTCATAAAACAGAATTTGCAAGACCAGGTTAGCATAGAGCTGCGTGATTACCGGGAGCTCACGCAGTCTGCGGCCTATGACAAAATATCCAGCATCGGCATGTTTGAACATGTTGGTCTGAAAAACCTGCCTACTTATTTTTCTATTGTTAATCAATTACTTAAACCTAATGGCTTATTCCTGAATCATGGTATCACAACAGACGAATCAGGCTGGGGTCGCTGTGTATCCAGCCGGTTTATCAACCGGCATGTATTTCCTGATGGCGAGTTGGAAACCGTGAGTGTCATTCAATCGCTAATGGAAGATGCAGATTTCGAAATTGCGGACGTTGAAGGGCTGCGCCCTCACTACGCACTCACCTTGCGGCATTGGGTGCATCGACTTGAACAACATTATGAAGATGCGGTGAATCTGGTTGGGGAGCGAAACTACCGCATCTGGCGCCTGTATATGACGGGTTGCGCGCTGCAGTTCGAGCAAGGCCAGACAGGAATTTATCAGATACTGGCGGTACGAAAAAATAATAGCTTCTCGCCGTTACCACTGACCAGGCGTGATCTATATGAAGACCGTAATCAGTTTTTTAGCCTGCATTAATTGAAGGAAGGGAAAAAGAAAAATGTTGTCAATTAAAGCATTATGTACCTGTGATCTTGTTACTGTTGGCCGCGATGATACGGTTTTCAAAGCAGCTCAACTAATGCGACAAAACCATGTTGGCGATGTTCTGGTTGTAGAAAAAAAACAGGATGCGGTTCTTCCTATCGGCATCGTTACTGACCGTGATGTGGTTATTGAAATCGTAGCACCAGGGCTTGACCCACAGGTAATCACCGTTGGCGATATCATGTTACCCGCCATCTTCACTATAGATGAAGACTCCGGTGTATTCGATGCAATCAGATTAATGACTAGCAAAGGTGTACGGCGTCTGCCAGTGGTAAAAAAAGATGGCAACCTGACTGGCATTATCACACTTGATGACCTACTACTGTTGATGGCCAAAGAATTCTGCAGCTTTGCCAAACTATTGACAAAAGAGCAGCAGAATGAGGCTGAAAAACGCCGCTGAAACTCGAGTGAATTTATACATAGTTAAATAATATTAACTGAGATACTTTTTATTCTGTAATTGCGAGGAGAGAATCGACGAGGCAATCCAGTTTTTGACTTAGAAAATCATGAGATTAGCATTGAATAGATTGCTTTCACGCACGAATAACCAGCTGAAGCTGGTATATTCTGTGAAGAAGACCCCTGCATCTCGCGTTGCTCGCAATAACCGATTAGAAAGAAATCAGCGTTTCCTAACCCAAGAAAGGAAATACATCATGATCAAACTTGCAGCAGGCTATCACCACATCAGCCACGAACGCCCACTAATAGAACAGGACTTGGATGCCTATAGAATGCCAGCCAAGCTTGCAGAACCTACCGTTTGTCCAGATTGCAGTGCAGTATTCCACAAAGGCCGTTGGCAATGGCTCGAAGCACCTGCCAATGCAAACCAGGAAACCTGTCCGGCCTGCAAACGTATCCATGATAATTTCCCGGCTGGGTATATCACGTTGGAGGGACCGTATTTTAATACGCACAGCGAAGAGATTTTACGTACAGTGCAAAACCACGAACAGCATGAACGCCTAGAACACCCACTCAAACGTATTATTGCAACAAAGCGGCAAGGCGATACAACGGTAATCACCACCACCGATATTCATCTGGCACGCGGCATTGCCGAGGCAGTAAAGCATGCTTTCCAGGACGAGCCGGAATTGCATTACAACCCAGGAGAGAATTTGCTGCGGGCTTATTGGATGCGCTGATGGTAATGCAGGGTGCGCACTTATCGGCACACCCTGCTTATGTTTACTTAATTAAAGCCAGGTCGGGATCAACTGTAACATCGACTCCCGCACGTACCCAAAACTATCACTAGCTCACCCGCTTTTAACTTTTCGATAATATTATGCTGCGCTTTTTACTTATTTTGTTCGCTGAGTTCTCATCTTTCCAATATGCCAATATAACTTTGATACATATTTACCGCATCTTTCAGCTTACTCATGCGGTTAAAGTTTCTCGCAATCATTATCATGTGCCGTTCAACTCTCCTAATTTCTCGTTATCAGTTTGAGTTACTAAAGTTGCACCTACTACAGCTGATCACGAGGCCAGTCCACCCATATGGAGCTGCCTTCTTATTTTTAACATCGGTTGTCCCACTTTCAGTAATTTCTTTAAATGCAGCCATTCGCTCTGGTGAAGGATTTTGCAGCGTAAACACAAGATGTGCTAAATCTCTAGGACTTTTTGGTGCTACATACTTAAGTGCTTCGCCCTATTCTTTCGCACCATTAATGACGGATTATTTATAATGGGTCGCCACTCTTCAATGGCTCGGCTGCTGTAGTTTCTGACATAGCCTGTACTACCCCTTTAACCTTCCCAGCTGGAGCAATAAAAGCTACCGCATCTTTGATCTGCTTATCTTGATCAGCAGGCAAACCTAGCGCTTGATCCATCTTCGCTCGCAAGGCTAGTTTTTGAGCTTATTCTTGCTGTACTCTCGGCTAAAGGCTGAATTGCTAGCAATGACCGCTTTATGATGAAACAAGCTTTTAAAAACAAAAAGCTTAAGTGAAATTAAGTGTGGGTTAGTTTACCCCAGCGCAGCCAAACTCTTAATTGCCTAAAAGCTTCGGGTTCGAGCATGTCTGGCATAATCACCAGATGTGGTGAAAATAATCGTGCAAAAATATTGGCATCCTGCACCTTGCAATTGACTACCGTCAGATATGGCGTGACTACCGAATCGCGGCACACTTCTACTGGCAGAACCTTGCCGTTTCTATACACGAGCTGCACTTGATTACTGCTGCTGATATTTAAAGCAACGCATGACCAAGGTAGTAATAGCAAGCCATATTGACATATGTTGTAGATAGCAGCGCTGAAAATGGCAATGCCCAAGATTAATTTAAACTGCCAAATCAAGGTGGGCAGGATTAAAATGATAGCTGCACCTATCCCCATGGCGCAAAAAATCAGCGTTAATGTAATAGAAGGCTTGAAATCAAGCTGTATAGGCTTCATGTTAAGGTCTATAGTTACTGCATATCATTTATTCAAATAAGGTTAGCATGAGTACACAGCAATGGCATCAATTTCTCGAAACTTCGGCCACACAACATCCACTGTGTGACATATCTCCAGCATTGCTTAACGAAACTGTCATTTGTGATCTTTCACACTTAGGCTTACTGCAATTAAGCGGGGCTGACACTTTGACCTTTCTGCAAGGTCAGGTTACGAATGACGTTAAACAACTGGATGGTCAAATTGCGCACTACAGCGGATACTGTAACCCTAAAGGCCGTTTATTAGCGCTGTTTCTGGCGTTTGCACATCATGACCACATCCATTTGCAGTTACCTAAAGAGCTTATTGCGCCTATCGCAAAACGTCTCAAGATGTATGTAATGCGTAGCAAGGTAGAGGTTCAGGATGTCAGTGAATCTATTATCAAAATAGGTTTGAATGGTGCCAGGGCTATTGAACTGCTGAGTCCGTTATTTTCACAAATTCCGCAAAGTGATTATGAATTAGTCTCACTGGAAAATGGCGCAATCATCAAGTTGCCGGGCAATCAGCCACGCTTTGAGATATTTACCGATATTGCCAATGCTCCGACGATCTGGAATAGCTTGGCGCTGCATGCAAAAGTAGCAGATGCTACCTATTGGGAACTACAGGAAATTCAGGCCGGGATTCCTGAAGTTTATGCAAAAACACAGGAAGAGTTTGTGCCGCAAATGCTGAATCTGGATTTACTGAATGGCATTAACTTCAAAAAAGGTTGCTATACCGGTCAGGAGATTGTGGCACGTACGCATTATTTAGGTACCGTAAAGCGCCGCACCCAGCTGGCTCACATCGATAGTGATGTAGCACAGAATCCAGGGGATGACGTATTTAATGGCAATGGAGATAGCGTTGGTAAAGTTGTAAGATGCGCGCCATCATACAGCGGTGGCTATGACTTGTTGGCTGAAATCAGGCTGGAAAGTGTTGAAGCCGGACCGTTAAATGTGAACGGCAACGCATTGAACATCCAAGAGCTGCCTTACAAAATCTGAGCTTGAACTTTAAATGCATGCAGCACTATTGAACCCCGAAGGGCTCAGGTTTGATAGTCTGCTATTTTAAGGTTTGGATTGTTGCTGTGGTGAGGGTTGCACTTGTTGCTGCGGCTGCGATTCAATCACCTGAAAGAAGACTTCATCCTGCTTGATCATACCGAGCTCACTTCTTGCACGCTCTTCAATAGCAGCTTTTCCGCTTTTTAAATCACGCACTTCTGCATCGAGCATCGCGTTGCGCGCTTTTAATGTAGTGTTTTTTTCCTGCTGCTCATGTACCTGACGGTTGAGTTCCCACACGCGCAACCAGCTACCCTTACCCAGCCACAGTGGATACTGCAGCAGGGCAATCAGGATAACAAAGATTAGCGTGAGGGCTTTCAAATTTAATTTTTAAAACTTATGCCATTTGTAATTGAAGCGAATACAACACTATCTCGATTCAAATACAAGCTGGAATTACTTAAAGAGTTGATAGAACGCTGATTTACCGGCATAGCTGGTAGCATCACCCAATTCTTCTTCAATACGCAATAACTGGTTGTACTTGGCAATGCGCTCTGAACGGCACAATGAACCAGTCTTGATTTGCAATGCGTTAGTGGCTACAGCAATATCAGCAATTGTGCTGTCTTCTGTTTCACCTGAACGATGTGAAATCACAGCCGTGTAACCGGCACGTTTCGCCATTTCAATGGTTTGGAATGTCTCGGTCAAGGTACCGATCTGGTTCACTTTAATCAGTACAGAGTTTGCCACACCGCGCTGAATGCCTTCACGCAGAATTTTAGTGTTGGTTACAAACAGGTCATCGCCTACCAATTGTGTAGTTTTGCCTAAACGTTTAGTCAGGATATCCCAGCCGTCCCAGTCAAATTCGCCCATGCCATCTTCAATACTGATGATTGGATATTTGTCACACCATGCTGCCAGGTAATCGGTAAATTGCGCTGAGGTCAGTGCCAGACCTTCTGATTCCAGATGATAACGACCATCTTTATAGAACTCGGTACTTGCGCAATCCAGACCTAAATACACATCACGACCTGGCTCGTAGCCAGCATCTGAAATCGCTTCCAGAATGTATTGAATCGCCGCTTCATTTGATGGCAGGTTAGGTGCAAAACCACCTTCATCACCTACTGTCGTTGCCAAACCTTTTTTATGCAGTGTTTTCTTCAAAGCATGGAAAATTTCTGCACCACAACGGATTGCTTCACGGAAATTAGGCAAGCCAGCTGGAATAATCATGAATTCCTGCATATCGACACTGTTATCAGCGTGAGCGCCACCGTTGATGATGTTCATCATTGGCGTTGGTAATTGCATAGAACCTGAACCGCCAAGGTAACGATATAACGGCAAGCCGGACTCTTCAGCTGCTGCACGTGCACAAGCCATAGAAACAGCCAGAATCGCGTTTGCACCTAAACGGTCTTTGTTTTCTGTACCGTCTAATTCAATCAGGGTTTTATCAATGAAGCTTTGTTCTTCCGCATCCAGACCGATAATTGCTTCAGTGATTTCTGTGTTTACATTTTCTACTGCCTGCAACACGCCTTTACCTAAATAACGGTTTTTGTCGCCGTCACGTAGTTCCATGGCTTCTTTAGCGCCGGTAGAAGCGCCTGAAGGCACAGCTGCGCGCCCGATTACGCCGCTTTCCAGCAACACATCAGCTTCAACTGTTGGGTTACCACGTGAATCCAGAATCTCGCGGGCAATAATATCTACAATCGCGCTCATTATTTTTCTCCTAAATGAAAAACTAAAATCTTGTCAGCAGCCGGTATATCAGGCCGCCTTAATTTTTATAAAGTACTTTCAATAAAACCAGCTTTTTTAACCAACTTATCTAAATCCACTAACACTTCCAGTAAATCTCTCATCTTGTGCAACGGCCACGCATTAGGGCCATCTGACAACGCCTGGGCAGGATCTGGATGTGTTTCCATAAAGATACCGGCAATGCCGCTGGCAACAGCAGCACGTGCGAGCACCGGCACATGCTCACGCTGACCGCCGCTCTTATCGCCCTGACCGCCTGGCTGCTGCACAGAATGCGTTGCATCGAACACGACCGGGCAATTGGTATTGCGCATAATGGCTAAGCCGCGCATATCAGAAACCAATGTGTTATAGCCGAATGAAACACCACGCTCGCACACCATAATATTGTCTGCGCCGCCGTTGGCTTCTTTCGCTTTCTCCACCACATTTTTCATATCGCCCGGTGCCATGAACTGGCCTTTTTTGATATTCACCGGCTTACCTGATTTGGCACATGCCATGATGAAGTCGGTCTGACGGCACAAAAACGCTGGTGTCTGCAGCACATCAACCACAGCAGCAACGTGTGGCACCTGATCTTCTGTATGTACATCAGTCAAAATAGGCACGCCGATCTGGCGGCGTACTTCGTCCAGAATTTTCAAACCTTGCTCCATGCCAAAACCACGGAACGTTTTATTGGAACTGCGATTCGCTTTGTCGTATGAAGATTTGTAAATAAACGGAATATTCAGCGCTGCTGCAATTTCCTTAAGCTGACCGGCGGTATCGATTGCCATCTGCTGTGACTCGATCACACATGGACCCGCAATTAAAAACAGCGGATGCTCAATACCTACATCAAAGTTACAAAGTTTCATGCTCAACCTTTACACTTGGAAAGCTGGCAATCACGTGCCAGCTGTAAATCCAGTTAATTAGATTATTTCTTGTTAGCTAATGCTGCCTTCACATAGGCAATGAAGAGCGGATGACCGGCTCTTGGATTTGAAGTGAACTCCGGGTGGAACTGACACGCTACAAACCATGGATGTACATTCTGCGGTAACTCTACCATCTCGCACAGATCTTCGGTCGGTGTTCTGGCAGAAACTACCAGACCAGCAGCTTTTAATTGCTCAACATAATGGTTGTTCACTTCATAGCGATGGCGATGACGTTCATTGACCTGTGATCCATAAATACTGGCAGCCAGTGTATTTGGCACAATCGGACAGCTCTGTGCGCCCAGACGCATAGTGCCGCCCAAGTCTGAGTTCTCATCACGTTTTTCTGTATTACCTGAAGCATCTTGCCACTCATCAATCAAGCCGATGAGTTTATGTGTCGCTTGCGGGTTAAATTCAGTACTGTTCGCATCTTGCAAGCCGGCAACATGGCGGGCAAACTCGATCACCGCTAACTGCATACCCAGACAGATACCCAGGTAAGGCACTTTATTTTCACGTGCATATTGAATCGCAGCGATTTTGCCTTCTGTACCACGCACACCAAAGCCGCCAGGAACCAGTATTGCGTCCATACCGGCAAGCATGCCGGTGCCGTTTTTCTCGATATCTTCTGAGTCGATGTAATTAATTTTAACTTTTGACTCAGTATGGATACCGGCATGAATCAACGCTTCTGTTAACGATTTATAAGATTCCGTCAAATCAACGTATTTGCCGACAAAGGCAACATTGACCAAATGCTTAGGATTCGCCAGCGCGGTAGCAATACGCTCCCATTCAATTAGATTTGCAGGTTTAGCTTCAATCGCCAGCTTCTTGCAGACAATGCTATCCAGGTGCTGCTCATGCAGCATGCCAGGGATTTTATAAATGGATTCCGCATCAATAACACTGATCACAGCTTCAGAAGCCACATTGGTGAATAAGGCAATTTTTCTGCGCTCTTCATCCGGGATATCACGATCGGCACGACACAGCAGAATATCTGGCTGGATACCGATTTCGCGCAACTCTTTTACCGAGTGCTGCGTAGGTTTGGTTTTAAGTTCACCTGCGGTTGGAATCCATGGCAACAGTGTTAAATGGATATAGCAGGTATTTTCTCTACCCTCTTCAAAACCCATTTGGCGGATTGCTTCAAGAAACGGCAGCGACTCGATGTCGCCCACAGTACCGCCAACTTCAACAATTGCCACATCTGCACCTTCAGCGCCACGCTTTATCTGCGCTTTGATTTCATCGGTAATGTGTGGAATCACCTGTACGGTTTTGCCTAAATATTCGCCACGACGCTCTTTCTTGATCACTGTTTCGTAGATCTGGCCGGTGGTAAAGCTATTACGCTTAGCCATACGCTGGCTGATAAAACGCTCATAGTGACCTAAATCCAGATCGGTTTCAGCGCCATCATCAGTCACAAACACTTCGCCGTGCTGGAATGGGCTCATGGTGCCGGGGTCAACGTTGATATAGGGATCCAGTTTCAGCATGGTGACTTTGATACCACGTGATTCGAGGATTGCGCCAAGGCTGGCAGCGGAGATACCTTTACCAAGAGAGGAAACAACACCGCCGGTTACGAATACATATTTGGTCATGGGAAAGGAACTTTAGTTATGTGTTACAGACGGGTGTCTATTTTACTTTAAAGCCCCTACGCCTACAAACAAAAACTCTTAAATCCATGTTAATTTTAATGTTCGGCTGAATGTGGCAATTTCAGCAATAGCAAATGATTCAGCGATGGTTGACATAAATCAAGTAAATGACTGCACATCCTAATAAAATTAACCATATTAATTTTATGGACTTAATTGGGAGATTATTATGTACAAAGATTTATTCAGCTCATTTACAGGTTTACTCAGCTTAGGTGTTATTGTATTTGTATTGCTCATGGCAGCATTTTTTCTTCGCCTGTTTCTGACAGCTAAACCGCAAGACGAAAAGTAATAACAACACTGTAAGTTTGGAACAGAATATCTGGCTTATGGCTTCTTTGCCCAGTCGCCATAACCTTTAAATTTTTCCTGCACCTCACGCATTTCCTCATGCGTCAGAAGATGCGGCTGCCCTATCTGCAAAGCTCGCAGATACTGCTCACAAAGCGTTTCAACTTCCTCCGTAATGCGCAAGGCCTTATCCAGACTCTCGCCTATCGCGATCATGCCATGATTAGCCAACAGGCAGGCCTTGCGATCATACAAAGCCGCCAGCGCATGATCTGACAACAGTTGACTGCCAAACAGCGCATAAGGTGCGCAGCGGATAGAATCACCGCCAGCCAATGCAATCATGTAATGAAACGGCGGTATATCACGCCTGAATGTACTTAGTGTGGTAGCAAACATACTGTGTGTATGAATCACAGCCTTAATCTGTGGCCTATGCTGCAAAATATCCAGATGAAATCGCCACTCGCTGGACGGCTGCCTTTGTCCGACCCAATTAGCGGAAAAATCCATCCATACCATGTCATCGGTCGCCATCTGGTTAACTGCCATACCAGATGGTGTAATTAAAAAGCCGGGCTGACCATCATCATTACTCACCCGCACGCTTGCATTGCCAGAAGTGCCGCGATTCAAACCCAAACGGCATAATTCACGACTGGTATCCAGTAACTGCTGACGCTGCTCTTGCATCGTTATCCTTCCAAACTTTTACACATGCGTTCTTTGCAGCTGATCCAACTGACTTGGTGCAAACACACCCTGCTCGGTGATAATACCCGTCACCAGGCGCGCCGGTGTTACATCAAATGCCGGATTAGCAACTCTGGCGCCTGCCGGCAGTATATTGACAGAAGCCACTTCACCACTGGCAAGCCTGCCATTCATCCAGGCAATCTCATCTGCATGACGCTCTTCAATTTCAATCTGACTAATGCCATCGCTTAAACCCCAGTCTATCGTAGGTGACGGCACTGCTGCGTAAAATGGCACCTGATGACCATAGGCAGCAGCATCAGCAGCTGCCAGCGCTTTCAAATACGTGCCTATTTTGTTGCACACATCACCCGTCGCTGTAACGCGGTCGGCACCCACAATCACCATATCCACCAGCCCCTGCTGCATCAGATGGCCGCCGGCATTATCACTGATGACAGTGTAGGGCACGCCGTGCTGACCAAGCTCCCATGCGGTCAGGCTGGCACCCTGATTACGCGGCCTAGTCTCGTCCACCCATACATGCACATCGATACCGGCATTATGGGCAGCGTATATCGGCGCCAGCGCTGTGCCAAAATCAACCGTTGCCAGCCAGCCCGCATTGCAATGCGTCAGTATATTAATGGTACGTATTTTTTCGCTATGCATATGATCAATTAGCGCCACACCATGCGCACCTATCGCTTGATTGAGCAGCACATCTTCTTCACAAATCAATGCAGCTTCAACCCATGCTGCCTGCAAGCGCTCTTGTGCAGGCAAAACAAGCAGATGCCTGAGCATACGTTCAACCGCCCATTTCAAATTAACTGCAGTTGGCCTGCTGGCAATGAGCTGTGCGGCAGAAGCTTTTAAATGTGCATCATTACTAGCTTTTAACATCGCCAGTGCTATGCCATAAGCCGCAGCAGCCCCTATTAAGGGTGCGCCACGTACTTGCATGGTCTTAATCGCAACAATCATCTGCTCCAGACTGGTGATTTTCTCCACCTTGAACGCATGTGGCAATTTGGTCTGATCTATTATTTCTACATATGGAAACTCAGTATTTGAATTAGGCCAAATTGTGCGAAAGTGCTGATTGTCTACTAACATAAAAATATTAACTTTTTATACTGTTTCAATTAAAAATAATTTATTTAAAAGTTGACTTTTAACAAGTTCAAAAAATTTAAAAAAATGCTCCACAATATCTGTGGATAACTTTGTGCATAATTGTGATTACAAAATGTAACATACCAATTTATAAGGATTTTTTTAAATCGCCTATTTTTTAATCTATTATTAAATCGTTTAAAATCAATTACTTAATTAATTAACCTTGATTAATAAGCGTTTTTACCTCTACCTTAAAGTGCTACATTAACTCGTGTGCATAAGTCAGCTATTTTTGGTAAAACTTTTAACGCGTTGGCGCTAGTAATATCAACCACTTGCGACACATTTACCTGTTTTAATTCCGCTAAAATCTGTGCAATTTTTGGCAATTCCAAAGGGCTATTTCTGCCACCCTTTCCTACCCATTCAGGTGGTATATCAGGGGCATCCGTTTCCAGCACTATAGCGTCTAAAGGCAGTTTAGCAGCCAGCTCCCGTATCTTTAACGCACGGCTATATGTCATCGCTCCGCCAAAGCCGAGCTTGAAACCTAAATCCATGAATTGCTGTGCCTGTTGAAAGCTGCCATTAAATGCATGTGCAATACCGCCGGTTAATTTATATTTACGCAGCTGCTTTAAAATCTCGTCAATTGAGTTTCTAACATGCAAAATAACCGGTAATTGATAGTGACGGGCAATTTTTAGCTGCTCTACATAAAAAGTCTGCTGGCGCTGAATATTGTCAGGATTGTCACGCGGATTCGTTAAAAAATAATCCAGACCAATTTCACCTATCGCCACCGGATTATGGTTGCGAACGTACTGGTCCAGTATTTCCAGATCACCCAACGACGCCGCATCCACATACATAGGATGAACACCTAGCGCATAAGCGCAATTTTTATGGCGGGCACCTAGGGCAATGACTTCATCAAAGTTATTTCGCGCCACAGCGGGTATAACGATGCCACAGATGCCTTTTTGTATTGCTTGTACGGCAACTAAATCCCTATCCGCATCAAACTCAGCTGCATCTAGATGGCAATGGGTGTCGATGAGCATCATGAATTAAGGGTACTTCTATAAATACATTTCAGGTAATTGCTTTAACAGGTTTTGCCTGTAAGCGAATATCAGAACCTACTTGGCGCACATCAAGAATCTGCAGTTCGCTGACTTGCTGCATCTCCGTCAGTTCCGGCATCGCAAACATCCCTTTTGCAGCATCGCCCATCAGTTTCGGCGCGTAATAGAAAACAAACTCATCAATCAGGCCAGCATGCAACAGTGCGCCATTAAGCCCCTGCCCGGCTTCCACCAACACTTCATTGATACCACGCTGCCCAAGCAACTGTAACAACGCTTTTAAATCGACCTTATTAGCGGCACCAGGCAATAATACAAGTTCGGCACCCGCTGCTTTAAGCTGATCAGCACGCTGATTCTGATCATGTGCATATACGATCAGTACCGGGCTGCTTTTGAGAATGACAGGATCCAGCATTTTGCTATCAACCGGCGTCTGCAAGCGGCTATCAACAATAACGCGCAACGGCTGACGCGTTGTATTTTCGAGGCGCACCGTCATGCTTGGGTTATCTGCCAGCACTGTACCGATTCCTGTGACAATGGCACAAGACTGCGCACGCCACTGCTGCACATCCAGCCGCGCCTGCTCACCGGTAATCCACTGGCTTTTTCCATTATTGAGCGCAGTACGGCCGTCTAAGCTAGCAGCAACTTTAGAGCGCACATAGGGCAGACCATGCGTCATGCGTGATATAAACCCCTGGTTCAAGTTGCGTGCTTCATTCTCCATAACACCGACAACAACCTCGATGCCCTGCGCACGCAATGCTGCAACGCCGCGACCTGCAACCAGAGGGTTAGGATCTTGCATCGCAATAATAACGCGCTTGGGTTTTACCGCAATCACCGCCTCGACACATGGTGGTGTTCTGCCATAATGACTGCAAGGCTCTAGCGTGACATAAACGTCTGCAGCTTCTGCCTGCGTGCCCGCTTCGCGTAAAGCATGCACTTCCGCATGTGGTTCACCTGCTTTCAGGTGCGCACCCGCACCTAAGATTTGATTGTTTTTAACGATGACACACCCAACCCGCGGATTTGGGGTGGTGGTGAATAAAGCCTGCCTGGCAAGGCGCAAAGCCTGTGCCATCCAGTGGAAATCTTGATCGGTAGGCACTGCCATGGTGAGATATCGTGAAATTTAGTGTGAAGAGATACGGCTGTTAATCAAGCGGTTATTCTGGTCAAAGAAAATGAGCAGGCCATGATATACGTGCATACATTTACCCAGATCATATTCTATTGAATTTTCATCTTCAAATGCGGGGCGTCCTAACAACGCGGTTACCGCCTCGCGCTGTGTGCCTCTGGCGAGAATATTCTGCTGCAGATCATAAGCCATGTCACCGCGCTTGCATTCATTTTTAGTGCTGGTAGCCAACTGAATCCACTTAACTTGATCAAATTTCTCACCGTTAAACACGAATTTATCCTTAAATGCCCACCAGGTAAAAAACACAATCGTGAGAATTAATGTAAATACGGCAAAAGCGATTGTTGCATTCTTGATCAGTTTCATGCGGTCTCCAAACACTCAGCTAAATAATAATGCGGTTAATCCAGATCACGTATCACGTCATTAAAATCATCGACATCAGAAAAACTGCGATATACCGATGCGAAACGAATATAAGCGACTTTATCCATCATTTTAAGCTCATGCATGACCATTTCACCTAAATCTCTCGCAGGCACCTCACGGTCACCGCGCGCCAGAATTTTCTGAGTAATATGATCAAGTGCTTTATCAACGTATTCAGTAGGCACCGGGCGCTTGTGCAATGCCCGTGTAAATGAAAGGCGCAGTTTGTCCCGCTTGAACTCTTCTCGCGTGCCATTTTGCTTGACTACCTGCGGCAAATGCAGATCTGCCGTTTCGTAAGTGGTAAAGCGCTTATCGCAGCCTACACACTTACGTCTGCGGCGAATAGAGTCGCCCTCGTCATTGACCCGTGAGTCAATGACCTGAGTATCGTCAACACCGCAGAAAGGACATTTCACAGATTAACCTTGATAAACCGGGAATCGTGCAGTTAAAGCATGAACCTTGGCTTTAGCGTCAGCAATCACGGCTTCATCAGTCGGGTTATCCAATACGTCAGCAATCAGATTAGCGACCTGCTTAGCTTCATCTTCTTTAAAGCCACGTGTAGTAATTGCTGGCGCACCGATACGAATACCGGAAGTCACGAACGGGCTCTCCGGATCATTTGGGATCGAGTTCTTGTTCACAGTAATATGTGCCAGACCTAAAGCAGCATCAGCCGCTTTACCGGTCAAGCCTTTTGGACGCAAATCCACCAGGAACATATGAGACTCGGTACGGCCTGAAATAATACGCAAACCACGGCTTGCCAATGTTTCAGCCATCACCTGTGCGTTTTTAACCACCTGCGCCTGATAAACCTTGAAATCAGGTTGTGCAGCCTCCAAAAATGCAGTCGCTTTAGCTGCGATTACATGCATGAGTGGACCACCTTGCAGGCTTGGGAATACATTTGAGTTTAATGATTTTTCAAACTCAGCTTTAGCTAAAATAATACCGCCGCGTGGACCGCGCAACGTTTTATGTGTGGTTGATGTTACGAAATCAGCATGCGGTACCGGGTTTGGATAAACACCGGCCGCAATCAATCCTGAATAGTGCGCCATATCTACCATGAAATAAGCACCGACCTTTTTCGCAATCTCAGCCATACGTGCCCAGTCAAAACGCAGCGCATAAGCAGAAGCGCCACCAATCAACAATTTAGGCTTGCACTCAACCGCAATGCGCTCCATCTCATCGTAATCGATCTCTTCTTTATCGTTCAAGCCGTAAGGCACGATATTGAA
The DNA here is from genome assembly GCA_020622105.1 of Methylotenera sp. Classification (GTDB taxonomy): domain Bacteria; phylum Pseudomonadota; class Gammaproteobacteria; order Burkholderiales; family Methylophilaceae; genus Methylotenera. Next base: position 32,041 of record JAHRYP010000027.1, read on the forward strand.
TAACTTACCTGAAAGGTTCGCTGGTGAACCATGGGTTAAATGGCC
>JAHRYP010000028.1 GCA_020622105.1 Methylotenera sp.
TGCAAAAACTGTACTAGCTACAAATGCCCTGATAACAACACCCGCACCAGTAGTGGCAGTCCAAATAAAAAATGTCTAATCAGTCAAGGTGGCCTGTAGCTAGAAGGCTAAAGTATGCTCAGTTAATGAAGAAATCCCGCCCGTGGGAAACGGGCGGGATTAAGACTAATGAAGGTAGGCAAGCTGTTAAATGGAATAAATTGCAAACTGGTGCACAATCTGCTCCAGTGCTATTAATAAAAAGATTGTTACAACAAACCAACATACTTCTAAAAAATATAAAAGATTAATATTCAAAAAATATAATTATCTAGATGTAGTATGCCTATACTTTTAAGTAGCATGATAATTAATCATTAGGAAATAATTTTATATGCCTTCAACACAAATAAAAAAAATAGCGATAGCACTTCTCTTCCCCTTTAATTTAGTTACGACTCTAGCACTAGCAGATGAAGAAGGTGCGATTCATATAGTAGGAACAACCAAAAGCTACACGCAAGCAGCATTGAGCATATCAGATGATTTTTGTTTTGGCGAAAGTAGTGTTGAAATACCTTCTGATGAAGGTGTATTTATAAGTGGATTAAAGAACTGTAAGCCCAAATATGGCTCAGAAATTAAAAGTTATTACGAGATTGGTTATAGAGGTAAATTGCGGTTCGTTCCTCAAGAAAATATATTCTTAATGCCAGAGGAAAGAGTAAAGCTTGAAAATATGACAGAATCAGATTTGCTTAAGCTTCGGAATGAAGTGATTGAAATCTCTACCCTATTATACAAAGATGAACTTAATAAGCTTTTAGTTAAATTGGAAAAAACCAAGTCAAGTGGTGTTGCCATACTTAAATCATCAATCTACGACGAGAGTGAATATACAGAAGGAACCAGCGTAGAGGTTAAGTATTACAATCCAACAAAAAAAACTATAAAGTATGTTACAGCTACAATTATTGGTAAAAATGCGGTTGGAGATAAAGTATATAGCCCGTTTAACAATAAGGGACCAATTACATTACGCGGCATAGGTCCGATTGAATCCGAAGGGATAGCTTCATACACAAAAAAATATGCTTGGCATACTGATACAGTTGAGAGCCACAAAATAACTTAAGTAAAAATTCAATATATGGATGGAACAGTTCTAACAGTAAAAAATCCAGCATTAGTAACTCTTGATTCAAAAAGTTACGAATTCTACAATTCACTAGAGTAATTACTTTTAGAAAAGTCTGAAAAACTTTAAAAATCCGCGCGATAGCTGAGGAAGAATTTATGTATGACATTGTCATAAAATGGGTATACGTCACTATGACATTATAATATAATGCGCACTTTGGTCGGTACTTGCTATAACTACCTGCTAAAGCGGTAGTTGACTGAGGTAAAAAGGTATAAAAATAGGTATAAAATTTCTTTAGATTTTTTAAATCTCCCTAGAGTAGGCCTTTTCAGAGAAATATTTGATGCCCTCCGTCGCACCAAATAAATGATATTGCTGTTGTTTGGCAATATAACTGTAAGTGGTTTTGATCATCTTTGTTATCAGTGTGTAACAAAGCCAAGTGAAAATGATTTTTTCGTTTTTAAATTTATTTATTGCTTTAGTGTATTAGTCTGGAGCTTTGTTGCTGAAAATTATTACCCGATATTGTTATTCATTCTGTAGGTTTGGGTGTGGGTGTCGGCCCGTTGGTTCTGTCGAGGCTGGTCTCTCCGAGCAAGCCTGATTCTCAAAAAAATTCTCCTTATGAGTGCGGCTTTGAAGCGTTCGAAGATGCGCGTATGAAGTTTGACGTGCGCTACTATCTGGTTGCTATTCTGTTTATCCTTTTCGATTTGGAAATTGCATTTTTATTCCCATGGGCTGTAGTGTTGCAGGAAATCGGCCTGTTTGGGTTTATTGCAATGATGATATTTTTGGGTGTGCTCGTGATTGGCTTCATCTATGAGTGGATGAAGGGTGCGCTAGAGTGGGATTGATTTGCGGTTTTGAATTCCATGGTGAAAATCAAAACTTACTGCGTCAGTTTCAGTTTGCTGTACTAGTTGTACTATCTGCGCTTCACTTCCTTGTCATTTTTGATTTTGAAACGAAATTATTCGTATGAGTATTGAAGGTATTTTAGAAAAAGGTTTTGTCACCACGACGCTGGATACGGTGATTAACTACACGCGTACCGGTTCATTATGGCCAATGACCTTTGGCCTTGCCTGCTGTGCGGTTGAAATGATGCATGCGGGTGCGTCACGTTACGATCTGGATCGTTTCGGTATCGTGTTCCGTCCAAGTCCGCGGCAGTCAGATGTGATGATTGTGGCTGGTACTTTAGTGAACAAGATGGCGCCGGCCTTGCGTAAAGTCTATGACCAGATGGCTGAGCCGCGCTGGGTGATTTCCATGGGTTCATGTGCAAATGGTGGCGGTTATTACCATTATTCCTATGCGGTTGTGCGCGGCTGTGATCGAATCGTTCCGGTAGATGTTTATGTGCCTGGCTGTCCACCGACGGCAGAAGCGCTTCTGTACGGCATTATTCAGCTGCAGAATAAAATCAAACGTACCAACACCATTGCACGCTAGTATATTAGATACGAAATCAAGAGAATATGTCAGCTAAATTAGATCAGTTATCGGCCAGCTTGCAAGCTGTGCTAGGTGAAAAAATCACCAAGCAGATAGTTGCGCTGGGTGAAATAACCATCGAGTGTAAATCATCAGATTATCTGGAAGTCTGTCAGCTATTACGTGACGACGCCAGTTTGAAATTCGAGCAGTTGATTGATTTGTGCGGTGTGGATTATCAGGAATATGGTGACGGCACTTATGATGGTTTGCGTTACGCAGTAGTGAATCATTTTCTCTCTGTGAGCTTGAATCAGCGTTTACGTTTGCGCGTTTTTGCAACTGATGAAGATTTTCCGATTTTGCCGACATTGGTGAATATTTGGTCTGTAGCTAACTGGTTTGAGCGTGAAGCGTTTGACCTGTATGGCATCATGTTTGAGAATCATCCTGACTTACGCCGTTTGCTGACAGACTATGGTTTTGTAGGTCACCCATTCCGTAAAGATTTTCCTATGATAGGTAACGTTGAAATGCGTTATGACCCAGAGCAGCAGCGTGTGATTTATCAGCCTGTTTCAATTGAACTTAGAAATAACGTGCCACGCGTAATTCGTAACGAGGGTGCTCATAATGGCTGAGATTAGAAACTATACAATGAACTTCGGCCCGCAGCATCCGGCTGCGCATGGTGTGTTGCGTCTGGTGCTGGAGTTGGACGGTGAAGTTATTCAGCGTGCTGATCCGCATATCGGTCTGTTGCATCGTGGTACTGAGAAGTTAGCTGAAAATCGTACTTATCTACAAAGCGTTCCGTACATGGACAGGCTGGACTATGTGTCCATGATGTCCAATGAGCATGCTTATGTGATGGCAATTGAAAAAATGCTGGGCCTGGAAGTGCCAATCCGCGCGCAATACATTCGTGTCATGTTCGATGAAATTACGCGCGTGCTGAATCACTTGTTGTGGTTGGGTGCGCACGCGCTGGACGTGGGGGCGATGACGGTTTTCTTGTACGCATTCCGTGAGCGTGAAGATCTGTTTGATGTCTACGAAGCGGTTTCCGGCGCGCGTATGCATGCGGCTTACTATCGTCCGGGTGGCGTATACCGTGATTTGCCAAATCAAATGCCGCAATATGAAGTGTCTCCTTTCCGTAATGCGAAAAGAGTGAAAGCTCAGAATGAAAACCGTCAAGGTTCATTGCTGGACTTTATTGAAGACTTCACTAATCGCTTCCCGAAATATGTGGATGAATATGAAACACTGCTGACCGACAATCGTATCTGGAAGCAGCGTACCGTGGGTATCGGTGTGGTAAGTCCTGAGCGTGCGCTGGCGTTAGGTATGACTGGTCCGATGTTGCGTGGCTCAGGTATCGAATGGGATTTGCGTAAAAAACAACCTTATGAAGTTTATGCGGATCTGGATTTTGATGTGCCGGTCGGTGTGAACGGTGACTGTTATGACCGTTACCTGATTCGTGTGGAAGAGTTCAGGCAATCCAACCGCATTATTAAACAATGCGTGGACTGGTTGCGTAAGAATCCAGGCCCGGTGATTACTTCTGATAACAAAGTGGCACCGCCTGACCGTGAAGGTATGAAAACCAACATGGAAGACATGATTCACCATTTCAAACTGTTTACTGAAGGTTTTCATGTGCCAGCTGGTGAAGCGTACGCGGCAGTGGAGCACCCAAAAGGCGAGTTCGGTATTTACATGGTTTCAGATGGTGCGAACAAACCTTATCGTTTAAAAATCCGTGCACCTGGTTTCCCGCATCTGGCAGCGCTGGATGAAATGGTTAAAGGCCATATGATTGCTGACTTGGTAGCGATTATTGGTACCCAAGATATCGTATTCGGCGAGATTGACCGATAGTTTTGCTGATAAAACAAACGAATCAGAATAAATAAATTTAGATTGATAAAATGTTAAGTCCAGAAGCCATAGTTAAAATAGATTACGAGCTGACTAAATATCCAGCTGACCAGCGTCAGGCGGCGGTAATGAGCGCATTACGTATCGTGCAGACCGAACGCGGCTGGTTGTCAAAAGAGAGCATTACGGAAGTGGCGCAATATTTAGGGATGCCTGAAATTGCAGCGATGGAAGTGGCAACTTTCTACAATATGTATGACTTGAGTCCGGTTGGTAAATACAAGGTTACGATCTGTACCAATATTTCCTGTATGTTGCGTGGGTCCGATGAAATCGTAAATCATTTGCAGCAAAAACTAGGTGTTGGTTTTAATGAAGTTACGCCTGATGGTAAATTCTGCCTTAAAGAAGGTGAATGTATGGGTTGTTGTGGTGGCGCACCTTTGATGCATGTGAATAACACGCAAATGCATGAATTCCTGACCACTGAAAAAGTGGATGCTATTCTTGAAGAATTAAATCAGGGGGAGCTTAAATAATGGTTGCCTCTACAAAGCCAGTCGTAATGACAGACTTAACCGGCCAAACGCTGGTCACGCTGCGTACGCTGACAGAACAAAATCCAGCTTCTTTAGAAACTTATCTCAAGCTTGGTGGCTATGCTGCACTCAAGCGTATCGTTACTGAAAAAGTAAAGCCAACTGATATCATCACTGAGGTGAAAAACTCAGGCTTACGTGGCCGTGGCGGTGCAGGTTTCCCAACGGGTCTTAAATGGAGCTTCATGCCACGTTATTTTGATGGTGTGAAATATCTGGTTTGCAACACAGATGAAGGTGAGCCAGGCACATTCAAAGACCGCGATATCATTCGCTACAATCCGCACCAACTGATTGAAGGTATGGCGATTGCTGCTTACACCCTGGGTGCGCGCGTAGGGTATAACTATATTCACGGTGAAATCTGGCAGGATTACGAAACCTTTGAGGCCGCCTTGCATGAAGCTCGTGCAGCAGGTTACTTAGGTGAGAATCTGTTCGGTACTAATTTCAGTTTCGATCTGTATGCTGTGCATGGCTACGGCGCTTACATCTGCGGTGAAGAAACTGCTCTGATCGAATCTATCGAAGGTAAAAAAGGCCAGCCTCGTTTTAAACCGCCATTTCCAGCGAGCTATGGCGTGTTCGGCAAGCCTACCAATGTAAACAATACCGAGAGTTATACCAGCATTCCATGGATTATGCAGAATGGCGGTCAAGCCTTTGCAGATTTAGGCGTGCCAAACTCAGGCGGCACTAAGTTATTTTCAATTTCCGGTCATGTGGAAAAGCCAGGTAATTATGAAGTGAAAATGGGTACACCATTTACTGAATTATTGGCAATGACAGGCGGAGTCTGGAAAGGCCGCCAGTTGAAAGCAGTGATTCCGGGTGGTCCTTCTACCGCAGTAATTCCTGCATCAGTCATGATGGGCACAACTATGGATTACGACGGCTTGAGCAAGGCGCGCTCAAGTATCGGAGCTGGCTCCATGATTGTGATGGATGAAACGACTTGTATGGTAAAAACCCTGCATCGTTTATCTTATTTCTTTTATGAAGAAAGTTGCGGTCAATGTACGCCGTGCCGTGAAGGTACTGGCTGGGTGTACCGTGTGCTGGATCGTATAGTTAACGGCAAAGGTCGTATGGAAGATCTCGATCTGCTGACGGATGTCAGCAACAATATTTCAGGCCGCACAATCTGTGCCTTGGGTGAGGCTGCTGCCACACCGGTTTTAAGCTTTATCAAACATTTTAGACCAGAGTTTGAATACTATATTCAGCATGGTAAGAGTATGGTGGAACATCAATAATGTTGAATATTGAAATAGATGGCAAAGCAGTAGAAGTCGAACACGGTAGCACCATTATTGATGCTGCCGATAAGATTGGCGTCGCGATTCCGCGCTTCTGCTACCACCCAAAACTTTCTGTGGCTGCTAACTGCCGCATGTGTCTGGTGCAGGTTGAGAAGTTCAACAAGCCATTGCCAGCCTGTGCTACGCCAGTAGCGGACGGTATGAAGATTTTTACGCGCTCTAAAGCGGCAATTGAAGCGCAGCAGAGTGTGATGGAGTTCCTGTTAATCAATCACCCGTTGGATTGCCCGATCTGCGATCAGGGCGGCGAGTGTGATCTGCAGGATATTGCTGTAGCCTATGGCGCCAGCGGTTCACGTTATACCGAAGAGAAGCGTGTTGTTTTCAATAAGAATATCGGTCCTTTAGTCAGTACCGATATGACGCGCTGTATTCAATGTACACGCTGCGTGCGCTTCCTGAAAGAGGTGGGCGGCATGCAGGAGCTAGGCTTGGTTGGCCGTGGTGAACATGCAGAAATCACTGCCTATGTAGATAAAAGCGTCAATTCGGAACTCTCAGGTAATATCATTGATTTGTGCCCGGTTGGCGCATTGACCAGCAAACCGTTCAGATATTCAGCACGTAGCTGGGAGCTGACACGCCGTCCTAGCATTGCTCCGCATGACGGCTTGGGTTCACATATTGAAGTGCAGGTTAAAGATAACAAAGTCATGCGCGTGGTTCCGCGTGAAAAAGAAAGCATCAATGAGTGCTGGTTGTCAGACCGTGATCGTTTTTCTTATGAAGGCTTGAATAGCCCGGATCGCCTTAAAGTGCCAATGATCAAGCACAATGGTAACTGGGTTGAAACCGACTGGAAAACTGCGCTCGAATTTGCAGCCGGTCAGTTAAAAGATATTACCAACGAATATGGTAGTGAAGCTTTGGGTGTTTTGGTTTCACCTAACAGCACGATGGAAGAAGGCTATCTGGCCAAGAAGCTTGCTAACGGTTTGGGCTGTGGTAACGTCGATTATCGTTTGCGTCAGACTGATTTCCGTCTTGATGGTAAGCGTATAGGTACGCCTTGGATGGGCTGCAATATACAAGAAATTGAAGAGCTGGATCGTATTCTGGTGATTGGCTCAAACTTGCGTAATGAGCATCCATTGTTGGCACAACGCTTCCGTAAAGCGGTGGCAAATGGTGCTGAGTTATCTATCGTCAGCCCGCTAGACAATAACCCGCTGATGGATGTTGCACATAAAGTCATCGTGCGCCCGAATGACATGGTGAACGTGTTAGGTCAAATTCTGAAAGCGATGTCAGGCTTGCAGCGCCTGTCACTATGCCTGCCACCAACATTGACGGCATTGCTGGAAGACATCAAAGTTCGTCCAAATACACAGGCTATTGCTGAAAGTTTGGCTGGTCATGGTAAAGACTATGACTTGGTTGCACCAAAAGTAGGTTTGTTCATCGGTAATATGGCATTGAGCGATCCGCGCTTTACCGAAATGTACAGCATGATGGAAGCCATTGGCGGTATTTCAGGCGCTAAAGGCGGTATCTTGCCGGCAGCTGCCAACAGTACTGGTATGCATTTGATGGGCGTAATGCCATCAAGTACGGGCATGCACGCACGCGCCATGCTCGAAGTACCACGCAAAGCTTACTTGCTGCTGAATGTAGAGCCAGAGCTGGATTGTCAGCACGCGGCATTGGCAAAAGCTGCAATGGAAAAGGCGGAGTGCGTCATTGCGTTGACAGCATACAAATCTGAAGCTTTGGAAAATGCAGATATTCTGCTGCCGATCGCGCCGTTTACAGAAACATCCGGTACGTTCATGAGCATGGAAGGTCGTGTACAGAGTTTTGCTGCTGCGGTTAGGCCTTTGGGTGAATGCCGTCCAGCCTGGAAAGTATTGCGTGTATTGGCTAATACTTTAGGCTTACAGGGTTTTGATTACGACTCAAGCGAGCAGGTAAAAGATGCAATATTTGCCGGTGAAAAACCGTCGGCAGTAGTATGGCGCGGCCTCAACAACAACTTGAAAGAGTTGGTAGAGATTCAGATCAATATCAAGAGCGATGGTCTGCAGCGTATCGGCGAAGTGCCACAGTATGAGTCTGATCCTATCGTGCGCCGTTCACCGCCACTACAAAAAACCAAGTACAACATCAAACCAATGGCGCGTATGTGCGCCGCCCAGCTGGCAGCATTAGGTCTGGCTGAAGGTGACAAGGTGCTGGTGAAGCAGGATAAAGGTAGCGCCGTGCTTACTGTGCAGCTGGATAATCATGTGGCAATGGGTTGTGTGCGTGTTGCTGCATCACATGAAGATACGGTTGGCCTGGGTGATCTGATGGGTGATATTACGGTTGAAAAGCTACCATCATCACAAGCTGATAAAACAACATTGACAGAAGAGCGTGCCTAATGGAATGGTTGGCAAACCTATTTGGTAGTTACTGGCCTGGTGTAGAACTTACCGGCTGGACATTGATTAAAATCGTAGCGATTGTTGCACCGCTGATGGGTGCGATTGCTTACCTGACGCTAGCTGAACGTAAAGTAATTGGCTATATGCAGGTGCGTATTGGTCCAAATCGTGTGGGTTACTTTGGCCTGCTGCAGCCGCTGGCTGATGGTGTCAAACTGCTTTTTAAAGAAGTAATATTGCCTACAGCTGCCAATAAAGGTTTGTTCCTGCTAGGCCCGGTACTGGCAATTGCTCCAGCTTTTGCAGCATGGGCAGTAGTGCCGTTTGATATGAACATGGTCTTGGCTGATATTGATGCAGGCCTGCTGTATATTCTGGCGATGACTTCAGTTGCTGTTTATGGTGTGATTATTGCCGGTTGGGCATCTAACTCCAAGTACGCGTTCCTGGGTGCCATGCGTTCGGCAGCACAGATCGTTTCTTACGAAATTGCAATGGGTTTTGCATTGGTTGGCGTACTCATGTGTGCTAATAGCCTTAACCTAGGCAAGATCGTTATGGGTCAGTCCGGTGGGTTACTGCATTGGTATTTCCTGCCGTTATTTCCGTTATTCATTGTGTACTTTATCAGTGCGGTAGCTGAAACCAATCGTGCTCCATTTGACGTGGCGGAAGGTGAGTCCGAAATCGTTGCGGGTTTCCACGTTGAGTATTCGGGTATGGCATTTGCAGTGTTCTTTCTGGCTGAGTATGCGAATATGATTTTGGTATCCATACTGGCAGCATTGATGTTCCTGGGTGGCTGGTTATCACCAGTGACATTTATCCCGGATAGTTTCTTATGGTTACTGGCAAAAGTTGGGTTCCTGTTATTCCTGTTCCTGTGGTTCAGGGCTACATTCCCGCGCTATCGTTATGACCAGATCATGCGCTTAGGCTGGAAAGTATTTATTCCAATCACGATTGTTTGGATTGTATTTGTTGGCGGCATGATGCAAACCCCTTGGGCGTATCTGTTCCACTAGACCCTATAACTAAGCAACAGATTAGATTATTAAAAACATGATTAAATCGATTAAACAGACACTTGGCAGCTTGATGCTGTGGGAACTGCTCAAAGGCATGGCGCTTACGGGTCGCTATTTCTTTGCACCTAAAATCACAGTGCAGTATCCGGAAGAAAACACGCCGCAATCAAACCGTTTCCGTGGTTTGCATGCGCTGCGTCGCTATCCAAACGGCGAAGAGCGTTGCATCGCCTGTAAACTGTGTGAAGCAGTTTGCCCGGCAATGGCGATCACGATTGAGTCTGAGCAGCGTGAAGACAATACCCGTCGTACTACACGTTACGACATCGATTTAACCAAATGCATTTTCTGTGGCATGTGTGAAGAGTCCTGCCCGGTTGATTCTATCGTCGAGACACGAGTATTTGATTATCACGGCGAGCAACGCGGTGATTTAATCTACACCAAAGAAATGTTGCTGGCAGTAGGCGATAAGCATGAAAAACAGATTGCAGCTGACCGTGCACAGGATAAACAATTCAGGTAGCAAAGCAATTTAGATAAAAAATTAAGCAGCTGATTTTATTTACAGTAGAAGTACTTTTAACAGATAACCATTCAAATATATGACATTTTTTGGCTTACATTTTCAAGACATAGTGTTTTATACACTGGCAGCTATTTTGCTATACGCTGGCTTGCGTGTCATTACAACGCGTAACCCCGTTTACGCAGCACTGTATCTGGTTCTCGCCTTCTTTACTGCAGCCGGCATCTGGTTACTGCTGGAGGCTGAGTTCCTCGCAATCGTACTGGTGCTGGTATACGTGGGTGCCGTGATGGTGCTGTTCCTGTTCGTTGTGATGATGCTGGACATTAACCTCGACAGACTGCGTGAAGGTTTCTGGAGCGCGCTGCCAGTTGCATTGCCGGTTGGTGGCCTGATGGCGGTTGAAATGGTCATGATTGTCGGTGTGCGTAACTTCGGTGTCGATAAAGTAGCAGCACCGGCGCCACATCCTGCAGATTACAGTAATACTGCTGAGCTTGGTCGTGTACTTTATACAGACTATCTGTTGCCATTTGAATTGGCTTCGGTTGTGCTGCTGGTTGCTATCATTGCAGCGATTGCACTGACTCTACGCGACCGTAAAGACAGTAAATCCATGGATCCTTCTAAACAGGTTCTGGTTAAAAAAGCAGATCGTATCCGTATCGTGAAAATGCAGGCAGAAGTTGAAACACCTGTAGCAGCGGATAGCACCGAGGAGAATAAATAATGGTTGGATTGTCACATTACCTAGTGCTGGGTGCGCTGTTGTTCGCAATTAGTGTGATCGGCATTTTTCTCAACCGTAAAAACGTCATCATTCTGTTGATGGCGATTGAGTTGATGCTGCTTGCAGTTAACCTGAATTTTATTGCTTTCTCGCATTACCTGAATGATGTTGCAGGTCAGGTCTTCGTATTTTTCATCCTGACTGTGGCAGCTGCTGAATCTGCTATCGGTTTGGCGATTTTGGTGGTGCTGTTCAGAAACTTGCGCACGATCAATGTTGACGATTTAGATAGTTTGAAAGGCTAAGTGTTTAGCATGACCATGCAACAAATATATCTCGCAATTCCCCTGTTACCGTTACTGGCCGCTGTTGTTATCGGTCTGTTCGGTAAATTCCTGCCACGTGCTGCAGCACACATCGTTACGATTGCCGGTGTGGCAATTTCATTCGTCTTGTCAGTATATGTGCTGAAAGATGCGATGGTCAGCCTGCCGTATAATGAGACTGTATACTCATGGCTGAAAAGCGGTAACTTCTCTTTTGAGATTGGTTTCCTGATTGACCGTCTGTCAGCAATGATGATGGTGGTGGTGACTTTTGTATCTTTAATGGTACATATTTACACCATTGGCTACATGCATGAAGACAAAGGCTACGCAAGATTTTTCAGCTACATTTCATTGTTTACGTTCTCAATGCTGATGCTGGTGATGAGCAACAACTTCATGCAGTTGTTCTTCGGCTGGGAAGCTGTGGGCTTGGTTTCTTACTTGCTGATCGGTTTCTGGTATACACGCCCGACAGCGATTTATGCAAATCTGAAAGCTTTTTTGGTTAACCGTGTTGGTGACTTCGGTTTCTTGCTTGGTATCGGCCTAGTGCTGTTCTATTTCGGCAGCCTCGATTATGCAGCGGTATTCTCAGTAGCGCCGCAGATGGCTGATATTCAGATCAACCTGATCGGTAATGCTTCATGGTCATTGATGACTGTAACCTGCATTCTGCTGTTTATCGGTGCGATGGGTAAGTCAGCACAGGTGCCTTTGCATGTGTGGCTACCAGATTCAATGGAAGGCCCAACGCCAATTTCTGCGCTGATCCATGCTGCTACGATGGTGACTGCCGGTATCTTCATGGTGGCACGTATGTCACCGCTGTTTGAGTTATCAACCACTGCACTGTCATTTGTACTCATCATCGGCAGCATTACCGCATTGTTTATGGGCTTTCTGGGCATCATCCAGAATGACATCAAACGTGTGGTTGCTTATTCAACCTTGTCACAATTGGGTTATATGACTGTAGCGTTAGGTGCTTCAGCCTATTCAGTTGCTATTTTCCATCTGATGACGCACGCGTTCTTTAAAGCCTTGCTGTTCTTGGGCGCTGGCGCGGTGATTATGGGCATGCACCACGATCAGGATATCCGCAACATGGGTAATCTCAAGAAATACATGCCTGTTACCTGGATTACTTCTCTGATTGGCTCATTGGCACTGATTGGTACACCGTTCTTCGCGGGTTTCTATTCCAAAGACAGCATTATTGAAGCGGCAAAATTCTCTACTATTCCGGGTAGCGGTTTTGCTTACTTTGCAGTGCTGGCTGGTGTGTTTGTTACGGCATTTTATAGCTTCCGTATGTATTTCCTCGTGTTCCACGGTAAGGAAAAATGGCGTGAAGTGAAACATCATGACGCACATCACGATGATGCACATGACGACCATGACCACCACCATGGCTTGAGCCCGACCGATGACCCACACGAACCGGGCTGGGTTGTTAAGTTGCCTTTAATCCTGCTGGCGATACCTTCATTAGCGATCGGCTACCTTGCAATTGAGCCTATGCTGTTCGGTGACTTCTTTAAAGGTGTGATTTTTGTGAATTCTGAAGCGCATCCAGCGATGCAGGAGCTGACACATCATTGGCATCACATTTTCCACTCAGCAACAGGTATGGCGATTCATGGCTTCATGACCTTACCGTTTGCATTAGCGGCTTCCGGTGTTTTTGTAGCGTGGTTCTTCTATATGAAGCGTCCTGATATTCCTGCGGCAATTCAGAAACGTTTTGCCTTGATTAACAGCATCCTTGAAAACAAATACGGTTTTGATAGTTTCAATGATCGCTTCTTTGCTGCCGGTTCACGTTTCATTGGTAACAAGCTGTGGCTGATCGGTGATGTAAAAATTATTGACGGTGCTTTAGTAAATGGTACTGCTAATTTAATCGGCAAACTGTCATTAGTGGTGCGTAAGCTGCAATCCGGTTTGATTTATCACTATGCATTCGCCATGATTATCGGCGTATTTTTAATGCTCACGTTTTTCTCTAAAGTGTAAAAAATGCTTGAATACTTTTTGCAACATATTTTAAGTTTCTCAATCTGGCTGCCTATCGCCTTTGGTGTGGCTGTGCTGTTTACAGCCAATGACAATAAGCCATGTGTAACAAGGTGGCTGGCATTAGCCGGCAGTATTGCCAGCTTTCTGGTAACGATTCCGCTCTATACGCATTTTAACTTTGCAGATGGCGGCTTCCAGTTCCAGGAACGTTTCCTGTGGATTGCGTCATTTAGTATCAATTACCACCTGGGTGCCGATGGCTTAGCTGTACCTTTGATTTTGCTGACCAGTTTTACGACAGTGATCGTGGTGATGTCAGCTTGGGAAGTGATTGAAAAGCGTGTAGCGCAATATATGGCTTCATTCCTGATCATGAGCGGTCTCATGATCGGTGTATTCAGTGCCTTGGATGCGATTTTCTATTACGTGTTCTGGGAAGCGATGCTAATCCCGATGTTCCTGGTTATCGGGATCTGGGGCGGTCCGAACCGTGTTTACGCTACAGTTAAGTTTTTCCTGTATACCTTGCTTGGCTCATTGCTGATGCTGGTGGCATTTATCTACATGTATCATCAGACCGGCAGTTTTGCGATTACTGATTACTATCAGATGCCAATGCCGCTAAATGTGCAGGTGTTGATTTTCCTCGCATTTTTTGCTGCATTTGCGGTCAAGATTCCAATGTGGCCGGTACATACCTGGTTACCGGATGCGCACGTTGAAGCACCTACCGGTGGTTCTGTGGTGTTGGCAGCGATCGCTCTGAAGCTGGGTGGTTACAGCTTCCTGCGTTTTGCAATGCCAATTGCACCGGATGCAGCACATTACCTGTCAGGCTTTATGATTGCGCTGTCACTGATTGCGATTGTTTACATTGCCTTGGTTGCACTAGTGCAAAAAGACATGAAGAAACTGATTGCCTATTCATCAATTTCTCACATGGGTTTTGTCACGCTAGGTTTCTTTATATTTAATAACCTCGGTCTTGAAGGTGCAATTGTGCAGATGATTTCACATGGGTTCATCTCTGCGGCAATGTTCCTGTGCGTTGGCGTGTTGTATGACCGCGTGCATAGTCGCCAGATTGAATCTTACGGCGGTGTTGCCAATACTATGCCGGTATTTGCCGCTTTCGTAGTATTGTTTGCAATGGCGAACAGTGGCCTGCCAGGCACTTCAGGCTTCGTCGGTGAGTTCATGGTGATACTTGGCGCAATTCAGGTTAATTTCTGGTATGCATTCCTCGCTTCATTCACGCTGATCTTTGGTGCGGCTTATACATTGTGGATGGTTAAGCGCGTGTTCTATGGCGAAGTTGCCAATGAAAATGTGGCAGCACTCAAGGATTTGAACAAACGCGAGTTTTTAATTCTGGCAATTCTGGCAACGCTGGTATTGGCTTTGGGTATCTATCCGCAGCCACTGACAGATATGACCAATGCTACAGTTAACCAACTACTTTCACACTTATCTCACAGCAAGTTGCCGGCAGGCTTTTAATTCATGGAAAATATTCGTTACGATCTCATCACTGCCTTACCTGAAATAATACTTTTGGGTATGGCGATGCTAGTTTTAATCGCTGATCTGTTTTTAAAACAATCTAACCGTATTGCTATTTATGGTTTATCACAAATAGCATTGCTGGTAGCGGCTTACTTTACATTCACTACCCATGCCCCAGGTGTCGGTTACGCCTTTACCGGTGCGTTTGTCGACGATACGATGGCTGATATTCTGAAGCTGATGATTTACCTGGGGACATCACTCATTTTTGTCTACACCAGACAATACATTCAGCTACGCGATATGTTCCGTGGTGAGTTTTATGCATTAGTACTGTTCTCAGTCGTCGGCATGATGATCATGGTATCTGGTCAGAATATGCTGACCTTGTATATCGGTTTAGAGTTGCTGTCATTAAGCCTGTATGCGCTGGTAGCATTAGATCGCGATAACGCACGTGCCACTGAAGCGGCAATGAAGTACTTTGTGCTGGGTGCGCTTGCATCCGGTATGCTGCTGTACGGCATGAGCATGATTTACGGTATGACCGGCAGTTTGAATCTCGCTGAAATCAATCATGCGTTAATGACTGCGGAAAAAACGCATTCAGTATTGATTCTGGGTCTGGTGTTTATTGTCGCTGGCTTGGCGTTCAAACTCGGTGCGGTGCCATTCCAGATGTGGGTGCCGGACGTGTATGAAGGCTCACCAACTGCAATTACCATGCTCATCAGTTCAGTGCCGAAACTTGCTGCATTTGCATTTGTGATCAGGTTGCTGGCACAGGGCCTGCAAACCATGGCCGTAGACTGGCAGCAAATGCTGCTGATAATGGCAGTACTGTCTATCATTATCGGTAACGTTACGGCGATTGCACAAACCAACCTTAAACGCATGCTGGCTTACTCTACAATCTCCCACATCGGCTTTGTGCTGTTTGGCCTCATGAGTGCAAGTATTAATGGTTTTGCTTCTGCGCTGTTTTACATTGCCAGTTATGTACTGATGACATTGGCTGGTTTCGGCATCATTCTATTGCTGTCACGCAAAGGGTTTGAAGCTGACAAGCTGGATGATCTG
This sequence comes from Methylotenera sp., assembly GCA_020622105.1. Lineage (GTDB taxonomy): Bacteria > Pseudomonadota > Gammaproteobacteria > Burkholderiales > Methylophilaceae > Methylotenera. The sequence goes on from JAHRYP010000028.1 coordinate 15,962, forward strand.
AAAGGCCTCAATCAACGTAGCCCGTGGACCGCTTTCCTGATGCTGATCGTGATGTTCAGCATGGCCGGTATTCCGCCTACATTAGGCTTCTACGCCAAATTTACCGTATTGCAAGCTGCTTTGCAGGCTGGTTTCTTGTGGCTGGTGGTGTTCGCAGTGCTGATGGCAGTCATCGGTGCCTTCTACTATCTGCGTGTGATCAAGCTCATGTACTTTGATGAGCCTGTGGATCATCATCCAATTCAAGCGCCAGCTGAAATGCGCGTTGTATTAAGTGCAAATGCTATTGCCTTGTTGTTTCTCGGCTTGATGCCGCAGGGTCTGATGAGCTTGTGTGCTTATGCTATTGTTAGAAGCTTAAGCTAATGACTAACTGGGCGATTTTAGGGCTTATATTCTTTGCTGCAAACTTACCCTGGTTTTCAGACAAGCTGTTTTATGTAGTTTCATTAAACCGCAGCGCTAAGCCAGGATTTAGCAAAAATCTTGGCTGGTGTCTGCTAGAGCTTGTTATATTGTACTTCCTCACCGGTGGTTTTATCTGGTACGCGGAGCATGCTACTTTAGGCCAAGTTGCGCCTCAAGGCTGGGAGTTTTACGCAGTAACTGCCTGCTTGTTCCTTGTGTTTGCTTTTCCTGGCTTTGTTTACAAAGTACTATGGAAAAGAGCTATTTAAAATAAGCCTTCATTTTTGATATTTTTGTTAAATATCTTTAATAATCTTCGTTCAACTTCCACTCTATAATTTCTGCAATCAAATTGCAGTTAAGTTATTTGCATATTTTTATCTTTTATTCAAGAATACCTATTAGACTGGTTAGGTCTGTCTTTTCAGATTTTATACAATTGCGAGGTTCAAAATGCGCTTAGATGATGAACGTGAAAGCAGTAACGTTGAAGATAGACGTGGCGGAAACGGCTCGTCAATTGGCGGTAAAGGAATAGGCATCGGTACCATTGCACTTGTTTTAGTAGGCATGTACTTCGGTGTTGATCCTTCTACGGTGTTAAATTTAACGCAAGGCGTACAGCAGCAAACGTCTGCAGAATCGCGACCCATCCCGGCAGATGATCCTATGGCAATATTTGTCGCCAAAGTGCTGGGAAGTACTGAGGATACTTGGGGCAAGATATTCAAAAGTGCAGGGCAGGTATACCCAGCACCTAAACTGGTTTTGTTCAGCGATCAAACGCCTACGGCTTGTGGTTCTGGCCAAGCGGCGATGGGTCCATTCTATTGCCCGGCTGATCAAAAAGTTTACATTGACCTGAGTTTTTATCAGGAGATGAAAACGCGCTTTAAAGCCCCAGGGGATTTTGCACAAGCTTATGTGATTGCACACGAGGTTGGACACCATATACAAAATTTGATGGGGACTTCAGATAAAGTGCAGCAGGCAAGGCAGAATGCACGTTCTGAAGCGCAGGCAAATCAGTATTCTGTACGATTGGAGTTGCAGGCAGATTGCTATGCCGGTGTATGGGCTAACCATGCAGATGGTACCAATCGCATTCTGGAGCAGGGCGATGTTGAAGAAGCGATGACAGCCGCAGCTGCGATTGGCGATGATGCATTACAGAAACAAGCACAAGGCTATGCAGTGCCTGACAGTTTCACGCATGGTACATCGCAGCAGCGTATGCATTGGTTTAATCTGGGTCTGAGTTCTGGTGATGTCAAACAATGTGACACATTCAGTGTCGCATCACTTTAGGGCACTTCAATAAATTCAATATTTGGGCGCATTACTTCGTTGCGCGGTACTCGCAACCTCGATGTATACTACATACTATCTCGGCTTCTCCGTTCCGTGCGCCTTTGGCATATGAATAATGCGCTTTAGCGCATATATTCTACGGACATGCCCTTGACGGGTAATACTGCATCCCAACTCTTGTATTTATAGAAGCGCCCCCTAGGATTTTTAATGGATTTAACCGAACACTGTATAAGTTCTGAAATTATGGCGCAAGGTGGTTTGCTCACGGTTAAGCGCGATACAGTGCGTTTGCCCAATGGCAATACCAGTCATCGTGAATATGTCATGCATCCCGGTGCGGTCGTGGTTGTCCCAGTTCTGGCCAATGGCAATGTGGTGCTGGAGCGTCAATTCAGATATCCATTGCATCAGGTATTTATCGAATTACCAGCTGGAAAAATTGACCCTGATGAAGATGTTTTAAAAACCGGGCAGCGCGAATTGCTGGAAGAAACTGGCTATAGCGCAAATGAATGGGTCAAACTTGGCGCGCAGCATCCCTGCATCGGTTACTCCAATGAAGTGATTCACATTTATCTGGCTACAGGCTTGGTTGCAGGCAAGCATCAGCGTGATGAAGATGAAACGCTCGAAGTGTTTGAAGTGAAGTTTGAAGATTGCTTATTAATGATACAGCGTGGCGAAATCACAGATGGTAAAACCATTGTGGCAATGTTTTTAGCAGAGAAGTATTTACAGCAACATGGCAAATAACGCTTCCGCAAAAGTATTGATTGTCGGTTACGGTGATCTCGGTAGTGAGGTAGCGCGTCAGCTTGCACATGAAGGTTTAAATGTGACTGGCGTCAGGCGCAGCAGCAATGTCATCGTTGATCATTCAGACGGTAACGCGGTACAAATTATTGCCGCAGATGTCACTAAGCCCGAGTCGCTGGCTGCACTGAATGCTGTTCAGCCTGATATTGTAGTTTATTGTGTAGCTGCAAGTGGGCAGACTGATGCTGAATATAAATCTGCGTATGTAGATGGTTTACGTAATGTACTGGCAACGCAAAAAAATAACAGTCAGCTTAAACATGTTTTTTTTGTTTCCAGCACCAGAGTATATGGCCAGGATACGCAAGCATTACTGGATGTGTCTGTACCTGCGCAGCCTGCAGATTTTGGCGGCCAGCGACTGCTGGAGGCGGAACATTTACTGCAAACGCTGCCTTGTGGTACCACTGTGCTCAGATTGTCTGGTATTTATGGGCCGGGCAGATTGCGAATGCTTAATCTGACGAAATCGCCTGACAACTGGCCAAAACAGAATATCTGGAGTAATCGCATTCACCGCGATGATGCGGCGGCGTTTATTGTATTTCTGATTAATCAGGTACTAGTAGGCAATACAATCCAACACTGCTTTATCGTAACAGACTCCGAACCGGTTCCGCAATATGAGGTTTTGAGCTGGCTAGCTACACAGTTGCAAATGGGTAAACCCGAACAATTGCCTGCGAGCGGCGGTAAGCGTCTCAGTAATAAAACTATGCTGGAAACTGGCTTCAAATTGCAGTATCCTGATTACAAGGCTGGTTACCGCACACTGTTGCCAGTCTGACATCCCATGAATTTCGCAGTATATCGATTATCCAAATATGTAGCAGTTCTTACGCTACTGCTCACTTCCAGTGTTTCAGCCGCCGAGGATGGCTTTTCAGGCTGGCTGGAGAGTTTGCGTACGGAAGCTAAGGTGGCTGGCATTTCTGACTACACTGTTGATGGCGCCGTTAGCCGCATTGAATTCCTTCCAGATGTAATTGCTTTGGATCGTTCTCAGCCTGAGTTTATCAGTCCGTTCTTAGATTACTATCAAAAGCGCGTCGATAAACAGAAAGTGCAAAAGGGGCGGCAGATGCTGATGGAACATGAGGCAATGTTGAATCAGATAGAAGCCCGCTATGGTGTTCCAAAATTCACACTGGTGTCATTCTGGGGATTGGAAACTCAGTATGGCCGGAGTCTAGGGAAGCTGGATATTTTATCTTCACTGGCTACGCTGGCATACGATGGGCGGCGCACAGATTTTTTTCGCGGTCAGTTGCTTGATGCGATGCGTATGATTGATATCGGACATGTTAATGCCGACGATCTGACCGGATCATGGGCCGGTGCCTTTGGTAATATGCAGTTCATGCCAACCACGTTTATGCTGTATGCAGTCGATGGTGACGGCGATAACTTGATTGATGTTGTGGACTCATTGCCGGATGCGTTTGCCTCGGCCGCGAATTATCTGTCTCAGATAGGATGGCAAGCTAATGAGCCCGCAATGCTGGAAGTTAAATTGCCAGATAGTTTTGATTGGAAAACTGCACAATTATCAGTAAGAAAACCGGTGGAGGAATGGTCTAAACTTGGCGTGCGTGCTTTGCATGTAGATGTCGGGGCGCCTGGATTTGGTTCAAAAACAGGCTTGACTAAAGATGCTCGCACAGAAAAAACCAAATCATATCCAGTCAAAACTAAAAAGCCAGTCATGCAGAAAGTAAGCGCAAGTGTACAGCAGGTTTCAGATAATACATCTGTCAGCACGGTAAGCCTTGATGCGCTAGGTTTGAAAGTAAAAGGCCCCGCAGCCATTTTGCTGCCACAGGGTTACCGCGGCCCGGCTTTTATGGTGTTTGATAATTTTGATGTCATCATGGACTGGAACCGGTCTGTGAACTATGCACTGTCTGTGGCGCAGTTGGCAGAACAGCTCAGACATGATTCAAGAATTGTAGGCGGTCAATTCGCGGAGGGTGGTGCGTTAAGCTTTCAGGAAATGATGGATCTGCAAAGTATACTCAATGCGCGTGGCTTTAATGCCGGCGAACCGGATGGGTTGCCAGGATCTATGACACAGGAAGCTGTTCGCAAGTATCAGCTTGCAAATCAATTGCCAGCAGATGGCTACGCCAGCCGCAGTCTATATCAAAGACTTTACTCGGAGCAGCCACAGTAACTCGAGCTCTGGAGCGAATCAGATACGCTCGTTCGCAAGCTGTGCTTTACTGTTGGGGGCGTGACAAAAACCACCCAGTCAGGCTGACTCTTTCTTTATATGTCGGCATTACTTCGTGATAGAAGGTATCAGACAGAAAGATGACGGCTCTGCCCGCCAGAGGAGAAATAAGCAGGGATTTGTATTTGTCAGATTCGTCAGTCTCATTCAGGTAAAGCTTTAATTGACCGCCATCCTGCATATCCCAGTCTTGGTTCAAATACACAATACAGCTGATTTTGCGCTGAGGCTTATGCGGATTCTGGCTGGCAAAACAATCCAGATGTTTTTTGTAAAATCCGCCTTCTGGATAAACAGCCAAGTGGCTTTCTAAACCGAATAAACCTAGGTACAGGTGCTGGTTTAAATTAAGCCTCAGGTTTTCCATTTGCTCAAAATAGTCTCGTTGTGCTGCTGTGGTAGCATCTTCGTTCAGCCAGTAAATGCTATCACTACGAATTTCTTTAAGGACGCTTAAATGCTCACGGCCGACCCCGGCTTCCTGCATGACTTCAGCTTGTTTCAGTGTTTGCGCTTCATTGGCAAGTGCGGTCACAGTGGCTTCTGGCAGGAAGTCGTTAACGACACAAAAGCCATGCTCAGCAATATGGTCAACCAGTTCTTCGAAATTTGTGCTGTGTGTAGAAATTCGCATAAGCAATATTATATGTGATAGTCAGTTTGCGTGCGGAGCCACAATAAGCTAAAATCGCGTTCTGTTTGAAATTGCAGGTTCTAAAGAGCCGCGTTTTAAAGCAATAGGCGGTTAGCTCAGTTGGTTAGAGCGCTTGGTCGACATCCAAGAGGTCAGCAGTTCGAATCTGCTACTGCCTACCAGAATTTTAGTAAGTTTTAATATTCAACACATAAGCCAAAGCCGTTAATCTAAACGGCTTTAATTGTTTTTACGGGATAAATGTTATGCCTATCATACGCTTGCCAGATGGTTCACAACGTCAATTTGATGCACCGGTGACGGTTGCTGATGTTGCAATGAATATTGGTGCTGGCTTGGCTAAAGCAGCTCTGGCTGGCAAGGTGAATGGCAAAGTTGTCGATACCAGCTACCTCATCGAGGTGGACAGTGATCTGGCAATTATCACCGATAAAAATCCAGAAGGCTTGGAAGTCATCCGCCACTCAACAGCACACTTGCTGGCTTATGCGGTTAAAGAGCTGTTCCCTGATGCACAAGTGACGATTGGCCCTGTAATTGAGAACGGTTTCTACTATGACTTTTCCTACAAGCGCCCATTTACACCGGAAGATTTGATTGCGATTGAAAAGAAAATGGCCGAACTGGCTAAAAAAGATGAGCTAGTCACGCGTAAAGTATTGCCGCGTGATGAAGCTGTCGCCTATTTCAAAAGTATAGGTGAGCATTATAAAGCTGAGCTGATCGAATCAATTCCATCGAACGAAGATGTTTCATTGTACACAGAAGGTAATTTTACCGATTTGTGTCGTGGCCCGCATGTGCCTAATACTGGCAAACTAAAAGCCTTTAAGTTGATGAAGCTGGCAGGTGCTTACTGGCGCGGTGACAGTAACAATGAAATGCTGCAGCGCGTTTACGGCACTGCATGGCGCAATAAGGAAGAGCTGGAAGCCTATCTGTTTCAGCTGGAAGAAGCCGAAAAGCGTGATCATCGCAAACTAGGCAAACAGCTGGATTATTTCCATATGCAGGATGATGCGCCGGGCATGGTGTTTTGGCATCCGCGCGGCTGGAGTATCTGGCAAGAGGTTGAGCAGTACATGCGTCAAATGTTCCGTGAGCATGATTATCAAGAGGTGCGCACGCCTACCGTGATGGATAAAACTCTGTGGGAGAAATCTGGTCACTGGCAGAATTATCATGACAACATGTTTGTGACTGCATCAGAAAACCGCGAATATGCGGTCAAGCCGATGAACTGCCCGGGTCATGTGCAGATTTTCAATAATAGCCTGCATAGCTATCGTGATTTACCTTTGCGCTTGGCTGAGTTTGGTTCATGTCACCGTAATGAGCCGTCCGGTTCATTGCATGGCTTGATGCGTGTGCGTGGCTTTACGCAGGATGATGCGCATATCTTCTGTACCGAAGCGCAGATCGAAGCGGAAGTGGCTGATTTTATTCAGATGCTGTACCAAGTATATGGAAATTTCGGCTTTAATGATGTACTGGTTAAATTGTCTACCCGCCCGGAAAAGCGCGTGGGTGCTGATGAAACCTGGGATAAAGCCGAAGCGGCGTTGGCTAATGCACTGAATCAGAATAACCTGGCTTTTGATTTGCAGCCGGGTGAGGGGGCATTCTACGGCCCTAAAATAGAATTTACATTGAAAGACAGCCTGGGTCGTTTATGGCAGTGCGGCACGATACAGCTCGACTTTAACTTGCCAGAACGCCTTGGTGCCGAATATGTGGCAGAGGATAACTCACGTCAGCGTCCTGTAATGCTGCACCGTGCGATCGTTGGTTCTATGGAGCGCTTCATCGGTATTCTTATCGAGCACTATGCAGGCGCAATGCCGCTGTGGCTGGCGCCGGTGCAGGTCATGGTATTGAATATTTCTGAAAGTCAGTCGGATTATGTGCGCCAAGTAGTTGAAACTTTGAAGAAAAGTGGCATCCGATGCGAATTTGACTTGAGAAATGAGAAGATTACCTATAAAATACGCGAACATAGCATGCAGAAGATGCCTTATTTGCTCGTTGCAGGTGAGCGCGAAATGCAAGCCGGACATTTGGCCGTGCGTACCAGAAAAGGTGAAGACCTTGGTTCTATGCCGATTGATGCCTTAATTGAGCGTCTGAAAGCAGAAATAGAATCTAAGGTTTAATCATTGGTGCACGGCTTAACTATTTGGAGAATTTGATATAGCACAGGATAAAGAAACCCGAATTAATGGCGATATTACAGCGCCTCAAGTTCGTTTGGTGGGTATAGAAGGTGAGCCTTTAGGTATTGTGACTTTGGCAGAAGCATTTGCGAAAGCCGAAGAGTCGGATATTGATCTTGTAGAGATTGCACCGAATGCAGCTCCGCCAGTGTGCAGGTTGATGGATTACGGCAAGTTTAAATATGCTGAAAGTAAAAAACAGCACGAAGTTAAGCTTAAGCAAAAGCAGGTTGTTGTTAAAGAAATTAAATTCCGTCCAGGTACAGATGATGGTGATTACGCGATTAAAGTACGTAATATCATTCGTTTCATCCAGGATGGTGATAAAGCAAAAATCACGCTCCGTTTCAGAGGTCGCGAGATTACTCACCAAGAGTTTGGTTTGGCTTTGCTGAGACGTGTTGAAGCAGATTTGAAAGAGTTTGCAGTAGTTGAGCAGTTTCCTAAAATGGAAGGTCGCCAAATGGTGATGGTTTTAGGACCAATTAAAAAAGCAAAATAATTTAGTGTGTTGCTAAATTATTAAAAGAAGTAGTACCCCTGAGTGATACGGCGAAACGGCATGCCTAAGCACTCTTAACCTCAGTTCTAGGAGAACAAAATGCCAAAGATGAAAACCAAGAGCGGTGCTAAAAAGCGCTTCAAATTCTTGGGTAATGGTAAAGTGAAACGTACTCACTCTCACTTACGCCATATCCTGACTAAAAAGACCACCAAGCAAAAGCGTAAATTACGCGGCACGGCGATCATTTCTTCAACCGATGTCAAGCGCGTCCGCGCTATGATGCCAACACAATAGGAGTAGAACATGCCTAGAGTAAAACGTGGTGTCATCGCTCGCGCTAGACACAAAAAAGTATTAAAAGCTGCTAAAGGCTATCGCGGCCGTCGTAAAAATGTTTACCGCGTTGCCAAGCAAGCGGTAATGAAAGCTGGTCAATATGCTTACCGTGACCGCCGTCAGAAAAAACGTCAATTCCGCACATTGTGGATTGCGCGTATCAATGCCGGTGCACGTGAGTGTGGTCTGACTTACAGCCGTTTCATGAATGGTTTGAAAAAATCAGCGATTGAAGTGGATCGTAAAGTATTGGCTGACTTGGCTGTGTTTGATAAAGCAGCTTTCGCTAAATTCGTAGAATTGGCAAAAGCTGGTTTGGCTGCATAGTTTGTCAAGCTAAAAATTTCACACTTAGCAATAAGTTTGAGTAAAAAAAGAGGCTTCGGCCTCTTTTTTTTGCGGTAAAATTCTCCTTTTGATTTTGTGCGCAAAATCAAAGTATTATGAAATAAATCTAGTGGTTTAGAGTGCCTTGTAGAAAGCACCCGCCAGTCAATTTATAACAAGTAAAGATCAAAAATCAAATGGCAGACTTAACGCATTTAATTGCAGAAGCAACAACGGACTTTGCAAACAGCGCTTCAATGAACGACCTGGAAATTGCCAAGGCAAAATATCTGGGTAAATCCGGATTACTTACCGATGCTTTAAAAGGCTTGGGTAAATTGAGCGCTGAAGAGCGTCCGGCAGCAGGTGCTGCAATCAATGTTGTTAAACAGGCTGTTGAGGCATCGCTCACTGCGCGTCGCGAAGCTATTCTCAATGCAGAGCAGGCGAAACAGTTAGCGCAGGAGTCCATTGATGTAACGCTACCGGCGCGTGCGCAGTCGCAAGGCGGCTTGCACCCGGTAACGCTGACCCTGAAACGCGTTGAAGAGCTGTTTCATTCTATCGGTTTTGAAGTGGCAACCGGTCCTGAAATCGAAACCGATTTCTATAACTTCACTGCGCTGAATATTCCGGAAGACCATCCCGCGCGCGCAATGCACGATACGTTTTATATTGATGATGCCAATGTGCTGAGAACGCACACTTCACCGGTGCAAGCGCGCTATATGGAAAATGCATTAAAGAACAACCAGACGCCGCCTTTCAAAATTATTGCGCCAGGCCGTGTCTACCGTGTGGATTCTGATGCGACACATTCGCCAATGTTCCATCAGGTAGAAGGCTTGTGGGTAGATGAAGATATCAGCTTTGCCAATTTAAAAGGCGTGGTGCAGGACTTTCTTCAAAAATTCTTTGAACGTGACGATCTAACTGTACGTTTCAGACCTTCATTTTTTCCGTTCACCGAACCTTCAGCTGAAATGGATATGAGTTGGAATGGCGGTTGGCTGGAAATCGGCGGCTGCGGCATGGTGCATCCGGAAGTATTCAAGCACGTGAATATCGATAGTGAAAAATATCGTGGCTTTGCGTTTGGTTTAGGCATTGAACGCCTGACTATGCTGCGTTACGGTGTGAATGATTTACGCCACTTCTTTAATAACGATTTGCGCTTTTTAAGCCAATTTAAATAATCGTTTAGATAGTATTAATCCTTAATTTTAGGTCGCGAAGGCATTATGCAATTTTCAGAAAATTGGTTACGTAGTTTGGTGAATACTGACTTGGATAGTCAGGCTTTAAGTCACGCTCTAACAATGGCAGGGCTGGAAGTAGAAGAGATGCAGCCGGTCGCAGCGCCATTCAGCAAAGTCGTTGTGGCAAAAATCCTGTCTGCTGAAAAACATCCGGATGCAGACCGCTTGCAGGTTTGCAAGGTTGATGTTGGTCTGGCTGAGCCGTTGCAGATCGTATGCGGCGCCGCGAATGCACGTGCCGGTTTGATTGCCCCTTGCGCAATGGTGGGTGCGGAATTACCTGGTTTTTCAATCAAGCAGGCTAAAGTGCGCGGTGTCGAGTCTTTCGGCATGATGTGTTCATCCAAAGAACTGGGTATTACTGCTGAAGCAACAGGTTTGCTTGAGTTGAATAGTGATGCTGTTGTTGGTCAGGATATTCGCGAACACCTGGATTTAAATGATCATCTGTTTACCCTGAAATTGACCCCTAACCGCAGTGACTGTCTAAGTATTGCTGGAATTGCCCGTGATGTGGGTGCAATTACAGGTGCGACTACGAAGTTTGAAGAAATCGCCCCGGCTATTGTAGATGTGCAGCAAGTTAAGAATGTTGCTGTAGCAGAGCAGGTAGCTTGCCCACGCTACGTCGGCCGCTTGGTAATTGATATCAATGCCAAGGCACCAACGCCAGCCTGGATGGTTAAACGTCTTGAGCGCAGCGGTTTGCGCAGTATTAGCGCGGTAGTTGATATTACTAATTATGTGTTGCTGGCATTAGGACAGCCTATGCATGCGTTTGATGCAGCTAAATTAAATGGCGATATCAGTGTGCGTTTTGCAAAAGCAGGCGAGTCACTTACGTTATTAAACGACAATACCATTGAATTGAAAGCAGATGATCTGGTGATTGCAGATGCACAAGGTGCAATTGCTCTAGCAGGTATTATGGGTGGTAAGCCTACATCGGTGAGTGACGAAACTGTTGATGTATTCTTGGAGAGTGCATTTTTTGTACCATCCGTTATCGCAGGTAAGGCGCGTCGACTGGGTTTGAGCACAGATTCATCCTATCGTTTTGAACGTGGTGTTGATTTTGGTAACACACGCAATGCGCTTGAGTATGCGACCGCATTGATTTTACAGATTTGCGGCGGTAAAGCAGGCGCAGTGACTGAGGTTGTCGGTGCATTGCCGGTACGCAAGCCGGTGCAGTTAAGAATGTCACGATTGGTTTCTGTTTTAGGGATATCTTTTGAGCAGGAAAAAGTTGCGCAGTTGCTGACGCAGCTTGGTTTTTCATATACAATCTGGTGAGTTCACCGTAGCACCGCCGAGCTATCGTTTTGATATTACGATCGAAGAAGATTTGATTGAAGAAGTTGCGCGCTTGCACGGTTACGATCACATACCCGCAACGCCGCCAGTAGCAGCCTTGACCATGTTGCCTGCACCTGAGCATCAGCTGCATTTGAATCAAGTGCGTGATACATTAGTGGCGGCGGGTTATCAGGAAGTGGTGACTTACAGCTTTGTTGATGAAAGCTGGGAGCGTGATTTGCTAGGTAACAATGCGCCGATCAAGCTTAAAAATCCGATAGCCAGCAATTTAAGTGTCATGCGCACCAGTTTATGGGGTGGCTTACTGGATACACTTTGCTATAACCTGAACCGTAAGCAGGATCGTGCGTTTCTATTTGAAATTGGTGCGGTGTTCCACCAGGTAGATGCTGTATATCAAGAGACCGCACGTATTTCTGGTCTGGCTTATGGCAGCGCCCAACCTGAACAGTGGGCTGCTACGAATGCAGATATTGATTTCTTTGATGTAAAAGCCAATGCACGCAAACGGTAAAGAATGTAGCTATGAAAAAGCCGAACATAGTGCCCTGCATCCAGGTCAGTCAGCACGCATTCTGCTGAATGGCAAAGCGATAGGCTGGTTAGGTAAGCTGCATCCGAAATGGCAGCAGCATTATGATTTGCCGAAAAGTACCTACCTGTTCGAACTGGACGCGAGTGCTGTTTTAAGTCGCCAGTTGCCAGCTTATCAGGAAGTGTCGAAACTTTTACCGGTGCGCCGTGATATTGCGATTGTATTGGATGAAAATATTGCTGTTGAAACGGTATTAAGTGCAATCAGAAAAGCAAACATTCCACTGGTTCTGGATGTTGCGCTGTTCGATTTGTATCAGGGTAAAGGTATCCCTGATAACAAAAAAAGCCTTGCATTATCAGTACTTATGCACGATACTCAAAAAACCCTGACAGATAGCGATGCCGATATAGTCATGACTAATTTGCAGCAATTGTTGGCAAATAATTTTGATGCGGCACTAAGAAATTAATAAAGAAATTTAGAAATTAATTAAAATATACTGTTGTCAGGGTTGTTTAAATTTAAATAAAAATCAGAGCTTGCGACTGCAAATTCTACAAGTGAAAATTTAAACATAAAAATCGTTTATTGCTTTGAAAAATGGGAGTGTAGTATGACTTTAACAAAAGCTGAACTTGCTGATTTACTCTATGAGCAAGTTGGGTTGAATAAACGTGAAGCCAAGGATATGGTTGAAGCATTTTTCGAAGAAGTGCGAATCGCGTTAGAAGCAGGTGATAGTGTTAAGTTGTCAGGTTTTGGTAATTTTGAATTGCGCAAAAAATCTGAACGACCAGGCCGCAATCCAAAAACTGGCGAAGAAATACCAATTACCGCACGCCGCGTGGTAACTTTTCATGCTAGCCAGAAGTTAAAAAGCAAAGTGGACGCTAACTTTGCCAGCTAGGTTATGATATTGGCAGTTAGTTGTTATGTAGTGGTTTTAAACGCAGTTGTGATGTTCTCCTAATTTATTCGTAAGCATGTGAGAAAGTCGTAAGTATGATTGATCAATCCGCCAAGGTGCAATTGCCACCTATCCCAGCAAAGCGTTACTTCACTATCGGTGAAGTGAGCGAATTGTGTGGCGTAAAACCTCATGTGCTGAGATACTGGGAGCAGGAGTTTACACAGCTTAAACCCGTTAAGCGTCGCGGAAACCGTCGTTATTATCAACACCATGAAGTTTTACTAATCCGTCGTATTCGTGAATTGTTGTACGAGCAAGGGTTTACTATCAGTGGCGCGCGCCATCGGCTTGATGACGGCGACTTTAAAAATGCTGATAATCAATCAGAGAAAAATGTAAATGGCAAAGATGTCGCGCATGCATCGACACAGTCTGATTCAGAATTACCGCTAGCTGGTTCAGGGCAACCTAATTTTGATTTTGCATCAGTTAAAACTGAGTTGCGTTCAATTTTAAGTTTGCTACGTTCAGATATGCACACCTCTTAACAGCACTAGTATTTATTTCTCACGCCTGATTTATGAGGGCTTAGCTTTACGTTATAATGTTCGCTTGCTGTATTAAGGTACGGCAACGGTTCGGGGCGTAGCGCAGCCTGGTAGCGCACTTGCATGGGGTGCAAGGGGTCGTGTGTTCGAATCACACCGTCCCGACCAATAAAATCAAAGACTTGTAGTTGTTAAGCTACAAGTCTTTTTTGTTTATATATTCCCAGGGGTAAACTGGGGGGTAAACCTTATTTTTATTGGGCGAAGCTATAATTCATTAATTTTTAGCACATTTAATCCCTCTCCAATAGCGGCTCTGTATATTTCGTCATCTTCCGATATTAGCGTAGGCACAATTTCAGTTTTAAGCTTTGCCAACATACCTTTCCTTAACGAAACAAGTTGAAATGAATCAGACAGATCAATTTTGTATTTTTTAGTAAGTTTCTCTGACTCATTGAATGAAGGTCTATTATGAATTTCCACCTCGTCATCAAGCTGTATTTGCTCGTCCTCAACTAGAGTACATAGTGCTTCACAAGCACTGAGATAGGTTTCTTCTGTAATACTATCTGGCCGTTTCTTATTGATCCATTTTGATTTTAGTACCCCTAACGCTTCATAGAAGCAAAAGCTCGTAGTGGCGCTTATTACGCCTTGCTTTCCGCAGTGGTCACGAAGCTCTTTTGAGAATTCTTCATCTACGACTAATTTGACTAAACAATTTGCGTCTAGATAGTAAAATTTAATCATTGTTGCTGACCTCGATTAGTTCAGGCTTTCAAATTAAGGTCTGCACTTTCGTGCAGCCTAACTCGAATGTAGGGTCACGCGCCAAACTTTTCTTCATCAGTTAACTTTTTTG
>JAHRYP010000029.1:0-27229 GCA_020622105.1 Methylotenera sp.
GACACAATAATAATCAGCAATGACATCACACCGGTAAAATAGATCTCACGCAGCGTAAGATGAAACCTTCTAAAACTTTCACCGGAATAAATAATGGTGAGGAAAAATAACCTTGCACCTGCACCCAGACGCCATATACGCTCTATCATGCGTCGACCAATACCGCGCAGCAGATTGGCGAGGCCAATTAATAAAGTTGATTTCATATTTACGCTTGTAATTAAATTAAATTCTTATTTGGCAGATTGTCTTAATAACTCTGCCTGATAATTTCCTGCCGGGTAGTGGAAAGGTACCGGACCATCTTTTTCACCATGCACAAACTGATGCACAAACGGCAATGTAGAAAGCATCAAGTCATGCGGCGTACCCTCAGCAGCCACTTCACCATCCGCGACAAAATACACATAATCTGCGATTAAGAATGTTTCTTTAACATCATGAGAAACGATAATGGAAGTTGCGCCTAATGCATCAGTCAGACTGCGAATCAGATCACAAATCACACCCATTGAAATCGGGTCCAGCCCGGCAAAAGGCTCATCATACATAATAATGTTGGGATCCAGCGCCACCGCACGCGCCAACGCTACGCGCCTGGCCATACCACCTGAAAGCTCAGTGGGCATCAACTGATACGCACCGCGCAAACCGACAGCGTTCAATTTCATCAGCACCAAATCTCTGATCATCGATTCCGGCAGATCAGTCAGCTCGCGCATCGGGAAAGCCACATTATCGAATACACTTAAATCGGTGAACAAGGCACCATGCTGGAACAGCATGCCCATTTTACGGCGCAGCTTATAGATACCGTTGCGGTCTTGTTCATGCACTACTGCACCATCTACACGTACCTGACCATGTGTCGGCTTGATCTGGCCGCCGATTAAACGTAATAGTGTTGTTTTACCGCTGCCACTGCCGCCCATAATGGCCACCACTTTGCCGCGTGGAAATACCATATTGATATTTTTATGCAGCAAACGACGTTTGTAACCAAACGAAAGGTTATCTATTTCTACGATATTGGATGTCATGGATGATCGGTAAGTGATTAAATTTCTTGCTTTTATTCAAGCCTGCTATTTTAGAACAATTTAGCGGCTATGCAAGCTTAAATGCTGGCGCTACGGGTAATATGGTGTGTCACCTGAGTGGGCTTTTTATATTAAAACCTAGAACGACATACAGACATTATATAGCACCATCTTGAACAGCAGGCTGTGCCGCTTGCTGCTGCAGCACCAATGGTAAGCGCACGAACGCTACTGTAGTCACCATCATCCATCGTTACATCTACCTGTTTAGCAAGTCTACCCAAAATATTACCTGAACAGACTACAAAAGAACCAGTCATTCCAGTAATCGTAGCAAACCCGTTCAAACTCTGAATCCCAATGACTCCACCATCTGCATTCCTTGGGATATAAGCTGGTGAATTAGTCGCTGTTGATCCAGGAGCCAAACCAGCAAGTCGAACATGCTGCCAGAACAAGTAGGATTCATCAGTTGTCGTAACCGAGCTCCAACCACCATCGATTCTAAAATCACCAACCACACCTGGGGTTGTGGCCTGAGTGCCGCCTGTAATATGATTTGCCACAAGCGCATCGTCACCCGGCAATGCTTTAAACTTAGCTTGGTAACCATACAAATATATCTGCGTATTCTGGAAGTCAGCCACTATATTCTTAACCTTGGCTATACCAATCAGCTCCTGCCCTTTTAACACCCCGCCCAGCAGCAAACCAATAATCACCAGCACGATTGCCAATTCAATTAATGTGAAGCCTGTCTGTGTCTTTTTCATGCAAATCCCCGAATTGAGTAACTTAATAGAGCAGGCTCGTTATCAGGCAATGAGCTTGCGTCATGTTATTATTGTCTAGCAATTCACATACCAACTTTTTATTTGTTGAAATTGCCCAGATTATGCAAGCATTCTATAAGAAATAATTAAACATTGCATAATTTTATTATTAAAAAATAAACAGGCATGTGCAAATGCCAACAGCGGTTAGCTATATTACTTGCTGCTATTAAAAATTAATAGCATCCAAACCCCATGCTTTACCCATGAGTTAATATTTATGCAGCTATTGTACAAACTTTATCGATCTGTGCTGGATGACGCCGACCGCCTGATGGCGTTAACGATTTTATCCCTGCATGCGCTGCTGGCTTGGGGTGACACCAGTGTATTTTTTAATGCGCTGCTGTTATGCCATTACGGTGTTTTCTTGCTATGGCAGCCAATACTGCGTCAGAACAACATTCTGTCGTGGCAACAAGCGCTGGTTATTCTCGTATTCGCGGCTTGCGCAACTGTGCTGTTTAAAAACTTATGGTTTATAGCATTCTGGGTTGCAGGTTTATTTTCACTGATTGGCGGCCGCGCTTTATCCAACAGTGCAAAGCACGGGCGTTTGCCTAAAATATTAGCTGCATCCTATTTACTCACTATACTGCTGATTTGGGTAGTACCGAAACTGATCGATGCAAACGGCGATTTGGCAGCAGCGAAATTTCTCCTGAACTATCTGTTACCGATACTGCCACTCGCTATTTTGTTTTTATCCACCGCAAACAATCCAGATACGCAATCTCGTAACATTGACTTCTTCTACACGTTGTTAATTTTTTTATTGACGATCATCGTGATATTAGGCAGCTTTGCGATTGGCGTTATCTGGCACATTCACTACCTGCAATTACTTATTTTTGTCGTGTTCGGATTAGCTGCAACCCTGGTTGCCATAAGCTGGCTATGGAACCCGAGCAAAACCTTCTCAGGCCTTGAGCTCCTGATGTCACGCTATTTACTGAGCGTTGGTTTGCCATTTGAACAATGGATAAGGAATATTGCCAACCATGCAGAGAAAGAATCATCATCAGATGATTTTCTGATAGCAGCCATGCATGAACTAGCGACCCTTAACTGGGTGAGCGGGTTGACTTGGCATCATGACAACCTGAAACAGAAAATTGGTAAAACCAGCGAATATGTATCCACCTACAATTTTCAACAATTACAGCTTACCATGTACTCACGCTGGCAATTTACCCCTGCCATGTACCTGCATGTTCAGTTATTGACACAAATTATTGAAGAGTTTTACGAGGCCAAATGCCGTGAAGAAACCATCAGTAAAAACATGTACATGCAAACGCTATATGAAACGGGCTCACGCTTGACGCATGACATTAAAAACATATTGCAATCACTTGGCACCCTATCTACCGCGGTTGAGCAGAATCAAGATGCGGACAATGATGCCAAATTGATCGAACTTATCAAAACACAGCTGCCCAGGCTAAGCCGGCGTTTAGCTAATACGCTGACTAAGCTGGAGATGCCAAGCGTTGAAAGAAAGAATCAGGAAAAAGTCAGCCTTTGGTGGACAAATTTCAAACAAATTAGCGCACATTACCAGATTGAATTTGAAGCACCTGCAACATTACCAAAAAGCGATATTGACCCAGACGTGCTTGACAGCGTTGTAGATAATTTATTGCAAAACGCGCTGATAAAAGCCAAACGCGAGCCAGACATCAGGATCAATGTAAGCTTAATGCCATCCAGTCACTTCTGCCTCGAAGTTACCGATAGCGGTTCAGCGATTCCATCCGACATAGCAAACAAGCTATTTAAATCCAATATCAGTTCAAGTAATGGCTTGGGGGTGGGTTTATACCACGCAGCCCAACAGGCAAAGCTTGCGGGATATGAACTGTGCTTAATGGACAATGATGACGGGGAAGTGCGATTCAGGCTGGAAATGATTGCTCATTAAATAAAAAAAGCTCAAGAGCGGATACTGACCCTTGAGCTTCTTAATCCAACCAGTTAACTAAAGCGTGCCGTAAGAATGCAGACCACTCAAAAACATATTTACGCCCAAGAAGGCAAAGGTTGTAATCAGCAGGCCGATCAGTGACCACCACGCCAGCAATGGCCCACGCAGGCCTTTAACCATGCGTAAATGTAACCACGCAGCATAATTCAGCCAAACAATCAGCGCCCAGGTTTCTTTCGGGTCCCAGCTCCAGTAGCCGCCCCATGCTTCAGCTGCCCACATTGCACCTAAAATTGTGGCGATGGTAAAGAACGCAAAGCCGACAGCGATAGATTTATACATCAAATCATCCAGCACATCGAGGCTAGGCAGGCGTGATGCCAATATGCCTTTATCAGCCAACAGATATGCTGCTGCGACCATTGCCGCCAATGAGAAAGCACCATAGCCGACAAAGTTGGCTGGCACGTGTATTTTCATCCAATAACTCTGCAAGGCCGGCACTAACGGCTGAATGTTATGCGCCTGACGGTCGAAGGTATACCAGAGAATAAAGCCTACAGCAGCGTTAATCACTAACAACACAAAGCCACCCAATTGTTTGGTATTAAGCTTTTGCTCGTAGTGTAAATAAAGTAGCGCTGTAATCAGGCAAAACAGGATGAACACTTCATACAGATTACTGATTGGAATATGGCCGACATCAGGTGCGATCAGATAAGATTCGTACCAGCGCACCATTAAGCCGACAAAGCCGAATAGCACAGCAGACCAGGTTAAAGCAGATGCGACCTTACCTGCAAAGTCACTGCGCTTATACATTGCAAACCAATAGGTCACCATTGCCAATACAAACAGCACGTGCATCCACATGATCGCAGACTGGCTGGAAATGAGGAACTTAAGCAGAAACACCTGCGTCGCTTTTGCCTGTTCACCGTCGTATAAACTGATAGAAAACACGCTAATGATTCCGACAGCCAGCACTAGCTTACCAAGTCCTTTCCACTTCCAGCCTAAATAACTTGCCAAGGCTGCCGCACCGAACAGGAAAGACACTTCATAAATATCCATATACTGAGAATATTTAACATAGGCAAATATAGAACCCGCAAATACAATAAGTGCATACAGCCAATCTTGCCACCGTAGACTTTGCAGCAAGGTTTTTTGTTGATATTCGAGTGAGTTATTCATAGTTATTCCTTAACTTCCTTTAGCCGATCAAGCTTCTCAGCTGTTCACGGTATAAATTAAACTCTTTTTCAAAATCCAGATTCTTACGATTTGATGCCATCGCAAAATGCACTTGCTGCTTACCCGGCCTTAATGACAGCCAGATTCGTCTTTCGCGGATATACATCATGGAGAAAATACCCAATACCAGCAAAACGGATCCTAAATACACCCACTTCTGACCCGGCGATTTCGTAAGCTGCAATCCACTCGCCTCTTTATGCTCAAACTGCTCTAACTGCAAATAATACGGTGTACCGAAAAAGAAGATATCACTGAATGCATTCAAACTATCACGTAGCAAAGATTCCGTATCGCCATTGCTTGGTAATAAAGGTTTGTTGTTTGCCTCTAGACTCATGTTATAAGCTTCAAACGCAGCAACACTCACCATTTTGATATAAGTTCTGGCCACTGCTTCGCGCTCTTTCTCAGGCACACTCTTTTCAATAACTTGTGCCACACCGGTGTAACCACTTTTTGCAAATACTGTAAGTAGCTGCACTACGCTTTCTTCAAACTGTTTCTTTACTGCAGGATCCTTTTTCACATCAATAGAATTGCGTGCGATTCTCTGTGCAATTTCAGGATATTTCGCAGCATTGAGCATGGTAGCCCTGAAGTTCATGAAGCCTTCCATGCCAAAGTCATTATCTACAGGAATTCTTAAGTATCGGAATTCATCCTGCACTGTTTCACGCATGCCTGATAAGAAATAATGCTTGCCGTCAATCTGCATCGGCTGCATGTAATTCACATACTCTATCGCCTGGCCGCGGTTATCGCGCAGTTTATAGGTAATATTCGGGCCTACATTCTGCGGTTTACCTTTTCCATCCGGTGACATATTGATGATATTGAATTTACGAAAATCGTTAAACTCAACCTTTAAAGCCTCATCACCCTCACCCAAAACACCGTTCTGAAAAATAGCTCCTGTCAGCAATTGCGTCTCAGCATTTGGCGCAAATAAATTCCATACTTTAAAATTCAGCGTTGTACCACCATCCTGAAAATCAGACTGATAAATGGCAATACCTTTATAGGTCAGCGGATGATTCACGCTAATGGTTTTGGTAATTGGCTCTTTCAAATCAGGATCAATAATGACCAGATCGCTCTCAAACGACTTGGGCTGGCCTGTAGCGTAATGCTCGATTCTAAAGTCTTTGAGTGCCACTCTGAATGGCAGTTCCTGCACTAGATACCCATCACGTACACGTACAAATGCCACATTGTCGCTCACGCCTTCCGGCAAGGTCATATTGGCACGGAAAGAAGGGTTAAAAATACTGAGCCGACTCTCAGGCGGCACCTGCGACTCTGGGATATCCAGTGTTTCAATGCGTTTATAGCCTAGCATTTCCTGAATTTTGAAAGGTAAATTACCATCCAGCAAGCCGCCGAACAAAATCACAACCATCGCAACGTGGGTAAATATATAACCCCAGCGCTGATGCGTACCAGCCTTGGCAGCAATCAGTTCACTACCGTCTTCCTGTGTTCTGAATTTGAATTTGAAACCTTTAGCGGTTAAAAACTGCGTCAGTTTCTGTTTTAATTCATCTGTTGATGCATTGGTACTGTATGTTTCCTGATGACTGAAAGCATTCAGTGATTTTTCAGTGGCATGCTCTTTAAACGTACGCCATTCTTTAAGCATTGATGGTGTATTGCGATAAATACATAAACTGGTGGATATCACCAGAAACAGCAAAATCAGCAGAAACCAGCCACTATGATATACATCATACAGACCTAGTTTTTCAAATAATCCAAACCAGAATTGCCCAAATTTAATGATGTAGTTTTCATACGGCTCATTCTGTTTTAACACCGTACCAATGATAGAAGCGACGCCTAAAACACTCAACAGGCTCACTGCGAAACGCATAGAGCTTAGCAGATCAAAGAAGTTTCTAGTTAATGATAGTTTTGGATTCAAAATACAGCACTCTAAGTGAGAGAAAAGTTAAAGCATCGAGAAGTATGTTGCGTCATCTAGATTACTTTATCTAGTGGTTCAAGCTAAGACTTCAACAAAATAGATATAGTTGCCAATTACCAATTAAAAACTTTTGGCGACTTTATGGCTTACGATTACACGACATGGCCTTGCTAGACATATATTCAAAAAATAAGGGTAGCGCGCGCTACCCTTATTTTCAACACATTAAATTAACGCAAACCCTGGATATAGTCCGCAACGGCTGCCATTTCAGCATCAGTCATTTTAGCTGCTATCGCCATCATCATCGGTGCATTCGCACGCTCACCGGTACGGAAAGTTTTAAGCTGCGCAAGTGTGTAATCAGCGTGCTGACCACCCAGGCGTGGAAACTGCTTGGGCAAGCCAGCACCATTTGGACTATGACAAGCCGCACAGGCTGGAACGCCAGTGGCTGCTATACCACCACGATAAATTTTTTCACCCAGCGAACCTGCACCATTTTTAGTAGCTTGACCCAAGGTCAATTTTTTTGCAGCGAAATAGGCTGCAATATCTTTAATTTCCTGTTCGCTTAGACCGGCAGCCATGCCTGACATTACCGCATTTGCACGTTTGCCTGACTTAAATTCAGTCAGCTGCTTTTCAAGATACTCAGGATGCTGACCGGCCAATTTTGGATTAAGTGTAATAGCACTGTTACCATCTGCACCATGGCAAGCTGCACACACGTTATTAATCGTCTGCTCTGCAGACTTCTGAGCAGGAGCTTCCGCAAGCACCTCAGCAGACACTGTTAACATAAGACTGGATACTAACCACGCTATATGACGAAATTGCATTACTGCTCCTAAATCTAGATTATTCAACCAATTAACGCGCTATTTTAGCTAAAAACTAGTATTCGTGATAGCATTTTTCACGATAACAGCAATTCCTTTAAATAGTCAGAATTAAGTGGGCTCAGGTCACATTGCAATCGGTCAGATAAGCCCCACATTATTATTTCCTAATTACTATTCTAAAGTACCTGCTTAACAGAATTGGATTTTTATGCCTTTGTTTCAAAACGCTACATTTTTTATCTCAGCACACCATTTACGTGACCTACCACCAGCCAGCGGTATTGAGGTTGCTTTTGCCGGGCGCTCCAATGCGGGCAAGTCCAGCGCACTTAACACCATGGCTAACCATAATCGCTTGGCGTTTGTCAGCAAGCAGCCGGGGCGCACACAGCTTATTAACTTTTTTACACTAGGTAACGACAGACACTTGGTCGACTTACCCGGATACGGCTATGCAAAAGTGCCTGAATCCATGCGCGCACATTGGCAAAATGTACTGGCGCGCTATTTAAGCGAGCGTTCAAGTTTGGGTGGTTTGGTATTAGTGATGGATAGCCGCCATCCGCTCACGCCATTAGATAGGCAGATGCTGGACTGGTTTTGCCCTAGCGGTAAACCGGTGCATGTACTGTTAACCAAATCAGATAAACTTTCCAGAGGTGAAGCGTCACTGACTTTGAATAAAGTACGCAAAGAACTGATTGAAACCTGGGGCAACCACTACAACAGTGAGTGTACTATCCAGTTATTTTCGAGCCTGAAAAAACAGGGTGTTGAAGAAGCAGAGAAGGTCATCGGTAAATGGCTATTTGCCGAAGAAAATGAAGAGCAGCCTGAATAATCAGACATTCACTATGGCCGTCTGCATAATGACTTTAGCAGCAGCCTTTCTCAGCAATTCGTTTAAAAGAATAAAACTATCCGCATTGAATCTCAATGAAGTGCCGCCCAACTGCACTTCCACAACATCATTGCTGTTGCTGTAAATTACCCGGCACTCGGTGTTGCTAGGTAAAGTAGCTTTACCAATTACTTGTTTTTTATTCATGGCTCATTCCTTTTGATCACTTGTTTTTCAAATGATAATGATTCTCATTTACAAAGTCAAGATGATTAAAAAGCATGTAGCATGGCTCAAATAATTGAACCGTCTATAAAAATAGTGGTTATTTGCGCGTAAACACCATATCCCAAACACCATGCCCGAGCTTGATACCGCGGTTCTCAAACTTGGTCAGCGGACGATAACTTGGCTTTTCTGCGTAATCCTTAGCCGTATTCTGCAATTGCGGCTCACCTGACAACACCTCGAGCACCCACTCTGCATATTCCTGCCAGTCTGTCGCCACATGAATATAAGCACCGGGCTTTAGCTTGGTACACAGCAGCTTTACAAAGTCAGCCTGAATCAAACGGCGTTTGTGATGGCGTTTCTTGTGCCATGGATCCGGGAAGAAAATATGAATGCCATCCAGACTTGCATCTGACAGCATATTTTGCAGCACTTCAACTACATCATGCTGAATCACACGTATGTTGGTAAGCGCCAACTCATCAATCAACTTAAGCAGTGCGCCCACACCAGGCGTATGCACCTCTGCCGCCAGAAAGTCACACTCAGGCAAGGTCTGCGCGATTTTTGCAGTGGTCTCCCCCATGCCGAAGCCGATTTCCAGTATCTTTTTACTGTCGGTACGGTCAAACTGCGTACTCAAATCCATCAATTCAGGCTTATAAGTAATACCGAATTTTGGAAAAACAGTTTCCAGCGCACGCGCCTGACCCTTTGTTAAGCGGCCCTGGCGCAATACAAAGCTGCGGATACGGCGCTGGCTGAGGTCATTAGCGTCTACTGTGTCAATTTGGGTGTCTTCTGTTGGCTTTAGTTCGTTCATGGCGCGCATTATACTTTAGTGATCATTCATAGGGTATGGGATTTGTCGCCCGCAGTAAACCCAAGCAAAGGGGTATCAAACTGCTTGCTGAAAGCAATCACTTTAAATAAATCCCCCATTTCGGCTGGCGACATCAGTTTTTGCGCAGCCGCAGCCAAGGGTGCGTAATTGGCCATATCATGCGGCGATACATTTGACATCAAATCCAGAATACCGCAGTTCATCAAGAACTGTGCCTGACTGCAGAAGCCGGCAAGCTCTAGGCCATTGTTAACACCTGCATGCGCGATACTCGTAAAATCCACGTGCGCTGTAATATCCTGCAGCCCAACGTAGACCAGAGGTTCGGTATGCGCATAATGTTGATAGTGACACATCAAAGTACCAAGATTACGCTGTGGGTGATAATACTCGCGCGCTGAAAATCCGTAATCGAGCATTACGATAACGCCCCTTGTAAGCACATGTGCCAGACTGGCGATCAGCCCGGATGCTGCCGGGCAAATCTCGGTTAAATAATCCTGCGGCAATGCCAAAGCGTTAGCCGCTTCGAATAAGTTACCAGACAACAAGGGTTTGTCTTCCCAGACAAAATTACCGTTGAAAGCAACACCTCGCTCATGCAAACCCTGTGAAGTGTGATGAATCAGATGTGCCGGAATTGCATCCAGCACCTCATTGCCTACAATCATACCTACAAAATCCTGTGGCAAATGATCTAGCCATACTACACGCTGCAGCAACTCAGCCGGCAACGCTTTCTGTAAATTCTCCTGCTGAATATGACGCAAGTGAGCACTAACTTCCATAACGCAATATTGCTCAGGCAGCTGATTCAAATCTTGCAGCGCCAGCAACAGGTCAAGTGCCAGTTTGCCGGTACCAGCGCCAAGCTCCATAATACTGCCCCGAGTATCAGCCAGCACCTGCGCTGCCTGATTAGCCAACGTTTGCGTAAACAGCGGGGAAATCTCGGGAGCAGTGACAAAATCACCGCCATGGCCGAACTTTTTCGCGCCGCCGCTGTAATAACCTAGTTGCGGTTCGTATAAGGCCATCTGCATAAAGTCGGCAAATGACATCCAACCTTGACGCTGGCTGATCTGATTTTGAATTTGTGCAGCTAATTGCTGGCTGTGCGCCTGCGCCTCAGCATTAGGAATAGGTAATGAACTCATAAGCCATTATAATATTTAAGATAAAGAAATGAGCAGACTGTGAATACAATTAAGAATAAAATCGTTTTAATTACTGGTGGTGCAAAGCGTGTAGGGGCCGCAATTTGTAGAGAATTACATGCGCACGGCGCGCACTTGATGATTCACTACAATACCAGTGCGGCCGAAGCGCGTGCTTTGCAGGCAGAGTTAAATCTGCTGCGACCGAATTCGGTCGCCATTATTCAGGGCGATTTACTCAATATCGCCGTACTGCCGAATTTAGTCAATGAAACCGTGAAGCATTTTGGTAAGTTAGATGTACTGATTAATAATGCATCTACTTATTATCCGACTGAAATTGGCCAGATCAATGAAGATAACTGGCAGGATTTAATGGGCAGCAACCTTAAAGCCCCGATATTTCTGGCGCAAGCGGCGGCAGTAGAACTGCGTAAAAGTCATGGCTGCATTGTGAACATTACAGACATGCATATTGAACGCCCGAAAAAAGGCTATATTGTATACAGTGTGGCAAAAGCCGGATTAGTCACTCTGACCAAATCATTAGCACAAGAGCTAAGCCCTGAAGTGCGAGTGAATGCGGTTGCGCCTGGGCCTGTGCAGTGGCCGGAAGGCAATCCGCAATTTGATGAGGTCTACCGACAGCGCGTCATTAATCAAACATTGCTTAAACGCGTAGGCACGCCTGATGATGTCGCTAAGGCTGCCAAGTTCCTGATTTATGATGCACCGTTCATTACCGGTCATGTACTGGCAGTAGATGGCGGACGCTCATTGAACCTGTAAACAACTACCGATAGATTCACCAAACTTATAAAGCCGATACCCGGTGTAACAAAACAATTAAATATTATTTATGATTAAACATTTACCAGACAACCATTCCAACAACTTCGTCAAGTTGCGTAATAGCCTGATCAGTGCCACCGGCAAAGCGATAGGCGATTACAATATGATTGAAGATGGCGACACCGTGCTGGTGTGCATGAGCGGCGGCAAAGATTCACACGCCATGCTTATGATATTGCTCGCGTTGCAGGAACGCGCGCCTATCAACTTCAAACTGATTGCGATGAATCTGGATCAGAAGCAACCCGGTTTCCCTGCGGACATTCTGCCAGCTTATTTTGAAAAGCTGGGGATTGATTACCGCATTGTTGAAGCAGACACCTATTCGATTGTGAAAGAAAAAATCCCTGAAGGCAAAACTACCTGTTCACTGTGTTCACGCCTGCGCCGCGGCGTCATTTACACTACAGCCAAAGAACTCGGCGCTAACAAGATCGCGTTAGGCCATCACCGCGACGACATCGTTGAAACTCTGTTTTTAAATCTATTCTTTGGCGCAAAGTTAAAAGCCATGCCGCCCAAGCTTGCAACCAACGACAAGCAGAATATTGTGATCCGTCCGCTGGCTTATTGCAGCGAAAAAGATATTGCCAGCTACGCACGCCAGATGGAATTCCCGATCATTCCGTGTGATTTATGCGGCAGTCAGGAAAACCTGCAGCGTCAAAAAGTAAAAGACATGCTGCAAGGCTGGGAGCGCGAGCAGCCAGGTCGTATCAATAATATTTTTCGCGCGATCACCAATGTTGAACCATCGCCGCAGATACTGGTTTGTATGACTTTAAGGGTTTAAGCCAAGCCAAAGCTGATGACGAAGACCCGTTATTTGGTGATATCGCCAATGAAGGCGCGGCACTCAGCCTTGCCAGCACAGAAGGCAGCAAGATCGAATTCATCCGTAACAAGTAAGCTGTACTAAATAAATTTACATGCCATACAGCTTAACTTGTTGTATTTTAGTGATTTACCTTGCTATTATCCGAACTGCTAGCTAATAAACACCTTATAAATAGGCATTCATGTCAAAACTACTCATTGTTGAATCTCCATCAAAAGCGAAAACGCTGCAAAAATATCTGGGCAGTGATTTTGAAGTGCTCGCTTCTTATGGCCATGTCCGTGATTTAATTCCTAAAAATGGCGCGGTCGATACTGAAAACCAGTTCGCCATGAAATACGACATCATTGAGCGTAACAGCAGACACGTGGACGCAATTGCCAAAGCCGTAAAAAAAGCAGACAGCATTTACCTCGCAACCGACCCGGACCGCGAAGGTGAGGCGATCTCATGGCATATTGCCGAAATTCTGAAATCTAAAAATCTGCTCAAAAACAAACTCATGAAACGTGTGGTGTTTCATGAAATCACTAAAAATGCCGTTGAACATGCAATCGCCGAACCGCGCGACATTTCAATGCCTATGGTCAACGCGCAACAGGCGCGGCGTGCACTGGATTATCTGGTCGGCTTTAATCTATCACCATTACTATGGAAAAAAATCCGCCGCGGCTTATCTGCAGGCCGTGTACAAAGCCCGGCTTTGCGCCTGATTGTTGAACGCGAGCTTGAAATTGAAGCATTCAAATCCCAGGAATACTGGTCTATCCATTTAGATGCGCTCAAACATAGTCATGGTTTTACTGCCAAACTGGTGCAGTTAAACAACGAAAAAGTTGAGCAGTTTACTGTAATCAATCATGACCAGCAGGCTGACATTGTCGGTAAATTATTATTGGCAAGTGCCGGAAAAACAACGGTATCCCGTGTAGAGAAAAAACAACGTAGCCGCAGCCCGGCTGCGCCGTTCACAACGTCAACCCTGCAACAGGAAGCCGTACGTAAACTCGGCTTCACCACCGCACGTGCCATGCGTGTTGCGCAGCAGCTGTATGAGGGCGTTGATGTAGGCAGCGGCACAGTGGGTTTAATCACCTACATGCGTACCGACTCATTTAGTTTGGCCGCAGATGCTGTAGCGCAAATCCGCGATTACGTGAAAAAGAATTTTGCACCTGATTATTTGCCGAGATCTGCGGTGGTTTACAAAACCAAGTCTAAAAGCGCTCAGGAAGCACATGAGGCGATACGCCCGACAGATATTGCGCGCACGCCAACACAGGTTCGCCAGTTCCTGACTGATGAGCAGTTCAAATTATACGAAATGATCTGGAAGCGCGCGTTGGCTTGCCAAATGTCGCCAGCCAAATTTGATGCAGTAAGTGTTGATCTGAGCGTAGGCAGTGATGCCAACCTGTTCCGCGCTACCGGTCAAACTCTGGTATTCCCGGGTTTTATTGCCGTGTATATGGAAAGCTCTGACGACGAGGAAGAAGAAGGCGAAAGCAAACTGCCGCAGCTTGAAACCGGCGAAGTGCTGACTGTACAAAAAATCTATGGTGACCAACACTTCACTGAACCTCCTCCGCGCTACTCTGAAGCGAGTCTGGTTAAGGTATTGGAAGAATATGGCATTGGACGCCCTTCGACCTATGCCACCATCATCAGCACCCTGCAAGATCGCGAATATGTATTACTGGATAAAAAACGCTTCACACCAACCGATGTAGGGCGCGTGGTCAATAAATTCCTGACCGAACATTTCACCAAATATGTGGATTACGACTTCACTGCCAACCTGGAAAATGCGCTGGATAGCGTAGCAGATGGCGAACGTGAGTGGATTCCACTCATGGATGAATTCTGGAAAGACTTTAACAAACAGATCCATGAAAAAGCAGATGTAGATCGTCCTGGCAATGAATTGATTGATGAAGCTTGCCCGAAATGCGGCAAGCCATTGCAGAAACAACTCAGTCGCTACGGCACTTTTATTGGCTGTACCGGTTATAACGACACACCGAAATGTGACTACAAACGTAGTATAGGCGGCGCTGCTACACTAGGTGCTGATCCGGTAACCATTGGTACCGATACAGAATCCGGCAAAGAAATTCTACTTATGAACGGCCCATATGGCCCTTATCTGCAACTAGGCCTGGCCGTTGAAGGCGATAAAAAGAAACCTAAACGCGTTAGCATTCCTAAAGAAATTCCGCTTTCTGATGTAAATCTGGAAACAGCGAACATGCTGCTATCTTTGCCGCGTGATTTAGGTTTGCACCCGGTGACCAATAAGAAGATCGTAGCCAATATTGGTCGCTTTGGCCCTTATGTAAATCACGATGCAAAATTCAAGTCTATTCCCAAGAGCATGAGTGTATTTACGATCACTCCGGAGGAAGCTGTTGCACTGCTGGCTCAGGCAAACACGGGGCCGGCACCGATACGTTCATTAGGTGATCATCCGACAGAAGATGGACAAATTGAAATTTATGCAGGCCGCTATGGCCCTTATGTTGAACATGGGAAAATTCGAGCAACTCTACCTAAAAGCGTAGAGCCGGAGGCATTAACGCTGGAAGAAGCACTGGAACTGTTAACTGCAAAAGCGGCTAAAGCAGCGCCAGCTAAAAAGCCTGCGGCCAAGAAAGCTACAACGACTAAGGCAGCAGCTACTAAAAAAGCAGCCCCTGCTAAGGCAAAAACTAGCAAAACTAGCGCCTCTAAAGCCAGCACTGGCAAAACCGCTACTGCAAAAACCAGTGTCAAGAAAACAGCTGTTAAGAAAACTGGTGCCAAAAAAGTAGAAAAATAACCCTTGTTTAAACAGGTAATAAAAAAGCGGCCTTGAGCCGCTTTTTTATTACCTGTTATCTTAGTATGACCTATAGTCCAAATGACTAGCCATGAACGTGATCGCCCAATGAGTTAACATCATTGCGCTCTACCCATTTGCGAATACGATTTGCATCACCGATTCTCGTCATCTTGCCAACGGAATCAAGCAAAACAATAATGGTTGGCTGGCCTGAAATTTCAGCCTGCATGACCAAGCAACGACCGGCCTCATTAATAAAGCCGGTTTTAGACAAACCGATTACCCAGTTGCCGCCACGCACCAAAGCGTTGGTATTAACGAAATTGAGTGGATTCTGCCGCCCATACAAAGTCACTTCCTGTGATGGCAAAGTGCTGACCTGACGAATCTCAGGATAATGATATGCCGCATTCACCATTTTCACTAAGTCTTCAGCCGTTGAAACATTATTACTGTCCAAACCTGTTGAGTCTACAAAACGTGTAGATTGCATACCAAGTAACTTCGCCTTGTTATTCATTGCCTGAATAAATGCAGGTTTACCGCCAGGATAATGACGCCCAAGCGCTGAAGCCGCACGATTTTCAGAGGCCATTAACGCCAGCTGCAACATTTCACCGCGGGTTAGCGTTGTACCCACACTTAATCTTGAAGTTGTGCCTTTCAAATAATCCACATCTTGATCGCCAATAGAAAGCGGTTCATCAAGGGCTAATTGCGCATCCAGCATCACCATTGCAGTCATGAGTTTTGTTACTGACGCAATCGGTGTCGGTACGTTAGTGTTCTTGGCATAAAGTGTTTCACCAGTTAACTGGTTAATCACAATTGCTTTTGCAGATGCAAGCCTCAACGGAGTGGTGCCATCATAGCTATCAACAGCCACTGCTTTCTGCGCGCGCAGGCGATGATGTATTTTACGGCTGCCTGACTTGTACTTAACAGCTTTATAATGACTGCCTGCTGTAATCTGCTTTTGAGTCTTTTTACTAGCGGCATGCACAGCCATAGGCGGCATGCAGAGCATTGCGCCTATATAAAAAAGTAAAAATTTACGTGAAATATTTTTCATAATATGTTTTATCTCATACAGTTACGCTTGAATACTATATAAAAACTTTAGGTTTGTCATTAATAAATTTAATTATTTTAATTATAAAAAATAAAATCGCCGGCAGACTAAATTACGTTAAAATTTTATTGTAAATAATTACTAACATTTATTGAGTAAACACCATGCAAATACCGCAAGCTCTTTTCTACAGTGCACAGCACTTATGGACAAAACCAGTTGCCGACGGAATCTGGGAAGCAGGCATTACTGATTATGCGCAAGACTTGTTAGGAGATATTGTTTTTGTTGATGCGCCTGCTGTCGGTAGCGCATTAAAAGCCGGGCAACCCTGCGGTTTGGTTGAATCAGTTAAAACGGGTTCAGATTTGCATGCTTTGGTGGATGGTGAAGTCACCGCAATTAATCAGGACGTGATCAACGCACCGGAACAGATCAACGACACTCCTTACAAAGCCTGGATCTTTAAATTCAAAACCAGCGACTCCGACGTAGAAAATAAACTGTTATCTGCAGATGCTTACAAAACGCTAACAGATAGCGCGTAAGTCCATTTCAAGAAAGCTTAATCCCTATTTCGAAAAGACTAGTCGTACTGAATCTAGCAGTTTTTCGATCTCCGCTTTAATACTCGCAGTCATCGCTTGTTCAATACGCGGCACTTCTGCATCGAGGATTTCATGTACTTTATTGCTTAGCGCTTGCTCAACAGTCGGCAAGTCAGCGCTTAAACCCTGGATAAAATCTTTTTTTGCATTTTCGGCTAAAGCGGTGAAATCTGTTCTCAGCGTAGCGCTTAGCTCATTAGATAAGTCTTGGTATAAAGCAGGAAAGGTATCGCCCAATTTCTGCTGCAACTGTTGTTGCGATTGAACCTGTAAAGCATCCAGATAAACACTAAGCTCAGTTTGCGTGTGCTGTGTAAGGGCTTTGTAAATTGCGGCGAGCTCTTGTGCCAGATTAGCTTTGTGATCTGCAAAAATAGCTTCGCGCAGCTGACTTACTTGTTCTTGTAATCCCTGTGTTGCATTTTCTACCGTGTTTTTTTGCAAATCAGCTAATGTGACTTGCAACTGTTCGGTCAGAGTCTGCTGCAAATCAGGTAGTGCTGCCGTGATTTTTTCATTCACATCGGCCACCGCCTGCGTCTGCATCTGGCCTAGCGTGTGTTCGAGGTCAGATTTAATCACCTCAGTATTAGTATGCATCAAGCGCGGTATATCGGTTGCCAGCTCTGCCCTAGCCTTATCCACCATGGTAAGTGCCTGACCCACCGCCTCTTGCTGCACACTGGTCAAGGTGTCGTTGATATGCTGTTTCAATGCAGATTCAGCATCACGCTGCTGCTGTTCAATCTGCTGGGCCTGCTGATCATACTGCTGATTAAGCGCACTTGAAATATACGCCTGATTGGCTTTCTGAATATTTGCTGACTCGCTCAGCAAGTGGTCAAGCAGTTCCTGCTTCATTTCCTGTTTAAGTTTCTGCGCGAGTGTTTTCTCAATATCTGCTGCGACATGCGGCCTGATCTGCTCGGCAATTTCAGCAATCAACTCGGGCGTCACATTGAAAGCTTTGGCCAAAGCCTGTGCTGGTAGCGCATGTACCTCAGTCAATAATGGAATATCGTCATCTTCACGCATAGTCACTCACATTCTTGTAATGGATCTAAATACTAACCAGCCGCTGCATCAGTCGATTTCACTTGATAGCCACGATCACGATAAAACTTGTAGCGTTGCCTTGCGGCCACTTTGTCATCTTCATCATTACCAACAAGCTCAACCAGATATCTGAAACGACTAAAAAACGGAGGATGCTCTGTTTTCAGATTAATCAGAATATCATCCTGAATCAAATGAGTGCCTGCGGCATCAACAATGATTGGAGCATGTGCGCTTATCTCATCTAGGGGATAGGCGCTAGGCAAAAAACTGGTCGGGCTATGCTGCCATAGCTTCTGCTGCAAGCTACTACTCATCGCATCATTTTGCGTAAACAAAGTGAGCTGGCGCCCTTTGGCAACCGCACGTTCACACAGCTCGGTTGCCTTTGCCAGCTTATCTGCCACATTGAAATAAAATTCAATACGTGTCATGAATCGTATTTACTTGTTTGCCTGACGTGCACGGGAAGCTAGAAACTCTGTTAGCAAAGGCACAGGTCTGCCGGTGCCGCCTTTTTCCTTGCCTGATTTCCAGGCAGTACCTGCGATATCCAGATGCGCCCATTCATATTTCTTGGTGAATCTTGATAAGAAACATGCTGCCGTAATACTGCCACCAGCACGTCCGCCAATGTTACCCATGTCGGCAAAATTACTGTCCAGCTGTGGCTGGTAGTCATCCCACATCGGCATGTGCCATGCACGATCTAATGCAGATTCACCCGCCTGCAGCAGCTCTTTCGCCAGCTCGTCATTATTACTGAACAGGCCAGTTGCATGGTGACCAAGCGCAATGACACAAGCACCGGTTAGTGTTGCAATATCCACCACAGCACTTGGCTCAAAGCGCTCGGCATAAGTCAGCGCATCACATAAGATCAAACGGCCTTCAGCATCGGTATTCAATACTTCAATCGTCAATCCAGACATACTGGTCAGCACATCGCCAGGCCTTGTCGCGCGGCCATCAGGCATATTTTCACAAGTCGGAATAATACCAATCACGTTCAACGGCAGATCCATTTCTGCGATGGTTCTAAATGTACCCAACACACTGGCTGCCCCGCACATGTCGTATTTCATTTCATCCATCTCGGCGCCAGGCTTCAATGAAATACCGCCAGTATCAAAGGTAATGCCCTTACCTACCAGCACTACCGGTTTTTGATCTTTTTTACCCTTGAGATGCTGCATCACAATCAGTTTCGGCGGCTCTTCACTGCCTTTGGTTACGCCCAGGAATGAACCCATACCCAAGGCTTCAATATCAGCATGTTCCAGCACTTCCACTTTCAGGCCATAAGTTTTGCCAAGTTGTAGCGCCTGCTCTGCCAGATAGGTTGGCGTACAAACATTTGGCGGCAGGTTACCCAGATCCTTGGTCAGGCTGACACCTGCTGCCAGCGCTTTACCTTCTGCCAGCCCGGCTTCTGCATCTTGCACATGCGCAGTATCGGTAACATGTATAGTCAGTCGTTTAACACTTTTTTTAGCGTCATCATCTTCTGCGGCTTCTTTCTTGCGCTTGATTGCATTAAAGCGATAAGTTGCATCCAGAGCCACTTCAGCAAGCAGAGAAACTTTACGGCGCAGGCTTAATGCTTTTACCGGCAACTCTGCCAGATATGTAACAGCCTCACTGGCACCGCTTGCTGCCACGGCTTTTACTGACGCACGTACCGCTTTGGCATATTGTTTTTCTGAAAACTCACTTTGCTTACCCAAACCCACTAACAATACGCGATCACTATGCACGCCTGGCACATCGTGCAGCATCAGTGTTTTTTCTGCTTTACCATCCAGATCACCGCGTTTGATGATATTACTCAGATAACCGGAGGACAAATCATCTATCGCTTTAGCTGAATCTGATAATTGATGAGACTCATATACTCCAACGATGACACAATTATGATGCTGTTTTTCCGTACTGCCCGTTTTTATGCTAAATTCCATCTGGTTGAATCCTTAATTTTATTTGTTGTAATGCTGTTTATAAACTTAAATAGCTTAAAGACAAGCCGTTAATAGCGCTAACATAGCACAATGACCAAGCAGGCAATGTCAGTATTGGTTTAAAATAAACCAAATTATCTCGTGTTTTACACGTAATTCATAGTTGTAAATAAAACGTATGCTATTTAGGCGCTCTCTACTGCAAGAACTCATTTCCACCGCTGCCGGTGCCTTCTTTATATTGATAGGCATCGTCATCGCGCAGCGCGCAGGTAATCTGATTCGTCTCGCTGCAAAAGGCATCCTGCCTAATGATGCCATCACTACTATGTTAGGTTTTAACATGGTTAAGTTCCTGCCGATGATACTTTCTCTGACACTATTTCTCGCGGTGCTGATGACATTATCACGCTGGTATCGGGATTCAGAAATGGTAATCTGGTTTAGTAGCGGTATGAGCATCACCGGCTGGATTCGCCCGGTCATAAATTTTGTTGCACCAGTCATCTTGCTGATCGCTGTATTAAGTTTGTTTGTAATGCCATGGGCTACCAACAAAGGTGAAACCTACCGCACACAGCTGGAAAGTCGTGATGAATTGGCATCCATAAGCCCCGGGGTTTTTAAGGAATCCAACAACGGTGAGCGCGTATTTTTCATAGAAAGTTTTGATGAACTCGGCAATGTGGTCAAAAATATCTTTGTTCAAACTATCCAGCATCAAAAATTAGGCATTATTGTTGCAGCGAAAGGTCATCGCCTGATCGAAAAAAACGGTGATCATTTCGTCGTCATGGAAAATGGCAGACGTTATCAGGGCAAGCGCGGCGCGGCGGAGTTCTCTACAACGCAATTTGAAAAATATGCGATACGTGTTGAATCCAAAGAAGCACAGCAAAAACCGCCGAGTACTGAATCAAAATCCAGTAAGGAGTTATTGGAAAGCAAGAATCTGGTAAGTCAGGCTGAGTTGCAATGGCGTCTGGCTATCCCGATTTCGGCCCTGATACTATCATTGCTGGCCATACCGTTAAGTGCACTGGACCCCCGCGCTGGTCGCTCAGCAAATTTTGTTTTGGCACTAATCATTTACATTATCTACAGTAACCTGCTCAGCATTACCCATGCATGGGTGATACAGCAAAAAATTCACATCATCATAGGTCTATGGCCGGTGCATCTGTTGTTTTTAACGCTGGCAATTTATATGTTTTACCGCCGTGCACAGCAGTTACCAATTTTTCCGAAATTCTTATCAAGTATTTTTTCAGGCTCATGGCTAAAAGTCCGTGCCAAACAATAACTTGATCAAATCACTATAACCATGAACATTATTACCCGTTACTTACTCAAAGAAATCACCGTCAGCGTGACCCTCATCATGCTTGCGCTGATTGCAATGTTTTCATTCTTTGATTTAATCCAGGAGTTGGAGAGCTTGGGCCGGGGTAATTACGGCTTGAGTAAAGTACTGCTATTTGTAATATTAAGTGCGCCTGGCCATATTTACGAAATCATGCCGGTTGCGGTGCTCGTTGGATGCATGTACAGCATTGGTCAACTCGCGCGACACTCCGAGCTCATCATACTCAGGGTCAGTGGCATTTCCTCAACAGGAATCGCGCTATCTTTATTAAAAATCGGGCTGATTTTCACTTTAATCACCTTCTTTGTGGGCGAGCTAATTACACCGCTAAGTGAAAAAATGGCGCAGCGCATGCGTATTCAGGCTACCGACTCAGTGATTGTTCAAGACTTCAAATCCGGGCTGTGGGTAAAGGATGGCAATAGTTTTGTGAACATTGAACAAATACTACCGGACTCCACACTGCTGAATGTCCACATTTATGAGTTTGATAAGGAATTCAGACTTAAAACAAATAGCCATGCAAAAAGCGGACAGTTTGCAGAGGACCAATGGAACCTTAAAGAAGTCACTCAAACCTATTTTAATGAAGAGACTAATGAAATTAAGCAGCTAGAATCAGCCACCTGGCGCTCACTTATTCGACCGGAACTGTTAAACGTATTGCTTGTACTGCCAGAAAAAATGTCGGCATGGAATCTGTACTCTTACATCAGGCACTTGTCTATTAATAAACAGAAAACCACCCGCTACGAGATGGCGCTATGGTCAAAACTGGTATACCCGCTGGCGTGTATGGTTATGATCATGCTGGCATTGCCTTTTGGTTTTATACAGCAGCGCGCTAGCGGTGCCAGTACAAAAATATTTATCGGTATTATGCTCGGTGTACTTTACCAAATACTCAACCGCACATTCATACATCTGGGCGTGTTAAATGATTGGGCACCGCTATTTAGTGCAGTAACGCCCACCGTGTTATTTCTAATGGCGGGCTTGGGCATGAAATATTACGTAGATCGCAGATAGCGCCAGTCGCACATATCAGCATGGCAAGCTGCGGTCTACTTTAAGGCGTTTATAACGATTCTGGTTTTTAAGAGCCGGTCGTGCAAGAACAGATGTTGTCTGTCTATGATAGCCCACAAGAACCCCAAGCCACATAGAACGACGCTCAATGTTGCCAGTACGTATCTTAAAATTGCAATATTTAAACTTAACAACTGGCTATCATCATCTATCAGCTTGATTTTCCATGCCTGCATTGCGAGTGTTTGCCCGCTCTGTCGCCAGCACCAGATAAAATAAGCGCCCACGATTAACCATAGAAAAATTTGCAATAACAGCCGCTTAGCACCGTGTGTGGCATCGCCGACAATCCACAAAAACAAACTGGCACTTACAAAAACAATCGCAATTACCGTGAGCAGCTCATATAAAAGACAAGCCCCAAGCTTTATAAGACTCGGGGCTGTCATATTCATTTTTTGATTATTCACAATACATCCATAGCTTTAGATAACTTGCACACTGCCACCATTTACTGATTTTACCAACAAAATCACTCTATGCCTGAATCTCCATAGGTTTCTGGGGATTCTGCACGTAGCTTTGCGCGCTCAGATTCGGGCAGCTTCTGGTATTCATTCCATTTCTGACGAAGTTCACGCTTTTTATCATCCGGCAGCGCCTTAAACTGCTGATGCCTTTTTCTGGCATTTTCGCGTTCATACGGCGTCATCCGACTCCAATTGGTCAGCCTTTTTTTAACCAGCCCTTGCTTTTCAGGGCTCATCTTTGGGTAATCTCGGGCAATATCCAGCATTTTTTCGCGCTGCCATGGACGTAGAGTGTCCCACTCCGATGCCAAAGGGTTTAAAACCTGACGCTGACTTTCAGTTAACGGACCCCATGTTTGATTAGCCTCGTCTGCACTCGCGACTCCGGCAACTAACAACAAAAATGACAGCAACACCCATCTAAAAGCTAATTGGATTCTATCCATGCATCAAACCCCTTATCCGCATAAGCTTCTGGTGGCAAATCAGACGCCAACAAGAACGCATCGCTATTTTCTAAATTATGAGTAGATCCGAACTGCTGCACCGCAAAAAAGGTAAGCAACATGACGACCACTATTAATGCTGTCGAGGCTACACGATGCTGTTCAAAATTCTGCCCTGCATGCCCAAACCAGCGCAGCACATGGCCATGTCCAGCAATTTGATTGCCAGTGCTGTATTGAGCCTGCTGCTCGGCTAGATGATTGACAGCTGCATTTCTAGCTGCTGATAAACGTTGCTCCAGCTCCGGCTTAAGATGCTGCGCGCGATTATTCAGTAAATCAGAAATGCCGCGCGCGATCTGCTCTTCCATTACCGGATCAGAAATCACGCTATCATCTATCAAGTTTGTATTTTTTGTATTTGTCATATTGTCTTTATGCATATTCATGTACTGCCCCTTTAGTTCGAGCTATTTTTTGTCGAATACGGCATTTGATAAGCCAAGCTTATCCAACCCCTGTTTTTTTAATTCCAGCGCCAATGCGTGAACCGCCCGCGAACAGTGCGTTTTCACACTGCCATCCGAGCAGCCCATGATTTTAGCTGTTTCAGCCACATCCATCTCCTCCCAATAACGCAATACAAAAGCTTCTCGTTGACGGGCAGGCAATTTTTCCAGTGCACGCTCGATTAATTGGATGGTCTGGCTACGTGCTAGCTGCGCTGAAGGCTCATCAGCATCGTCCTCAACATCAATCGTTTCTAACGGGTCACGATCTTCGCCGTCAGCATCATTACTCCCAAAAGATGACAGCAGCGTTGTCCACAGATTACGAACCTTTTGCCTGCGCCAAAAATCCCGCATTGTATTCTGCAGTATGCGTTGAAACAGCATTGGGAACTCGGTTGCCGGGCGCTCACCATACTTTTCAGCCAATTTCATCATGGCATCCTGCACAATATCCAGCGCTGCATGGTCGTCACGCACGGCATACGCTGTCTGCTTAAAAGCCCGACGCTCGATTGCTATTAGAAAATCTGAAAGTTCTTTTGGAGTTGCCATTTCAAAGCATTTTAATATTTATGTTTATTTTGATTGCAAGGCCTGATTATGATGTCATATCACTCATATTATTCAATCAAAACTTATTTTAATCATTCGTTAAGCCAAGTACTGATTAATATGAAAAAGGCTGCAGGGTTTCAAGTATATCAGGTTTATATTTGCACTTTATATTTGCACAGGGCTTAAGCTTGGTTACAATCTTAATCTGATAATGAAATGAGTTAGCGCTATGTGGAAACTGATCTTTTTAGGATTGTTAATATGGTTGGTCATTTACATCATAAAGCGCGCTATTAAACCAGCAGCAAAACATGCAGACCACACAAATGAATCTGAAGGCGAAAAGCAACATCAAGAGCCAGTAGAAAATATGGTTCAATGTACCACCTGCCACGTACATTTGCCGAGATCAGAAGCTTTCCTCGTTAATGGAAATTTTTACTGTTCGCGTGCGCACATTGAAAATAAATGAGTTTTTCTAAATTTTATTCAGGCACTAATTTCAATAAAAATTTTGCATTGCAGAATGACCTAACGCTGCAAGCACGTGCCATACGCATCATCAACATTTTCCGCTTTCTTTTAAGTCTGGTTTTTGTAATTTTCTATGCATTTGCAGATAAGCTAAATTTATCAGCCGGCAGCGACAATCCGTCATTATTTTTAAGCCTGGCAATCGCCTATGCACTTTTCAGCATATCCCTACTCGTCATCACACCCTTAAAGTCTTCAGCAGTCATTTTCTTCCACCCGCTACAGATCGTAATCGACATATTGTTCATCATTATGATGATGTACGCAGCTGGCGGCATACAGAGTAGTTTAGGGCTTTTGCTAATTGTGACCATTGTCACTGCCAGCCTGGTCAGTAACGGCCGCCTGGCGCTGTTTTATGCGGCTGTTGCTACCATCGGTCTGCTGCTTGAGCAAAGCTACCGGATTGTCGAATCGGGTCTGCCCATTTCCTCTTATACCCAGTCAGTCATGCTAAGCCTGAGCTGCTTTGCTACTGCATGGCTAGCTTACAGCTTGGCTAAACGCATACTGCTAAGTGAGGCACTGGCCTCTTCACGCGGTGTTGATCTTGAAAATCTGGCGCAGGTAAATGCGCTGATTACGCAGCAAATGCAGGATGGTGTACTGGTTGTAGATGAGCACTTGAACATACGTCACTATAATGCACAGGCAAGGCAGCTGCTAGCTTTAGAAGACAATGCCGGCAATGATTTGGGGCTCAGGGACCATGCGCCGGCAATTGCTAATTTATTACTGTATTGGACAGATGGCAATGATGAACATAAAAATCTAATTATTCCGGTAAACAACCGCGAGTTAAATCTGCGTATTGAGCCAATTAATCAGGAAAATCGTAAACTTGGCGCTGTGATCTTTATTCAGGACTGGAGCAAAATTCAATCTGCTGCACAACAGGCAAAATTAGCAGCTTTGGGTCGATTGACTGCCAATATTGCACACGAAATCCGCAATCCTTTAAGCGCAATCAGCCATGCAAACCAATTGCTGCAAGAGGAAGAAAACCTGTCTAAAGGCAATGCGCGTATATTGGAAATTATTGAAGACAACATTCAGCGCATTAATCAAATTATTAAAGATGTACTGGAACTGAACCGCCGCGATCGGACTCATCAGGAGAAAATCGCACTCAACCAGTTTATTGTTGATTTCCATAGCCAATTTTGTGCTATCGAGAAAATCCCAGACGCATACTTCACACTTGAACTTTGTCCTGCGCAAAATACGATTACATTTGACCGACGGCACCTTACACAGATTTTATGGAACTTATGTAAGAATGCATGGGAACATGGACGCAAAGAGGTCGGCAGCTTACATTTACATTGCGCGAAGATTCTTAAGTCTACATCTCAAACTAAAGCAGCCTTACACATAGAAGTGATTGATGATGGCGCAGGCATAACTGAACAGGATCGTAGTAAGCTGTTTGAGCCATTTTACACTACAAAAAGTACGGGTAACGGCCTGGGCTTATACATTTCACGCGAACTGGCTGAGGCAAATAATGCCAAATTAAATTTTCATTCGCTAGATCGTGGTACTGCATTTACTCTCGAGTTAAGAAATACAAATTAAAGGCAATACTCAAGTATGTCCAAAAAACCAACCTGCCTGATCGTCGATGATGAAACCGACATCCGCGAACTCCTTGTCATGACACTGGAGCGCATGGATATTGAAACCTATAGCGCATGCTGTGTGGAAGAGGCCAAAATCTTGCTGGCACAGCGCCCTTACGGACTTTGCATTTCCGATATGCAAATGCCTGATGGCACCGGACTGGATCTGCTGCATTACATTAATCAATTCCATACCGGCTTGCCGGTTGCAATCATCACTGCGCACGGTAGCGCTGAAAATGCGGTGTGTGCATTAAAAGCCGGCGCCTTTGATTATCTATCCAAACCAATTTCGCTTAAACAGTTACGGCCTGTGGTGGAATCGGCGCTCAAACTCACCACCCAAACCAATCAATCCCAGCCCAATACGCTTGAAATGATTGGAGACTCCGAGCAGATCAAACATGTACGCATGATGATAGCAAAACTTGCGCGTAGTCAGGCACCGGTTTACATCAGCGGAGAATCCGGGAGTGGTAAAGAATTAGCCGCAAATCTGATCCACAAAAACAGCTCACGCGGAGACGG
>JAHRYP010000029.1:27239-28240 GCA_020622105.1 Methylotenera sp.
AAACTGTGGCGCTATTCCTGAAAACCTGATGGAAAGTGAATTCTTCGGTTATAAAAAGGGAGCCTTCACCGGCGCCAATCAGGATAAGGAAGGTATGTTTCAGGCAGCAAACGGCGGCACTTTATTTCTGGATGAAGTAGCAGATTTACCTTTACTGATGCAGGTCAAATTACTGCGTGCGATACAAGAGAAAAAAGTACGTATGGTCGGCAGCACTACCGAAGAAGCTGTCGATGTACGCATTATCAGCGCCACACATAAAAATCTTGCCGAAATGATGGACAACGGTCAATTCAGGAAAGACCTTTATTACCGTTTGAATGTAATCCAGCTCAAGATGCCGGCATTACGTGATCGCCCTGCGGATATCCCGTTAATCGCCAACACGTTATTAAATAAACTTTGCACAAATCAGCAAATAACAATACCGAGCATCGATAGTGATGCACTTGCATATATTTCTACACTGCCGTTTTCGGGCAATGTGCGTGAGCTGGAAAATATGCTGGAACGTGCCTTGGCGCTTTGCAATGGCGAAGTCATTACCATCGATGACTTAATGATTGAAGATGACGCGGCAGCGAGATTCATGAACGGCGAATTTGACGATCAGGCAGACGAACTAACACTGACCGACTATCTTGAAAATGTTGAGAAAAAGGCAATTATCCAGGCGCTGAGCAAAACCAACAATAATAAAACTGCAGCTGCCAAATTACTGGGGGTGACCTTCCGCACCCTGCGGTATCGGCTTGCTAAGCTCGGGCTGTCAAAAGAAACCGATACAGACCTGGAAAATGATAGTGAGTGATCAGAAATAAATTAAGGGCGCTTCAAAGCGCCCTTAATATTCAAACATTTATTTTAAAAAAAGACTGATTAATTGAGCGAGCGGGATGAAGTGCAAGGCGCACGGAACGCAGGAACCGAGATAGTATGCGGTATACAGCGAGGTTCCGAGTACCGCGCAACGCAGCAATTCGCCCGCGTAGCCATTTAAT
>JAHRYP010000030.1 GCA_020622105.1 Methylotenera sp.
AAGCCACTGGCTAGGAGGCGTTACGTCAGTAACAGGCACATAAACGCCACCATTATGGATGATCCAGTTTCGGTATTCCATGTTGATGGCATGTATGGCTTCAACTTGAGATTTAAGTTGCGTATGATTGGTATGGGTCTGCTGACGTAGGTTCCAGATTAACGAGGAGGCTACAATCAATGTCCACACAATCATAATTATTTTAATATTGCGTTTGAGCTGAACTAGCTGAGATAGTGTGCCCGATTTAACCATAAGAATTTAAATAATTATTTTTCTGATCATTTTTTACATTTTAATAGATATTCTAATGCTTGGTTTATATATTAACCTTATTTAAATTATTGCTATATATCTTAGAGTTGATTTTACCAACGGTCAAAATCTGGATGAGATGGCTATATTGCAAGCACAAAATTTGCAGATTGATAGTGAGCGTTCACATGTGCTTTTAATCTGGTTTTCTGAGTTTGACTCTCATATGCCTGGCAGCATATATAAGGTTTAGTCAAAAATGACTAAGCCTTTTCTTTTGTATTTACTTTATTTAATGCCATCATCTAAGTTATGCGTGTAAATGTATATTAAATGCAGTTTTTTTAATTTTTTGGTAAAAATAAGTGAACCCTGACAATACAAAATCTGAACTGCATCCGCGTAACCGGC
Organism: Methylotenera sp.; assembly: GCA_020622105.1. Classification (GTDB taxonomy): domain Bacteria; phylum Pseudomonadota; class Gammaproteobacteria; order Burkholderiales; family Methylophilaceae; genus Methylotenera. The sequence goes on from JAHRYP010000030.1 coordinate 667, forward strand.
ATCGTGCGCGTTATGACTTTGATCAGCTTGTTCAAGCCAGTCCAGCATTGGCGCCTTTTGTGAAGCTGAATGAATATGGCGATGCGTCCATCGACTTTTCTAATCCAGAAGCTGTTAAGGCACTTAATCAGGCTTTGCTAAAGCAGTTTTACGCTGTGAGTGTTTGGGATATTCCCAAACAGTATCTTTGTCCGCCAATTCCAGGACGCGCAGATTATTTGCATTACCTTGCCGATTTACTGAGTGAGGCAAATGCAGGTGTGATTCCGCGCGGTCAATCTGTTCGTGTGCTGGATATAGGTGTAGGCGCCAATATGATTTACCCGCTGATCGGTACACGCGAGTATGGCTGGCAGTTTGTGGGGGCTGATATTGATGCTAAAGCATTAAATAATGCGCAACAGATTGTTGAAGCGAATGCGCTTTCCGATTTGATTGAACTACGGTTACAAACTTCGCCGCTATCGATTTTTAAAGGCGTGATCAGCCAAGGTGAAAAGTTTGCGTTGACGATGTGCAATCCGCCTTTCCATGGGTCTCTAGAAGAAGCGCAAGCCGGTACACAACGCAAGTGGCGCGGCTTAGGTAAGCATCTTGCCAAGCGTGGATCAAATCACAAATCTCCAGTATTGAATTTTGGCGGGCAGAACGCAGAGTTGTACTGTGCAGGCGGCGAGGAAGCCTTTGTGACAGCCATGATTAAGGATAGCAAACTGTATGCATCACACTGTATATGGTTCACTACGCTTATATCAAAAGCAGCGAACTTGCCCAGCGTTTATAGTGCGCTCAAAAAAGAAAATGCCCAACAAGTAAAAACGATAGAAATGGTGCAAGGACAAAAGAAAAGTCGCTTGGTTGCCTGGACGTTTTTGAGCGCTAGTCAACAACGTGCGTTATTAAGTGTCGTTGCGACCGTATGATGGAGTTTTATTTTTCACGAGTACTTTTAAAGTCTTGATTCTGAAAGAGCACATTTCTGCGCGCTTCACATGTTTTTGAGTCCATCTCAAACCCCACAAGTAACATGCAGAACAAATCATCATGACTTAATGGATAATCCCGATACGGATTTAGCTGATTTATTTTGTAGTCGAAATGTTGTCCCATCCATACGATGGCTGGAATATGCGTCTGCTCTTTAGGTGCGACAATATAAGGTGCCGCATGCAGATAAATACCATGTTCCCCAAGCGATTCTCCATGGTCGCTAACGTATAGCATGGCAGTTTCATATTGATCATCGTACTTCTTCAGGAAGTCGATTACCTGAGAAAGAAAAAAGTCAGTGTAAAGTATGGCATTGTCATAGGCATTATCAATCTCCTGTTGGGTGCAATTTTTGAGATCACTGCTTTTGCAGGTAGGCGTGAACCGTTCGAATTCTTTTGGATATCGCCTGTAATATTCAGGTCCATGGTTCCCCATCTGATGTAGAACGATCAAAATATCTTTACTGCCTTTAGCGGTAATAAATTTATCGAGACCACTTAGCATGCCGATATCTCTGCATTCTTCATCACAAACAGGATTAAGTGTGGGGCTTTTGAAATCTTCATACTGCATTCTTACGGCCACGCCTTTTGAATCAGAGTTGTTGTCACGCCAGAGAATCTGTACGCCATTTTTAGCAAGCACATCCAGCGCGTTTTCAATATGCAGCGCATCTTGCCGGTCAAAATGCTTTCGCTTCATTACGGAAAACATGCAGGGGACAGACTCTCCAGTTGAGGTTCCACAAGCAGAAACATCTGTAAGACTTACTACACCCCGTTTGCGGAGTTCAGGATTCGTTTCTTTGGTATAACCATTCAATGAAAATCTGTCAGCTCTGGCCGTTTCCCCAACCACAAGGATGATGAGTTCATTTTTTAACTTTTTGCCAATCTCGACGGTATCTGTAGCGGTTTGTTTTAATGCAGTGACTTCTGTGGATTTGAATTTTTGTACAGCATACAGAATACCGGAGTAGGTAAAGTAGATTGGGTTGGCGAACATTCGCGTTATCTTGTGTTCCCTGATAAATGACGCATAGCCAGCTGTGAAGGGCGCTACAACAGCAAGCAACGTCATGATCAGCATGAGCAATATTAAGATTCGCGATTTCAGTTCTATTTTAAAGCCCTGAATTACAGGCTTGTAACGCAGTGCCAGCCATGCTGGAAGCAGACCCAGTACCAATGTTCTAACTACAAGATTCAAGTTCAGTAATCCCGCAGCCTCTTGCGCATTAGTCTGCACAATATTGTCGATCATCACCGTATCGATCACGACACCATACTGATCCATGTAGTACGCCGCCTGAGACGATGCTATCAGAAAAAAGGCAAGTATCCAGCGCGTTGTTCTGCCATAGCTGATCAGTAAAAGAAACAACATCGTAGCCAAGGTGAAAAACATTGTGAGTGACAGTAAGAGCGTGCTCCAAGCTAAGCGGATAGATCTCAGTAGCTTGAACGGAGAATTGCCTGTCAACATAATGGTGGGCGCCAGATGATGTTGCGATTTATTGGGGTAAGAATTTTTCATGTTGTCCGTTGTCTGAGCTCGATCCTGCACACTATGGCTGATATTTATGTACTGAAATGTGAGATTACAATTATTCCTGGGTTAACGGATATAGCGTGAAAAATAAATTAACCAAAATGGTGATGTAGTTGCCAGTTAAGTAGCTCAATCTAATATTTAGCTACTTAATTGGCATAAATAGAATATTATTTATAATGAATCGGGATGTTTAATTCTTTGTCTGAAACAATTTCAAATTTGCTATCTTCGAAAGCCGGCGGGCCAAATACTTCAGGGTCATTCGATAAAGCATAACCCTCAATTGGAATCATACCAAAACGCTTATTAAGCACGCCATTTTCATCTTCATCGTGGAAGGCCAAAATTGCATAAGCCCCTGGCTTGAGTCCAGAGAGTTTCACTGTGACATTGTCATTCTTAGCTGCAACTTTAATTACGTGTTGCGCTAAAGCACTTTCTCTAAAAGTTTTAGCATCTGAATAGAGCTCTACATAAACCTGCCCGATGCTATTTTTTATGCCATGGAGATTTACTGTTAAGTTGTATTCTTCAGCAAAGACAGAACTGCATGAAATTGCCCAAGCCAAGAACCCAAGTATTATTAATCGCATGAGAAATTACTTCTTATTTGCAATTTTATTCAGTAAATCATTGATTTCTTTCTTGCGTCCATCATCTGCAACTTCGCGGCCGGCTCTAGGACTCGCCTGCAATGCTTTTCTTAACACTTTTTCAGCATTGGATAAATCACCGATTTTGTAAAGGTAGTCACCATAGAAATAATTGGAGTCAATGCCATCAGGATTCATCTCCAGACCTTTTGTCAGGTATTCTTTTGCTTTTTTATTATCACCAAAAGAAATCGGCCAAGACGGCACTTGATAATATAAAGAGCCAAGGCTTGTATAGGCAGAGCCGTTTGAAGCATTCGGGTTGATTTTAATGGCGTTATCAAAACTGTTTTTAGCATTTTTAACTAAAGACAAGGCTGCAAGTTGGCCGCTAATGCCGTTTCTCACACCGGCGAACGTAGCTTCAATAATGCCTTGCCAAATTAGAGGCTCTGCTTGATCTGGATATTGTGCTGTAACGGTTTTTGACTGTTCTAATAACTCCTCAAACCCCTTTTCTTGTGAAGATGCGGGTGTTTGATATTTGAGTTTTTCCCAAGATTTTTGTAATTGAATAATATCTTCATTCATGCCGGCAAATGCCGCGTTTGAAAAAGATAAAAGTACAAGCATTAAGCCTAGTAATGTTTTTCTGACAATATTCATAAAGATCTCTTTAAAGGATAAACAATGAATATCTATCAAATAGCATGCCAAAAATCAGCAACACTTAATTACGAAAGCGATATTAAATTTTTTTATTATAAACAGTATGTTACTCAATAATGCTTGACGGGTTTACATTGATTTATTGATTCACTTTATTGGATATACAATTTTTGCAGGATTAAAGTGTGCAATTTTTGAAATGGAGTGGTGATTTGGGGCTGTAAATGATATTGGTAACGCAGACAATGGAAACTCAGTGCGCATACAGAAGTTATCAATCGCTGATAGCCTGATTTTCCACATGGCTGAGTGTAAAGAAATTAGCAGACTTTATGTCCCACAAAAAGTTTTGTATTGGGCATCAAATTCTGGCTGCGGAGCCTGCAGGAATGCGGCGCAATCTGCTGACGGATTATATGGCTTTGAAAGGGCTGCGAGAAGTCTTTCAAGTGGCTTTAAATGGTCTTGACCACTGCCGCGTTTAGGGCTTCTTCAACTACTGATTGCGGAATAATAGCCGGATTGGTTTGATCCATCAAAACGATGCTTTGTTCCATGGATTCAGCTTGTTCATAATCTCGCTTCCATTGCTGTATCAGTTTCTGAAACCTGCATCATGGTAAATTTGCATTTCTGGTGACTCTTTTCCAATGATCTAATGTATTGTGTAATCAGCTTTATTTTTTTGCATATACATTAATAGGTCTTCTGCCAGCTTCAAATCATCTGCCTCTGCGTTAAACAAGCCAAGCTTTCTGCGCATGCCTGCTAGCCAGTAGTCTAAAAATTTGCCTGGAAATTTCCCGAGTAAATTTTCTGCGACAGCAATCGCTTGACCTTCATCTGAATCTATTAATGGTAATAGCGCCTCAGCAAGGCGATATAAGTTCCAGTGTGCTATTGGCGCCTGATTCCCGAAAGCATACCGCCCTGACTTGTCAATTGAGCTGAATACAGTACCTGGGTCATAGCTGTTCATGAACGCACATGGACCATAATCAATGGTCTCCCCGCAGATGCTCATGTTATCAGTATTCATTACCCCGTGAATAAAGCCGACATGCATCCATTTAGATATAAGCGATGCTTGCAAATCGATTACATTTTCAAGAAGTTGCGCGTATTTGTTTTCTGCAGCAGCAATTTCTGGAAAGTGTCGATCGATTGCATAGTCGGCTAACTCGGTAAGTACCTGATGATTTTGAATGGCAGAAGCAAATTGAAAAGTTCCGACCCGGATATGGCTGGATGCGACGCGGGTTAAAATTGCTCCCGGATATGCATCATCGCGGTAGACAGTTTCACCGGTTGTTACAATGGCTAAACTTCTGGTGGTAGGAATGCCAAGCGCATACATCGCTTCACTGATTATGTACTCACGTAACATAGGGCCAAGCGCGGCTCGACCATCGCCTGAGCGTGAGTATGCGGTTCTTCCAGAGCCTTTCAGTTGAATGTCGACGCGCTTGTTTGCTGGCGTAACGTGTTCACCCAGCAATATGGCGCGGCCATCGCCCAGAATGTTGAACCCACCGAATTGATGGCCGGCATAAGCCTGTGCAATCGGCTCGGCCGTTGCATATACCGAATTACCGCTAAGAAATTCAGCACCTTCTTTCTCAAGTGTCTCTGGGTTTAATCCCAAAGTCTGCGCTAATTCAATGTTTAGCAATAATAGGCTAGGGTTTTTAACACTCTCTGGCCGCTGCTTTTGGTAAAGAGCCGATGCTAGTGTTGCATAGCTGTTATTAAACTTGAAGCCAGAATGCTCTGGTTTTACATTAATAGAAGTTTTCATCTTTAATATTGTTTACTAAATTACTAGGATATTAAGCAAATAAAAACTTACTAGCAACTAATTATCTTTTTTATATTGCAGGCATTGAGGTAAACAATCAGCTTTCCACAATATTATGCGAAATATAAAGAACTCAATACTTGGGGTGATAGCAAGGACTGAGCGCGGTGCAGGCTTTTAATTTTAGCGCAAGCACCGCAGCCCAGAAATGAAAAGGCTATTAACTAGCCTAGTTTACAGTTACTGCATTCTTCGCTCAGCAACTATAGGGATATTGATTTTTCTTCTTTCCAGACTGGGGGAATGTTCAAGTACCAGTTTTACCAGTTCGGCCTGACGTCGCGTGCCGGTTTTAGATAATATATCTTTAATCTGGCTGTAAGCAGTATTGATAGAAATGCCATGTTCTGAAGAGTACTCTGTTGCTGTCGTGCCATTGACAATAGCTAGCGTCAGGCGTGCCTCTGCTTTTGTAAGCCCGAAAATACGTGCTACGTCGGCGGATGATTTATCGTTATTAAGATTTGATTCAAATATATACATGACAACGCCGGGAGCATCTATCCCATATGCAGACTTTTCTAGCCGTTGTAGCATTACAGTATTTTTCTTCTCTTATCGTGGTGTTAAGTCAATTTCATTCGCACCTTCGTTATTGATTAACTGGTCTATAGAATTTCTCAGTTCAGCTCGAGATTTGTAATTGAAACACTCATCAATAATATCCCCATCCATCAACATGAAGTCTTCCGGCAGTTTTAATTTAATCTTTGCGAACTCGATAAGATGCGTTAGATTTCTGTCACTGTCAAAAAAACCAAATACACAAAATACCGAGTAAGCATGGTTTAGCGCTGAGTTTAATGCATAAACCTTGCTGACCTCACTTACCGAACATTGCCCGCAAAAGCAGGTTTTACACCTCTCTATAGGTGTAGCTCTCATCATATCCATATTAACTCCCCAAGTTTATAAATTTTTATTTTTTATTTTTTATTTTTATGTAGGAATTTAGATAAATCTGTACATAGATTTATCTAATTCTGGAATTAAAGTTAACAGCAATAAACATTAAAAACAATCCCCCTTTTGGGGGAGGGTTTTTAATTGGGTGTTGTTAATCTTGATGGAGGGTATGTGATTTTTGAGCAATGGTGCTGAAGTTTAAGGAGCTACGCAGGTGCCGCCGCCGCTGGTGATGACAGATTGGGTACCATTTAGCATGACGTGACTTGATTCTCCTGCGCGCAATTTTATAGTACTGGTAGCACTTTGAACGCTTACTTCACCTGAAATGACTTTAGTATAAGTACCTGCATCAAGCGCACCTTCTTGCTGTTGCAAGTGAGTTACCAAGAAATCTGTTCCTATTACGCGAATAGTAGATGCTGGCGTTTGGAAACTATATTTCTGTGGATTGAGTTTAGATATCTTTCCAGATACAGAGCGAATATCACCTTTTACCAGAGTAATTAAACTACGATTTATATCAGGCTGCTCGGCGGAATAATGATAATCAACCAAGCTGATTTCTGTATTTTTGAGGACATAAAGCATTGCACCGTCTGTAAATAGCACTTTTGCCTTGGCATCTTGGCTGGTTGTAATTCTGTCACCTAAACAAATTTCATCACCACTGGCGAGCTGGATTTTTTGTTTAGAGTTGTCTTCCACGGTAATAACACCATTAACATTCACTAGCGTTCCTGCTGCCATAATGCCGGTACCGCCTATGCCCCCCGGCGGCGTGGTCGGTTCATGCCCCGTGCCGCCGATGCCACTAGGAGGTATCGTTGTTTCATGTCCTGTGCCACCAATGCCGCTGTTTTCTAAACTTGCGTTGAGCTCCGTACCGCCGATGCCACCAGGTGGGATGGTAGTTTCATGGCCCGTGCCGCCAATGCCGCCAGGAGCTGTAGTTGATTCATGACCTGTTCCCCCCATCCCACCGGCAGGAATAGAGTTCTGTTCTAAAATTGGCGAGTGCGCTGAACTACAGGTTCTTGGTGTAGCGTTTGCCGCTAAAGCCACACCAGAATGGTTTAGTATTAGAACCAGTGATACTGCTAATGATAAATGGCGAAGTTGCATAAGCACCTACACGCCGGACTCATCTTTAGCATTATCAATGCTGATTTCATCAACATGGCTGCGGCTGCTATAAAAGAAAGTGCCAAAGTGAATTCTGAACTCAGGCCTATTAGCTTCATTATAGTGTTGTTGCTTGTGTTGTATGGCCTGGTTATTAACCTGTTTTAGCGCATTCATAGCAGCTTTTCTAGCGGCAGTAGCGATGACTTTTACATCTGACTCTGTTAATCCTTCATGCCACACAAACCTGTCAAGGAAAGGTGGGTCTCCGCCATTTAGATTGTGCTCTGCTGCTGAGATATGGTCATGTATGTTTTGTCCGAAAAAGTGTGCTTTTTCATCAAGGTCATCAGCTGGTATCAGCGACTCGACAATTAAATGCACCATACCATCTTCTGTGAGTTTGATTATTCCACGGTTTACGCATTCATCCATTAATGCGCGAGGATGAATGTCATTCGTTAATGTTTCTGCTAACGAGATGAATGATATTTTATAGTCCGGATGTGGATTACGAGGTATTGGTTTCGGTTCGCCGTCCTGATCCAGTAGTTCCGGGGTGCCCAGCCATTGCGCAATTAAGTTGGCTATCAAGCCTTGCTGCCGACCACTCGTTTTCTCTGGTGCTCGGCCCAGAAGCCGACGCACATCTTTGCGATGAACGCCTGTAAGCAGAGCAATCCTGCTGTCTGTTTGTGATTTTCCATTCACTTTGAATTCATCTTTTGCTACCGAGACGAAAGCTGCTTTCAGCATTTCCGAAAGGTTGCGGTGGTCGATCCCAAAATGGATGCATAACCTGGCAATCGGCTTGAGGCAATGTTCAAGTGCGCTGATTATCGATGATGGAGTTTCAATAGACATATAGTGATTTGATAATTGCGCTCAACGATTAAATTGATCTTTCGATGCGTTCAAAACTAATTTTATACCTAATTGTACATAAAAAGTCACTTAACGGTAATTTTTTCCATAACTTTTTTATTCAAACAGCTACATCGCTGAATAAGTTATGCATTTGTAGGCTCAAATAGACGTTTATCAATTCATTCAGTTACGCCTGATAAGTAAACTAAAAAATAAAATTTGACAATATTAGATACGGTGTTAATATCCAAATTGTGGGAAAAAATCCCAAATATGTTTTGGAATAAAGTACCGGCAAGCAAAACTGTGAGGTTAATTATGAAGATTAAATACCTGAGTAGATTGGCAGATCTCGTCGTAGATACAGCTGAGTAATTATGGTAACCGTTATACCGGCGAGTATCAGCTTGGCGCATCATTAAAGATCAACAGCCCGTTTAAAATTGGTGATCAGCTTGCTTTACGGGTACTAGGCAGCAATGATGATCTATTGTATGGGCGTCTGGCTTACCAGATGCCCATAGGTGGAGATGGTTTGCGAATAGGCGCTGCTTACTCCCGCAACCGTTACCAGTTAGGCAGGGAGTATGCGTCGCTTGATGCTCATGGCACTAGTGAAACTACCAGCCTGTTTGCGACGTATCCCTTGATACTGAGTCAGACCAACTCTTTATTGAGTACCCTGACTTATGAAAATAAAAAGTTGAATGACCGTATGGATACTGTGCTCACTGACACAGACAAGCAGGTACAGCTGGTAAGTCTGGGTTTGAGCGGTGAGCGCTTGGATACTGTGAATGGAGGTGGTCGAAATTCAATTGACGCGACTATGTATGTCGGCCATTTAAATATGGATGCCACAGCACGCATGATTGATGATTTAAGCACACGCAGCAATGGTGATTTTGTTAAAGCGACTTATATGCTGAATCGTCTGCAGCGTATCACTGATCAGGATACCTTTTCAATGACGCTTTTCGGCCAATGGGCCGGCAAGAATCTTAACTCTTCTGAAAAGTACAGTTTGGGCGGTTCTTATGGAGTGCGTGCTTACCCGCAAGGTGAGGCAAGCGGTGATATGGGTAGTATGCTTAATTTGGAACTGGCACATCACTTTACACCACAGTTGAGGGGGGTAGTGTTTTATGATTACGGCCATATCAGAGTTAACCGGGATACTTATTCAATGGCTGATAACTCACGCACGCTTGCGGGGGCGGGGCTCGGGGTAAACGCCTCACTACATAGTTGGCAGTTTGATAGTTATGTGGCTTGGCCTACGCAAGGGGGTACGCCTCTATCTGAACCGGCATCTGCTGAGCGCATACCACGGCTGTGGGTACAAATGTCCGGCGATTTTTAAGGGCATTAATATTATGGAGAGGCAACCAGTCGCATATTCATTGCGAGGAGCGGAGCGACGTTGCAATCTAGCCTGAATATCAAGCACGAAGCCCTATACACGAACCTTAGAACCTCTAGATTGCCGCGCCCTTACGGACTCGCAATTACAGAGTATGTCCAAGCGAAAATAAGCTTTGTCATTGCGAGAGCCGCGAAACCGTAAAGGTCTTCAACGCTCAACTAAGCAGCTGAAGCAAAGCGCGAAAGCAATCTATACCGCAGCTAATTTAACATTCTTAACTTAATTAATCGCGCACAAGGATATACCTCGCACCCATAATGACTTGCGATACTATTTCGAGTAAGCAACGCCAGTATTAGCCAAAAAGTATTTTAGCCAATACTGTTGAGTATGTTGCGTCCAAAAAAAATGACCCATGATAGGGTCATTTTTTTGGATTCTTTGGTACTAAACCTTCTGAATGTTAGAAGCTTGTTTACCTTTTGGTCCGTCAGTTACGTCGAAAGTAACGCGATCGTTTTCTTTCAAGCTTTTGTAACCGCTATCAACGATAGCTGAGAAATGTGCGAATAAATCGTCACCGCCTGCGTCAGGAGTAATGAAACCAAAACCTTTAGAGTCATTAAACCATTTTACTAAACCTGTTGCCATATCTTATTCCATACTTTTTTAAAAGGGAGGCACCCTGAGAAAGTTCGGTTTTTTAAATTATTAATGGCCTTAAAATTAAGGCCAAAATGTAAAAAATTCAAACGCCTAAATAACGTTTTACGTGCTAATTAACGTTGTGTCAAGAACTATTTTAATTATCTTTGATGGGGTAAGTAGAGTGCGCGATCGATGTACAGGTTAATTCACTGATATTACTTGCTTAAATAGGTTATCAGGACTATAGTCGCGCCTGCGTTTGGTGGTGCTGCGCACTGGTATTAATTATTTAATTTCACTATTCCCACTGTTTAGGGTTGCTACAAATTTTTAAGTTTGCTGCATCAATGCGGGTCTTAATATTATTTTGGAGCAACATATGGCTAAAGAAGAGCTAATTGAAATGAGCGGTGTGGTAATGGAAATATTACCGGATTCACGCTATCGCGTTACCCTAGATAACGGGCACTCGCTCGTTGCCTACACCGGCGGTAAAATGAAAAAGAACCATATCCGTATTCTCGCAGGTGATAAAGTGACGCTCGAATTGTCACCTTATGATGTGAATAATGGTCGTATTACTTTCCGTCATATTGAATCTAATGGTTCAACCTACACACCAAGAAAACGTACTTATTAAGTATTGTTTCTGTAGTTTTAGTTCTTTGGAAGCCTGTAAGGCTGGCTCTCTTAGAAGTGAAACCAATCTATATCGCATTACATCAAGGTCATAGAATTAAGCACAAATCGGTGAATCAATTCAAAACCTCTGGATTGCCACGCCCTCGGGCTTGCAATGACTGTGTGTTGTGTTGCAAATGGCACTGCGATTAGTTGCCATGGCGAGCCCGTAAGGGCGGCAATTAAAATATGTTCTTATTCAATTGCAATTGTTCGATTCTGATTTCATGCGTTATCAGAGTAGCTTATCAAACATTCAGTCATTTCGTGCGTCAAATTGCAAGCTGATTTGTCATTGTCAAAAATAGCTGATAAAGTGAGTTTATGTTGATAGCTTTGCATAAAAGACTTTTATGGATAATTGTGATCTGGTTTGCAATCTTGCAGACTGTATCGCCGTTTATTCACGCGCATTTAGAGGCTGATTCTCCCGCTCAGGGGTATGGCCTGCATTTGCATGATGAGGGCCTATTGCAAATGTCGGGCAATGAACATGTGCTAAGTGCCCATCCTGCACACGCTGTGGGCATAAATGCTGCAGTCGTAGAAGAAGTTGATCCATTACCTGCGCCATTATTCTCACTTTTGTTTGTTATCAGCCTGTTTGTATTCATCATCAGCTCGGCTGGCATCAACCTGATTAAGCATCCTTTTCCGCAGTTATATTTGCGTTTTCTCTCCAGGCCCCGCGCCCCTCCTCTGTTTTAAAACAATCGTTTAATCGACATTCGCATTTTATGCGGGTGTTTTTATGATTTCAGGAGAGTTTTATGACTATTTTCTGTCGCTTGTGTTTGCCAATAGCATGGGTTGCTTGTTCTGCAAGCATTGCTTTTGCTGCGCCAATGCAAGAACAAACCGAGCCTTCGCAGTCAGCAGCCCAATCTAGCCATCAGGTTGATCATTTCGACGAGCTAAAAGTGAATCCGGGCTTGCGGTTATCTGAAGTGTTGGAGAAAGCTTATGCACGTGCCCCTATGCAGGCATCGCTGCAGTCGCGTGATGTGATGGTTTTAGCAAAGAGCCGTGTAGCCAATGCCATGTTACCTTCAGCACCTGCGGTCAGTGTTATCCATCAAAATGATGTAATAGGCAGCGGTCGCGGCGAGCGTGACTGGCAGGCCGAGCTTGAACTACCGGTTTGGCAGCAAAAGCAGCGCGATAATCGATTAAAAGTGGCGGAGGCCATGCAGTTGTCGACTACTGCAGGCCGTCAGAGCCTTAAGCTTCAAGTGGCAGGGCAGCTACGAGAAGCTTTATGGAATATTGCGGCTAATGACAATAACTTGTCTTTAGCAGTGAATAAGCTGCAAGTGGCACAAAAGCTGCAATCTGATGTTGGCAAGCGTTATCGGGCTGGTGAGTTAGCCAGAACTGATGCCATGCTGGCAGAGCAGGAAGTATTACGCGTTGAAAAAGAAAAAGTGCGCGCTGAGGCAGAGGTGATGCATGCACGGCACCGTTATTATCTGTTGACAGGATTGCGCGAGTTACCGGGGAGTTATCAAGAGCAGCAGTCGACTCTTGAGGATTACAGCCAGTCTCCGATCTGGCTGGAAGCCCAGTCTAAATTAGGCTTGGCAGAAACCGAGCGCGATTTGGCGCAGGTGGAAAGCCGCGAGAATATGCGTGTATTGCTGAATATGCGCAACAGCAAAGGTGCTTTTGATACCACTGATAACAATAGCGTAGGTGTTCAGGTGCGTGTTCCTTTTGGCAATGCAGCCAGTGCAGCACCTATAAGAGCCGCTGCCGAAATGGTGGTCGGTAATGCTCTAACCGAGCGTGAAGCAATGAGGTTTGAGCTGGAGGCCGCTATGCATGAGGCCGAACATAATTTAAGTGTAAGCCGTGCTGAGTTGAGTATTGCTACTAAGCAATATGAAATTGCCAAAGAGAGTTTTACCCTCGCACAGAAGGCTTTTCAGCTCGGCGAAACGGATTTAGTCAGTTTAATGCGAGTACAGGCACAGACCTTTGAAGCCGAGCGCGCCTTCACAACTCGCCAGATACAAGTGCAGTGGGATATCGCCCGCTACAACCAGACCGTAGGAGTACTTCCATGAGCAAGATGCTTTCATTCGCCGTTGTTTCATTTATGATTTATGGCACACTTTTTGTCGGCAATGCACAGGCAGCAGACGTTGTGATGACATCTGCCCAGCAGCAAAACTTAGGTGTCAGTGTGGCGCCTATCGGCAAGAACAGCTTTTTTAACAGCCGCAATTTCCCAGCGGAAATCGTAGTTCCTGTCGGACAGGAGCGCGTGGTGAGTGCACCTCAGTCTGGTTTAATCGATCAGTTGTATGTGGCAGCGGGTCAGTCGGTTAAAAAGGGACAGCCGGTCGCACATTTAAACAGCCCGGATTTACTGACCTTACAGCGTGATTATCTGCAGGCAGCGACGCAGCATCGATTAGCGACCAAAAGCCTGGCGCGCGATACCGAGTTGTTAAAAGACGGCATTATTCCGCAGCGCCGTTATCTCGAAACCGAAGGCATGCATGATGAAGCCGGTGCAGCTTTGGCACAGCGTAAACAAACGTTGCGTCTGGCAGGTATGAGTGACGCTGCAATCAGTAAGCTGCGCCCGGAAACTGGTATGAGTAGTGGTATTACCTTAACTTCGCCGATTGATGGCCAAGTGCTGGAGCAGATGGTGACAACCGGCCAGCGTGTAGATATGGCGATGCCTTTGTATCGCATCGGCAATTTGAATCGTCTCTGGCTTGAGATTCATGCGCCGCTTGAAGGCTTGCCTTTTGTGAAGGTTGGCATGCCGGTGAATGTGCCTAAGTTGCAAGCTAGCGGTAAGTTGATTGCGGTCATCCGTAATGTTAATAAAGCTGATCAGACTTTGCATTTGCGCGCTGAAATTACCAGCGGCACTGAGAAGTTATCTCCGGGACAGTTTGTTGAGGCGGTCATTGGTTTAGGCGGGGAGGCGCAATACTTCAGTGTGCCGAAATCTGCACTCTCAAGGCAAGGTGCTGAGACCATAATATTCGTACAGATCAAGAACGGATTTAGCCCGGTTAAGGTGAAAGTCATATCGGAGCAGGGTGCCGATGCTGTGGTTGATGCGAAACTTAAAGGTAATGAAAAAATCGCGATTACAGGTATTTCTGCCATTAAAGGCGCATGGCTTGGGTTGGGTGGTGAGTGATGGTTGCGAGCATGAAATCTGAAAAGCCTGAACTTGAAATACAAGGTTGTAAAAGACCAGGAGGTCCCCAATGCTAGCGAAACTGATCCAGTTTGCGCTCACGCAGCGGTTGCTGATTCTTATTCTGACAATAGGTATGGCAGCTGCAGGTACGATTGCTTATCAATCACTGCCGATTGATGCTTTTCCTGATGTGTCTTCGACGCAGGTTAAAATTATTGTCAAAGCCCCGGGCATGACGCCGGAAGAAGTCGAGGCGCGCATTACAGCACCGATTGAAGTTGAAATGCTGGGCATTCCCAAGCAGTCTGGCTTGAGGTCTGTGGCTAAGTATGCACTCACTGACATTACTGTGGATTTCATTGACGGCACTGATATTTACTGGGCGCGCCAGCAAGTGGCAGAGCGCTTGAATGCAGTATGGGCAAATCTGCCAGCGGATGTATCTGGTGGCATGGCGCCAATGACAACGCCGCTGGGTGAAATGTTCATGTTCACCATAGAAAGCGAAACTTTAAGTCTGCAAGAGCGGCGCAGTCTGCTGGACTGGGTAATTCGCCCGCAGCTGCGCACGGTGCCGGGTGTGGCGGATGTGAACGCACTTGGTGGACTGGTGCGCAGTTTCGAGATCGTGCCGGATAATGCCAGAATGTACGCACGAGGTGTTTCTATCAATACCTTGCAGGAAGCGCTCTTGAATAACAACCGTAATGGCGGTGCCGGCCGCTTGAGTGATGGTGAAGGTGCTTTACTGGTGCGTTCTGAAGGCGGCTTTAAAACCATAGAGGATGTAAAGAATACCGTGTTACGCACTGATATGGGAATGTCGGTACGTGTGGCAGATGTAACCGATGTGCGTATCGGTTCATTGACCCGTTACGGTGCAGTAACCGCGAATGGTAAGGATGAGTCTGTTGAGGGGTTGGTTTTGGGCTTGCGTGGCGCGAATGCACAGCAGGTAGTAAAAGGTGTAAAAGAAAAGCTTGCCGAGATGGCACCGAGCCTGCCTAAAGACGTCAAAATACAAGTGTTTTACGACCGCGGCAGTCTGGTAGAGCGTGCGGTCAATACCGTCACTAAAGCCTTGATGGAGGCTGTGGTGCTGGTGCTGATTTTGCTGGTACTGTTTCTGGGTAACTTCAGGGCAGCACTTACTATTGCATTTATTCTGCCGCTTTCGGCTTTGTTTACGTTTTTGCTCATGCATTATTTTGGCATGTCTGCCAATCTGATGAGTCTGGGCGGGCTCTCTATCGCAATCGGTATGCTGGTAGATGCGGCGGTGGTAGTGGTGGAAAATATCGTGTCGCATCTTGCCGAGAGAAAACAGGCTGGCATTTTACCGAGGATGCATTTGATTTATCGTGCCGTGCGTGAAGTCAGCGTGCCGGTAACCGCCGGTGTGCTGATTATTATTACGGTGTTCTTGCCACTGCTTACTTTGCAAGGGCTGGAAGGTAAATTATTTACGCCGGTAGCTTTGACCATTATGTTTGCGCTGGCTGGCTCGTTAGTGCTTTCTCTGACCGTAATTCCGGTGCTATCTTCTTTACTACTAAAAGAAGTCAGTCATGAAGAGCCGTGGCTGGTTAGGAAGGCGCTGGCGGTTTATGAGCCGTCGCTGCAATGGTGTCTTGCACACGCTAAAGTGATTGTAATCGCTGCGTTTGTGATGCTGGCCTTTACCGGAGTGGTATACACACAGATCGGTAAAACGTTTATGCCGATTATGGATGAGGGTGACATCATCATTGGTGTAGAGAAATTGCCCTCGGTTAATCTGCAGCAAACCATCAGTACTGATTTGAGTGTGCAGCGTGCCATTTTGAGCCAGGTGCCGGAGGTGAAAGGCGTTTATTCGCGTGTTGGTTCCGATGAGCTTGGCTTAGATCCGATGGGCTTGAATCAGACCGATAACTTTTTGATTCTTAAGCCTATGAATGAGTGGCGTATGGAAACCAAGGCGGAGTTGATCGATGAACTGCGTAAGGTCATGCATCAGCTGCCAGGTTTGGCTTACAGCTTTACGCAGCCGATTGATATGCGTGTAAATGAAATGATTCTGGGGGTGCGCGGAGATCTGGCAATCAAGATTTTCGGCCATGACCTGAAAACGCTCGATGACAAAGCGCAGCAGATTATCAAGATTCTGGAGTCTGTTGCTGGCAGTCAGGATGTCTACACGCCGGAAAACAGCGGTGTGCAATATCTGCAGGTCAAAATTGACCGCACGGCAGCAGGGCGTTTGGGGCTGGATATTACCGAAATTCAATCAATATTGCTTGCGCAGCTGGAAGGCAAACAGTTAGGCGTGGTGCAGGAAGGGCAACGGCGAACTCCGGTGCTGGTCAGAGGCAGTCAGGCCTTACGCGATTCCCCCGCAGATTTTGATAGCTTGATGCTCACTCTGCCAACTGGAACAAATATTCCTTTAAGTGCAGTTGCGAAAGTGGTGCGTGAAGAGGGGCCGGTGAAAGTGGACAGGGAACGCGGCGCGCGCTATGTGGTAGTAACTGCGAACGTGCGTAATCGTGATCTGGTGAGTTTTGTTGAAGAAGCCAAGCAGCGCGTAAGTGCTGAGGTGAAACTTGATGAAGGGTATTCTATCAAGTGGGGTGGCCAGTTCGAGAATCAGCAACGCGCTGCGGCACGGTTGGCGATTGTAGTACCGGTTGCGATTGCCTTGGTTTTCCTGTTGCTGTTTGCTACTTTTGGTTCTGTGAAGCAGGCGTTATTGATTCTATCCAACATTCCATTTGCCATGATAGGCGGTGTATTTGCGTTGTGGCTGTCAGGTGAATATCTTTCGGTGCCGGCTTCAGTCGGTTTTATTGCCTTGCTTGGTATTGCCGTTCTCAATGGTGTGGTGATGGTAAGCTATTTTAATCAGCTGGAAGCGCAGGGCATGGCTGTACTTGATATTGTGGTTGAAGGGGCAAAACGCAGGTTGAGGCCGGTGTTAATGACAGCGAGCATCACGGCTTTTGGCCTGATTCCGCTGTTATTTGCTACCGGCCCCGGTTCTGAGATTCAGCGTCCATTAGCGGTAGTTGTCATCGGTGGGTTAGTCAGTTCCACAGTGCTTACATTGGTGCTACTGCCAATCTTTTATCGCCGATTTTTCAAGTAGGAGTGAGAATGACACAGGATAATGCAGCACAAGCGCTTTTAATATTGCTTGTTACACCTAAGCTGGAAGAAGTGCTGGTAGATTTTCTGCTGCAGCAAACTGCAATCAGCGGCTTCACTACTGCTCCAGCCAACGGCCATGGTACGGGTCATGGTGCCGGCCATGGCTCGGTAAAACTCAGCCTGGTTGAGCAGGTCACTGGTCGGCAAAGTCGAGTACAGTTTATGCTGCATGCAACATTACCCGTGATGCATGCGCTGATTGCGGCGCTAAAAGCTGAGTTTCAGCACACCGATATGCATTATATCTTGCTGCCGGTGCTGGATGCGCAATCTATATAAATAGAAATCTTGGGGCGAATTTTTTTATGCGAAATGAATAGTTTTGTATAAATGAGTACTTAAATTTAGCTTGCTGCAAAGATATTTAAATATTTTGTATTAATTAAAAAGCCGCTGTTATAGCGGCTTTTTAATTCCTAGACCTATATAAAAAATTAACGCATATAAAAATTAAGGCATATAATTTACTGATAAAAATCAACAAGAAGAACATCTCATGTTTGAGTTAAATACGCTGCGACTAGTCGCAATGGTGAGCTTCGTCGGTTTTGTATTTGTAGCCATGATGTTATGGCATCTGGTGCCGCAGGAGCACAGCATGAAGTATTGGGGGCTTTCAGCATTGCTGATTGCATTAGGTCTCTTATTGCTCGGGCTGCGGGGCCATATTCCTGATTTTCTCTCTATCGTCAGTGCTAATACGCTTATTATGCTAGGCGTCGGTTTTATGTATGTCGGCACGCGAATGCTGCTGCATGTGGGTGCTGGACGTAATTGGCAGTGGTATGCTGCTGGCCTTACATTTCTAATCTGTATTTTTGCACCGAGTATCTCAGAACGGGTTACGCTAACGTCTGTACTTTATGCCTCATTCTTTGTTGCCTGCAGCATTTTGTTCTGGTCTAAAGGCGAGGCCAGGCTGAGAGTAATCAAGCGGATTGCTGCGCTGATATTTGCAACTGGCGCTATTTTGTTTATTTACCGTGCGTTTAATCCCCCGCAACTGGCACCCGCCACTATTTATATCTCAACATGGAATTTGATTGAAGCAGTGCCATACCTTTATGCGCTGTTGCTCAGCATGTGGCTCCCGCTAACGTTAATGCTCATAGTGAGTACTCGCCTGCAATACCAGCGTTCAGATGCCGTCGAACAGGCAGAACATGCTTTTAATGAGCTCAAGGAAAGTCAATTTCTGTGGAAGTTCGCGATAGAAGGCTCCGGAGATGGTATTTGGGACTGGGACGTAGCAAGTGGAAAAGTGCTTTATTCTAAAAGGTGGAAAGAGTTATTAGGTTACTCTGAAGCCGAGGTGGGTGAAGGGCTGGATGAATGGAATAAGCGTATTCACCCTGAAGATAAGGCTGATACCGAGGCTGCTGTAAGTAAACATTTTGATGGCATCACGGCAAGTTATTCGCATGAGCATCGCCTGCTTTGCAAAGATGGTACTTATAAATGGATACTGACCCGTGGTTTGGTCGTGAGCCGTGATAATTCCGGCAGGCCACTACGCGCAATCGGCACGCACACAGACATCTCCGAGCTAAAGCTGCAGCAAGCCCACATGCAGTTCCGTAATCGCATACTGGTGATGCTGGCACGTGGTGAGCCGACCAGACAGGTAATGCTTGCTACAGTTACCGGTATTGAGGCAATTCACCCGGAAATGATATGCAGTATTTTGTTGCTCGATGATGAAGGCAAGCGATTGGCCGATGTTGTTGCTCCCAGCCTGCCGAATTTTTATAATGAGGCGATCAAAGGTGTTGAAATTGGCGTTGGCAAAGGCTCTTGCGGTACTGCAGCTTTTGCGGGTGAACGCGTGATCGTTGATGATATTTCTACACATCCCTACTGGCAGCTCTATAAACAGCTTGCGGACAGCGCAGGTTTGGCAGCTTGCTGGTCACAGCCGATAAAGTCTTCGACGCATCAGGTGTTAGGTACTTTTGCAATCTATCATCGCAAAGTGAATAAGCCTACAACTGCTGATATCGAGTTAATTGAGCAGTGTGCCGACTTAATCAGTATTGCGCTTGATAAAAATGCAGCAGAGGTACGGTTGCATGATAGAGAAAAGCAATTACAGCTGGTGCTGGATGCTAGCCAGCTCGGGTTCTGGGATTGGGATATTGTAAAAAACAAAGTCATCCGGAATGAGCGCTGGGCAACCATGCTTGGATATCACTTAAATGATATTGAGTTTACTGTTAAGCAGTGGATCGATTTCATCCATCCGGATGATCAAGCGATGGCTTACCAATCTATTCAAGACTGTCTCGAGGGATTGGTGCCTGTGCATAGTATTGAATATCGCATGCGCACGAAAGACGGGCAATATAAGTGGATACTTGATCAAGCGCAGGTGGTGGAGCGTGATGCCAATCATAAAGCTACCCGTATGTGTGGCACGCACACCGATATTACCGAGCGAAAATTGATGGAAGAGCAGATCCGCCATCAGGCACTTTATGACGGACTTACCCAGCTACCTAACCGCTATCTGTTTGAAGACCGTCTCCGTCAGGCGATGGTAAAAAGCAAGCGCACCGGCTGTTATGGTGCCCTGATGTTTTTAGATCTGGATAACTTCAAGCCGCTTAATGACCATTATGGACATGCGGTTGGCGACTTGCTGCTAATTGAGGTGGCAACGCGTTTAAAAAGCTGCGTGCGTGAAGCAGACACTGTTGCACGAATTGGCGGTGACGAGTTTGTGGTGGAGCTTGAACAGCTTGATACGGACAAGAAATTATCTGAAAAAGAGGCTGAAGCTACGGCAGATAAAATACGCCAGTTGCTGGCCGAACCTTATGTGCTGAAAACAACTAGCGGCACGGGTAAAGAGTCCACTGTAGTGCATCATTGTACTGCCAGTATTGGCGTAGTCTTGTTTGTCGGTAATGAAGTCGCGCCGGAAGAAATCCTGAAACGTTCTGACGATGCTATGTATCTTGCTAAGGATGCCGGTCGTAACCGGGTTAAGTTTCATGAGATCAATACTGTGCATTGATGTATGACTCTTTTAACGAGTTTTTATATTTTATTCTGATTCAACTCACTTGATCGCGCGGCTAGACAATCTATTTGTACTTAAGCCAGTTCAGGGCTCCGTGCCCGGCCGCTTTGCCGCTTGCGAAGCAGGCGGTTAACAGATAGCCGCCGGTAGGTGCTTCCCAGTCCAGCATTTCACCTGCACAGAATACACCGGGCAGGTTGCGAATCATTAACTGTTCATCCATTGCTTCAAAAGTTATGCCACCTGCACTGCTAATGGCTTCATTCAGCGGTCGAGGAGCTACAAGTGTAAGCGGTAAACGCTTGACCGCGGCGCCCAGCTGTTTGGGGTCAGCGTAGACTTCTGTACCAGCCAACTCGCGTAGCAGGCCAGCTTTGACGCCTTTGATGCCCAGTCGGCTTTGAAGGTGACTGGACATTGACCTGGAACCGCGCGGGTGTGTTATTTCATTAACAACCTGCTGCTCCTCTTTATCAGGTAGTAAGTCTAAATAAATCTGTACGTTACTATTCTTTGCAATTGTGTCACGCAGAACTGCTGATAGAGCGTAGATCAGGCCGCCTTCTATGCCGCTGGCGGTGATCATGATCTCGCCTTGTTTGCGGTGCTCAATACCTTCTATATCTGTGTAAGATAGCGCTACGTTTTTTACTGGCTCGCCAGCAAAGCGTGTACTGAAGTGCTCACTCCAGTTGGTATTAAAGCCGCAGTTTGCCGGTTGCAGCGGCGCAACTGCAACCCCACGCTGTTCAAGCAGGGGTATCCATAAGCCATCAGAGCCAAGGTGCGCCCAACTGCCGCCACCCAATGCCAGTATCACGGCATCGGCCTGAACTAATTTCTCTGCATCAGGGGTAGTGAAACGCAGGGCATTATGTTCATCCCAGCCCAGCCAGCGATGCCGCATATGAAAACTCACGCCAGCTTCGCGCAGTCGGTGCAGCCATGCGCGCAGTAAAGGCGCAGCTTTCATTTCGCGCGGAAATACGCGGCCGGAGGAGCCCACGAAAGTATCTATACCCAGTGTATGTATCCATTTGCGCAGTGCTTCTGGGTTGAATGACTCTAACAAAGGTGCGATATTTCTCTCGCGGCTTGCGTAACGCCCAGCAAACGCAGGCAGTGGTTCTGAATGTGTGATGTTCATGCCACCCTTACCCGCCATCAAAAACTTACGGCCAACGCTGGGCATCGCATCAAACAGATCTACTTTTATTCCGCCTTGGCACAGTACTTCTGCAGCCATCAGGCCTGCAGGGCCACCACCGATGACTGCAACTGAGAAATGTTTATTCAATGACATTGGTGCTGCTTAGAAAATTAATTGGCTGCAGAATAGCACGGCAAAACCATCATCACAAATGCCAAAAATACTGGGCCTTCACACAGGCTATTTTTTACCTCGTTCGTATTGAGCCTGTCGAAGCATGGTCGTCATAAAATAAATCCTCCTGATCGTTACAACTCGACAAGCCTACTGCGTAGGTTGGCTATGAAGAATTATCAATAATAGGTGAGAAACCAAATATCGGGCTGGTACTTTTTATTTCCATTTAAATATTGCAAGAGAGTTATGATGAAGTTGAATTTATTCTCTATTTTTTATGTCGTATGCGCATGTTAAATAGCGATGGCTAATGCAATGTCTTCCTATACTTGCAGTTAACCATTACAGCTTCGGTCAAGGATTAGGCACATCTAGTTTAATAAATCATTGCTGATGTAAAAATGATTTTTGGTATATTTGATGTGATGCATCTAAATAAAAGGGGTAGTGTTTGAAGGATAATCGTCATTTCTATCGTGAGCTAAAAGTACTTGAAACATTCTCAGAAGCAGTCGAAGCGGACCTGCATCATGCGCTTCCAGATGACTGGTGGGTAGTGGTGGCAGATGTGGTAGATTCCACAAGTGCAATAGAAGCCGGTAATTATAAAAAAGTGAATACGGTTGGGGCGGCCTGCATCGCTGCTGTAATCAACGTCGACAGAGATATCGATATTCCTTTTGTATTTGGCGGCGATGGAGCAACCTTTGCTATTCCGGATTGTACTGTTCAGCAAGTGATCAAAGCATTGCGTGGCGCACAGAGACTTTCACGAGATAGCTTTGGTCTGGATTTGCGGGTTGGTCTGGTAAGTGTCAGCGATCTTGCAAAAGAAAAGTTACCAGTTAATTTGGCGAAAATCAGATTATCTCCCCATTTGAGTTATGCTAGTTTTTCAGGCAGCGGCTGGGAACAGGTAGAACGGCGTATAAAGGCGAATATATCTCCCAGCGTCATAATGGTGCATGTTGATGAAGGCCTTGCAGAGGCTAGTTTTGAAGGTTTTGAATGCAGATGGCAGGGTGTGCCCAGTTTTAATGGTCACAAGCTATCCTTACTGATTGCTGCTATGTCTGATGATGCGGGTGCCAACTACAAAATTTATCAGGAAATATTCAATAAGATTTATGGCATTTATGGCGATGTAGCAGATTATCATCCGTTAAGATCCAGATTTATGCAGTTAACGCTTAATCCAAAACTGTTAAGTCACGAGTGGCGGGTCAGATCCATCTATTTGGGTCTGTGGTCAAAGCTTGGATATATTGCAAAAACAGTTTTTCAGAATCTGGCCGGCAAGTATCTTTTTTCTCGTAACTTGGATACAGAAGCTGTTAAATGGAGTCGTTATCGTGCAGAGTTAGTCGAGAATACTGACTTCAGGAAATTTGATGGCATGCTACGCATGGTTATTGATAGCAGTGATGCGCAGACCTCCGCGCTTGAAGATTTTTTGAAAGCAAAATATCAATCACAGCAGCTAGTTTATGGCATGCACAAATCGAGGGAGGCATTGGTGACATGCCTGATTCAATCTTATACTGGAAACCACTTCCATTTTGTTGATGGCAGCGATGGTGGTTATGCAATGGCAGCCAGAGTTTTGAAACAGCAACTTGCCGCATCCATTAAATAATGCATTATTTAGAAAATGCTTGCAAATATATAAAGGTCAAACAGATGAACAAATTTTTAATAGTATTAATTCTAATATCAACACCGGCAGCAGCCGAATGGACAATGATTCAAACCAGTGATAATGAGAACGTGTATGTAGATTTTGATACGTTGCAGAAGAACGGCAATTTAGTTACCGTATCCACTCTGAATGACTATTATCTTGGGCAGCATAAAAAAGAATTATCAACACAGTTTACTGAACTGCATGATTGCAAAAACAAGAAGTTTAAAGCGCTTGCAATCAGCTATTTTTCTGAAAATATGGCGAAGGGTAATGTGATTGAGATGTCCAGTTTTAATGAGCCTGAAATCAGCTGGTCTGGTATTGTGAATTACAGTGTTGGTGAACTTAAAGCCAACATTATTTGCAGTAGGTGATAGTGTCAATGTGGCCGGGCTAATGCTGCTCTGGCTAATGTGGCCAATACGCCCGCAGTAATATTTGCGTTATCTTGTAGTCGCTCAATAACTTCTTATTTCATTTTCAGACCATATTGTCAGTTCCGTCAATTTCTAATATTTACTCTTGTCGAGGCAAATAGAATACGTGACGCTTAAATATTTAATCAATGATTATTTATGGTAAATATTCCCATAAATAATGTAATATTAACGTGTGAATCAATCAAAAAATTAACACACGTTTTTTAAATGATTATTTAATTAAGAGGAGCAGAAATGCGCTATCTACAATTGCAGCATGTAGCTAGTTGTATAAAGTATGTTTATGAATAAGCTGATTACAAGTCTTGCAGCAAGATTTCCTGATTTAACCGAAGATGATATTTCGTTATCTGTCGAGACCATTATTGATGCAATGTCAGCAAGATTAATTAGTGGTGGCCGCATTGAACTGCGCGGTTTTGGTACTTTTAGTCTTAATGTTCAGGCCATTGGCACATGCAGAGATCGAATGCTTGAAGCCAGTAGTGATGTCTTGGAAAGTCCGATAGTAATTTTCAAGCCAGGACAAGTGATACGTGCAACTGTTAATGATGCAGATTAATTTAAAAATTGTAGCCTGTATCATCAGCCCTGATTGTAATGCCGGTAATGGATGACTTTTGGTGAATAGAAAAAAGTTTCCATTCAGCACATGAATTTATTTTGTTGCAGTACAGCTTCTCTTTCTGATCTGCAAAAATCCTATGCATCAAGCTGAATTTTTAAACATCAAATGGTATGATTCTGCTGAAACGTTATTTCATTTTGAGGGTGGTTTGTATACTTGGGTAAGTGCTAAGTATATGAAGTAAAATGAAAAGGATAACTTAAAGCAACATTCTAATCATTATGGTAAAAGGTTGTATCAGCAGATGACGATCATCAATCAAGACATGGAAACAGACGCTACAGTTTACAAGACGCTGCTGGAATCGACGAAAGCCATTCCATGGCAAATAGACTGGAGTACGCTCAAATTTTCTTATATCGGCCCGCAAATAGAACGCTTGTTAGGCTGGTCACCTTCAAGCTGGGTATCGGTTGAGGATTGGGCATCAAGGATGCATCCTGAGGACAGGGCTTGGGTTGTGGATTTTTGTGTTGCCCAGTCAAAGGCAGGTACTGATCATGAGGCTGATTATCGTGCCCTTACCAAAGCCGGGGATTACGTTTGGATTAGAGATGTGGTGCACGTCGTGCGTAATGAGCAAGGTGAAGTTGAATCTCTTATCGGGTTTATGTTCGATATCAGTGAGCGCAAAACAACAGAAGAGAAGTTGATCGTTTTACAAAGAGAACTGGAAGAGCTGTCGTTCAAAGATGGTTTAACCGGCATTCCCAACCGACGCAAGTTTGATTCAATCATGGACGAGGAATGGGCGAATGCATCGCGTAATCACCAGCCACTTTCATTAATTATGCTCGATATTGATTATTTCGAGCAATATAACGACCATTATGGGCATATTCAGGGAGATGACTGTTTAAAACGTGTGGCGCAGGTTTTAAGTTCAGTAGCCACTCGATCCAGAGATTTTCTGGCGCGTTTTGGCGGAGAAGAGTTCGTACTAGTATTGCCGGAAACAGATGCTGAGGCAGCAAGGAAGGTAGCAGAGCGATGCCGCAACGTGATCTTTAAAGAACAGATTTTCCATGAAAAATCTCAGGTTAGCCAGCTTCTGACTGTGAGTCTCGGTATTGGTACTATCATCCCGACTCGTAACGACGAACAGATGACTTTTATTGCGGAGGTTGATAGGCGACTTTACCTGGCAAAGCAAAAAGGCAGAAACTGCATCGTATAACAAACTAACTCTTTGTAAGTTCTAAACCACAGAGTAGTTTTAACATTTCAATAAACTTTACATCATATTACTTTCATATTCAGCATTTAAGCTGTGTGTAATTGCAGGATATTGAAGGGATTGTTCAATGATGGATGACATATTATGGAAGCTACTAATTTGGCTGTTAAATTGGGGCTTTGTGTTTATTTTGATCATATTTTATATCGTGGCGATATTTTCTTAGTAACTGCTATTCAGTAGTTAACTCAATCAACAATTTATCAAGCTTCTCTTCGATTATTTTCCATTTAAGGTTGCTATTGCAATGATTGCAAACCTTTATTTCCCTTGTAGAGCTGAATAACAAACTGAACCTCTTGAGCCATTAGTTTTATTGCTTTTTGGTACGCAAGAGATGACGAAAATCGGTGCTGTATTGCGTTAATTTTATCAAGATTAATGATAAAACATGGCCGAAAGAAATGAGTCGATAATTAAGCACAGCATTACGGCTAGCCAAGGTAAAGGAGATGTCCATACGTTCGCGCTCAGCTAAGCAAGTGAATTTTATAGGAACCAGCTCACATCTTCACATATCCGCCTGTGACTGAATTTTTTTTTATATCTTACAGAACGAGTTGATAGTCGATATTGTCAATTTGAGTTGATTTACTAATTATTATTATAAAAATAGCACGTGGGGCGATATGCAAAAACTTGTTCAAATCATTTATATCAGTCGATCAACCTTT
>JAHRYP010000031.1 GCA_020622105.1 Methylotenera sp.
GCAATACAAGAGTAAATGATTATTTATGCTCACTTGCCTCTTCTTTAATAGCTTTACCGCCCTGCTCTATATCTTTGCCTGCACCTTCAACAGTATTGCAGCCAGTTACTGCGGCTGCCGTACCCGCCAAAAATAATGCCATGAACATTAGTGAAAAAATTCTTTTAATCATGGTAGATCTCCCGATGTTAACTTGCGTTAAGGGTAGCAGACATTGTTGTAGGTAGCATAGCCTGGTTAGAAAAACGTTTTCACTCATTACTTCCGAGTTACTAAGACTATTCACTGTTAATCAATATCCAATGCCTTGAATGCCTAACAAAAATATTCTTATTGATTGCAATTCACGCTGCACTAATTGTCAAAGCAATCGTAACTAAGGTTAAAGTGTGTGTAATCGTCACTCATTTGTATGGCTATTAGAATCAACCCTAGTTTAAGAGTAAAACGAACTTTGATTTAAATATGTGCGCTAGCATACATAATGGGATATTTATTGAAATTTGAATTATTGATAGCGTTGTAGATATCGATCAACGCCAACATTCAAGGTGCGTAAGACTGTGCAGCACAACTAACAGATTATTTTTTGCGAATCAGCGCAATAAAAGCCCAAATTAAAGCTAATGGAATCAATACCGGAAATAGGAATGGGAATACAAAGGCGCTAAAAATGCCTATCGCGACAACAATACAGCCTGCAATAATGATGCCGGTGCCGGCAAATGCTAATGCCAACAGAATAGCCAGACTAATTAAAGCAATCAAAGCCACCACAAGTCCGCCCGCCCCTAGCGCACCCTTTAATGGCCCCTCAATCTCCTGGCCATTGATTACAATAATTGTTGAGCTGTTCTCAAAAAACAGCCCCCATAAAACCAGCGCCACCATCAAGACAGCAATCATAACGGCAAAATTCTTTTTCATAACCTACCTTTCATTGCTTCAATAACATGACTTTCTACAAGAATAAAAGCTTATAGATACACGACAAATACGTAAATTACGTTCAGCTCAATATTTATATATCCTGTAGATATAGCATAAATATTCAAGACACACTCTATCTTTGTGCAGAAGTAAAAAAGAGATTTAATCCCAATTTAAATTTAATTAGGTGTAAACTCTAGAACTAATAATAGCAATAAAAAAAACGGATATCAGATGAGCCTGTTATCGTCACTTAAAAAACATGTTGCCAGATTAGTCAGCATGAAGTTAATGCCTTGGCTTTTGTCTGGGCTAGTCATGTTGACCGGATCATTACTCACCTACACCCTGTGGCTTGATGCACAGCAAGATGACAATAGAAAGTTACGTTCAACGCTAGAGTATTCAGCAGACGTAACTGCCAATAATATCCTCAGCCGCGTAAATGCGTTTCAAGTTCTGATGCTTGGCGTAAAGGGATATATAGATGGTTCCGAGAATGTCACTGCCAATGAGTTCCACAATTATATTCAATCACTTCGGCTCAACACACATATTGGTTTAAAAGGCGTGGCCTTGGTAAAGCTGGTCAAACACGCTGAAAAAGAAAACCATATTGCAGAAAACCGTAAACAGGGTTTCCCGCATTACAACATTCACCCCGAAGGCAATCGCGACCTTTACACCCCCATTACTGCAATTGAACCGCTCGATGACGAGAATTCCAAAGCACTAGGTTTTGACACATCAACAGCAGCTCCTGCACGCATAGCCATGGCGCGTTCAAGGGATGACAATGACGTTAGAATTACCTCTCACTTCACCTTGGTACAGGATGAAGGAAAACCACTGGCGCATGCCTTTGTTATGTATCTGCCGATCTATAAAAAGAATGCCTCACTAAACACTTTAAACGAAAGGCGAGCATCGATTACTAGTTGGGTAGATGTTCCTTTTCGGCTAAATGATCTTATGGCAGGTTTAAGCGGCGAAATTGATCCTGATATCGATATAGAAATTCATGACAGCGACAAATTAACAGATGCTTCCCGTTTATATCATTCAGACAAAGTAACCCACGAGCAAAGGCGCGTCGAAGGCAGTTTACAGGCAGTCCGGGTTCTGGATATTGCCGGTAGCCAGTGGACCATATTATCAAGTACAACCCCTGCATTTAAAGCGCGTGTTTTATCTACTGACAAATCAATATTTGTTGCCCTGACAGGCATTGCGTTAACCCTACTTTTAGGACTCCTGACCTGGTTCCTGATGAGAAGCCGCCAAAGCGCCGATGCGCGCTATCAAAAACTATTCGACCAGGCCGGCGATGGCGTTCTGGTCTTGAACTGCGAACATGCCGTTTTAGAAGCCAATAATGCAGCACTGAAAATGCTCGGATACCAACGTAATGTATTTTTAAATATGCACATGTACGACATTCTGGCAGAACACGAACTCCCTCGCCTGGTGTCTAGTGTAAAAAAAGTAATGGCGGGTAAACCCTTACATGAAGAATGTACGTTCGTCCGCAATAACGGCGAAGAGTTTATGGTCGAAGTCAGCTGCCAGAAGCTGGAAAATGATAATTATTTCCTGAATGTACACGACTTATCCGGCAGAAAGAAAAATGAAGATCGTATTAAACAGCTCACCAGACTTTATCAGGCGCTGAGCCAGGTCAATCAGGCAATTGTGCGCATGGAAAATGAAAGTGATTTATTTCCGTTAGTGTGCCAGTGCGCAGTAGATTTTGGCGGTATGAAAATGGCCTGGATAGGCCAATTGGATAAAAACACCTCTCAAATATTGCCGGCTGCGGTATATGGCAGCGGTGTTGAGTACATTAATGAGTTGACGTTCTCGATTCTGGAAAACTCGCCGGATGGGCAAGGCCCGACAGGCATAGCCATGAGAGAAAATCGAGTCATCATTATTAATGACTACCTGTCTGACCCTCTCACTAGCCATTGGCATGATCGTGCCGCTGCATTTGGCTGGAAATCTGCGGCTAGTTTCCCTATTCAACGCAACGGCAAACCATATGCTGTACTCAATGTTTACAATGCGATACATCAGGGTTTTGATGAGGAAGCAACTAACTTACTGAGGGAAATGACTACCGATGTCAGCTTTGCGCTGAACAACTTCGATCATGAAGCGCAACGCTTGCATCTGACGCATGACTTGAAAGACGCCTATGACCGAATCAGACATATCCTGAATGTTAGCCCTGCAATTATTTACTCATTAAAACCCCAGCCTAGCGGTGACGATTTTATTGTTGACTTTATCGGTCACAATATTCAGAAGTTAACAGGCTTTACTACAAAGGACTGGCGTGCGCCCCATTTCTGGATTGATCATGTGCACCCCGACGATAGAGCCGCTGTACTGCAAGCCCAGAAGAGCCTGATTGAAAACGGTTCGCTGAGTCACCAATATCGCTTCTTACATGCTGATGGCAGTGTAATATGGATTGATGATAAGGTCATGCTTGTTCGTGATAGTTCAGGCAAACCTGCAGAAGCTGTAGGTGCTTGGCTGAACATCACGGACGACAAGATTGCAGAAGAGCTTTTACGCGTCAATGCACAGGTTTTTGAATTTAGCCGTGAAGGTATTATCACTACGGATGCTAACAATAAAATTCTTACTGTAAACAAAGCTTTTACTGAGATTACCGGATATAAAGCGGAAGAAGTCATTGGTAAAAACCCGCGCATACTGGCATCAGGCACTACCAACAAAGCCTTTTACAAAAACATGTGGCAGCAGATTATTGATAAAGGATATTGGCAAGGCGAGGTACTTAATCGACGTAAAGATGGCGAATTCTTCTCAGAGCGGCTTTCAATCAGTACAGTGCGAGATCAAGATGGAAAAATCACTCAGCACATAGGTATCATCAGTGACCTTTCCGAACACAAGTTGGCAGAGCAGCGCATTGAGTTTCTCAGCAACTTTGATCCATTAACACAACTACCAAACCGCAATTTACTTCGTGACCGGTCAAAACTGGCATTAGCAGCTGCAAAACGCAATAAAACGGCAATGGCACTAATTTATCTTGATCTAGATCGCTTTAAAATTGTAAATGAATCATTAGGTCCAAGTGTTGGTGATGCCCTGCTTAAAGAACTAGCAAAGCGTTTGCTGAACAGTTTGCGCCCTGAAGACACGTTAAGTCGGCAAGGTGGCGATGAATTTATAATGCTGCTACCTGAGACTGATGCCGAAGGTGCTGCACATGTGGCAAAAAAATTACTCGATATTGTGTCAAAACCATTCATGTTTGCAGAGCAGCGCATCATTATGACCTCCAGCATTGGCATTGCCGAGTTTCCACAAGATGGTGATAGTTTTGAACAACTCGCACAATCCGCGGACGCAGCGCTTTATCGTGCAAAACAAGCCGGCCGCAATAATTTTCAGTTTTTCACGCAACAGATGCATGAGCAGGCTTATAAAGTGCTGCAAATAGAAAATGAACTAAGGCAGGCATTAGAGCAGAATGAATTCGAACTCTATTACCAACCTCAGGTGGATGCTATCAGTTCGAAGATCATTGGTGCAGAAGCACTGATACGTTGGCAGCACCCAAAGAGAGGTTTGGTCATGCCTTCAAACTTTATACCAATCGCAGAGGAAAGTAGCCTTATTAATGAAATCGGCGGCTGGGTTCTGATTACAGCTTTACAGCAATTAGCTAAATGGCAAGCTGCAGGAATAGCTATCGTACCTGTTGCCGTCAATCTATCTATCGTGCAGTTCCGCCAAGATTCCCTCTTCGAGTCGATTTGCAACGCGTTGCGCGAAACAAAACTTGATCCAGCCATGCTTGAGCTCGAAATGACAGAGAGCGTTGCGATGGAAGACTCTGAGCGTACTATTCGCGTACTGGATCAGTTAAGTGCACTTGGTGTCCAGCTATCAATTGATGATTTTGGTACCGGTTATTCGTCACTGACTTATTTAAAACGATTCAAAATCGACAAACTAAAAATTGACCAGTCATTCATACGTGACATGGAGCACTACCCAGAAGATGCAGCGATTATTATTGCCATTATCGGCATGGCCAAAGGTCTGGCTTTTAAAACCATAGCAGAAGGCGTTGAAACCGAACCACAACTGGAGTTTTTACGCCAGAATCATTGCGATCAGATTCAAGGTTATCTGTTTAGCAAGCCTGTGCCTGCTAAAGACTTTGAACTGTTATTACGTAAAGGCGCAATATCACTACCATAAAAGTTAATAGTAGTTTTGTGGTAGTTACCGATATCTTTATTTGGGATATCTTTATTGGGCATATTTTGAAATGATTGACGCATATCTGACATCATTCTTAAGCAAAACAGCATTCACCTCATCCTTGTAAATCAACTTAAAATCTGCACTAGTCTGCAACAGCTCTACTAATGCAGATTTTCGAGTAACAATAACATAATCAATATGGTGTTTTTCCAGCTTTTCTTTCCACCCTGCTCTCGCCTCTACGATCTCTAAATACTCCTGTATGAACTTATCCCCATAGAGATCTGCACGCCCATCTATAAATACCAATTGCTCTGGATAAAATTGATTAATCAGATAGCCGCCGTAATGATAAACACTAAACACACGGCCTTTAATTTCCGCATCCTTGATGAATTTAACGGCTTTAACCGGCACGGTCTTATTGATCTTATCTTCATCTTTCGCATGAAAAACCGGATAATAAAACAGGCAGCCTGTCAGTGTTATCGCGAGCAGCATCCAGTTAAACAGGAATTCCTTTTTACCTAAATCACTGCCATTGCCAACTAACCGGCGATAATGCAATGCGAACCGATCCAGTTTTATACATGAAAATATTTTGGCAAATGGCACATGCGCAAGTGTTACTGAAGTTAGAAATACGATTGCCAATACCGATATTGGAGCATGGCGTACAGAAATAAAAGCAGCTGAAATAAAGAATACAGACAATACAATTTCTGTAAAATCAGGACGTTTCTCACTGTATATTGCTACTGTTAATGCACCAAAAACCAATAACAAAAAGAACTTCCAGCGGAAAGTATGAAAATCCGGGCTGCGCCATTCAGTAATAATATTTTGCGATGCATCCATATTCATCACGGTAAAAGGATAAATCCAATGGTCAATAAAGTAAGGATTCAGCAATGTGACAGCAACCGTAACCACAGCAATCATTGTCAATTTTTTTAAACGCTGCTTATGTATTGCATCCCTCTGCTGTGAAAGAATTAACATGAGCCATTCACAAGCGACAAACAAAAGAATCAGCACTAAACCAGCTACATAGCCACCATGCGAATTAACCCATATCACCATTAACGCTGGCAGCAGCCATAGCTTGCGCACATCACTGTAATACTTAAAATTGACCAGAATTCGCAAATAAATAGCAAATATCAGGAATGTGAACAATTGCGGGCGCGGCGAAACATTGGGAACTATTTGATAAAAGAGAATAAGTGCAAGAAAAAAAGCCCAGTAAGGCTTTCCTAATAGACGCTTTGCAATACCGTAAGCTACAAAGACTGTAGCCGTGGCAAATGTGGCAGTAAACAGTTTTACACCAAGACCACCCCAAAAGCTATATACGCCGAACAGTATGATCTCAAATAGCCATTCATGCAGCACCCAGGGCTTACCTGCAAAAGTATATGAAAATATATCGGTTGAGGGCAGTGCCTTATGTTCCCAAATATACTGACCGGCACTCAGGTGCCAGAAATAATCAGGATCAGACAGAACGATCGAAATAAATAACACCGTAAAAATTACAATAAAGCCAAATCGCCGTAGATTTAACCACTCATAAATCCGATTCATTTACACTCCCGTTGTAAACATATAAATATCCAAGATAAGCAGGACAGGCTAAATTACACCAATATCTTCATTCCATAGCTGAGGCTGATCGGCAATAAAATTACGCATTAATGCTGTACAGGTTTCATCCTGAACGACTACAACTTCTACGCCTCTGGATTTAAGCAAGGCCTCTTCACCCATGAATGTCTTGTTTTCTCCAATAACAACTTTAGCTATGCCATACAGCAAAATGGCACCGCTACACATTGAACATGGTGATAATGTCGTATAAAGCACCGATTCCTTGTAAACACTCGCTGGCTGGCGGCCTGCATTCTCAAAGGCAGCCATTTCTCCATGCAGAATAGCACTGCCAAGCTGTATGCGCTGATTATGGCCACGACCGATAATACTGCCCTTATGTACTATGACCGAGCCTATAGGAATGCCGCCTTCTTCCAAACCTACACGCGCTTCTTCAATTGCTGCCTGCATGAATTTATCCATGATCTTCCCTCAGTCAATGATTTTTTCACTTACATCAATAACAATCATCATGATATCAATAATGTATTCTCAAAATTTACCCTCAAAACTGATCTAGGTCTGCAGCAACATTTTGCCATCATAAAATGATGCTCAGGGCACCACTTCATCGCGGTATAAAAGTATAATTGGGTTAAATGCGTAAACACTACAATATTATCATCATCGGCGCGGGTCCGAGCGGCTTGTCCGCTGCAACCCGTGCTGCCGAACAGAGTGCAGATTACCTGCTGCTTGAAGCCGCGTCCGCACCGGCCAATACTATACGTCATTACCAGCGCCGCAAACTGGTGATGGCTGAACCGCGCGCCCTGCCGTTGCGCAGCCCCCTGCCTTTTAGCGCCTCGCTGCGTGAAAACGTACTGGAAACCTGGGAAAAAATAATAGCGGATTATAAAATCAATATACGCTACAACACCAAGGTGAGCGGCATTTCACGTACAGCCAAACACCTTGAGATACAACTGGAAGACGGAGAAAGCTTTACCGCAGACAATGTGATTCTGGCTATTGGTGTTCAGGGTAACTTGCGCAAACTGGAAATTCCGGGCGGAGACGTCCCTGAGGTTCAATATCATCTGGATGATCCTGATGCCTATCAGAACGAAACTATTGTCGTCGTCGGCGGCGGTGATACCGGTGTAGAAAATGCACTGGCGCTTACTGGCCGCAATCAGGTAATGATACTGAATCGTGCTGAAGATTTTAGTAACCTTAAAGACAGCAACCTTAACCACTTAACCGAAGCCAGGCAAAAAGGCGCTATCGACTGGCTGCTGCAAACCAAACCACAATCGATTGAAAGAAATAGCAGCGGTGATTTTCCTATCACACTGTTCGCAAGTACACCTAATGGCATTGAGCGCATTCCCTGCCACAGAATCATCGCCCGTCTAGGTGCGCTGCCTTCACGCCCTGTATTGGAGAATTTCGGTGTAGCCTTTCCAACTGCGGATGCCGGCGCCCTGCCCATGCTTTCTGCCAGCTATGAATCCAATGTGCCGGGACTGTATATTATTGGTGCCCTAGCCGGTTACCCGCTGATTAAACAAGGCATTAACCAGGGTTATGAGGTCATTGAGCACATTCTCGGCAATCCGGTAGAGTCAGCGGACAATGAACTGCTGCGCGAGAAATTTTCGAGCTTCTGTGATGACCGTGGCGTTGACGATGTATTAGTAAAAATACAGAAAAATGTACCTTTGCTAGCAATGCTAAGCACACTGCAGTTACGTGAATTGGTGCTGGAAAGCAACATTGTATTGAGTGAGCCTGGCGATTATATTTTCAGGCGTAACGACTACAGCACAACTTTCTTTTTTATCGTCGAAGGTGAACTGGATGTACTGATTGACGATGATGAGCACCCGGACGACCACCTTAAAACCGGAGAGTTTTTTGGTGAAATGGCACTGGTTTCCGGCCGTCGCAGACCTGGAACGGTGCGCGCGCGTACAAAATGTGTACTGATCGAAACCCCGCGACGACTCATGCAGAAGCTCATTAACTCGGTACAGTCAATGCGCCGTATTTTGAATGAAGTCGCAATCAAGAGCGTTGTACAAATATGTATTGGTCTTTCATTAGACGAAGAAGAGCTGAATGATGTTGCCAGCCATGCAATACTGAAGAGCTTTGAGGCAGGTGAAGAACTATTCCATGAAGGCGACGACGCTGATGGGCTGTATTTGATTCAAAGTGGCTCTGTCACTGTTTCACGCATGATAGCCGGTCGTGAAGTGGTGCTGTTTTATGTGGCAGCAGGTAATTATGTAGGCGAAATGTCGCTGGTTTCGGGCGAACCACGATACGCAACGGTGCGTGCAGCAGTAGCTACCGATGCAGTCATGATTAAAGCTGACCGCATGCGTGAGATTATTGCGCGCAACCCTGAAATCCGCGGCGCGCTTGATACTCGCTATCTGCAACACTTGCAGGATCAGGAAAAACGAGAGCAACTGGAAAACGCACCAAGTGGTGGCGGCTCATTAACCAGCCAGTCTACACAATCCAATTTAATCTCATTCCTGATTCAGCAAGGTGTGGGCGAAGCGACTGATGTGCTGCTGATTGATGAATCGCTCTGTGTGCGCTGCAATCTTTGCGAAGATGCCTGTGCCAATACTCACGGTGGCGCATCACGGCTGGATCGTGACACTGGGCCAATTTTTGCCAACATTCGCGTGCCTACATCATGTCGTCATTGCGAGCATCCACACTGTATGAAAGACTGCCCGCCGGACGCGATTCATCGTGCCCCGCATGGTGAAGTTTACATTGATGATAGCTGTATCGGCTGTGGCAATTGCCAGCAGAACTGCCCTTATGATGTGATCCAGATGGCTGTTATCCATGAGCAGCCTGAGCGCAGCCTGTGGCAAATGCTGCTCGGCATTCAACCAAAAATACCAGATGATACAGAAGGTACTAAAGTCGCAGTGAAATGTGATATGTGTAAAGACATCAAAGAAGGCCCGGTATGTGTGCGCGCCTGCCCTGTTGGCGCTGCGTTGCGCGTAAATCCGGAAGGTCTGTTGGGATACGCAAGCGGCACATCTGGTGAAGTGAATTTAATTGGCGCTAATGAGGCTTAGTCAAATGAACATTCACACAATAATCTCTGGAAAGTACAACTGATGCAGCGCAGTAATATTTTCGATTACAAAAATTATCTTTATTTCAAAATCGCAGTGGTGATTATTTTGGTAGCGTTTGCTGCCTATCTGATATTTGAGCCTGCGGTTGGTCATTATGGCGGCAGCTTTTTAGGCTATGGCCTGGGTACGATTTCCGCCCTGATGGTATTGTGGATGGCATGGTACGGGGTTCGCAAAAGACGCTATCGCAGCAGTGGCTCAACCCAGGGCTGGCTATCCGCACATATTTATCTGGGCACAGCCATGACCGCGTTGGTAACACTGCACAGCGGCTTTCATTATGGCATGAATATTCACACGCTCGCTTATGGACTGCTGCTGGTTGTAGTTGCCAGTGGCTTTTTTGGCAACTATACCTACATGATTTACCCGCGCCAGATGAGTGAAAACATGGGTGAAGATAGCCTTGATAGCCTGTTAATGCGCATAGCTGAAGCCGACAAGCTTGCACGCCAGATTGCATTGGTAATGCCTGACGACATTAACAACACAGTTTCACGCGCCTGTCGCGAAACGTCCATAGGTCTAGGACTCATTGATCAGCTACGCGGCTATCAACCTAACTGTCCATCGGCACAAGCGGTTGATGACCTTACAGCAATGGCTAACGAGCTGAATCCTGAGCAACGCAAATTACACCGCGAACTATATACAATTATGGTGCGCCGTTTATCACTGGTGAAACGGGCTCGTCAGGATCTCATGTATCGCGCAAGATTAGGCATTTGGCTCTATCTGCACGTTCCTTTTACTATCGCCCTGCTAGTAGCAATGACGGCGCATATTGTTGCCGTGTTTATTTATTGGTAACTATGAACCAACTAAAGTTATCTTACGTGTGCTTATGTAAATGCAAGATTTGGGTTGCAGTACAAGGCGCACGGAACGCAGAAACCGAGATAGTATGAGTTATACAGCGAGGTTGCGAGTACCGCGCAACGCAGTAATGCGCCCAAATATTGAATTTACAGAAGTGCACTTATGTTTAATTGTCTTTTAATAAAAATCACTTACAACTCGCGTGGCTTGCCAGTCAAGAGCTACCGCACCATCGCAGCACACGAGCTTATGCTTGGACGCGGTGCGGAATGTAACGTACATCTGCCCGACCCTCGCCTGTCGATGCACCATGCGGTTATCAAGCAAAATGAAGAAGGTCAGTTTGTTGTACAGGCATTAAACGGTGAACTCGAAATTGATGGTGCCCTGATACCAGGGACTGAACTCAGCTATGGCACCAGACTCATGGTGGGGCCTTATGAATTAAAAGTAGAACCGGCGCCGCCAGATGTCAATCTAGCTATTTCATTGGCATTGGCACATCGCCTGCCTGATGACTTTCAGGACCTTAAAGCACGCACCCATCAGCCCCTCGCTGGCGCATCCTCATTTAAAAGACGCTTATCCTTTTTTCTGGCAGGACTGATTGCCTTATTTGCGCTGATATTACCTCTAGCGCAGAATCTGATGCCTTCTGTGCATACGGCAATGGCAGAATTACCGTTTGGTTTTGATCGGGTATGGAGTCCAGGACGCATTTCGCCTTCTCATATGCATTTCGGCTCTCAATGTTTCAATTGCCATCAGGTGCCATTACAGAAAGTTTCAGACAAAGCCTGCCTGAGCTGTCATCAAGGTATCGGACCACACATAGCAGATCCCGGATTACAAAAAAATGTATTCAATTCAAAACACCGCTTTGTCGGCACTACGCGCTGTGCTGAATGTCATGAAGAGCACAAAGCCCCGCACCCCATTGCCAAACAGGATAACGGCATGTGCGTAAAATGTCATGGCAATATCAAAGCCATCGATCCAAAAACAACACTGTCAAATGTGCATGATTTTGACCGCGATCATCCCGAATTCAAGCTCACATTTAAAAACGGGCCAGATGCAAAAGATATCGAAAGAATTCCACAATCAGACAAAGCGCGGCTGGTTGAAAAGTCCGGTTTAAAATTTCCGCACTACCAGCATACAGGTAAAGTACAAGGCCCCAATGGCATCTGGGATGTACGCGAGCTTTCGTGCACCAATTGTCACACGCCAGAAGGCAAAGAAATGCGCTTCAAGCCGCTTACTTTTAAAAACAACTGCCTGTCCTGCCATAGCAAGGAGCTGGAATTAGGCCCGAAAGAACTCAAGCTATCCGTACCGCACGGCAATGAGCAAAATGTATTTAACATGCTGAAGTTATATGCACCTAAGCAGTTTTCAAGCTATTCTGATAACCTTAAGAAAAATGGCTGTGCTTACTGTCACGACATAATAGAATCAAAAGAAGGTGACACCTTGCCATGGCGAGTAGCACCACTAAATATCAATCAGGATTGGTTCAGTAAAGCGCAGTTTAACCATGGCGCACACCAGACGCAGCAATGTATAAGCTGCCATAAAGTTGAAGAGTCTGAAAGCAGTGCAGAGGTCGCAATACCGGATCGCCAATCCTGTCTGCAATGCCACTCCGGCAACAAACCCAAGCATAAACGTATCGCAAGCAATTGCATGTCTTGTCACAACTTTCACCATTCGCATTATGCCGATGGTCTTAACCCAAGCGCTAAACTAGATAGCAAGGACGTTGATGTCCTGTTATCAATAGCGAAAGAACCAAATCAGTAATTTAGCCGGCAATCACAATATGAATGAAAAAAAAGTAGATGTATTATTAGTTGGTAGCGGTGTCATGAGTACAACGCTGGCCGCCCTGCTATCAGAGCTGGACTCATCATTAAATATCATGATGATCGAACGTCTGCCTGACGCTGCGGCTGAGAGTACCGATGCATGGAACAATGCCGGTACAGGTCATGCCGGGTACTGTGAATTAAACTACACACCTGCTGATGGTGGCGGAAACGTAGACATCAACCGCGCACTTGCCATCAATGCTTCATTTGAGGTTTCTTTGCAATTCTGGTCTTCACTGGTTGAAAAGAATGTATTGCCTGCCCCGCAAAACTTCATCAATGCGGTACCACATCTAAGTTTTGTATGGGGTGAGGATGACGTTGCTTTTTTGCGTAAACGTTATGCAGCGCTTAAAGCACATCATTTGTTCCATGACATGGTTTTCAGCGACGATGAAGCAACACTAAAAGAATGGATGCCTCTGGTGATGCAGCAAAGAGATGTCCAACAGCCGATTGCTGCTACACGTATAACCTATGGCAGCGATGTGAATTTCGGCGCCCTGACCCGCAGCTTGCTTGCATCCCTGCAAGCCAAGAACAACTTCACACTAAACCTCGGCACTGAGGTCAGCGCGTTAAAGCAAACTGATACCGGACGCTGGCAGGTTGAATTAAGCAACATAAACGATCGCACTACAGTAAGCATTGATGCAGGCTTTGTTTTTCTCGGTGCGGGCGGCGGTGCATTAAAACTTCTACAGAAATCAGGCATCCCGGAAAGTCAGGGCTATGGCGGATTTCCTGTTAGCGGACAATGGCTGGTATGCCGTAATCCGGAAGTGATCAAACAGCACCATAGTAAAGTCTACGGAAAAGCTGCCCTGGGGGCACCACCGATGTCAGTTCCGCACCTGGATACGCGCATCATTAATGGAAAGCCGGCCTTACTATTCGGCCCATATGCGGGTTTTACTACCAAGTTCCTGAAACAAGGCTCATATCTGGACTTATTCAAATCTATCAGTTCGAATAACCTGAAGCCTTTACTAGGGGTAGCCCGGCATAACTTTAACCTGACACGGTATTTGGTAGGTGAAGCGTTGCAGTCGCATGCATCACG
This sequence comes from Methylotenera sp., assembly GCA_020622105.1. Classification (GTDB taxonomy): domain Bacteria; phylum Pseudomonadota; class Gammaproteobacteria; order Burkholderiales; family Methylophilaceae; genus Methylotenera. Next base: position 13,713 of record JAHRYP010000031.1, read on the forward strand.
CATGCAGGCATTGCGAAAATTTTATCCGCAAGCAATTGATAGCGACTGGCAACTACAGGATGCCGGAAAACGCGTACAAATCATCAAAACATGCGACAGCAAAGGCGGAAAGCTTGAGTTTGGTACCGAAATCGTCAGCTCTGCAGATGGCAGTATTGCGACTCTGCTAGGCGCCTCTCCTGGCGCATCTGTATCCGTACAGGCAATGATAAATGTGATTGAACGCTGTTTTAAAGCCAAATTGGAAACTGTAGAATGGCAGCAGAAACTAAAAGCATTAGTACCTAGCTACGGCGAATCATTGATTGATGATGCAGCGCTGTTAAAACAGGTACGTGAGCGCACATTAAAAACACTGGATATCGATTTAAAAACCTGACTAACAGCAATTAAATCTAGCGCTCAGTAGACTTTCCTATTCACGCCCGGATAATAAATAATTTTTTAGCTTTAATTCAGCTACTTTACTGTAATTAGATAAGAACCATTCTGTTACTGCGCTATCATACTGTGCTTCGCATGACCACACATGCCGGCTTTCTCTCCACAAATGATTCTTAATGAAAAAAACAACATATCTTTTTGCTTTAGTACTAATCGGTATTTTATTAACAGGCTATTTATTGAGGGCGGAGTCAACAGGCTGGTATTTATGGCATAACTACATCAGCCCAAACACAAAATCCTCAGAACTCCATCTGGCTAATTACACTGCCAGTATTGATGCAAAACCTCTACCCGGACTTGATGATGCCTCTGGTTTAACTTACCACAGCCCGTCGAATACACTATTCACAGTTCTGAATCAGGAACCAAAAATTGTTCAACTGAGTACTGATGGTGAAATACTGAACACGATCGAAGTCGTTGGCGTAAAAGACATGGAAGGCATCACCCATGTGCACGGGAATCAATTTATTATTGTTGAAGAAAGTAAAAACAGGCTGATACTGGTTGAGATAGATGAAAATAAGAAAAAAATCGATGCTTCGCAACAACCGCAACTCACACTGAGTATAGATCTAACTGATCGCAATAAGAATTTTGAAGGCATTACATGGGATGAATCCAACAACCGCATTCTGGTAGTTAAGGAAAAAAACCCTAAACAGCTGCTGGAAATTAAAGGCTTTGTAAACGGGAATGGCAGCCCTAATAACAGGAATATCAGCATACAAGACTTGACGCCCATCTACCCTTTTCTTAATTCCATGCGAGATTTAGCGTCGATCACCGTTGATGATGAAACCGGTCATCTTGTGCTATTAAGTGAAGAATCAAAGCTGGTCAAAGAATATACCCGTGAAGGTAAAGCGGTCAGCGCCATGCTGCTTTGGAAAGGTTTTCACGGCTTGTCAAAAGCTGTCCCACAAGCTGAAGGAATAACGATCGGCCCTGATAAAAAGATTTACATTATCAGCGAGCCCAACCTGCTTTACGTTTTTAAACCAAATTAAGTCAATTCAGGATGCGCGCAAGGAATACTTCGCGCGCATTGCTTACACAATAAAGGCTAGGCAGAAAAAGACTGTCTAGCCTTTTTTTTCGGCTATGCTAACTCGCGCTGGCGGCGAATTTCATATAAACAAATACCGCTGGCAACGCTCACATTAAGGCTTTCAACTGAGCCGTACATCGGAATCGTAATCAGCGCATCACAGGTCTCTTGCGTTAACCTGCGCATACCATCACCCTCAGCACCCAAAACCAGCGCAATCGGCCCTTCCAGTTTTGTATTCAATAACGTACTCGGTGCATCCATCGTGGTGCCAACGACAAAAACGCCGGCTTCTTTTAATTCACGTATGGTTCTGGCCAGATTAGTCACGGCAATAAACGGCACAGTTTCAGCAGCACCACAAGCGACTTTACGCACGGTAGCATTAAGGCCTGCCGCCCTGTCTTTAGGTGCAATCACTGCATGCACACCCATGGCATCAGCTACACGCAGGCATGCGCCTAAGTTATGCGGGTCTTCAACACCATCCAGAATCAGAAAAAAGGCGGGCTCTTTGAGGTCAGATTCCAGAATATCGTGAATATCCTTGTATGGGATAGGTGTGTCCACCACACGTGCAATCACCCCCTGGTGGCGGCCATTGATACCGGCCATGCCGTCCAGACGCGAGCGCTCTACCTGCATGGTACGCACGCCAGCTAATTCAGCCATATTGAGCAGGTCTTTCATACGCGCATCTACACGGTCGCGGTCTATCAGAATTTCCTGCACACTCGCGCTATGTTGGCGTAAACGGCTCAATACAGCATGAAAGCCAAATAGAATACGTGCATCACTCATTTTTTCACCTTGCGTTTCGTGGTTTTCTTAACCACTTTTTTAGATTTAACTGGTTTAGATTCAGATCCTGGTTTATTTGTAGAGCCTGGTTTATTGACAGAACCTGATTTAATTGTAGATTTTGGTTTTGTTGAAGTCGATCCTGCGGGACCTTTTGCTGACCTGCTTGCCGGCTTTCTTCCAAAAGCTGTATCAGATTTAGCGCCTTCAAATTTAGGGATGGATTTTACCGCAGTTTGGGGTTTAACGCTCGTTTTAACTGGCGCTGAATTTTTTCCAGACTCTACTTTAGGTTGTGAATCCAAATCATTGTTTTTATTTACTAAAGTAAAGTCTATTTTGGTAGTTTCAAGATCAACACGTACTAATTTAACGCGCAATCTGTCACCTAAACGGTAACGCACACCAGTACGCTCACCGGCCATTTCATGGCGCGCTTTATCATAATGGAAGTAATCATTACCCAGCTCTGTGACATGCAGCAAGCCCTCAACATACACACCATCCAGTGCTACAAACAAACCGAAGCTGGTAACACCTGCCACAGTACCTTCAAACTCCTCACCGATTCTATCCTGCATATAGAAGCATTTGAGCCAGTTCGTTACATCACGGGTTGCATCATCTGCACGGCGTTCGGTCATTGAACAATGCACACCAAGCTCGTTCCAGTCACCAGCTTTATATTTATCACCGTTTAACACGGCTTTAATCGCACGGTGTATCAGCAGATCAGGATAACGTCGTATCGGTGAAGTAAAGTGCGCATAGGCCTCATATGCCAAGCCAAAATGGCCGACATTGTCAGGGCTGTAAACAGCCTGCTGCATAGAGCGTAGCAATACTGTCTGCAGCAGTTGCGCATCAGGCCGGTCTTTAATACGGTCGAGCAGCTTGCAATAGTCCTTGGCTTGCGGAGAATCACCGCCGCCAACACCAAAGCCAAATTCAGCCATAAAGGTACGCAACAGTTCCAGTTTCTCAGGCGTAGGGCCTTCATGGATACGGTACAAAGCCGGATGTTCATGTTTTTTCAGGAACTCAGAAGCACAAACGTTAGCAGCCAGCATGCACTCTTCAATCAGTCGATGTGCTTCGTTGCGCAAACTTGGCTCAATGCGCTCAATCTTGCCTTGGTCATTAAATACCATGATGGTTTCTGAAGATTCAAATTCAATAGCGCCACGTTTTTCACGCTGCTTGAGCAGCAGTTGGTAAACGCTGTATAAATTCTGCAAATGCGGGTTGAGCCATTCGAACTCTTTAGCCAGTTCACCTTCCGGGTTTTGCAGAATGTCATAAACTTTGGTGTAAGTCATACGCGCTTTGGAGCGCATCACAGACGGGTAAAATTTATATTGCTTAACAATACCAGCACCATCAATCTGCATATCGCAGATCATGCATAGGCGCTCAACGTCAGGGTTCAATGAACACAAGCCATTCGACAATGCTTCCGGCAGCATCGGTATAACGCGGCGCGGGAAATATACTGAGTTACCACGGTCGTAAGCTTCTTTATCCAATGCATCTTTTGGTTTCACGTAGAAACTGACATCGGCAATTGCCACAACCAAACGCCAGCCCTTGCCCTGCGGCTCGGCAAATACCGCATCATCAAAATCACGTGCGGTTTCACCATCAATCGTAATCAAAGGCATCTCACGGCAATCAATACGCCCTTTAAAGTCAGCCTCCTGTACTAGTTTTGGGTATGATTCGGCAATTCTTACCGCCTCAGCACTAAATTCATGCGGCAGGTTATGCTTGCGCAAGGCAATTTCAATCTCCATGCCGCTATCAGCATAATTACCTAAAATCTCTGTAATCTTACCCATAGGCTGTGCATGGGCTGATGGCTGTTCGGTTAACTCCACCATCACGACCTGGCCGGTTTTAGCGCCCATATCCAAGTGATATGGAATCAGGATATCTTTATTAACACGCTTATCTTCTGCTGCAACAATCGTCACGCCACTGGATTGAATCACGCGGCCAACCAGTTTTTGCGTCCGGCGCTCAAGCACCTCAACGATTTTACCTTCCGGGCGCCCTCTCCTGTCTAGGCCGCTCATGCGTGCCATGGCGCGGTCGCCATGCATCACCTGAGACATTTCCTTAGGACTTAGGAATAAGTCTTCTCCATTAGTTTTAGTTTTGTCATCCGGGATCAAAAAGCCGAAACCATCAGGATGGCCTTGCACTACGCCTGCAATCAGATCGAGCTTATCAGTAATGCACAGAGCACCTTTTCTGTTGCGGATAATCTGGCCTTCACGCTCCATGGCGTTTAGGCGCCGATTGAAAACTTCACGTTCCTGGTCGCTGATATCAAGCAACAGGTATAGTTGTTCTACACTCAGCGGAACACCTTGATCCGCCATTGTGGTTAAAATTAATTCGCGGCTTGGCAGCGGCGTTTCATAGCGACTTGCTTCGCGAGCTGCGTGTGGATCATTACTTCTATTACTTTTATTTTTATGTTTTGTCATTGACAAAGCCTGCCTTTAATATAAAATTGCGTCTCTTTGCTGCAGTATAGTTATTTCGCAGACAAAAGCCCAGATGGCGGAATTGGTAGACGCGCTAGTTTCAGGTACTAGTATCGAAAGATGTGGAGGTTCGAGTCCTCTTTTGGGCACCATCAAACCCTTATTTCTCAAGGGTTTCAAGATATTCTGATTAAATTTTCATGCACTGACTAAAAATCCCAATCAAACTTAACTTGATTGCAGACAGCACCAGTTCTTCCACGCAAAGTATTATAGTGCATTAGTAATAATTCGCACGTTTTAATATCCCAAGATCAAAATTCAGCACATAAAAGTATCATTTTTTATTTATTTATCATATTATTACCCCTAAATATGATAAATGTATTAACAATAAAAAAGTATTATATTACTTACTTTTATGGTCAAGCTAGTAGTCGTTAAAAGCTTCGCTTAATTAAAAACCTGAGGATGTTAGCTAAACATGAACCGTCATACAAATATTTTGATTATTGAAGATGATCAAGACACACGAAATGTGATTCGATATGCTTTAGACCAAGATAGTCGCCAAATACAAGAAGCTGGCAATGCAGATGAAGCACTTGAATTACTGGATTCATCTTGTCCGGAAATCATCTTGCTTGATATTCGATTAAAAGGATCAATCGACGGATTATCACTCTACGAAAAAATTGCAACAGATATCAGGTTTAGAAAAACAAAAGTCGTCATCATAAGCGGAGCTAAATCTAATGAACAGATTGAAAAAGCAAGAAGCTTAGGCGTAGCTGTTTACCTGGAAAAGCCATTCTCCCCGGAAAAACTTAATGCCGTCGTCAGTTCTCTGGAATCTAGAGATATGTTTATCGTTCCCCCTGTAAGCAACAATAAGGAGAACTTTAGCTACGATGAACTGCTTGATTGGTAACGATGGCCAGTGCCCGCTTAGCCAAGTTGAGGCAGTCTCAAGGGTTGTTAATTAAATAAAACAGCCTCGAATTTCAGACAAAAAGATACTTTCTAATCAGCGTTATTATCCAAGGCAAAATTGCCATCACCCTGTTATCTGCGCCTTCTTGAGTAAATCAGCTTCACTATCAACGTATTTATCGCCAATTTCCTTAAATTGATCCTGGCACACTATAAACGCATCAATCATATCAGGATCGAAGTGCTTGCCTTTACCTTCAAGCATAATTTGAACTGCTTTTTCATGCGGCATAGGTTCCTTATAAACCCGGCGACTAATTAAAGCATCATACACATCGGCAACAGCCATCAAGCGCGCTGATACGGGGATATCATCTCCAGACAGACCTTGCGGATACCCACTGCCATCCCACTTCTCCTGATGTGAATAAGCGATTTCTTTAGCATACTGAAGAAATGGAACTTCTAAACCCAGGCTTTTCTCAGCATGCACAATCGCATCTCTACCAAGGGTAGTATGAGACTTCATCACCTCAAACTCTTCATTAGTCAAGCGGCCAGGCTTAAGCAGTATGGCATCTGGTATGCCCACCTTACCAATGTCATGTAGCGGCGCTGATTTGTATAAAATTTCTATCGTTTGGTCATTATTCAAGAACTTCTCAAAGCGAGGATGGGTACGAAGCTTTTCTGCCAGCACCTTCACATATTGCTGAGTACGGCGAATATGATTACCGGTTTCATTGTCGCGGGTTTCAGCCATAGAAGCCATCGCATGAATTGTTACATCCTGAATCGCTACGATCTCTTCGGTACGTTTATCTACTTCTGATTCAAGAAATTCATTTTGATCGCGCAAAAAATCCTGCATCCGCTTCAGGGCGAGATGTGTTTTTACTCGAGCCAACAGAATCGGCGGGCTAAGTGGCTTGGTAATATAATCTACCGCGCCCATTTCCAGACCTTTGGTTTCGTCCTCAATCTCTGATTTAGCTGTGAGAAATATAATGGGTATAAAACTGGTTTTTTTGTCAGCTTTAAGTGTTCTGCAAACTTCATACCCATCAATATCCGGCATCATGATATCAAGCAGGATAAGATCAGGTGGGTTATCCGACTGCGCGATTTTAATGGCACGCTCGCCACCGTTAGCAACCCTCAAATGATAATCGTCCTTCAATAAACCGCTAATTAACAGAAGATTATCTGGGGTATCATCTACCGCAAGAATAGTGGCTTTTTCAATCATGCTATTAATTTCAGTCACATTAACTCCAACAAATACATTCAGTTTACAGCTTTAAGATTATGTTTTCCCAGGATAAAACCTAGCTTCCTGCTTACTTGGTTTGCTGACTCAAGGTATTGAAATATTTAATTTAGGTCCCATCATTCTGAGTAACTGGTGTGCTTTTTCAAAATCATAAGATCGAACAGCTTGATCAAATTTCACAAATAATTCATCACCGAATACATAGCGCAATAGATCAAGATTCTCTTCAAGAATATCGAGGGCTTCACTTTCATCGTTAATCAACAACGCAGCAAGTTCAGTTAACACTTTGTTAGTATTCTCAGAGTCAGTTACTTCTGAACCAGGTTTATGCTCTTGAGGCAACAACACAATTTTAATATGCTCAATCACCTCAGCAAGCGCATTCGCAAATATAACTAGTTGCGACTCAATTAAATGATCATCAGATTTTTCTTTGATCAGCTTCTCTAAAGTTACTGCAATTGCCTGTAACTCAGTCGCGCCTATATTGCCAGCCACGCCTTTAGCTGTATGCGCAAGTCGCTCAGCAGTTTCATAATCACGAGCATTCAATACATCCCGGATTGCAGCCGCAACATGCTCCTGAGTAACCACATAACTATTTAGCATCTTCATGTAGCGCGGCAGCTTGCCGAGAACCCTGCGTAGCCCCAACTCAACATCGACCCCATCAATCTTGGGCAAAGCGACTTTAACCTTGACCTTGGACGCTACAGGATTTTTAGTACCCGCAGTGATTTGTTTACCTGATTTTGGCTGCACCCATTTAAGCAACTTGCCAAACAGGTCTCTCGGATCAATCGGTTTGGCGATGTGATCATTCATACCGGAAGCCATGCATGCATCAAAATCCTGCTGCATGGCATTAGCAGTCATAGCGAGAATCGGCAGTTTTTCAAAACGCTGCTGTTTACGTATCTCGCGCGTTGCTGTATATCCATCCATTACCGGCATTTGCACATCCATCAGCACAACATCGTAGTTATGTTTATCCAGCATATCTAATGCCTCTTGGCCGTTTTTCGCAATTTCAACCTTAAGATTAGCCTCTTCAAGCAGCCCAACGGCAACTTCCTGATTAAGCGCATTATCTTCTACCAGCAGCACAGATGCGCCATTGATAATACCGAGTCTTTCCTCTAAATCAGAATAGTCTATAGATTCAACCGCTTTTTCTTCAACCTTTGCACCAATCACATGCATCGCCGTATCAAAAAGAATAGAGGCGGTAATCGGTTTAATCAATATATCTTCAAGCCCTTCTTCTCGTGCCTGATTGATCACTTCCTCACGACCGTAGGCCGTAACCATCACCATATGCGGCTGTTTTTTAAGTGCCAGCTTGCGTATTGCCTGTGCCGTCTGAATACCGTCCATATCGGGCATACGCCAGTCAAGAAATATGATTTCATAAGGATAACCATTAAGCTCCGCATTTTGAGTCTGGCGAACAGCCTCCGCTCCGCTCTTGGCAAGGCTCACTTTAAACGACATGCTGGTAAGCATTACTTCCATAGTAATGCGTGCTGTTTCATTATCATCCACCACTAAAACATGCAGCCCGCGTAAATCAGGTGCCGGCATCAGAATTTTTTGTTTACTTTTTGACCTGGTGAAATTTGCAGTGAACCAGAACGTACTGCCTTTGCCCAGCTCGCTTTCAACCCCGACTTCACCACCCATTAAATTTGCCAGCTGTTTGGAAATTGCCAGGCCAAGACCGGTGCCCCCATATTTACGACTGGTAGAAGTATCGGCCTGTTGAAATGATTGAAAGAGTTTGGTTTTCTGCTCTTCAGTCAGACCAATACCGGTATCACTTACAGTAAATTTCAGACTAACCGCTGTTGGCGTTTCTTCAACAACGCTCACCCCAATGATAATCTCGCCCTTCTCAGTGAATTTAACCGCATTACTGGCGTAATTAATCAGAATCTGCCCTAACCGCAGCGAATCCCCATTCAAAGCTTTTGGCACACTCTGATTAATATCAAAAATCAGCTCCAAGCCTTTAGCTACAGCTTTGTCACTAATTTGAGTATTCACATTATCGAATACATCATCAAGATTGAAATCGATATGCTCAATATTAAGTTTGCCAGCCTCAATTTTTGAGAAATCCAGAATGTCGTTGATAATCCCTAACAAGTGCTTGCCTGAACTCTCGATCTTGTTGATAAAGTCCCTTTGTTTAGGCGTTAAGTCAGTTTTCAGAGCAAGATAAGACATACCAATAATTGAATTCATTGGTGTCCGGATTTCATGACTCATATTAGCTAAAAAGTCAGACTTCATTTGCGTCGCCTCTTCAGCCATTTCTTTTGCACGCTTAAGTTCTGTTACATCAAAGAACCAAGCCAGAATACATGGCTCACTTTCATGCGTCACCATCAAATATGAGACTAGAACGGAAATATTCTTGCCTGATTTTGTTGAAACATCCATAGGCAAGTTTAATACCGAATCTCCATTCGCCATCATCAAAGCTATTTCATCCAGGGTATGCGGCAGCTTATAAAACTGATCCACCGGCAGACCAATGGCTTCTTCATTTGATATTTCAAACATATCTGCACAGGCCTGATTTTGATAGACGACTGTTTTTCTATCCAGATTGGTCATTCTTGCTGCAATCGGGCTGGAATCGAGCAGATAGCGAATCTGGCGTTCGCTCGCCAGAATACGATCTTCCAGTTTTTTACGTTCAGTAATATCGTAAATCCAGCCAATCAGTGCCGGTTTACCATCAAATATGATGTGATTAAAGGTACCCATCGCCCAGAAAGGTTCACCGTTCGGCTTTAGCATTTGCACAGTACGGTCTATCACCTCTGAGCCGGATTCTAGCTCGACTACAATCTGCTGATACTCTTCTGCATGCACATAAAAGCGACTTGGATCATATCCAACAATCTGCCCAGCCTCAACGCCTAGCAGCTTTGACATTCGATCATTGGTGTAGATAACATGCTTGGTTTCACCATCCAGCAAACGAACTGCAATCGGACTATTGTCTAATATGGTTCTTAGGTTTTTTTCTGAATTAACGAGTTTTTCTTCTGCAATTTTACGGTCAGTCACATCCCGAATTGACACACAGACACAAGCGTCGTGCATACCAATACTGGGTAGCATACTCAATGCAATTTCAACCGGAAATTCACTACCGTCTTTACGTCTAGCACTAAGCTGAACACCAGACTTGAGCTGCCTTGAGCCCCCCTGTTTCATAAAACCTTCACGCATGGCAGGATGACGTTCTTTAATTTCACGCGGCACTAAATTATCAACACACTCGCCGATTAGTTCACCCTTGCCATAACCAAACTCATGCTCAGCTTCAGTATTGCTAATTATCACAATACCGGCTTTATCCACGACTAATACCCCGATAGGGGCTGCTTCAATAATCCCGCGATACCAGACTTCTGTGTCTTTAATTTCAGCTTGCTGCGCCTCCATCTCTACAGCCTGCTCTTCAAGTTGTGCTGCTTGCATCTCCATACGGCTAGCCTGCTCTTGAGTCTCAGTTAGCAGACGACGCGTATGTATATTGCGTTCCAGTATTTCAAGACTCATTGCCAGAATCGGATCTATTTCGTCAATTAAAGCGTTATCCTGATCACTGAATGCGTTAAAAGAGGCTAATTCCAGCACACCTAATAACCGGTTGTTATTAATGACCGGAATCATCCTGATATATCTAGGTGTCGCTTCACCCAAGCCGGAACTGATTTTGAGGTAATGTTCAGGGGGATTGTTGAGCGTGATTGCTTTTTGATCCAAAGCACATTGCCCAACCAGACCCTCTCCCAAAGCAAATTCACGATATGGTGCTTTATTGTCGCTATAGCCATAGCCAGATAATAATTGCAGCGTATTTTTATTATCATCGAATCGATAAAAAGCAGCGTATCCAACACTAAGCAAAGGGCATATTCTCGACAATACCAGTTGTGATAACTCTGCGTAATCATTTACTTTTTGCAGATCTGCCGAAATTTCCGTAGCGTGTGTTTTTACCCAGCGTTCAGATTCAAGCTGATGGTACACATCCTTGAGCACCTGCATTGAGCGTGCCATAGCACCGATCTCATTATCGTAATCCATATGCGGAATTGCTAAATTTAAATTGACACCTGCCAGACTCTCTACAAAACTTCGTAGACGGTTAAAAGGCCGCATTATGGAAATTGCAACAAGAACTCCTACCACAGTACCCGTCATTAGCACTGCAATTAGTAAAATGAAAGTTAATTGCCGATAATCGATATAAAGCTTGGTTGCAGTCGTAGTTGCTTCTGCAGCCGACTCTATCTTGATTTGAACCAGGCGATCCAGTATTTGATTGCCTTTATATCCAACCCTCCTAAATTCATCACTCGTGACAAAAGCTGCAGCACTTCCTGCATTATTGTGATCGCTATCCAGCAACTCGAAAGTGCGGTTAATGTTATACAAGTACTGCGCCAACACCGGCTCAAACTCGTTCATCAGCTTGCGATTATTTTCTTGATGAATACTTTTGCGTGCCTCATCGAGATTTAAATGCAGCTCTGCTGAAGTCTTTAGTAATTCAGCTCTGGCTTTTTCTCTTATTTCGGCTGTAGGCGCGAGCACTGCCTGCATGACGATTCGAGCCATACGCGAATAATTAATATGCGCTTTGGAAAATTCAGACACGCCCTGAACTTCTTTAAAATACAGAGTGTCGTTGTAATTCTTGATGACAGTCATACCCTGAAGACCATTTAGCGCTAACACCAGACTAAGCACCAGACCTACACAAGTAGCAAAAACGAGCTTAGGCGTGAATCTCAGTTTTTCCAGTCCCAATAAAAATTGCTTCATAATGTGCTCTCAACCAGGTAATTTTTGCAGACATCTCACTTAACTACATCATACATTATCTTTTAAATACGCTATTTATGATTTCATTTTTTTCATATTTTAGTTTCTTATCTGCGACGAAATATTTTGTGCAGATAACTTAATACCTTGAAATAACGTCCTGCAGATTCGCTAATGCTCTCAGACTGACCAACAAAGAGCAAACCATCATGGTTCAACTGGTGATAATAGTTTTTTAATAATAAATTCTGTAAATCAGTATTTAGATAAATCAATAAATTTCTGCAGCTAATCATATCAAAATGCTTTTCTGTAGTTATTTTAAAAATATCTGACTGATCAAATTGACAATAACTTCTAAGTTTATGATTAACCCTGTAACCATCGCCCTCTTTGGTAAAGTATTTATCAAGTAAAACTGGATCTATCTGCTTTAAAGCAGATGGCGGATACCATGCCTCCTTTGCTTTATGAATCGCCCTGATATTAAGATCACAGCCAACAATATTT
>JAHRYP010000001.1:0-63183 GCA_020622105.1 Methylotenera sp.
ATGTTAAAACGCCTATGCTAAGCATAACTTCTAAAATATTACAGTCCCAAACACCTTTTGGAGGTATTGTAGGCAATAATTTGGCAGTCCCTGCAGAGGTATCAGTTCTAAAATTAATTTGCTTAATCATGGCATGAAGCCATTACTAAAACTATCAAACGAATCCGCCTTAGCAAAATGCACATCTTGCCCCAGTGCTTCAAAGTGTTTTGCGCCGCAATCAATTTTGGCCTGCTCAACTGGACGTAACTCGCTGGCGAACAATGTGCCTTTGGTTTCAACCACAAAGTACAGTTTCTCTTGGTCATCTTTGTTAACTAAGATAGCCCAGTCAGGATTGTAGGTGCCTAAAGGCGTATCAATCTTGAACCAGCTTGGTAGCTTTGCATAAACCTTGATGTCAGCGTTCTTCTCGCATGAAGCAGCAAATTGTTGTTCAACATCCGAGTCATACACCACATGGTCATATACTGACTTTTGGGCTTCCAGCATGTTTTTATTGAGATAGCCCATGAGTTCTTCTGTCTCAAATAGCTCTTGTGCGAAAAACTGATCGTCACCGATTTTGCGGTATTTAATACCATCAGTAATGAACAAGCGCATTTGCATTTTGATGATAGAAGTCGCCTGCTCAATAAACTTTTGCGGATTTATTTTAAAGCTGTCTAGTCGATCTGATTGAATTAGAATATCCACAATAGAGCGGCGGGTAAGGTTGGTTTCTTCTTGCAAATAGCCAACAACATCAGGCAGTGCATAATCTTGCAAATTAGCAGAGTGTTGTTTTGTTTGCTGATCAGTACCTGTTACGCCAGCTTCAGTAATGTCAATTGTAGTTTTGGTATAGGTGAACTTTGGTTTACCCACAATTAGGTTCTTTTTGATTTCGGCAGCACACTGTTCAACCAGCTTGGCCGAATCAAAATCAACGCGGTAAACCGTTTTGAATTTGATTTTGTCCCACAATGCTTTGAAGTCTTCGCCTATAAATACTTGCTTATTAAGCTTGATCGGGCGCTTATCCGCATTATTTTTAATGTTAAGGCCGCCAGCAATTTTCTTCAGCACATTTAAAACATCAGCAGCTTGATCTTGCACGACTTCAGGTAAGCTAACAGTATTGTTTTTAATTGCAGTTTTGAGTGCATCTTGCACTTTGCCATGCGTGTCTATGTAGCCTTGATTGATTAATACAGCAAATCAGTTCAGATGTTGCAATTGCAAGGTATGTTGGCTTCGCCTTCATGCTGAACAGCGATATTAGCAATTGATGTGGTTCTACCACCGTTTACCTTCATCTTCTTCAATTTCTTTTTGCAGCTTATCTACAAACTCTTTGTAAGATTCATTCGCCATCACGGTCAGCGTATTTACTTCAAAGCCATAAACACGTTCACCATCTTGGTTGACTGCCAAGCGCATACCACGACCAATTTCTTGACGCTTTTTAATCACAGATGTTGATTCATTCAGTGTGCAGATTTGGAATACATTCGGGTTATCCCAGCCTTCACGGAGCGCTGAGTGTGAGAAAATGAAGCGTAATTTTGAGTATTTTGAAGTTAAGCTTAGTAACTCCTCTTTGTCTCTCATAATAAGATTGTAAACAGAATCATCGGCAGCAGTTGTGCCAGATGAGTCTTTTAAAACCTCAACCGATTTGCCACCGATTTTCTTTTTGTCGATAGCGAAATAACCATTATGGACTTCACCTGCAAATAAGGCTAAATCAACTTCGCCAAACAATGATTTAAATTTTGGTCTGGCTGCAACCGCAATGTATTCTTCTTCAAACCACTGGGCATACTTGCCTTTAACTGCGTTGCCTTCAGCATCATATTCGCGGTAATTTGCAACTCGATCAATAAAGAAAAGGCTCAATACCTTAATGCCCATTGGGTTGAGCAACAGCTCTTTTCAAGATGCTCTTCAATAGTTTTGCGGATTTGCAGGCGTTTCAAACTCTCTTGATCCACACCACCAATATTTTCACCTAGGCGAATAATCTCTGGTTTGCTGGTAAAGTCGATATATTCTCACCAGCCGCGCAGTAAATATCATTCACTACATAGCCATCATAAATCTCACGGCCACCTGATATTTCCAGTAGATCATCACCACTCTTTATTTTCTTTTTAATCCGATCAACTGCGCCACCTCTAACTACATCCAGCTCAATTTCAGCTGTAATGGGTGATCTTCTGTTATCCACCTTAATGAGCTTAATGTAAGCATTATTGTGGTTATCGCCTATTTCAAGTTCGGCGACCTCAATCTGCTTAACGAGTTTGCGTTGGTAGGCATCTACGGCATCCAGCTTATAAAGCTGATGATGTTTTTCTACATGCGTGGCTGAAAACCTAAATGAGCAAAGTGGATTCAATGACTTAATTGCTTCTTTTGATTTAGCCGTGGTATCTACACTTTGTGGTTCATCAATAATCAAAATCGGGTTAGTTGCCTTAATAAACTCAATCGGCTTCATGCCGCTTAATCTATCGTCTGGACGGTGAATCAGGTTAGCTTTACTTTCTTCGTCAGGATTCTCAAACCCCTTGCGGAAAGCATCAATATTAATGACCATGATTTGTACATAATCATTGGTGGCAAAACTGCGCACCTGCTCACGTTTGGATGAATCGTAAATGAAGTAATCGTAGCGGATATTGGTGTATAAGTTTTTAAAGTGCTCTTCAGTAATTTGTAGCGTTTTGTATACGCCCTCTTTAATGGCGATTGAAGGCACTACGATAATGAATTTGGTGAAACCATATTGCTGGTTTAGCTCAAATATTGAGCGCAAATACACATAGGTTTTACCCGTGCCTGTTTCCATCTCAATGGTGAAGTCACGGTTAGCCAATGGTGGGTTAGACTCTTTAAGGCCATTAGCAAGCTGCACTGCTTGAATGTTTTCTAGCAAATCTTCATTCAACAGTTGCAGGCGGTTACCAATACCTAAGTCTGAAAACTCACTGGCAGCAAACAAATCAGCATGGCTTGAATTTTTGGTTGGGTTTGCCACAGTGAACATACTATTACAGACCTTTTGACCATCAAATACGCCTGTAATCGCGTTAATGGCATCCTGCTGGTAATCAAGGTCACTAGAGAATTGAATCTTCATGGTAGCCACCTTAAATACTCTTCACATCATCAATGCCATATTGCTTGAGTACTTGCACGGCATTTACCTTGGCTGCATCACTCGCAAAGCTACTATCTTTAAATACTACGCGCATTACTTCAGGTTCTAGTTCCTCTTTGAGTTTGCCTATGCCCTCAGCTACAGCTTCAGTAACGCCATCATCCAAACAAACAATCAAAGCGCCAGCGCCTACTTCATAAACTGTTTTACCAGCTATAGAGCGAGTATCAATTGGCAAGGTAAGGTCTAGGCCATATTTGAGTAGTATCTCAAATAGCACATCATCAGCATTGCGGTCAGCCTTCACCACTTGAGTGGCTTCGGCTAAGTCATGAGCCAGTGAGTCAAAATTAGCATCCCATGTTTTAAGGTTACTGGAGCTTAGTTTAAATACTTTGAAGCCTAAGTCACCTTGGGTCTCTGGGTTGTCCTTTTTAACCTTTATACTGGCTCTACGTAGGCGTTCCTTTGTAAGTTCAGCAATATTTCTTGGTTTTCCTAATAAATCGCAAAACTCTGAAGCGACCTTCTGCTCTTTTTTTGCTGGATCGAGTGCTTCTGGCAGTTGTACAAGAATGAACTTTCTTTTAACACCATCAACATTTTGGAGCATTGTTGCATGAGCAGTTGTCCCAGACCCCGCAAAAAAGTCCATTACAATGTCATCTGAATTAACTACTGTTTCGATTAACAATTTGATTAAATCAGTAGGTTTTGGAAAGTCAAAAATATTTTCTGCTAAAAGTGCTTTTATCTCACTGCTTCCCCCTTTAGTAGAGATGCCTTCAATAATTGACTTAGGATGAATTGTGCCTTTTTCTTTTTCATACTGTAGAACACCGTTACTTTTAAAGAAAAAGCGAACAACTTTTTGTCCTTTCTGATCAATTACGTCCTGACCATCAATCCATTGTTCTATCATATCCTTCATAGTCCAAGCAGCTTCTAGAACTACCTCATTAAGCAATTTGCCATCTTTTGCTTCAAATATTCCCTCAACTACTTTAACAGGCTCTCCCTCACCAAATAAATTAGGGAATCGTTTATCCTCAGATTCAAAATCAAGCCCAGCGGGGAATCTAATAGTTGATACAGGATTTTTTTCTGAGGGTTTTTTTATAGCTCTATCAGAAATATTCGCATCACCAGAAAAAATAAAAAATGGCAAGGTTGCCTTATTTTTTGCAAAGCAAACTATATATTCATGTTCATTTGTGAAATGTGCTGCTGCAGTTCTTCCATTCCGCCATATTAATTTGGAAATAAAGTTTTCCTCGCCAAAAATTTCACTGCAAACTTTATGTAAGTTATCGACCTCGCGGTCGTTGATGCTTATAAATATAATGCCATCATCTTTTAAAAGATTGCGAGCTAATTTCAATCTTGGGTAAATCATATTTAACCAATCGGTATGAAATCGGCCAGATGCTTCAGTATTTGTTCCTAACTTCCTTCCCGACTTAACTTGCCCTGTCAACTCTAAATAATTCTGAATATTATCTTTAAAATTATCTGGATATACAAAGTCACTTCCAGTGTTATAAGGGGGGTCAATGTAAATCATCTTAACTAGTTTGTGGTAGCTTTTTTGCAGCAGTTTTAACACTTCAAGGTTATCACCTTCAATAAAGAGATTTTTCGTGTCATCCCAATCCACACTTTCTTCTTGGCAAGGTCTGAGTGTGCCAGTGCTGGGAGTTTGAGCTAGTTTACGCGCCTGTGTTTTCCCATGCCAGTTGAAGCTGTAACGTTCATCTTCGACTTCAATCTCTTCACCCAGTAATGCTTGGAGTGCTTTGAAGTCAATTTTATTTTCAGCGAGTATTTCAGGGAATAGTTCTTTCAGTTTAGTAATATTGTCTGCCACAATATCCATACTTTGGCCTGCTGATTTATTTAGTTTTTCCATTACTTCTTCCCTAACACCTATGCTGATAGCTGATTTGTTATATGTTGAATTTGTTGTTTTAGCTGCTTAATCTGCACATTGCCTTCTAGCTTGCGATTAAACTGAGTTTCATTTTTCACTTGCGCTTTTAAGCTCACAAGTTGTAGCTCTAATTGCTTTAAAGTTTGCAAATGTTGTTGGCGAAGTTTATCAGCTTCAACATCTGCTGTGAGTGCAAATTTACCTGTATGTTTAGCCGCTTCTAGTGCATTAAAGCGGGTAATGATTGATTGGTAAAATGCATATAAGTCTAACTGAGCTAGTTGTGTAAACCCAAGGCTTGAGCCAAACTGGGTTATGACTTCAGATGGAGCTGCTAAACCGTTAAGCCAGCCAGATTCAAAAAACTGCTCTACAGTTAGCTTACTACTATCTGCGCGGTTAATGCGTTTTTCAGCAAGGCAAACCCATAGGTTATTATCATGTTCAAACACCACAATAAGTGGGTAAGGTATGGCACGTTGCACCACTTCACTCAGGCGTTTAACGTGTGTGTTGGCTTTTAGTGTGATGTGGAGTAATGCAATCTCAATATATTCGCGCTCGGCATCTTCATATTTTGGTATGGCTACCGTGGCTGGCTTGAGCGTGTAACGCCACTCAATGGATTCAATATCTTCATTGATCCATTTTCGGTCCGAAATGGTGAGGTCTGCATTTTCTAGCAATTGTTTTTTATAAATGCGTGCTTGTAGTAAGGCTTTTTCAGGCAAGCCTAACTGCTGGTAAAACCAAGTGGAATTAATAGACTCACTCATTTTAGAATGAGGTAGCTGATCACTTCAAAGTCATCTATGCCCTGTGAGCTTGAAGCTGTTAATACGGTGCCACCACGACTAAATAAGCTTTGTACGCCTTTTTCTTGGCTTTTACCTGCAATACTATCAATCGCTAATGCGAGCAATTGCTGGTAATGCGCCATATCTGCACCTTGCTTGGTTTGCTTGTTGAATAGCGAGATTGCATGGGGTTCAATGGCATTGCCATTTGAAGACTGCTTTTTGAGAATGTCCAAACAGTGTTTAGGAGTAGTAAACGGGTATTTAATTTCACCACTATCAGCTATGTACACCAAGAAGTAGGGCGCTAGTGCATAGCTGGAATCTACCTGTACGGTATTGCGAATATTTTTTAGGCAGAAAATCACGCCTGCAGGTAAGCCATCTGCTATAAGCGCATTATCAAGGTTGCACACCGCAAATAAGCCT
Source organism: Methylotenera sp. (assembly GCA_020622105.1). Taxonomy (GTDB): domain Bacteria; phylum Pseudomonadota; class Gammaproteobacteria; order Burkholderiales; family Methylophilaceae; genus Methylotenera. The sequence continues at coordinate 6,305 of JAHRYP010000001.1, forward strand.
GTAGGGGCAAGTTCCAGCTCTTTGATGTATGACTGCATGTAAGCAGATAAATCCATGCGGAAATCATTGAGGGTTAAGTCGGTAATAGACACGCCACCTGCAATATCTTCTAAATCCACCACGGCTTCTTGCAATTGCTCTAATTGCTTGCGGCGATATTCCAAGTCGTTCATGCGATTGGTTTCATCTTGCTCAATGACGTTTTCTTCACCTGTGGCAGAAATATCCAGCAGTACCATGCGGCCGCTGACTCTGGCTTCAAGGTTGATATATTCATCTAGCGCCATATTAGGCCAGAAGTTAATGAGCTGAATTTTGCTGTTTTGTGAACCTAGGCGATCAATACGTCCAAAACGCTGAATAATGCGTACTGGATTCCAGTGAATATCATAATTAATCAGCGCATCACAATCCTGCAAGTTTTGGCCTTCAGAAATACAATCGGTAGCAATAAGTAGATCAATCTCTGTGCTGGCAGATTCATCAATCTTGCTGCGCTCTTTTGAAATAGGTGAGAAGTTAGTCAGTATTGCACCTAGATCACTATTTATGCCTTTAAGTGTGCATTTGTTGGTACCTGCCCCAGTTACTAAAGCTGAATGAATGCCCAGCTCATGATTTGCCCAATGCGCCAAATGCTTATACAGGTAGTTAGCTGTATCTGCGAAGGCCGTGAAAATGATTAGTTTCTTATTGCCATCGTTAATTGGGTTATTCACCTTGTTTTGAATGACCGTTTTAAGCTCCTGCAACTTAGCATCACGGCTTGCATCAATCAGGTTTGAGTCCGCTAACAAGTGTTGAAGCTGGTAAAGGTCTTCTTGCAAGTCTTGCTTCCAAAGTACCAAGTCCATATCTTGTACTAGCACTTTAATTTTATTGCCTATGAGCAAGCTTTCTAATTCTGGCGCATCTAAATCAATATCTTCAATACTTAGTACTTCAATCTCACTGACTTGGTGTTGCTCAATAACCGTTAACAGACTGCTCACTGTATTGAGTAGTGATTCAACCGTTTGTCCAAAGGAGTGAATCGAACTCTCCATGCGTTTAAGCAAGTTGATGCGCATCAAGTGAATCAAGCTTTGCTCACGGTCAGCTTGCTTGAATACGCCGCCTTTACCATCTTTAACCGCCATATCGTATTTGCGGTTGTACTCTTCACGCTTTTCCATGCGCACATACTTAATTGGTGAGTAAGCGCTTAGATGCAACTTGCGTATCATGCGGTTAACTTCAAAGAGTGCTGGATATTGGTTCTGGGTATCAATATCTGCTTTGATGTTTTGTGGTTTTAAGCGCTCAGGGAATTTACCTATATCCGCAGTGCCGTAGTATTTTTCAATATGTTTGCGTGAACGCGCAATGGTCAGAATGTCTAGCAACTTGAAGTAGTCAAAGTTCATGCTGTCCATGAGCGCCTCGACTGTGCGTGCTTTAGGGTCTTGTTTTACCCATTGATTGAAGCGACTTTGCGCCTGTTTAAGGGTTTGCTCGACACTGTGAATGCCATGATCAGCCAGTGCATCATCTTTACCTTCGGTAATGAATGACACCTGATTTTTAAGGTCATTCATGCGGTTATTCACAGGTGTTGCTGAGAGCATCAGCACTTTAGTTTTTACACCAGAGCGGATCACATCTTGCATCAACTTCGAATAGCGGGTTTTGCCATCCTTGCGCGGGTTGTTATTGCGGAAGTTGTGAGATTCATCAATCACGATTAAATCGTAATTGCCCCAGTTAATGCTCTCAAGGTTAATTTCACCTGACTTGCCATCTTCACGGGTGAGATCGGTGTGGTTCAGAACATCATAGTTAAAACGATCATCAGCAAATAAATTGCGCTTATCGTTGACGGTAAACAGGGTCCAGTTATCACGTAACTTCTTAGGGCATAGCACCAGAACACGATCATTACGCAATTCGTAGTATTTGATAATGGCTAAGGCTTCAAAGGTTTTGCCAAGACCCACGCTATCGGCAATGATGCAGCCGTTGTAACGTTCAATTTTATCAATAGCGCCTAGTACACCATCTCGCTGAAATTTGTATAGTTTGTTCCAGACTATAGTATTTTTAAAGCCCGTTTTACTACGGATGATTTTTTCTTCATCAATATCTTCAATGAAATCTTTGAAGATGTTGTATAGGGTCAGGAAATAAATGAATTGTGGCGGCTGATCTTTAAAAAGCAATTCAAGCTGCTTCTGCAACAAGCTTTTAGCTTCTTGCACTGCTGCTTGGTTGTTCCAGATAGAGTCAAACCACGACAAGAGCGCGGATGTATTTTCCGCATCCGTAAAGCCCATGTTCATATCAAAGCTGCTGGACTCAGTGTAACCCAGCCCAGCAGTTGTGAAGTTTGAGCTGCCTTGAATGGCTAGGTTTGAAGAATCACCAGCAACATGATAAAGCGTTTGACTCACTGCGCCAGAGCGTTGAGTGATGTTGACGTGAGACTTGCTTGCTATCCAGTTTGCACACTCACGGGCAATCTTCGACTGATTTAATTTGTTTCGCAAACGGGTTTCATTATCATCACCCGTTAGACTAATGTTGAGGTGATCATTAGCGTCAACATTTGCTTTGGTGCGCGATAACAATAAACGCACGGAGTCAATCTTCTCTAGCTCTGTCTTTAGCGCGTCATACGCATAAATTGAGAATAACCCTGAAATGATTGAGAGCTTAGAGTTATGCTGAATGCTTTCTTTTAGTTTGTCGCCGATTTTGGCGTTATTTTTATTGTCGATGAGCAATCTATTTCTTCCCTGAAGTAACAGCTAGAGTTTCACAAGGTATCACTGCGTGTTATCTTAAGTGAAATGCACGGATAACGCTATCGAATACGGCGGCAGTATGATTCTGAGCAATTGTAGTGAATTTAAAAAAAGTTACTTCCAATGACAACACGTCAACATAAAATTCCTTTTTGACGTTTCTTCTCGAGAAAATCGTCATTAATGACTTTTAATCGTCATCATTAACGGATGACAAAGAGGATGTCAGCATCAATATTTGTTAATTTCGAGCCAGTTTTGATGTCAAAACAGATTGAATCCTATTTTTAACCGGATGACAGTGTCATCTGGTGCACCCCTCTTGATAGCTATATTATCAATTTGATGACATCGTTGTTAAGCCAGCCAGTAAAGCTGGTCGTGCTCCGTACGGAATAAGGGCCACAAGTTGGGCTGCGCGGAAGAAAACAATGATGAATGACCGGAGTGACCCGCTCCCCGGAAACGGATATACAGACTAGCCGGGTAATTACCGGCCTATGCCCAAATTCACCGCGCTAGATTTATTAGCTAGACTGCAAGATTGTCACCATACAAGCTTGCCTGTGACGGTGAGGCAGACGGTGTGGCCCACCGAAGACTAACAAGTCAGGACGTCTGGTAAAGGTGTTCTCCCCCAATGATTGATTGTTCAAGGTTGGGCAGATGAACGGGTTAGGGTTGCTCTCTCAAGGTTATTAAACGCAATTTCTAACAGTGTGAAATTTATTCAATGGGAAATTCATGACCACTTATCACCCGAATCTAGACGAAAATGGCGCAAAGGTTGTGCTGACAACACCAAGCCAGCCATCACCACTATCAGCATGGAGCAATCCTATAGAAGTAGCCACTGTGATACCGAATGGCGTATTACCTACAGCGCTGAATGGAATCCCTTTGTCCAACTGGACTGCCGCTCCGAACACTCTTAGCGCATGGGAAGCACTTGCTGCACAATCGAATGTTAGCGAGCCAGTCTTTACCCCACCTCCCCACAAAAAACATGCTGCAGGTGTTGTCATTGAAGAGTCTGATGGCAGAATCTGGCTGATGTCACCATCTAACAGTCATGGAGGCTACATCAACACCTTACCCAAGGGTCAGGTCGACCCCGGCGCCAGTAAACAGGCCACCGCGATAAAAGAAGCTTTTGAAGAATCAGGTCTGCATGTAGAGCTAACAGAGTTTTTAATAGATACGGACCGAACAACCAGCTACACACGCTATTACCGAGCAAAGCGCATCGGTGGCAATCCTGCTGATATGGGCTGGGAATCACAAGCGATACATTTAGTCCCGAGAAATATGTTAAATCTGCATCTAATTCATCCGAGTGACCAGCCATTATTGAAGCTACTTTTAAAGGAAAAGAATGAAATCTGAACTTATTGATCGCGCACGTGGTTGCCTGCTTGGATTGGCAATTGGTGATGCCATTGGCACCACAGTGGAGTTTAAGCCAAGAGGTAGTTTTACGCCGATGACTGATATGGTTGGTGGTGGGCCATTTCATCTCAAAGCTGGTGAATGGACGGATGACACCTCCATGGCTTTATGTCTTGGTGCCAGTCTGCTAGAAAAAGGCTTTGACCTGCACGATCAAATCACAAAATACGTGAAGTGGTACCGAGAAGGATACATGAGTAGTAATGGCAGGTGTTTCGACATCGGGATCGCAACCCGTGAAGCTTTGAGCCGTTTTATTGCAAGCGGCAACCCAGAGGCAGGGTCTACCAACCCAAGAAGCGCTGGCAACGGTTGTATCATGCGCTTGGCCCCAGTCCCCATCATGCATGCAGACAATCCAGAGAACGCAGCAAGATTATCTGCAGAACAATCCAAAACGACGCATGGCGCAACTGAGTGTATTGAAGCCAGCCAGCTATTTGGTGGAATCCTAGCCCGTGCGATAAAAGGTGAGCATATCAAAGCACAGATTCTAGTGCCGGAGGTAAAAAGCAGTTTCCAGTATTCTTCCGCCCGCATTCAAACTATCGCTAATGGCGCGTATTTTGAATATGACAGTCTGCAGGTTAGAGGCACTGGTTATGTAGTCGACAGTCTAGAAGCTGCGCTATGGTGTTTCCACATTACTGACAATTTCAAAGATGCTGTATTAACTGCCGCAAATCTTGGTGATGATGCTGACACCACAGCTGCAATCACCGGCCAGATTGCTGGTGCTTATTATGGCGAAGCTGACATTCCTCAACACTGGCTAGACAAAGTCGTTATGGCTAAATCGATTGGTGAGATGGCAGAACAACTGTCACAAAGATCATAAAGAATTAATTACTGAAAACCCTGATTTACCAGTTGTGCCGAATTAATTAACTTAATGCATAACTAGTAGCTCACAGCACTACCGGTTATTTATTTCCACTTAAAGGCTGCCGATCACGATAGAGATGCACGAAAGAAGTATTCAATAGCGGCTTATTCTTGATTCATGGCTTCTTGAGAACCTAACGCCGGGCATGTCCTTTCAATAGCAAAAGCCTGATTCGTTTGGAAGTTGATGTAGCAACAACTCATACGACGTCCTTTTTTGACTTATTTGCTCACCGGTGTAAGGACACGACGACTTGAGAGAAGAGCAACGTCCTTAGAATTGGCGCTGCGGCGGAGGCGCTGTAAAACACCTTGCTGAGTTTCAGGTGTCCAAAAAATCCGAAGTCGCTCACGTGCTCTAGTTACGGCTGTGTAGAAGATGCTGTGTGTGATATCGTCTTCATTGGCATCGGTGATGACAATTTTGACAGAGTCATACTCGAGTCCCTGCGCCTTGTGGATTGACACGGCATAGGCAACCTGAAAAGGCACAGTGGTATTTAATGAGTCGTCATCCTCATCGCTTACGTCTGTCTCGTAGACCGAGAAGCGCACTGTCGAGCCAGAAATCCATTCGAGATCAACACCATCAACGTCAAACTCGCTGAGTGGTCGATCAAGCTCAATGTCGAACTGGATCCTACCAGGATCGTATTTAATGTCGACGATTTGCCCCTTCAAGTTGTTGTAGATAACCGGTCGAAACCTCTCGGTCTCGTTAAAAAGAACAGGATCACCTATTTTGTACGTGGAGTCCCGCCAATTGGTTGCTAAACCGGGATTGTTACTTTGCAAGAATCGGTTAATATTGTTGATTCCATAGAGACCATCGTAGTTCAGACACAAGATGATCTCGTCTTGACCATGACTCTCGAAAAGTGTCTTATCGAGCACGGTCGAATACCCATTGCGGGCAATGATTTCGGCGATATCATCTTCGATGGCTCTAACCTTGTTCCAAAAGCTTAAGAGTGATTCGTTCTTGGTTCTAAAGGGCGTTGTCAGCTCGAACACTGACGTGCTTGGGATGAATGATCGAATAATGCCGAACCAGTTTCCGAATTGGATCGATTCGATTTGGTAGACGTCGCCGACGAGCACGAGTAACTTGAAAGAGGTCTTCTCCATGACCTTGATGAGTTCTGCATTGCTGACTGTGCTGCATTCGTCAATGACGAGGAGATCGTATTCTGGATCGGTGGCATTCCTGTATATCTGGCTGCTGATCGTTCGGAAGGTCGAATTCTGCGCGGTAACTTTGCGCTTTAGATTATCGATCGCTGGATTAGTGTGGGCGAGGAAGAGCTTACTCTTGTCGTTAAAGTAGTGCCCGATGAGATCCACCATCGTGGACTTGCCAGTGCCAGCTGCCCCGTAGATTAGGGCGACACGTGACTGGCTAAATAATTGCTTAAGCGCAGCCATCTTCACAGGGTCGTCGATAACAAGTGATGTTTCATCTAACCAGCGTTCTACTGCATGTGTATAGCCCTCGATCCGGGACGATGCGTATTCTTGGAGCTTCTCGATGATGGAGACAGTTTCATTCTCATAGCCACTCATGAAGACGTGCCCCTTGTCGAACACAAGCCGGCGCTCTGTATGCGTGCGGTAGAGCTTGTTGTTGTAAGTGGAGATCAAAGCGTTTACGTCTCCGAACTCCTCGAGGTCGATCACAGGTGTATAGAGGATCCCGTGACTCTCTACATTGTTCCTCACGCGCCTAACAAGTAATTCGTGGTTCCGCCCAGTCGCATTGACACTCTCAATGAGATCCCAGTATCTTGGGTTGTGCCCTGGCAAAGAAGTGCAGAAAGGCAAGGTTTCGAAGGGGATGCAGGCGTACGGAAGCTTCATTCCAGAAAGAAGGTCACAGCCGTCCCGGTTATATTGCGACTTGAGTATTTGGTTGTGCATCCGCAGTATGAGGTAGCAAAGAACGTTGTGACTCGGAGCGGCTGATCTCACGAGACGACGCACTTCATCCAGCACTGGGAAGATTAGCTGCTTGGCGACGCCAGCTGTACCTTCCGCTCTAACCGCCAAGTACAAATTGTCGGGCATGTCAAGAAGACCGAGCAGACTATCTGAACTCGTCGTCAGGCGGTGCATCAGATAGCGATACTCCGGCGAATTGGTTTGAACAGCTATAGACTTACCCAGTAGGCGTGCGAAATTGTTGAACTCACACGGCCGGATCGAAACCTCCCAATCGCGGATGATTGTGATCGGCATCGTCTGGCCGAGCACTTCAATCGAGTCCCGCCAGAGCGTCAACATGGCCGCGTATTTGTCAGTCATGTCGATATTGGTGAAGGCGATGATGCGATCAAACTTGCTTACCTTATTGATGGCACGGTAGAAGGTAACCTCGTAGTAAATGCGCCCACCCACGAAGAATGGGCGCGTTTTGTGGATATAGTAACGATCCCGGGAGCTGTTATTCGACGGAGTTGAGAGGACCGTATTAATTCTAGTGGCAATCTTCTCGTGATACTCCCGCAGCGATGGGTCTAAGTCGACTGGAAAGGCCTCAAGGTTCGCCAATACAGCGACTCCAAAGTAGTCTTGAAGCAAACTACGAATGCGATGGAGATACTCGTAATATTTGAGCATCAAACGTTCGGAAGCATCCCCATCAAGCGTGTAGTGGGAAGCACTTTTCTGAATAAGATTGTGGAACTTACCTAGGAAGTTGAATCTTGCCCTGCTTTTGGCAAAGGCGAGTCCCGGTTCTACCGCGGCATAGTGGAATTCGGCATCGGGTGAGTCCGTGTGGAGACGGACCACTACTCCCTCAACTAGGTTTCGTAAATGTGAAAGAATGTTCTGCGAGAGTAATGCCCGCTGGTCAGCGAGCAATTCGATATTCCGACATATCGCTTCGTCAGCGCTCTGAATCTGCATGCTGACCGTGGTCATTAACTGTCCAGTTCCGTTTGATTAAAGATAGTCATTAGCATCCTCTTAGCATTACTGGTGCTAAATAGTTAGGTAGAATGCCTAATGTTTTGAAAGTAGATTCTGGCATATTATTTTTCTTATACAATCGTATATCTATAGATGATAAGTTTTGAAGCTATAGTAAATAATAGCAAAACCAGATGCAATCTAATAATGTATTAGGTCATTTTTAATATTTTATGGTTTTTATTACTGTTTCTGAATTAACACTTTGGGCCGATAGCTGAATTCAAAAAACCTGAGCTGAACGGCAGCTTTGTACCGCTTTATTGTCATACACTAAATTTTAGGTCGCAAATAAATTGGCAGATTTATTCGCAAAGCTGACGGTTGAATTTAACAGGAAAACTACTGCCATCGGCCCAAAGCAGGCCTATAACGTTTGGCAAGAGGGGCTGGCTTTAGTCAGCCCCTCTTGAATGATGGGTTAGACACGTACGCCATTGTTTTTAATTAAATTCGCTAAATCATCTGCTGAAATTTGATAACGCTCTTCTTTGAGAGTGCTGCCTGCAATTTTAAGAAAGTTCTTTGAGCCATAGGTCTTAACTAGGATGACATTTTTACCGTCCTCCGTGCTTTCAAGTTTTAAATCATCATATGTTTCAACATGCCCGCTACTTGATTCCGTCCATGAGCGTTTAAGCCACATATCTCCCTTTACACCATGGTGTTCGCTATTTGCCATTTATTTTCCTTAAATTGTGTAATGTTTGAGTTTAGTCGCTGAATGCCAGATGCGACCGGCCTAAGTGAGTGAAACGACCAACTCGAACAAATTGTTAGATTCCGATTTCATTCAACCAAGCTTCCGCATATAGCAGACACAGCAACAACATCGATACGTGCCCGTATCCACTTCTCAGTATTTCGAGAGATGCAGATCAGCTTTGGTTTAAACGGTTGCATGAGATCCCATTCAAAGCCAACCGCGTGAATTATCTTATTAGCAACCTCCCTCAATTTGAGTTCTTTGACCGAACCATCCTGAAATTCTAGTTGGCCAAACTGAAGGGTTTCTTGATCGTAGTATGCACTTAAGTCCTCTTCGTCGTCCAAGTACCGAAGGAATATCGCTAGTTCAAGGCACGCCTTTTCAGCCCGCTGCTCGGAGAGCACGAAAACTGTTTCTTGAAACTGTTTCCATTCTCCGGAAAATGTTTTTTCGACAAGATTCTGTAATGGTGCTTTGGAGAAAGCGTAGGTCATGAGAACAGAGATGTTCTCTCGTACAAGTCTGGTGACAGGAAGTGAGAGTTTAGGAATCATAACGTGGAGTTAAGCGGCTGCCGCTTGCGGCGGTTCGCTTGAACGCGGGGTTAGAGGATTTCAACTTCTTGTGCCTAGCCAAAGAAGGAAGGCTGCGATTCCTAGTTTCGCCATGTCGTCAGATTCTTTTCTCTTTTTCTCAGACTGTAATCGTTCATGCTTCTTGGTGTACTCACGCATAATGATTTCTTCTGCCTTATACAGCGCTTGGGGCACATCCTCAAACATGGGGATGTACTTTACGTTTGAGACAAACCCAGATGGCGGATGTTCTTTGTCAAGGACTAGTGGAAGGATCGGCTTGTGGAGAGCTAGTGCTTGACCGATTTCCTGAGATACCCAGCCTGACTCTTTGGCATTTTTGCTCCAGACAACGACAAATAGGTCGCAGCCAGATATGCCGCCCTTAATCTTCTCGGAGAGATTCTCTCCTGGAGTTACAGAGTGCTCCGCAATAAATACGTTGATAGGTGTGTTGCTCAACTGGGAGCGCAATAGTTCAACCTGTGCAAGATCAAGTGTTGAGTAACTTACAAAGATACGGAATTCCATTTTGGCCTTTCCTAAGCCTCTAACAGATATTAAGCGGACGCACACGTCCGTATAATAATAAATAGCAAGTCCGGACACAAGCAATTGGGCAATTCATTTGAAGTTGTTTAATTTCAAATGACCGCTTCGTCCCGCTTTATTGTCATGCACTAAATTTTAGGTCGCAAATAAATTGGCAAATTTATCCGCAAAGCTGACGGTCAAATTTAGAAGCTAACCGACTGTGATCGGCACATAGCGGACCTTCAACATTTGAGATAAGGGGCATGTCCTCTCGATTGAAGGGTTGGGCGTCACGGCTAAGGCCTTGCCTTGGTTCCAGCCTTTATCTCCGCCAGGTGCTGCCGGTAACCGGCCACCAGCTTCTTTGGGATGTAGGCATATTTCACCAATTCGTCCAGCATCTCTGGATAGAGGTACAGAAGTGGATTCTGCGCACTCCAGTGACTCTTGACCCGTATAGTGGCTCGTTTTCGAACGCCAAAACATGGGTTGTTCCAGAGCAGTGCCGGACGACTTGGATGCTTTCTTTCATCGAGGATTTTCTCCAGAAGTCCGTTCTGCAGCCGAAACTTGTGCCGAGGTTCCGTCTTGCTATCAGCCAAGTCCGATCGCGCTGCATCAAGTAGTTTCTGCTCTTTGAGCGGAAGTGCTTTCCCAAAGACATTGAGAACTTGGCAATAGCGACGAATCTCCCAAACAGCCAGGTCAAGGTCGACCAATATGTGACCGTGGACGTGAAAAGGGATATCGATGTATCGGAACTCGCCTACCTTCGCGAGGTGAGCAATGAACTTGCGGCTTCTAGACGAAAGTTCGATTTGCAACGGCAGGCCTTCTGTGAGTGAAAGCGCTAGAGCTAAGTCGTGAACTACGTTAGTGGCCTTCACGCGGTTGTAGAGAAGGATGGCCTTCAGGTACTTCTCTATTGCTTGATGCGCAGCCCAAAGAAACTGCGGAAACAGTTCATAGCGACAGGCCAGGCGAGCAGCAACATAGTCCCGATCTGCTTGGTCTCGGAAAGATTGCGTAGCGAACGAGTTGATATAGCGGTCCAGCTTGTCTTGCTCACTCATGTAGGGCGCGAAGGACATTTCATCGACCTCGATGGCTGCGGGTTTGTGACGCCCAACGTCTGACTTGACCGGCGACCATGGAAGGGAGCCGCGCAAGAGGCGCACGCCCGTGGGCGTCCGCGTCGAAGGACTTGTTAGCCTGCAACGTCGCTCTCGATGAGTTTGTTCACGCGCACCCTCAAAGCTTCGAGTTCGGCGGTAGGGCCGTTTCCGAATAATTTTTCAACTGCAAAGCACGCCATGAGCGCATAGTCCATGGCGTGGCCGAACAGTTCCGGGACAGGCACATCCTCCGGCCCCCAACGCATGCCGTCAATGCCGCCTTCTCCATCCAACTGAATGTGCCGCTCAAGGTCCTTCGCAACGCTGTGGGCAGCCTCGGACGAGAAGGAGTAGTCGGTCAGATAGTAGGTCTCCAATCCGGCCGCCTTGGCGTAGTCCGCAGCGGAGGGCCCCTTACGTCCACTTGTCTTACTCTTTAACTCCGTGATCTTCGCCTCGATCAGAGGAAGAGTGATCTCCGGCTCCAGAGCATCTCGAATCGGCAACGGGAGTCGCTTCATCTTCTTGTAGATCTCCAAGACGCGCCCCGCATCGGTAGCTAGGAACCGTTCTACATACTCAGCATCTTGAACGATCGCACCCAAGACGAAAAGGGCCTCGAGAATGGACCGCCGCTGAACCAAGCCTTGCGTATGCATGCCACGCTCGCCCAACAACAGAACTGCCTCGAACCCAGCAACGACTCGCTGAAACAAGAGCGAAGCGAGGAGCTCCCGAACCTCACCCACATGAACGTCGAGTCGTTGGAGTAGCGATGACGCGTAAGCCGCAATCGCCTCCGCCTCTGCAAACCACACGGGCGCTCGACTCCGCAATTGTGCGATCACCGCCGTTGGATCTGAGCCGAGATATCTGTCCATTGCAGGCTAACAGTTAATATAGAGACCCATGGGTCCGTATATTAATAATTGAATGTTCGTGGCACATGGCTGGAATCCCTTGTCTTTTCTTACTTTTATTGTTTCTGTGTCTCTATATTAAAATATTAATATAGAGACACAGCATGGATCAATTTAATTGTAATTGAAGAACTACATTTACAGAAAATTAACACGCATGAAGGTCTGCTTTGGGCCGATTGCTGAAATCTGAAAACATAAACTAAAAAGCAGCTTTGTCCCGCTTAACTGCCGGAATTACGCTTAGGCTTTCTCCATTCCCATGGCGCTATGGGATTGGAATCAGTCCAAAGACCACGTCTAGCATTCCTGGCTTCCTCTTCAATCGCGTACAAATGCTCATACCCTTTGTCGTATTTACGATATACCCAGGCTAGACCTGATTCAACCATCGCTTCATTGGCATTGATGCCGGCACAATCAATATCGCCAACAGTACGCCCATAACGATCCATACTTATGACATTGATGCTCGCACTTTTGTCATAACAAATCTCTGATAACTTTTGTTTAGCGCGCTGACCAAATGGTTGAGCTTTCTCTGGTGCATCGATAGCCGCCAGCCTTATTCTAAATTGCGTATTGCTTGCATCCAGGATAGTGAGCGTATCGCCATCCGATATTCCGACAACAAGGCCGTTGATTGTTTCACCGTGCGCAAGAACGGAAAAGGATAAGGTCAAATAGAACAAAAATTTTTGTAGGATGTTGCTAGTCATTATTATTGTTTTCGCGATAGATAATTACAGTTAGTGCGATGGCTTCGTATCAAATCCTTGCACAATGCCACCCAGCAGCCCAACCATGGTTTCCATGCCATTCGTTATTAAATCAATCTGTGCCTGATTAGGGGTTTCTGCATAAGCCATCTCCAGCGTTTCATCTAAAGGAAGCGCCCCATAGACTGACTGATAATGTGCAACATTTATGGCAAGCAATCGTGCGCATTCTGCTAAATCTTCTTTAGTCGCTACATTTGCTAATTGATTAGCGAGTGTCAGGTATTGGTTGAATCGGTTCATGTCAGTCATGGACAATACTTTCAGTTTGGTGTGTTTTTTGAATGATCCTAGGCCAACGGTCATGAATATAACTAAACTCTGACGGTGTATCAGTGGTAACGACATAGACTCTGGCAGCGCCATCATGCACAGTGAGTAGTCCTTGTAATACTTCACCAGCTCTGATATCAAACCAGTGGCTCACCTTTTCAGCATCTTTTTCCATGAAGGATTGAATGGGTAGTAACACCGGTCGTGGTTGATAGCGCTGCCATTTACCCTCCTTGATGGAATCTAATCTGGCCCATCCCCCATTTGGGAATGCCTGCGCATCCTCTTCCTTGCGCTTACCCCAAATCACCCATTCAATTTCACCATTTTTCTTCAGCACAGGCAAAGCTGCCTTCGGACTTGGGAAATACACTGTCCAAGTCTTGCTCTCTATGTCTGTATATTTAACTCCGCCGCACATGTCTCAAGTTTATCAGATGCAGCAAGATTGATTATCAGTAACTGAAATCAATTAATTATTGTTACAATAATCAAAATGAAGACATCATACTTTCCCTCACCATCCCGTCATATCGCTCTCATTGATGTGAACAACTTCTACGTCAGCTGTGAGCGTGTGTTTAATCCTAAGCTTAACGGTAAGCCTGTGGTAGTGCTAAGTAACAACGATGGATGCGCTGTAGCACGCAGTAATGAGGTTAAAGCGCTAGGTGTGCAGATGGGAGCGCCATGGTTCAAGTTAAAAGACTTGGCAAGGCAGCATGGCATCATTGCGCTGTCTAGCAACTACGCGCTTTATGCTGATATGAGCAATCGCGTCATGAGTATCTTGCGCGAGTACAGTCCGGATCAGGAAGTGTATTCAATAGATGAATCCTTTCTGGACCTGAGCGGCTTCCAGTCTCGTGATTTAACTCGCTATAGTCAGCATATGCGAAAACGTATCCTAAGATGGACGGGCTTACCGGTATGTGTCGGTGTAGGGGCAACCAAAACCTTAGCAAAGCTGGCTAACCATTGCGCCAAGAAACGACCAGTGTTTAATGGTGTCTGTAATTTTAATGTGATGACTGAGACTGGATTGAATGCTCTATTGTCAGAAATTGAAGTCGGTGAAATATGGGGTGTTGGACGTAAACTTGCTCCTAAACTTGAAGCTTTAGGCTTCAAAACAGTATTAGATTTGAAACGGGCTAATCCTCAAAGACTAAGGCAGCAGTTTAGCGTTGTAATGGAGAAAACCATCCGTGAATTGAATGGTACAGTCTGTATTGAGATGGAAGATGTCTCACCACCTAAAAAACAAATCCTTAGTTCAAGAAGCTTTGGGCATCCAGTGCATGACTATAATTGTCTTGCTGAATCCATCACGCTTTACATGTGTCGTGCGGCAGAGAAACTGCGTAGACAACAATCATTTGCAGGAAGTGTGTATGTCTATATTAGAACATCGCCATTTAAACCCGATGATCCGTTTTATAGCAATGGGCTGACAATCCCGCTTTCATCACCTACTGATGATTCAAGGCAATTAGTACAAGTCGTGTTATGGGGTCTCAGACAAATATATAAACCCAATTATAACTATGCAAAAGCTGGTGTCATGTTGTCCGAACTGGTGCCTGCTGAAGGTGTGCAAACTGACTTATTCAGTCAAATGCAATCCAAACTCAATTCAGACGAACTTATGGCCACGATGGATAAGATCAATCACAAGATGGGGAAGGATTCTATCAAGCTTGCCAGTGAAGGATTTAAGCGACCTTGGAAAATGCGGCAGGAGAACAAGAGTCCCAGCTATACGACTAGATGGGAGGATGTTCCAAGGGCAGAATAGAAGCCCATGTCTAAAGCTCGCAGATAAATGCAGATAGCTGAAAATCCCTACTGGATTCCTCAATACTGGCTAGATAAAGTCGTTATGGCTAAAGAGATTGGTGAGATGGCAGAGAAGTTGTCACAATGGACATAAGAATTGAATTGCCGAAAGCTGACTTCCAAACTTGTTATTTTAACTAAACCCCGAATAATTATGAACGGCTGAAATACCACCAACACGGATTCGGACTGTCAACATTTTAAATTCACTGGACCTACGCAGCTTTTAGCGTAGGTCCAGTGAATGAATGGTTGGATGTTTTATTCATCTTCGCTGACAGGACAATAGACATATGGCCTTCCGGTCTCTATGGCATCTTCCAACAAATGAATTTCTTCAAGTAAAGATAGGTTCGGACTAGCAAAGCATTCCAGCCCGAATTGCATCGAATATTCGTGTCTGAGCCTTTCGACAGATTCAAGAAGAACTGCTGTGTCTGTGAACTCACCCACGGTTTCGGCTTCCTCAACTACAACACTGTCAGTGGCCGACGTTTCGCTGTAGAACGGAAACTGCTCTTTATCGAGATAGATTGCCGGTAACAGTTTCTTCGCGAGGAAGTGCCTAACTTTTGCAAATGCATGGTCAATGCTGGCGTTGTCGGGAACGTTTGCTGCGGAAAGCAGTGCAGTAAAGAACTCTTCAGATACGCCAGCTCGCTTTGAGGCAAGGGCTAGGCGATCCTTTTCATTCTTATTATAAAAGGTCATAGTTAAATTCTTGGCGCGTATTAAGACGCCAAGCAGTAATTAAAGGAGCCATGAGTCAGTATATTTAGAATTGATATGATAGGACCAATGGATGTAATGATTCTAAATGAACTTTAACAATTAATGAAATTTATCCTATTAATTTCATTAGCTTTTTGCTCGGTTAGTCGACACTCTGTAAATTATTTGGTGATAACAAATATATTGTTCTGACCAAGACGTTTACGAACATACTGTTCGCAAGTAGCCTTAAAGCCTAAGCGCATAATTGCCGATACACGGTCAGGGTCAAATAATCGAGTCGCATTAGATGCATGCATGCTAGGACCATTCGAAATACAGCAGCCAATCTCTAACAAACGCTGACTCAACCAGTTGGAGTAACCACGTAAGCCTTTGGTCGGTAAACCTTGAATTTTCCAACACTCGCCGGCGGTCAATCCACGACGATCGCTTATTTGTGTGTTTGCAATTTCATCGCGAATCATGGAGGGTAGGAGACGAGAAAAGACATCGGCAATAGACTCATCCATCTGCTCAATAGAGATAGCTTCCATCATTTCATATAATTGTTTCATCTGTTCAGGCGTAAATAAATCACCAGACGGCTGAAACGGATGATAACTGTCGGTAACCAGAGCATCATAGGTGCGGATAACATTCAAATAGAAATCCGGGCTGATCCAGTGCGCGTAAACATAGATAAGCTCCTTGCATACGAACGTTCCACCATTGCGACCGGGAACGGATGACACGGCATTAAAGGTGGGATTCCCCACCTTTTCTATCTCACGCACCAAAGCTTCAGTGGAAGCAAGACGCAAGAACTGAACTGGCTTGTGGCGATCCTCTTCCCCGGATGCGCGATGCAAATCATTAAGGCTATAACGCCCTTGGGCGTCTTGATGGACAACAACGCCAGCAACGGTTAGGTTCTGGCTACGGACTAAATTCATATAGGCTCCACGGTATGATTGGAATGCGGTCGAGGCGGGTCGCCCCATACCGAGCGACGTTCGGAGGTAAGCCCTAGCCCCAACCAACATATTCATTTTGATATCACGACCTATTTTGAAGTTTGAATCAATGGTTAATTAGCTCAATAAGACAACACGCTCAATTACCTTAAATTAATATGAATAATAAATTGTTAGATGTTAGTGCCGTGCAAACCGGTAAAACCTTGTCGGGTTGTAATCCATACGATAGAAGAAATGAAACCCTATACACAGGATAGGGTTCACTAGTATTTTGACTTAATTCCCTATACATAGGGTTTATCTAATAAAAGTTCCCCTCCCTGCTGAACGCTTATGGTCAACAAATGATTTGGCTTTTGTTCGTGAAGCTGGGCCCAATTGGACTGATAATATTTGTGCATATGGTGACGGGTCACTATAAATTGCATTGCGTACGCAAGACCAAATGCTAGATTGCATTACTGGATCATTTTTTAAGTGAGCTAAAACTTGTTTTGCGAAGTTAACTTTATCCATACAGGATAATTGGCTTCTGTGTGACAAGCTGAGTCCATAGTTGCATCCTACCTCTGAATGAAATAGATTATTAAGCCTATAAAGATTTCCCTTGCTACCTATCATATCGCTTCCCTGCATACGGCGATTAATCAACGGCAGAATAATCGCGTGGGCGTGAGGGGCGCTTTCATCTAAATGAACATCAAACTCAGAATCTCCCCCAAATGTTTTTAACCCACTGAAGCAATCAAAAAATGTTTAGTATCTTGTCGATGACGGTTAATCGGTAGGCTGAAAAGAACTTCCACAGCCATGACTTGATTTTTTCGTGGCGGAAATGCTCCGGCCTTCATCATTTGCATTGTGGCGTGTAAAGCTAAATCTTCAGGTTTGTCGTTATTAACGAGTGAATAGTTTAGTGATGTTCTCGTTGCGTCAATATTTGCACCTGAGCCACGTTCTGTTTGTAAGGTTCGCTTATTATGTTTGAACGCTTCTAATATAGCATTTTTACCTTTTATGCGGCCTAACCATAACAATTGACAGGTGGCCGTTTTTTTACGGTTCATGGAGTCAACAAGTTTTAAAGGTTGAGTCGCCGTAATTTTCTCAGTAGACTTAAAGATGTATGTATTTGGTGAGGAGGTAGGGGCTGCAACCCTTACCTCTTTGTTTTTTGCGGTCTCGATTGTGGCTAACATAATTACACCGCCTTTGCTGCTAGGGCTGTGCGTATTTGGCCAACATTCCAAGCTGTACATCTAAGGCTCAGCTTACTCGGCATCGGTATAGTTCCATTTTTAACGCCTCGCCAAATGCTGGCTGAAGAAATGCCATATAGTCGCTGAACAACAGGGAGTCTAATGTAGGCTGAATTTGGTAGTTCGTCGAAATCTGCTAAAGCCGCAGGGATTTTTTTAGTTAAATCTGATTTTAATTGTTTCATAACAATTCACTCCGTATAAGACAGCGTCATGCCGTCGATGGATATGAATTTAAAACACTTATTTACGTGTGGATAGAATGAGGAGATTCAACCCATCGAGTGGAAAAAGGGTTGAACCCTTGCCGTAAGCCTTGCTAATACTTATATTTGAGGTTCAGTTCTTTTTATTTTTGGGTTATGGTCGTGAGGCTTGATTATTGTGAACATTGCATCTGAAATATTTTCCGATATGTCAATTTTCAGCTCTATACCTTTGTTTCGTATCCACTCACTGACCTCCTCTTTTTTAGCATCTTGGACTTTGCGTGGATTGAAGAACTCATCTGCAGCTTGATTTAATATGCTCATCAAGTCAGTAGTGTAATTGGATGACATGTTTTTTTTGGTGTTATTAGCTAGTAATGTTTTTGTTTTGGGTGCTGCATAAAAATCCATTTCAATAGCAAAATCTAACCAAGGAATATGTATTTTTTTGGAGATTGCTAGGTCTATCCAATAGTTTGGAGGGTAGTTGCTAAGACTATTCGGGTTGAGCCAATTATGAAGATCGTTATATTTATCTTGATACTCCGACAATATGATCTCGCTTTCAATTGCAAACCCATGATCATCGCTTAAGTAATCGTAAACTACCCCTTTAAGATTTGCAGCTGTTACAAATTTATTGTTTTCGGTTACCACCAAGCTATGTGGGTCTATGTCAGCAATCAATAAACAAGCATCAGTAAAACTCCAGTAATCCAGCCTAAACCAGAACCAAAGGCGGCCTTCTTTTCCATTAGCATTAACATCATAAGAATTTTCACTCATAAAATCCCTTAATCTTCTCTTGTGAAATATGAAACCACACCAATTGTTTGTTGCATTGGGCTAGATGCGCGGGGTTGGTTAAGACTGCTTGAATTGCAGTACTGTTGCGCCAGCCTTAAGCTCGTCTAAATAATCAGCCCACTGCTGCATCATCACCTTACGTTGTTCGATAAATTTGGTGCGGTTGTAAGCTTGGCCAAGTATGTCTGGTACTTTGTGTGCTAGTTGATGCTCAATGATGGATGGGTCAATGTTAAGTCGCTCGTGAAGAATAGTTCTGGCCATAGCTCTAAATCCGTGACCTGTTATGTCTTTCTGGGTGTCATACCCCATACGCTTAAGCGCAGCATTTACTGCACTCTCGCTCATAGGTTTAAGTGGGGAATGCCCGCCTTGGAATACATATTCACCATGGCCGGATAGTGGTTGTAGTTCTCTAAAAATTGCTACAGCTTGAGTTGAAAGTGGTACTAGATGGTCTGTTTTAGTTTTAGAAACTAGGTATTGCCAAGTGCCAGCATCTAAATCAATATCTTTCCATTTGGCTTGTCTCAATTCACTTGGACGAGTGAAAACTAGGGGAGAGAGTTTTAGCGCACACTGTACGGTAAATGTGCCATTAAAAGCATCAATAGCTCTTAACAGCTCTGCAATTTGCTGAGGATCAGTGAATGCTGCCATGTGCTTTACAGTAGAGGCGGGGAGTGCGCCTTTTAGATCGGCTGTTACATCTCTATCAGCTCGCCCCGTTTGGACTGCATATCTAAAAACTTGCCCGGCTGTTTGTAAGGCCCGATGAGCAGTTTCTAGCTTATTTAGTTTTTCAATCCGCTTAACAACGTCAAGCATTTGCGGCGCTGAAATACTGCTTATAGGTTTGCTACCAATCCATGGAAATAAGTAAAGCTCAAATCTTCTAATCACTTTGTCCTTGTGGCTGTCTGCTTTGTTTTTCATGTGAGATTGCCACCATTCGCGGGCAACAACCTCAAAACTATTCTCAGCATTAGATAGATTTGACGCTGTCTGAGCCTTTTTATGATCGCTAGGATCTACTGGAGGATCGTTTGCAAGTAACTTTCTGGCGTTATCCCTTTTTTCTCTGGCTTGTATAAGAGGGACATCGGGATAATTACCAAGCGCCAATGTTTTTCTTTTGCCAAGAAAACGATAATCAAAGCGCCAAAGCTTACTCCCAGTGGCATTAATAATTAAATATAGCCCTTTTTCATCCGAAAGTTTGTAAGGCTTATCCTTAGGCTTAGCGTTGTTTATAGCTGTTACTGATAGCATTTGACGGTATCCTTCGGTGAGTATTTCACTATACCGTCAACCATACCGTCAATAATGACGGTATGTCAAGATAACTTATGATATGGCTTGATACATTAAAAAAGCCCCGAAGCTTTTAACTTCGGGGCTTTTGAAGGGTTACGATGTATCGTGATTCCCTATGTTGGTGGTGAAAGAGGGACTTGAACCCTCGACCCCAGGATTATGAATCCTGTGCTCTAACCAGCTGAGCTACATCACCTTGTAAACTTGTTTGCTTGTATTTCAGCAAGGCCGCAATTCTAGTGTTTTAGTGGTGAATTGTCAAAAAAAGTTTTCACTTTTTAGGTTTATTTTTGCTAGTCTTGTTTTTAGTATGATGCATGGCTCTAAGCGAATGATTGCAGATCGTTTAAAGGTTGATAGCGCACAGCAGTAATGGGTGTCGTGCGCTTATGTCGTTAAGGATGCGTTGATTAAATTCAAGTACTGGATTGCCGCGTCACTTCGTTCCTCGCAATGACGGCGTTACTGTTACTTCGCACCTTGCAATGATTGCGTTACCATCACTTTGCTTCTCGGAATGACTGCGTTAATGTTATTCCGTTCTTCTCAATGACTTTGTTACTGTTACTTCCTGTCTCGCAATGACTGGATTATCGTCACTGCGAGCCCAAAGGGCGTGGCAGTCCAGAGTCTCTTTTTAGAACAAAACACTGGATTGCCACCCGCCACGGTATGCTCGCAGCTAAAAGCTAGGTCGCTCGCAATGACAGATTTATGAATAGATCAGCATCTCTTTAACGGATTCTTGAAATATCCACGATCAGTGATGCGCTGTAATGCTTCCATTTAATAATGATCACGTAGGCATAGGGGCGTGCCTGGTGGTCAAGG
Source organism: Methylotenera sp. (assembly GCA_020622105.1). GTDB lineage: Bacteria > Pseudomonadota > Gammaproteobacteria > Burkholderiales > Methylophilaceae > Methylotenera. Next base: position 27,250 of record JAHRYP010000001.1, read on the forward strand.
TTTTCTGGCAGGTGCGCGATTTTTTCCGGGATGGAGATGACCATGTTTTCGCCGAAATACTTGCGCGCGTTACCTGAGATGGTGTTGGCGATTTCGCCTACGGCATCGAGCAGGTTTTCATCAGATTGATTAGGTTCTTTCATGACCGTAAGCAGGTGCCGCAGCATGGCGCTGGGCGCCGAGAAGTAGAGCGCGCCTTCGTAGTCTGCACTTACTTTGATCATGCCGGTGTAGTCATTCATCGGGAATGCATTTTTGGCCAGGTATGCCACGCCGACCGATGCCGCTTCTTTTGTAATCTGTTTGAAATAGCCTCCTATCGCTTCAATAAAGATTTCAATGTCTTTTTCGCTTAAGTCACTCATTCTTTTATTAGCTCCAGTAGGGCGTTGACGAGTTCTTCATCGGTAAATGGTTTGTATAAAAACCCGCTTGCGCCATTTTTAAGTGCTTCAATCGCCGTGGCTTTGTCGCTGAGTGCAGATACGATCAAGTTTTATAAAGTTGGCATCTGCGGTAAGCCATGGTGACCAGTTCCGGGCGCTCTTGTGTGAATAATGCAAATAATGGTGCCATTAGCGCTGTACCAAAACGATAAGGGGCAGTTTTGGTCTGCCAAATTTGGAAATACGGCTCCGGATAATATTGGAGTCATCGACAATCATGAGTTTCATACAACGGCCTCGGTAGCATTTAGGTTAATTGATGGTTGGGCAGGTTTGGATATGCGGAAAGCAAACTGGGTGAAGACATCGGCTTTGGTGTCTATTTTGAGGTCTCCGCCGATTTCGTTAATCAAGGATTGAACCAAGTCCATGCCTACACCGCGGCCTGCATCTTTATCTGTGCTGCTTGCGGTAGAAAAGCCGGGTTCGAACAGTTTGCCAACAATTTCCTTGTCAGTTAGCTGGTTCACAATGTCAGTCGCGTAACGTCCTGAAGCCAGCATTGCGGCTCGGATACGGCTAGGCACGATGCCTTGCCCGTCATCGCGCACAATAAAGTCGATAACACCTTGCTGGTTCATGCGGGTGGCGATAGAAATTTCGCCATGTGCCGTTTTGCCTTTAGCGAGCCTGATGTCAGCATCTTCAATGCCATGGCAAATGCCGTTGCGTATCAGTTGAATGCCTATCTGCTGTAGCTGATGCACGGTTTTGGTGTCCATCTCATCAAGCAGCCCCAGCTCCAGTTTAAGCTGCACCTTTTTATTCTGGCTTTGGCTCACTTGTTCTGCGAGGCGTTGCAGGTTATTGCCTACACTTGTCGAGATTGAAGGCGGTTTAGCTGTGCTATTGTTGGCCTGATGATGCGCTTGCATTACATTTGAAATTGTTTCAATCTGCCTGATCTGCTCAAGCATGCCGCTTAGCATGACTGGCAGGCTTAAAATCTCTTGTGCATCCCACTCGCTCTTTTTACGCAGTGTGACTAGATGCTCTTCAAACTCATGTGCCAGGGTTTCAATTGCATCTAAACCCATTGCCGCAGCTTCACCTTTAATGGCATGAATGATGCGGAAGCACTGGTTGGCGAGGTCAGCATGATTCGCCGCACGTTTATCTGCATTGGCTAATATGGCGTTCAGCGATTCCAGGCTGCCATGGGCATGGCTCAGAAAATCCTGTAACTGGTAGGTATCTGCCTGCAGCAATCGTTTAAGCAGTTCCAGATTGATGCTGGATTGACCTTTAAGTGCAGATAGTTCTTCCGCCTGCGTGACTTGCTCGGTCACATCCTGCACGGTTACCAGCAAGTGCAGAACATGTTTGCCTTCAACAATGCGGTTAAACTGAAAACTCAGGTAACGCGGTGTTGTATCGTTCTTGGATTGCACCTTTACCTGTGTGAGCGGGTTAAGGCTCAGCATCAGGTTTTCTTTCACTTTGTTACCGAATAGCAGCTGAATGTAGTCTTTGGCTGAAGTGTAGATCTCGGCTGAAACCAGCTGCTCCAGTATTGGCATAAACGGCATGTTAGCACTCACTTCGTGCTGTAATATTTTACCTATTGAGCTAGAGAACTGGCTGCCCACATTCAATTCTGGGTCTAATAGGAACAAGCCTTCTTTTACTGTATTGAGAATCTCGGTAGTTTCGCGCTGTGCTTTTTCAATCTCGCCATCGGCAGAGCGGAGTTTGCGTAAGGCATTAAATACAATGTTGGCGAACAATAACAGTGACAATACCAGCGCGATGGTTTGAATCAACTGCAGGTTGCTGGCCTTGGTTTTGGTGTTGCGTTCCAGTTGCGTGGTGAGATCATTCATCAGTTTTAATAACTTGAGGTTGTTTTCGCGCGCATAGTCCGTGGCAATGTCGAGGGTAATTTCATTCACCACGCTGCTTTCAATGACCGGCTGCAACAGTTTTTTGTAAGGCTGCCAGATCATCAATGCATCGTCCACCGCCTTGATGGCAGCTTCGCCGCTTACTTTTTGCAGATGCACAGGTTTTTCATCACCACCTACAACCATGCCACCTGTTTTAAAACCGTTGAGCGTGGTATCAAACAGCGTACTGACTTTTTTGAGTTCTTCTGTGTTTTTAGGGTCAAACCTGCCTTGTGCAGCATCAACCTGAATTGACAGCAGTACCTTGGCAGTACGTTGTGAAAGCATACGCTGCCGCCCGGAAAGGTTGATAGAAACCGCATCGCTATCGAGCGTAGATGAGGTATAAAAGTTAAGGCCAAGCACTGCAAGGTTAAAGAGTAAGAAAAGCGTAACGGCGAATATAATGCCGCGATATTTGTTCAGCGTACCCGTTTGCTGAGGCTTATTAGGCGTAGTTTTGCTGGTCATGACTGCTCCTCATGTAATTATTATTTAGTTGCAATTTATTAGAGGTCACCGCCGTTGGTGAGCGAATAAAACTTAGGAGTACTGATTGGCTGGTGCGGTCAAATTGATAAGCCGTTTTATCAAGTCACCAGTCAATCTATAGAGATCTGTGCCATTTCAAGTGTTGGTTTCAAATGGCACAGGGTGCTGCAGATGATTGCTTTAGAACGTGTACATGCCGGTCACCCAGACGACTTCTTTGTCGCCTTTGCGTGCTGCATTAGTTAATCCGCCGTATACATCGGATTCATTGAATTTTGCATATTCAAGTTTGCCGCTGATTTTGTCAGTAAATGGATACATGACGCTGGCATCAAACTCGGTACCGTATTTGTCGCCAAGTTTGCCAATTGACTGGAATTTTTCATCTGATTTAAACACATGGTATTCTGCTTGCAGCTTGGCTTTGCCGATACTGCCGGCAACCGTGACGAATGTATCTTCGATACCCTGGCGCGGTGTTGCCAGAAATTGGTCTGCCCAGCCCTGAAACAGGTGGTTGGTACCTAAAGGTGTCTGGAATGCATATTTACCGTCATTGCTGGATAGTTTTTCATGGTCGATTCTGACTGACCATGTGTTGTACATCGCGCCGCCACCGAGTTTGAAGTAGTGCGCGTCAATCAGATCGCTACCGTCTTTATAGTCGGTCTGTTTTGCATATTCAGCTGTGTAGAGTGCTTTCCAGGTATCATCAATTTTACGTACGCCATCCAGACGCAGGCCGAATGTTTTTGAGCTGGCATCTGTAGTAGCCGTTTTAACAAGATCCTGGCTAGCACCCAGACCATTGCCGCCTTGCGCGGCGGTGCTCAGCGCTAGTGGGTTGCCATTGTTCTGACCGAGGTTTGCAACATCCACCAGGTAAGCGTAGCCCACTAATGATTCGCTTGGTGAGATGCGGTACTTGGCGTTCACAATTTCAATATCGCCCTGACGTAACTCGGTATTGATCTGGCGCACCTGATCAAAGTGTGCTGCGAATATTTCAGTATCCGGAATACTTTTGTTGAGTACAGATACACCATCAAACACCTGCATATTTTGACGGAAACCGATGTCGCCAATAAAGCGTACATTGTCCAGATTCACTTGTTGGCGACCGAGGCGAACTTTGGTGTTTTTAATGCCAGTCCAGTCTACAAACAGTTGATTCACATCTGTAAAGCTTGGGTCAACGATATTGGCGTAGTTAGCTTTTCCAGGTTCGCTCAGGTTCTCGCGTCGGTCGTTAAAATTGTGATTAAACTCGTGCACGTCGGTAAGTTGTGCGGCAAAGCTGAAGTTTTTATACGGTGCGGTCTGCCAGCCGATCAAGCTGCGTAGCGTGAAGGCGTGTGCGCTATCCAGCTTTTTGCTTGCGTTAGGTGCCGGTTGAAATGCCTCCTGATCTACAGACTCGTAGCGCAGACGGAAATTGGTCATTGGCTTACCGTCTTTGATTGAGTCCAGAAAGGTATACTCGGCCATTGGCTCTTCTTCAGCATAAGCTGTTTGCGCCATGCCGGAGATAGCCATGGTGACACATGCCATGATGATGTTAAGTTTGAAAGAATTTTTAGATTTCATGATTACCCCTAGAATAAATATAAAGTTTAGATATAAGTTTTTATGTGAAATATGTTGGTAACAAACTGTTTACGCCGCTTTTTTGGCATGGCGCTCATACAGAAAGCGCAATACTTCGCTGCGTAGATGGTTGTATTCCTGGTCTTCAGCCAGTTCCAGACGTGCTCGTGGGCGTGCGAGATTCACATCCAGAATTTCACCGATGGTGGCAGACGGGCCATTGGTCATCATGACAATACGGTCTGATAGCAATACAGATTCATCCACATCGTGTGTCACCATCACTGCGGTACAGCCGGATTTCGCCATGATCTTCATGAGCTCATCCTGCAGGTTGGCACGTGTCAGCGCATCCAGTGCACCAAACGGCTCGTCCAGCAGCAGCACTTTAGGCTCCATTGCCAAGGCACGTGCAATACCGACGCGCTGTTTCATGCCGCCTGATATTTCATTCGGGCGCTTTTCGGTAGCATGGGTCAAACCAACGAGTTCCAGTGCAGCATGGGTACGTGCTGCGAGTTGGGCTTTAGTCTCAGTGCCGAATACGCGTTCAACTGCCAGATAGATGTTTTCATAACAGGTCAGCCAAGGCAACGGCGAATGGTTTTGAAACACCACTGAACGCTCAGGGCCTGGGCCTGCAATCTCGCGGCCGGCACAGAACAGAAAGCCTTCAGTAGGTTTCAGTAAGCCTGCAATCAGGTTCAGTACTGTTGATTTACCGCAGCCTGAGTGACCGATGATAGAAATAAACTCACCCTCGCGAATGCTCAGGTTAATGTTTTTAAGTGCATTGAATTCACCTTTTTTTGTGGTGAAGGTCATGTCAACATTCTCAAGCTGCACATATTTAGCTGCGTTTGCTTTTTCTGGTGTAGATGTGTTTTTCATAATGATTCCTGATCAGTAGCTGTTAAATAAATAACGGGATTATTCGTAGCTGAATCTTTTAGCGATTTGCGTGAGCATTAACTCAAGCAGCAAGCCGACGATGCCTACAATAAAAATCGCGATGATGATGTGTTCAACATTGAGGTTGTTCCATTCATCCCACACCCAGAAGCCAATACCAACGCCGCCTGTCAGCATTTCGGCCGCAACAATTACCAACCATGCCACTCCGATAGAGAGACGTACGCCTGTCATCATGTAAGGCAGTGCGAACGGGAACAAAATCTTGGTGAAAATTTTCCATTCGCTCAGGTTGAGTACTTTCGCCACGTTCATATAATCCTGCGGCACTTTGCTGACACCGACAGCCGTGTTGATGATCATGGGCCAAATCGCGGAAATAAATATGACCCAGATCGCAGCAGGGTTAGCTGCTTTGAACACGAGCAAGCCAATTGGCAGCCATGCGAGCGGAGATACAGGTTTCAACAGGCTGATTACCGGTGCTGCCATGCGGTTTGCGAATTCAAAACGCCCGATAATGAAGCCGATAGGAATCCCGATCATGGCCGCCATGCCAAAGCCCAGCGCAACACGTTTTAATGAGTTAAGGATGTTCCAGCCTACCCCCATGTCATTCGGACCATTGTTATAGAACGGGTCGCTGAACAACTCGACGGCTGAGTGCCATGTTTTTAGAGGTCCTGGCAGGTTGGGTGATTGGTAAGAGATTAATGTCCACACAGCTAACATCATCAATACGCCAAATACCGGAGGCAGTAGCCATTTAATGAAGTTGTGGATTTTTAACCCAAACTTTTCAGGTTGCTGTTTTGTAGATACTGTGTCGGAAGTCGTCACACTATTTGCAGTATTAGCCATTGCTGATCCTTTGCTGACAACTGTATTTTTACTTTTCATGATGACTTTCAAGCTTTCTTTTTTGATACTGATCGCGCTCATAATTGATCCTTAATAATTGAAGCTTGAATCGTTAAGCTTTGATTTTGAAAGAAGCTGCGTAAGCGGCCGGATTTTTACCATCCCATACCACGCCGTCTATTAGCTTGCTGCTACGCATCGGGTCTTTAGGCACGCTAATGCCGAGTTGCGATGCGGCTTCTGAGTAGAGTTTGATCTGGTTGACTTTGGTTGCAACGCCCAGATAATCAGGGTCTGATTTGAGCAATCCCCAGCGTTTGTGCTGAGTCAGGAACCACATGCCGTCAGACAGGTAAGGGAAGTTGACAGCGCCATCACTATAGAACTTCATGTAGTTAGGGTCTTTCCATTTTTTGCCGATGCCATTGTCGTAATCACCGATAAAGCGACCACCAATGACGTCTTCCGGTGCATTGACGTATGATTTTCCTGAAATCAATTTAGCCACTTTGGCGCGGTTTTCTGTAGCATCAATGAATTTACAGGCATCCAATATTGCCATAATCATAGCGCGTGCAGTATTGGGGTTTTTAGCTACAAACTCAGCAGTTGTTCCCAACACTTTCTCCGGATGGTCAGTCCAGATGTCTTGCGAAGTCGCCACACTGAAACCTACCTTATCGTATATTGCACGTGCATTCCAAGGTTCACCTACGCAATATCCATCCATATTGCCGATACGCATGTTGGCAACCATTTGTGGTGGTGGAACTACAATGTTTTTTACATCCTTGACGGGGTCTATGCCATTAGCTGCCAGCCAGTAGTTGAGCCACATGGCATGAGTGCCAGTTGGAAAGGTCTGTGCAAAAGTGTAATCGCGGTTCTCGTTGTCGAGTAGACGTTTGAGACTTCTGCCATCTTTTACACCTTTTTCTTTGAGTTGATTTGATAGCGTAATGCCTTGACCATTGTTGTTCAAACTCATTAAGACAGCCATATCTTTTTGCTGACCACCGATGCCTAGCTGAACGCCGTACACCATTCCGTAAAGAATATGTGCAGCATGTAATTCACCATTTGCTACTTTATCGCGCACAGCTGCCCAGCTGGCTTCTTTGCTCGGTGTGATTTTAATGCCGTACTTTTTATCAAAACCCATCTGCGCTGCCACTACGATTGGTGCACAGTCGGTGAGCGGGATAAAGCCGATTTTAACCTCGGTAAGCTCAGGTGCATCTGAACCTGCAGCCCATGCGTAGTTGCTAATGCCGCTAGGCACAACATTCATCAAGGTAGCTGCACCTAGGATGCCGGTAATGCTGTTTCTTAAAAAGTTACGGCGAGAGTTATCAACGATAATCTCTGGTGTGCCTGGAACTAGTATTTTTTTATCTTGGTCACTCATTTTAAACTCCTAAAAAAATCACAAAAAACGATCAAACTAAAACATTAAAAAAGGCAATAAAAAAAGGCGTCAATCCGGCTGAGTTATCACTCAACAGGAAAGACGCCTTTGTCTTGAATTTCTGTATGCTCAATCTTTGAGCCACTTTTATGCCGTCATTGGCATTCAAGTGTTTACATTTAAATTTGTTTACTTACCCCATCGTTGGGTAAGTAAATGGTGTGTCGGTTACACTAGCAGCAGTTTTGCTGCATTCATCAGTTCATTAGCAACATCCTTTATTTTCATATTTCTTTGCATCGCCATATTGCGCAGCATATTGTAAGCTTGCTCTTCATCCAGGCCACGTTGCTTCATCAGCACCCCTTTAGCGCGCTCAATCAGTTTTCTTTCATTCAACTTATCATTGGCTTCGTTGAGCTCTTCACGCAGCAGCTTGAATTCATCAAAACGCGCAATTGCCGCATCAATCACTGGCCGCAACCGCTCGTTCGGTATACTGCCCACTACATAAGCACTGACGCCAGCGCGTGTTGCCTGTTTGATCTGATCTTTATCGCCATCATGTGTAAACATCACAATCGGACGTGGTTCATGCATCGTCATGACGCATATATTTTCTAAAGTGTCGCGACTCGGTGATTCGGTATCAATAATCACAATGTCAGGCTGCAGTTCGCAGCAGGCCTTGTCTAAATTGACCGTATCTTTCAGATGCGCAATAACCTCGTACCCAGAATCAAGTAGTGATTGCTTTAACGGGGTGGTACGCTCTAAGTCGTTATCAACAATCATTACTTTTAACATTGCAGCTCTTCAATACTAGTTTGATTATTAAAAAGCAATAGTCGTGCCATAGTTGAATATCTTTTTTAAGCATCTGAAATTTAATGATTATTTATATTAAAAATGACCTGCTGATCATTTTTTTAAAGATGTGCCTTTGCACAATTTAAGTGCAGATGCACTATTAAATACACATAACTTACATGGTTAAACAATATTTGAAGATATTTTTTGAGCGATTGCATCTACTTTATCAGCATGCCATTGCCAGATAATTGAGCACGATTTAAGTCTCAGTAGTATGTGACCAGAGCGATATCAGGATAATTAAATTCATTGATATGCTGGGTAGGCGCGCTGTATGTGCAGGCTTTGAAGCTTGATGATGTATGGGATTGATCCCAGTACTGCTGCTTAGGCTTACATCTGACACCCTGCGCCTTTGAAGCAGGGCAGCGCAGGGTGGAATGTTGAAGTGCGGATAGTTGTCGTTTAACCTCTTGAAGCTAAACGTTAAATTTAAACGTTGAATCTAAAGTGCATTACATCGCCATCCTGCACGATGTATTCTTTGCCTTCCAAGCGCATTTTCCCAGCTTCTTTAGAGCCTTGTTCGCCTTTGTTTTTTACGTATTCATCATAGGCAATCACTTCAGCACGAATAAAGCCGCGTTCAAAGTCGGTATGGATCACGCCAGCAGCCTGTGGCGCTGTTGAGCCTTTTTTCACAGTCCAGGCACGCACTTCCTGTACCCCGGCGGTGAAGTAGGTTTGCAAGCCAAGCAGATCATAAGCCGCGCGGATAACGCGGTTCAGGCCTGGCTCTTCCTGACCAAGTTCGCTCAGGAATAACAGTTTGTCTTCTTCATCCAGCTCAGAAATCTCACCTTCGATTTTGGCGCAGATGCAGACTACAGGTGCGCCTTCTGCTTTGCCGAGCGCAACAACTTTGTCCAGATGCGGGTTGTTCTCAAAACCTTTTTCATCCACGTTAGCAAGGTACATCACTGGTTTTACTGTGATCAGGCACAATGGTTTAAGCAGTTGTAGTTCGTCAGCGTCTAAGCCTAGCGTGCGTAAAGCTTTGGCTTCATTTAAGGCCGGTAATACTTTGTCTAAAACCGCCATAAGGGCGATAGCGTCTTTATCACCGCTTTTCGCTTTTTTGCCTTCGCGCTGCATGGTTTTTTCAACGGTTTCCATGTCTGCTAAAGCTAGCTCGGTGTTGATTACTTCAATATCTGAAAGCGGGTCGATTTTATTGGCGACGTGAATCACATTGCTATCTTCAAAGCAGCGTACTACGTGGGCAATTGCATCTGTTTCGCGGATGTTGGCCAGAAACTTGTTGCCTAAACCTTCACCTTTTGATGCACCAGCTACCAGGCCAGCGATATCTACAAATTCCACAATCGCAGGTTGTACGCGCTGTGGCTTAACGATGTCGATCAGCGGCTGCATGCGGGTGTCTGGCACCTCTACAATGCCAACGTTAGGCTCAATGGTGCAGAACGGATAGTTCTCTGCAGCAATACCTGCCTTGGTAATGGCATTAAACAGGGTAGATTTGCCTACGTTAGGTAAGCCCACAATTCCACATTTCATATAATTCCAATCATCTTTTACGCAATCTCTGCGTTGTTATCAGTTTTCGGTAACTCGTCGTACTATTTGTACTGCCTCGTCCCCTCAAACTTCAACGCCTTGACCTTGCGTAAAATCTGAATGGACTTAAAGAGGTAGTCTGCCTTTTTGTTGATTACTTTGTTGTCTGCGTCTTCATCGATTCGCCGTACTTTTTGTACTGTCTTCATCTCTTCATCCTTCACGCCTTATTCTTGCGTCAAATCTGAATGGAAAACGGAGTGTTCAAGTAAGGTGATTTATTTCTTTGTATGCAATTTTAACATTGCACCTTCAAAGTCACCATTCAGTAACTGCGTTGTAACTTGCAGGCTATCATCAATACACTGGTTGATAGCGGTTTGTTCGTCTTTTGATGCTGCTTTTAATACAAAATTCACAACCTCGTTTCTGTCACCGGGGTGGCCAATGCCAAGTCGCAAGCGCCAGAAATCCGGGGTACCCAGCGCTGCGGCGATGTCTTTTAGGCCGTTATGTCCGCCATGCCCGCCGCCCTTTTTAAGTTTCACTGTTCCTGGGTTTAAATCCAGTTCATCATGAATCACTAAAATCTGTTCAGGCGTTATTTTGTAATAATTAGCCAGTGCTGCCACGGCTTTGCCACTGGCATTCATATAAGTAGTTGGTTTCAGCAGCCATGTGTCAGCAGTTGGTGCGAGTTTGCCGGCTATGCCAAAAAACTTCGCATCCAGTGCCAGTTTACTGTTGCTTGAGGCTGCAAGCTGGTCTATCCACCAAAAGCCAGCGTTATGGCGCGTGGCTTCATATTTGTCGCCAGGGTTGCCTAAACCTACTAGTAGTTTGATTTCGCTCATTGTTTTATTTAATTACTTTATTCGCTCATTGCACAAATGAAAAACGCGCACTTTAATAGATAAAGCGCGCGTCATTGTCATATAGCTAAAAAAGCTACTAAACTTAAGCTGCTGGAGTTTCTTCTTCAGCTGCCTCTGAAACACCACCGCGTGTTTTAGCGATAGATGCAACAGCTGCGTCATCACCGTGCGCCAATTGTACAAACTCAACGCCTTTTGGCAATTTGATTTGTGACAAGTGGATTGAGTCACCAATTTCCAGTTTAGCAACATCAACTTCGATGAACTCTGGCAAGTCTTTTGCCAGGCAGCTAACGTCAGCTTCAGTTTGAACGTGAGCAACAATACCGCCGCCAACTTTAACGCCAGGCGCTACATCAGCATTAAGGAAGTGGAAAGGCACTTTAACGTGGATTTTTTCAGTTGCGCTTACGCGTTGAAAGTCGATGTGCTGAATGGTATTACGCACTGGGTGCATTTGGAAGTCACGTAATAATACGTTTTCTTTTTTACCTTCAATGATCAGGCTTAATACTGATGCGTGGAAGGCTTCGTGACGGAATTGCAGAAACAATTCTTTACCGTTTAATTCCAATGTAACTGCATCTTTACCACCACCATATACTACACCTGGTACTGAACCAGCACGACGTAGACGGCGGCTCGCACCCGTACCTTTAACGTCACGTTTTACTGCATTGATTTCGATAGTCATTTTACTGCTCCTAAATTTACTACTAGGCTTTCGAGGGCCTTACTACACAAAAGCTGCTTTCCGCGACCAGAAAGCAGAAAACTTAATACTAAATTAATCCATGAACAGTGAAGAAACAGAATCCTCACAGCTAATTCTGCGGATCGTTTCTGCTAATAATTCTGCAGCGCTTAATTGACGAATTTTTTTGCAATTAGCGGATTCAGCTTGCAGTTGAATAGTGTTGGTCACAACCAATTCATCTAACTCTGAATTCATAATACGTTCTGCTGCGCCACCTGATAATACCGGGTGAGTAGCATAGGCAACTACTTTGAGAGCGCCGTGCTTTTTGAGTGCAGCCGCAGCTTCACATAGTGTGTTAGCGGTATCGACCATGTCATCCATAATCACGCAGGTGCGACCAGCAACGTCACCGATAATATTCATCACTTTTGCTACGTTTGGTTTTGGACGGCGTTTGTCGATAATCGCCAGATCTGAACTCAATTGTTTTGCAGCGGCACGTGCACGCACTACACCGCCAACGTCAGGAGAAACCACCACTAAATTTTCATGGTTTTGTTTCAACAGGTCGTCTAATAAAATTGGTGTAGCGTAAATGTTATCTACCGGAATATCAAAAAATCCCTGGATTTGATCTGAGTGCAAATCCATTGTCAGTACGCGGTTAACACCGACGCCTGTGAGCATGTTGGCAACCACTTTTGCCGTAATTGCAACACGGGCTGAACGCGGGCGACGATCTTGACGTGAATAACCCAAATATGGAATAGCTGCAGTAATACGACCGGCAGATGAACGACGCAGTGCGTCAACCATCACCATGACTTCCATCAGGCTGTCATTGGTTGGGTGGCTGGTGGATTGTAGAACGAACACATCACGGCCGCGCACGTTTTCAAGCAGTTCGACCATGATTTCGCCATCGCTGAATCTGCCAACATCTGCGCGACCAAGTTCAATACCCAAGTGAGTAGCAACTTCTTGTGCGAGCACTGGGTTCGCGTTGCCTGTAAAGACCATCATGTTGCCGTTAGACACCATTTGATTTCCTATCGTGCCGACCTGCTAAGTGTGCCAGCAGAAACTAAAAAAAGCGGACTAAAAAATAAAAGCGTGTAAATCAAAAATCTACACGCTTCTAAAAATTTTGGCTGGGGAAGAAGGATTCGAACCTTCGCATGCCGGAATCAAAATCCGGTGCCTTAACCAGCTTGGCGATTCCCCAATATTAATCAGCCTTGCAATTAAACTTAAAGTCCAATTAAAGGGTGCTGATTTAACCCTTTTGCAACAAAACCACGAACTGATTCAGGTTTTGCGCTAAATATTTTGTTGGCAATCTCTTTGTTGGCGACTTCTAAAAATACCGAAGCTCCGGAGCCGCTCATTCTAGCATCACCGTATTGTTTAAGCCAGCTTAGACAATCAGAAACTTTAGGATAAAGACTGCAAACTACTTTTTCCAGGCTGTTTGTAAATTCAGATTTGATGTTTCCACCAGCTGAACTAGTAGCACTTAATTCTGCTACCCTCGAAAAGGACGACATTATCTGGGGATTCGAGTCCTTTGTCAATTGCTTATTAGCAAAAATTTCTGCGGTTGATACATGAACATCCGGAGTCAGTACCACATAGTAGGCATCCTTTAGATCAATAGGCTGTAGCTGCTCGCCGATGCCTTCTGCCCAGGCATTTGTTCCGTAAATAAAAAAAGGCACATCTGCACCTAACTTTAGCCCTAAGTCTAATAACTCTTTGCGACTCAGGTTGAGTTGCCACAGCTGATTCAGCGCTAATAGCACTGTAGCGGCATCAGAACTGCCGCCGCCAAGGCCGCCGCCCATCGGGATTTTCTTTTCAACCATTATTTCTACACCGCGCGTACTGCCGGTGTGCTGTTGCAATAATTTTGCAGCGCGAATGCACAGATCCTGTTCTTCTGGCACGCCCTGTACGTCATTGGTGCGTTTAATTTCTCTGTTGTCAGTAGGTTTTAAATAAATCGTGTCGTAATAATCCAGCAGACGAAATACTGTTTGCAGCAAGTGATAGCCATCGGCACGCTTGCCAACAATGTGCAAAAACAGATTAATTTTTGCTGGCGCTAGAAACGGTTGAAAATCTTGCATGATTGATATTGCGCAGTCTGGATTTGGATATTTTTAGAACACTTATTTTAAAGAGATATCGATTAAAGCGATATTAATTCAGGTAATTTTACTGTTCGAGGTTATTCCACTTCTCTACCAGCAGCTTCAAATTTAATTGATCGCTTTTGAGAAAAATTTTACCAGGCAACATATAGGCACCCTGTTGTTGGTAGTTGTCGTACTCTATTTTCCAGCCATCCTGCTCGAGGTTGGTAAGTAGTCCTTGCTCGTTCCAGTGACTGCTTTGAATCGGGCTCTGTGTGGGGCGGCCGATAGACCAGTCGGCAAGGCCAGTCAGCGGCAATTTCCAGCCCAAAGTTTGCTGTGTGAGTGTTTCAGCATCTACTGCCGAAAAGCTATTACCGCCAGAGTCTTTGAGCACAACTTGATCAGCTGTTTTTGTAATGCTGGCTACCTGGCTTCCTAGTGGTGAATACAGGCTGATGTCGTCCTCAGTGCTGCGGTGTTGCCATTGCAGGCCACCAGAAAACCCTTTGTTATTAGTTTGCACTCCAATTCGGCCCTGTACAGAGAACTGCTTGATAGTGGCCAGTTGTTGTAAATGCTGCGCTCTGAGGTTTTGCGCAGCAGTACTGGGTTCGGTTTTGGTTGCGGGCACGCTGACACAGCCCGCAAATGCTGATATCAAGCAAAACAAAAAAAGTGTACGGATTGCCGGCATGGGTTTCGACTGCCTAATTAATGTAATCACAGAAACAATTTTTAAAATCAGGATTTGAATTTATTGGCAGTTGTGATCAGCACTTCGTTATCTGGATGAACGCTGATGGCGTCGTTCCAGATTTTTTTTGCCTGCTCGTGCTGGCCTTTATGCCACAGCACCTCACCTAAGTGTGCGGCGATTTCCGGGTCCGGATTAATGTTGTAGGCATCTTGTAGGTATTGAATGGCTTTATCCAGATTGCCTTTCCTGAAGTGTGCCCAGCCCAGGCTATCCAGCATATAGTGGTCATTGGGTGACAGTTCCAGCGCTTTTTCAATGAGCTTGATTGCTTCATTCAGTTTGATATTACGATCCGCATACGAGTAGCCTAGCGCATTGTAAGCCGCAGCGAAGTCAGGCTTTTCGGCAATGGCTCTGCGCAACTCTGACTCCATGAGATCGAATTTCTTGATGCGTTCTGCAGCCAGTGCGTAGTCGTAAACTAGTTCTGGTGTGTTCGGCAGGTTTTTAACGGCTTTCTCAAGCAGGTCAAATGCTTCCTGATCACGCTTGGCCCTGACTAAAATAGAGGCTTGGGCTTGAATAACGATGATTTGCTGTTCGGTATTCAGGTCCGCCAGTTCGTCTAGTATATCAATGGCTTTATCGGCTGATTGGGTACGTGCAACCAGATTGGCAAGGCTGAGCTGTGCCTCCAGATAACGTGGGCCTAACGCAATTTTTTTATACCAGTCGGCAGCGGCCTCGTTCTGATCCAGTTTTTCTGAGGTTTGACCCATGTATAGATACAATTGATCTGCATCTTTAAAGTCCATCGCCAATGCTTGCTGAAAATAGTTTTGTGCTGAAATGTAATCAGCTGACTGGTAAGAGAGTAAACCTACAACGGCTGTGACATCGGCAGTGTTCTTAGGTGAGCTGTTTTTAGACTGCTCAATGATCAGAGGGTACTCTTTCTTTGCCGCTTCAAATTGCTTCTGGTTGACTAGCAGCTTGGCCAGATTAATGCGGACCTCATTGGATTGGGGGTGTGACTTTAAGAACTCATAATAGTAGTCAATCGCAGCCTGTGGAGATTTGCGATACAGGATCTGTCCTTTGAGCAGGGCAGCAATATCCCAGCCAGCGCGAAGTTTTCCGGCTTTATTGATAGCTGTTAATGCAATTTCATCTTTATTTGCTATCCAAGCTGACTGGGCAATAGCAAATTGCGCTTCAGCAGATTCTGGGTAGGGTTGTGCCAGAAACTGCACCAACTCGAGTACTGCGGCTTTATCGGGACTTCTGTTCAGTAGCGTGTTTAGATATAAAAAACCGCTCGCTCGTGTTTCTTCTTTTGATAGCAGTTTTGATAAATAAGGTCTTGTTTCATCAAGCTTGCCAGTTGCTATCAGCATCTCTGTCATGGCTTGCTGTGCCTCTGTAGAGTCAGGGTCAAGTTCTGCCCAGAGCTGGATTGCAGGCACTGCAAGGTTGGATATATTGCCGTATGCCGCTATTTTTGCGGCGCGTTCTGCCAAACGTGCGTCTCTTTCGGTTCTTGCCAGATCATAAAATATTGCGCCAGATGTGCCGATATCACCACGCTGACCAGCTATTTCACCTACCAGGTATCTGTAAATGAACTCTGGCTTTAATACAGACTCTTTATCAGCTTCAGCCAGTGCATTGGTGTCTGACGCAATTGTCATGGGGTCATTATTAAGGTGTTTGTTAGCTGCGCAGCCACTAAGAGCCAATATGCCGGCTGATAAAAGCATCCATAACATCGGAGCTAGCAGCAGGGAGTTTTTATTGATATTTATAATTGCAGGTTTGGATTTAATCGTTGGGCGCATATGGTGGCTTTGATAGGTGAGTTGTTTTTAGTATTATTGGGTCTGTTTTTAAAAAATAAAGTGAGTTGGATTTATATTAAAAATTCAAAAGGTTATTTAAAAAATACCGGCGTTGAAACTGTGCAAAATAAGGCTGAAAATATTAGCAGCACTATTATTTAGAAATATGTTTTAACGCTGTATGATGCGCTGGTAGTTCTTAGTCCGTGACAGCGCTCGCAAGTTCCTACATAATTATGTGTTGACTATAACGCAAGTCGGGCGAACTTTCCAATAGGCTTTCTTTTGGAGACTTTACTTTTAGCCAACAGGCTTGCTTTATAAGTAATCGTAAGTCTTCTGGTTGAGTTGTAACAATATTTAGTATTTAAACGAATGTTTCAAAATCGAGTAGCTATGAATAATTTTACAGTAGAGGCAATCGAACTTACTCGTCTTTATGGCGGCAGGGAAGCGGTAAGTAATGTAAGTTTTACCTTGAGCAAAGGTGAGGTTCTTGGTTTTCTGGGCCCTAACGGTGCCGGTAAATCAACCACCATGAAGATGCTTACAGGTAATCTGGCACCTAGCAATGGCAGCGTAAAAATCTGCGGGATTGATATCATGGAGAATCCTAAAGAAGCGAAAGCGCTGATCGGCTATCTGCCGGAAATGCGTCCATTGTATAAAGAGCTGACCGTGGATGAATATCTGACGATGGCTGCACGCTTGCATCGCGTAAGCAGCAAGTACATTAAAAGTGCAGTTGAAACTGCTAAAGAGCGCTGCGGCTTAGGCCATATGAGCAAGCGCCTGATCGAAAACTTATCTAATGGTTATCAGCAGCGTGTAGGCATTGCGCAGGCAATCATCCATCGCCCGATGGTGGTGATTCTGGATGAACCTACGGTTGGCCTGGACCCGATTCAAATCCGGGATATCCGTGCATTGATCCGCGAAGTCGGCGGCGAGCACAGTGTGATTATTTCTACCCATATTCTGCCGGAAGTGGAAATGGTGTGTGATCAGGTACAGATTATTGATAAAGGCAGGTTGGTATTTAACGGCTCTATCGACGTACTGAAACGCCAGCGCATAGGCAATAAACTGCTGATAGGTTTACACCATGCCCCCAAAGCTGATGAATTGCTCAAAATTAACGGAGTATCAGAAGCGGAAGTATTACCTAGCGGTTTGATGCGCGTTCGCTTTGAAGACGGCGCAGCTCCGGCGGAAGCGATCGTACAAACTGCGGTTCAGCAAGGCTGGGGCCTGTACCAAATTGCTCCTGACCAAACCAGTCTGGAAGATGTATTTATGCAGCTGACCTATCAGGAACAGCTGATCTCCCCAGAGCAGAGCACTGCTTAATTTCAGGCTAATGATGCAATCGGATATATAAGGTTATTTATGATTATCAATGTAGCAAGAAAAGAATTGAAAAGTATGTTTGCCTCGCCTATGGGCTGGGTCATCCTGTCTTTACTTATGTTTGCGTTCGGTACACAGTATCTCAACGCAGTAAATGATTACTTCGCTGTAATGTCAGGTGCCATGCGCCCGGCAGAACGTACTGGGGTAACACAGTTTGTGGGTCAGTCAGTGTATGGTCTGGCGTCCTTCATCATGCTGTTTGCGGTGCCGCTACTGTCTATGCGTTTGATTTCGGAAGAGCGCCGCAGCCAGACATTGCCGTTCCTGTTTAGCGCGCCAATTTCGCTGACTGAAATCGTAGTAGGTAAATTTTTAGGGCTGGTTGCTTTTTTGAGCATACTGATAGTCTTTATCGGCGTCATGTTGTGCACACTCAATATCTGGTCTGATATTGACTTTGGCTTCTTGCTGGCTAACTCATTGGGCTTGCTGCTGATGGTTGCCGGTTTTTCTGCGCTGGGTATTTATTTCTCAGGTATGACGCAACAACCGGTCATTGCAGCGATTCTTACTTTTATTGCTTTATTCGCGCTCATGATGCTGGATCGCTTTTTCGCAGGCGACCCTAATAATATCCTTGGTAGCCTGTCCTTGATGAAGCATTTTCAGTCATTCTCGAATGGCCTGATAGATACTGCCGATATTGCTTATTTCGTTTTATTTGCCGTGACATTTTTAACCCTAACAGTGCGTCGTCTAGATGCTGACCGCTTGCGTGGTTAATTGGAAATTCTGCTATGAACATCAATCGTAAATTACGTTTTCAATTATTAGTACAAAACTGGTTTTTTGTCGTACTGTTTTTAATGCTAGTCGTGCTGCTGGGTTATTTTGCCAGTCAGTACCGCGTGGCAAAAGATATTACTCAGGCTAACCGCAACATTCTCACGCAAGGTAGTGTGAATGTGCTGAAGCAGATGAAAGCGCCTATCAATATCACAGTGTATGCAACCAAAGATGATGCATCGAGCGGTGACGTGTTTCGTAAAGGTATCGTAGACTTTTTTGCACGTTATCAGCGTGAAAAAAAGGATATTCGCTTAACTTTTATCAATCCGTCTGAAGAGCCGAAACTAGCGCAGGATGCCGGTGTTAAAACGGATGGTGAAGTGGTGATTGAATACCAGAAACGTGTTGAACATATTGTTCCGCCATTTGCCGAACAGGAAATAACCAATCTGCTGGTAAGACTTTCACGAACTAATCAGCAAGCGGTGATGTATCTGGATGGTCACGGCGAGCGCAACCTGTTAGGTGTTAAAAATCACGATATCGGCGAATTCGGTAAGCAGCTGGAAGCCAAAGGCTTCAAATTTGCTAACCCGGATTTAACGATTGCACAGGCTGTACCAAGCAATGGTGCCATGCTCGTGATTGCTGGCCCACAGGTTGATGTAAGTGAAGTGGAAGTTAAAAAGATCAAGGCCTATCTTGAGGCCGGCGGTAATCTGCTATGGTTGCTGGAAGATGACAATCTGCGCGGCCTGCAAGAAGTTGCTGACTACTTGGGTATGCAGGTTTCACCGGGTGTGGTGATGGATATGGCTTCAGCGCAATATGGTGCCGATGCTCGCGTGTCTTTCGCCAGCCTCTATGGCGAACATGCGATTACCAAAAACTTTATGCTGCGTACTTTATTCCCGGAAGCACATGAAGTGACCGCCAAAGGCACTGACGAAAATGGCTGGAAGGTGAGCAATCTGGTTGAAGTAGCGCCTAATGGCTGGTTATCTGCAACCAAGTTGGCAAAAGATGCGAAGCCGGAGTTTAATGAAGCAAACGATAAGCGCGGTCCAATTAACATCGGTGTGGCTTTAGAGCGCACTTATGGCAAAAAAGGCCAGCGTATCGTAGTGATGGGTAATGCAAACTTTTTATCCAATACTTTCATTACCAACGGCGGCAATCTGGACTTTGGCGTGAATATCGTTAACTGGCTGGCCGGTGATGATAGCCTGATTACGATTCAGCCTATGCCATTAAAAGACATCAATGTTTCGATTCCTGATACAAAAATGGTTGTTGTTACTGCATGGACTGTGTTTCATAGCTTCCAGTACTTTATACCGCTAGGTTTCATGATTGCTGGTTTCGTGTTGTGGTGGAAACGTAGAAGAGCCTAAGTTCTTAACAAATTATTCAGATGCTAAATGTTAGTTTTATTTGAAGGTGTGGCATGAAAAAAGGTTGGTTACTCAATTTAATTTTACTTGTAGTGGTTGCAGGTCTGGTTTCATTTTTATATTTACGACCTAAGAAAGATGCGGTTGAAGAAAATAAATATGAAGTTTCCAGCTATAAACTCGCAGAGTTTAATCAAATTAAAGTAGAGTTCCCTGCAAAAGCCGCTGTAAGTTTTGAAAAAGTCGATGGCTACTGGCACTTGACCGCACCTTATAAAACACGTGCTGATCAGCCATCAGTGCAGCGCATTCTGGCAATTATTGCGGCTAATAGCCGTGAAAAAATTGTGACGGATGACGTGGCGAAATTCGGCCTGAATCAGCCTTTGCTCAAGCTTACTTTGGTCAGGGATAAAGACAATGTTGAAGAGTTTTTATTCGGTACCTATAACCCGCTCACTGATGAGCAATATATCTCGCACAGAAACACTGTTTATTTGGTTGCCAATGATTATGGTGCTGCTGCTTCAACACAGGTGATTGAACTGATTGATAAAGCGCCGCTGAGTCCGGCTGAAAAAGTAGCTGGTTTTGATTTTGGCCGTTTGGAACAATGGGAAGCGTCCGGATTGAATCTGGACATGGTGGATGGTCAGTGGAAAGTTTCGCTTGAGAAAGCCAAACCTACGCAAAATGAATTGAATGAGTGGGTGGATTACTCATGGATTCATACCCGTGCTAAATCAGTAGAAATCTATACACCTGACCGTAAAGCGACGCATCCTTCCTTAGAAGTTAAACTGGCTAATGGCAGTAAAGTGCATTTGACAAGATTCAGGAGTCACCAGACTTGATACTGGGCCGTCCGGATGAAGGCATCATGTACTACTTCCCTTCAGATGAAGGATTTGTGATGTTGAATCCGCCTATCAATTTGCCTAGTAAATAATTTAAGTTAATAGCTATTGAATATTACAAGCTATATTGTCAGAACAGCTATCTGGCAATATAGCTTTTTTGCTTTGTGATCTTTGTTAAAATGTTTCTTGCAGCGCATTACTGCGTTGTGCGGTACTCGCAACCTCGCTGTATATCTATACTATCTCGGTTTCTGCGTTCCGTACGCCTTGTACTTCATCTACAAGAAACACTTTATGTATATGTCTCATTTTGATGAATGATCTAAATATAGGTTGCCATGCCAGAACTCCCAGAAGTAGAAACGACCAGACTTGGTCTTATACCACTAGTTAATCAAACAGTAGCCAATGTGGTCATACGTAATGGCTCGCTGCGCTGGCCTATTCCAGCGTCATTGCCGGAATTGCTGAATGGCCAGACCTTGCGCGCACTCACACGACGTGCCAAATACATTCTGGCGCATTTTGACCATGGTGTTGTGCTGCTGCATCTCGGTATGTCAGGCCGTATCTGCCTGTTGGCGCAAGATGAGCCACCGCAAAAGCATGACCATTTCGATATCAGTTTCACCAGCGGCCAGATACTGCGCCTGCGTGACCCGCGCCGGTTCGGTGCTGTGCTGTGGGCAGGCAATAATCCTCAAGAACATATGTTGCTGAAAGTGCTTGGGCCTGAGCCGCTCAGTGAAGCATTTACCGGGCAATATCTACATCAGCATATGCGTACACGTTCAGCAGCCATTAAAACTACGATTATGGATAGCCATCTAGTGGTTGGCGTCGGCAATATTTATGCAAGCGAATCGTTATTTCGCGCGCGTATCCACCCTGAAAAATCTGCTAAAGAACTCACCGTTGCTGAGTGCGAAAGGCTGGTAACTGAAATCAGAAATACGCTGACAGATGCATTGGCGGCAGGGGGCAGCAGCCTGCGAGATTTTTTTGGTGCCGATGGCAACCCCGGATATTTTCAGCAGCAGTATTTCGTTTACGGGCGCGCTAATGATAAAGGCGGTGAACCATGTCGTGTGTGCGGCGCACCGATCAAAATGATCAGGCAAGGGCAGCGCTCAACGTTTTATTGTGCACATTGCCAGCGCTAGAAATCTTTTACTGTATCTGAATAAAGCAGACGACTCAGTTAAGCAGGGTGGGGCAGATCTTGAGACAGTAGCTTACTAAAGGCGCCCATTCATATTACTAATGTGGATGCTGTCTTGCAGCATGCTCATGCAGGTAACCATGCGGGGCGCTTGGGCTGCCGCCGATTTTTTGCGGTATCAGTGAGCCGATAATCATGCCTAAAATGCTAACACCTAGACCAAGAAGCTGTGGCGGTACCAGACTTTCTTCGCCGATCAATATTTCAATCAATACCCACGTAGTAATGCCGCCGATAATCGCTGCGAGTGCGCCTTGTGAGGTTGCTCTTTTCCAGAATGCGCCGAAGACTAATGGAACAAAAGCGCCAGCTAACGTTATTTTGTAGGCAGATTCCACCATGCCAAAAATCGAACGCTCGGAGTTGAGTGCGTAAAGTAAAACAGTGATTCCAAACACAACCAGGCAAATACGCATCACGCGTAAAAAGCCTTTGTCACCTAAATGTGGTATGTAGCCGCGCACTATGTTCTCGGCAAATGTGACGGAGGGTGCAAGTAGTGTGGCAGATGAGCAGCTCATAATTGCGGATAATACTGCGCCAAAGAATATTGCCTGCGCGAAAACCGGCGTGTGCTGCAGCACTAGTGTTGGCAGCACTTTTTGTGAGTCTTCTATGACCAGTTTGCCAAAAAACGCCGGGTCAATCAGGGTGGCGGAATAAGCAATAAACATCGGTACAAAGGTAAAGCAGAAATAAACAGAGGCGCCCAAAATTGAGCCCCATAGTGCGATTTTCGCACTCTTTGCGGAGGTGATGCGCTGGAATACATCCTGCTGCGGAATTGAGCCCAGCATCATGGTCATCCAGCCGCCTACAAATGTAATCCAGACCCAAATGTCTGCGCCTTTAGGGAACAAATCAAGCTTGCCGGCAGCGCGCGCATGCTCAATAACAGGTGCTACGCCACCAGTCATGCCGGAAACAATATTGCCGATATAGAGCAGGCCGCCAATGACAACGATCATCTGCACAAAGTCGAGCACAGCGACTGAGAGCATGCCGCCCAATGTTGTATAGGTTAATACAATCGCCGTGCCCAGTATCATGCCGACGTCTTCACTCACGGCACCATCGGTAATCATGCTGAAAATGAGGCCTAGCGCCTTGATTTGCGCCGCTACCCAGCCCAGATAGGAGATGACGATGGCAATGGTTGTGAGCACCTCTACCGTGCGGTTATAGCGCATACGGTAGAAGTCACCTAAAGTGAGTATGTTGAGTTTATATAGCTGCGTGGAGAAGAAAAAACCGGCAATGATCAGACACATACTGGAGCCGAAAGGGTCGGCGGCTACGCCGTTCAGCCCTTCGGTCACAAAGGTGGCAGAAACACCGAAAACTGCTTCAGCACCAAACCAGGTGGCAAAAACCGTTGCCATGACCACGGGCAATGGCAGGTGGCGGCCGGCTACGGCATAGTCTTTGGTATTTTTAACACGCATCGCTGCGAGAAGGCCGATACCAATAGAAATGGCTAAATAAACAATCACAAACCAGATCAGCATTACTTTAAACCTTTAATATTTTCTTTGTATATTTATAGTTTTGAGCAGTCAAATTATGAAATTCTGATAAAACCACGCGCTTTAAGTTTGCTATTCGTACTTGGTGGAACGCTGATCAAATCGTCATTGCCGCGCTTTGCTTACAATGACAAACTCAATTATAGATCAAGGTTACTATCGCTTTTTAACAAACGTTTTCACATTAATGCATAACAAAAGTGCTAGTTATTATTGCGATTTCAATCGCTGCCAGCGCGATAATTGCTATCACCAAGCGCTTTTGCCATTGTGCCTGCTGCTGCTGTGCTTCAATCAGTTTATCGATAGACGCTCTTAGCGGCAAATCCATTTCCGCCTGATTAGTCTGTGTTAAGAACTGGTGTGCTAATCTTGGCATTTCCGGAAGTGCTTTGGCAATATGCGGGATTTCTTTTTTTATGGTTTTAACGATTGCACGCCAGCCGATTTGCTCACTCATCCAGCTTGTCAGGAATGGCTGTGCGCTTTTCCATAGATCCAGATTTGGATCCAGCTCGCGACCTAAGCCTTCAATGTTTAGCAAGGTTTTTTGCAGCATAATCAGTTGCGGCTGGATGATGACACCAAAGCGGCGCGACATCTGAAACAGGCTTAACAATGTTCTTGCGAACGAAATGTCTTTGAGCGGTTTGTCAAAAATCGGCTCGCAAATAGCACGCACCGCGGTTTCGAGTTCTTCGCGTTTGGTATCGGCGGGTACCCAGCCGGAATCGATATGCGCCTGCGCCACATCGCGGTAATCACGGTTAAAAAATGCCAGAAAGTTACGTGCCAGATAATATTTGTCGGTATCGTTCAGTGTGCCCATGATGCCAAAATCGAGCGCGATATATTTGCCGTCATCGGCCACCTGAATGTTGCCCGGGTGCATGTCAGCGTGAAAAAAGCCATCGCGGAATACCTGTGTAAAAAATATCTCCACACCTTCTACTGCGAGTTTCGGAATATCAATACCTTTGGCAGTTAATACGTCGCGCTGGCTAATCGGTGTGCCGTGCATGCGCTGCATGACCATGACCTCTTTACGACACCAGTCCCAATGCACTTCTGGCACAATCAGCATCGATTTGTCAGAAAAGTTACGTCCGAGCAGACTGCAGTTAGCGGCTTCCAGTGTTAAATCCAGCTCACTTTCAGTATGGCGTGCGAACTCGGCAACCACCTCACGTGGTTTCAGTCTTTTGACTTCGGATGAAATGCTTTGCAGCAGCCATGCCATTGTATCCATGAGCAGTAAGTCATGGGCGATGGTGTTTTCAATATTCGGTCGCAGCACTTTGACTGCTACCGGTTCACCATGTGGCAGGTGTGCAAAATGTACTTGCGCCACAGAGGCGCTCGCTACCGGTACTTCATCGAAATGCGAGAATAATTCTGTTAACGGCTTGTCAAAAGCCGTGGTAATGATTTTTTCGACGTCTGCGAAAGGAAAGGGCGGTACACGATCCTGCAATTTTGTCAGTTCATCTGCAATGTCAGCAGGTATCAGGTCGCGCCGTGTAGACAGCATTTGCCCGAACTTAACAAAAATTGGCCCCAGGCTTTCGAGCGCGAGCCTTAATCTTTCTCCACGTGGTATTTGTTTGTTGCGCCAGAATAACAGGGTATTGATGACGCATTGCAGCGGCTTTAATTTGGTATGACTGAGAATAAACTCGTCCAGACCAAATCGTAACGCGATAAAAATAATATAAAAAAGCCGAAAAATGCGCATAAATGTATTGGACGCTATCTATGAAACCGGGTTGTTAGGGTCGGGCGTGATACTAAGTTTGTTAGCTAGCTTATTCAGCCGCTTTTCCATGCGCTCAACATCTGCGCGTAGCGTTTCTACTTCTGTATTGAATTGTTCAACATGACGTTTTTTTGCCAGCAGCGGTTTTTCTTCCTGCCAGTATTCACTTAGCATCTCTGCCAGATTGATCGCTGTATCTTTGACTGCGCTGGCGGTGTTACGTGAAAATTCGCCGATTTTGTGTGCTGATACATCGCCGGTCAACTTGCTCAAGTCATCCTCATAATCCCAGCGCACATGTGAAAGCACTTTAGCCAGAGCAGTCGCCAGATGGGTGTCTCCGTCTACTTTAATCTGGAGTTTTGCAGTTTCGTCTTTTGCCATCAAGCGCAATAGCAGGCTAGGAGGAATTGTGATGCTAGCATCAGGCACATTGGTTTCACCAGCGATAGCCAGGCTGCCATTTTCAAGAATGATCAGTGAAGTCTTGAGCAGCACAAAATTCAATTGCACAGACTTGCTGGCAAAAGGCTGCAACATAGGCGCGGCCCATTCGTTTTGCGCAAGCAGATGCTGAATGATGTGGGTAGACAGTTGTTTTAACATCAGGTTTTGTAACCTTTATGCAACGCCACAACACCGGCAGAGAGATTGTAGTAATCTACCTTGCTCAAGCCTGCATCTATCATCATCTGTTTGAGTGTTTCCTGGTCTGGGTGCATGCGGATTGACTCAGCAAGGTACTGGTAGCTTTCAGCATCTTTAGCCAGCAGTTTTCCCATGAGCGGCAATAGCTTGAATGAGTAAACGTCATAGGCTTTAGATAGCGGCTGCCATACTTTCGAGAATTCGAGTACCAGCAGTCTGCCGCCAACTTTAAGTACGCGCTGCATTTCAGCCAGGGCGCGGTCTTTATGCGTCATATTACGCAAGCCAAAAGCCACAATTACGCAATCAAAATAATTATCCGGGAACGGTAGTTTCTCTGCATCACATTGCAACGCAGGTACATTCAAACCGGCATCCAGCATACGGTCGCGGCCAACGCCAAGCATGGAGGCGTTGATGTCGGTAAGTATGACCTGACCTTCAGCGCCGACTTTTTGTGCAAACAGTTTGGATAAGTCGCCGCTGCCGCCGGCAATGTCCAGCACTTTGTCACCGCGATCAACACCGCTGACACTGACTGCAAAGCGTTTCCAGCCACGATGCATGCCAGCTGACATGACGTCATTCATGAGGTCGTATTTGCTGGCTACAGAATGAAAAACGTCAGCAACTTTTTTTGCTTTTTCGGATTCGGCAACCGTTTTAAAACCAAAATGTGTATTGTGTTCTGTCGTCATTTTTTACTTTTCTTAAGCTGTGTTTTTTCTGACATGGCCGGCCGCACTAAGTTTGCCTAAATATTCAAGCCATAGCGCTTCATAATCACGTGCTAAATTGTACAAGTAATCCCATGAGTATAAACCGGTGTTATGACCGTCTGAGAATACTAACCTAACGGCATAATTGCCCACAGGTTCTATCGCAGTAATGTTGATATCTTCTTTGCCGATTTGCAGTACTTCCTGCCCGGGACCATGGCCTTTCACTTCGGCTGATGGTGAATATACGCGCAAAAACTCGCAAGACAGCATGCACTCCATATTGTTATCAAACTTGATTTCCAATAAACGGGAAGCCTGATGCAGTTTAATGTCTATCGGGCGAGGTGAATCCGGTGTTAAGCCACTCATAAATATGTCTAATTTCGGTAAAAATAAGATGATAACAGAATGATAAGGATTGCAGACATTCAAGCGCGTTGCCGCTTATGATAGTAAAATAACCGCTTATCAGAATTCCATTTAAAATGAATTATTTGCCGGTTGATTTGATTTGCAATTTAAATAATGAGTGATAAAGTTATTCTACAAAAAAGCTGTTTTAAGGTCCGTCATGGCAGAAAATAATTTAGCAAAACAATTTGCAGTCTATTCAGAATGGCGTAAAGGTCTGGTCGAGACTATTTGCGACTATCGTAACTGGCTGAATGAGCAGGAGTTGAATGATGCGCAGGTGGATCAGCGTATACAGCAGCTTTTGGACAGGTTGCGTGAAGATAAATTGAATGTCGCGTTTGTGGCAGAGTTTTCACGCGGCAAGTCAGAATTGATCAATGCGATCTTCTTTGCCGGTTACGGTACGCGCTTATTACCTTCCAGCGCTGGTCGTACCACGATGTGTCCTACCGAGTTGCTTTGTAAGACTAAACCGACCTCTATCATGATGCTGCCGATTGAAACGCGTCTGTCTGATGCGACCACCTCGGAGTACAAGCGTTATCCTGACGAGTGGAAGACGGTTATTTTTGATGTTGACTCTAACGAGAGCATGGTCAAAGCCTTTAAAGAGGTGAGTAGCACCAAGCCGGTTTCTGTACAGGAAGCCGAGAAATATGGCTTGTATGACCCTAACAGTGCTGATGACGCACTGAATCTGAATAAAGATGGCACCATTGATGTGCCGTGCTGGCGTTATGCCATGATTAACTTCCCGCATCCATTACTGGAGCAGGGACTGGTTATTCTGGATACACCGGGCTTGAATGCTATCGGTACCGAACCTGAGCTGACTATTAACATGCTGCCAAATGCGCATGCTGTGCTGTTTATTCTGGCGGCTGATCAAGGCGTGACTAAATCTGAAATTGATGTGTGGCGTCAGTACATCAGCGGTACGCGCTGGAAGCAAAAAGGTCGCCTTGCCGTGATGAATAAGATTGATGGCCTGTGGGATGAGCTTAAAGACGAAAAAGAAATTCAGAAAGAGCTCACCAGACAAATCAAAACCAGTGCAGAGCTTCTTGGTTTAGAGACTAATCAGATATTCCCGGTATCTGCACAAAAAGGTCTGTTAGCCAAGGTGAATAAAGATGACACCTTGCTGGCAAAAAGCCGCGTGCTGGAGCTGGAAGAAGCGCTGTCTAATCAGCTCATTCCATCCAAACAGGAAATCGTACGCGATAACACGCAGAACGAGATTGATGACTTGATTACCAATTCTAAAGTGATTCTGGATGCGCGTTTTACAGGCATTAACGAGCAACTGGTCGAGCTGCGTGGTTTGCGCGGCAAGAATGAAGATGTAGTTGAGCACATGATGAACAAGGTTAAAGTTGATAAAGAAAACTTTGAAAAGGCTACAGCGCTTTCAGGCTTTGCGCAGTATTTTCTCAGCATACTAATCGCTTATTTACGTTGCTGGGCATGGAGTCACTCAAGGTGCATGTGCATACAACCCGCGAGACCATGATTAATGCCAGCTTTACCAAAACGATTCGTGAAGCAATGGATAATTTCTTCAATGAATTGAAAAGCCGCATGGTTTCATCCGACTCACAAATTGATGAAATCAAGAAAATGATGGATGTCATGTATGAGAAGTTTTCGAAAGAGCACGGCTTGCGTAAGTCTGAGCCACCGGCTTTCTCAACATTGCGTTATCAGAAAGAGTTGGCGAAACTGGAGCGTGCATACAAAGAGCAGTTCAATACCGCTTTTAATATGATCGCCAATGAGAAGATGACGCTGACAACCAAATTCTTTGAAACGCTCGCTAGCCGTGTGATTCATGTGTACGAGGTTGCCAACCGTGATATTGAAAACTGGCTGAAAGCCGTGATTGCACCGATGGAGTCTCAAGTGCGTGAGCATCAGTTGCAGTTGCGTCGTCGTCTGGAAAGTATCAAGCGCATCTATAAAGCAACGGATACACTGGAAGACCGTATTTCAGAGCTGGAAGCGATTGAGAAGAGCATACAGGCACAGTTGGATGATCTTAACAAATTAAGTGAGCATCTGAAGTCTGCACTTGCATTTAAACCTGCACCTGAGGCCGTTGCAGCCTAGTATTAGCAGATTCACTGACAATAAAAAAGCCAGCTTATGCTGGCTTTTTTATTGATTAAATTTAGTACTTGTAAATTTTAATATTAACGCGACTCCGATATTAACGGCTGGCTAACATCAGGGTTTTCATTTTTTGCATGGCTTTTTGTTCAATCTGACGAATACGCTCTGCAGATACGCCGAATTCATCTGCCAGTTCATGCAAGGTTTTACCGCCATCTTCTTGTAACCAGCGTGCTTCAACTACACGGCGGCTTCTCTCATCCAGGTTCTTAAGGGCATGTGCCAAACCGGTTGTTTCAGCCGTTTCAAACTGCTTGGCTTCTAAAGCCTCAGCCGGGGTCAGGCTTTCGTCCTGCAAATAAGCAATCGGGCTGTAGTGCTCGTCGCTGTCATCATCAATGTTAGCTTCGAGTGATATTTCATGCCCGTTCAGGCGTGACTCCATCTCCAGCACTTCTTCAGGCTTTACATTCAATTCACGTGCGATATGCGCAACTTCAGTTGGCTGCATTGTGTTGATGCCTGACTTCATGCTACGCAAATTGAAGAAAAGCTTACGTTGTGCTTTGGTGGTGGCAATTTTTACCAGGCGCCAGTTTTTCACGATGTATTCGTGAATTTCTGCTTTGATCCAGTGCATGGCAAAAGAAACCAGACGCACACCACGCTCCGGGTCGTAGCGTCGTACAGCTTTCATTAGGCCGATATTGCCTTCTTGAATAAGGTCAGCCTGAGGTAAACCATAACCGTTGTATCCACGTGCAATACTCGTCACTAAGCGCAGGTGCGATAGAATAAGTTTGCGAGCCGCTTCTAAATCATTTTCTTTCTGGAATTTTACAGCCAGAGAAAATTCTTCTTCGGCAGAAAGAATTGGATAAGCTTTAATTGCTCTTGTGTATTGCTCTAGGCTATCACTAGCGGTGAGTACTGGAACTGTTAAAGCAGTGGTCATTGGTTTTACGTCCTCCTTGAAATATCATTTTAGCACTCACCGTTTGAGAGTGCTAGTGTTAAAAAGTTTCATCGATTGTTTTAAATTAAATTAACTTAAGTATGAGTCAGACTTGTGTTGCTGGATAAACACGGCGAAGTCTTCTGGTGGAAGTGGTTTTGAAAACAAGTAACCCTGAAACATATCAGCACCATATTGGCAGCATAGCTGTGCTTGCTCTAATGTTTCAACGCCTTCAACAATCACGTCGAGATCTAAGCTTTTAGCCATGACGATGATGGCTTTCAGTACCCGACAATCCGCTGCGCTTTCTGGAATATTTTGTACAAAAGAACGATCAACTTTAAGGATCGAGGCTGGAAGCCATTTTAAATAAGCCATTGATGAATAGCCTGTACCAAAATCATCGATAGCAACTTTTACCCCATAGTGTTTGATAAGGTTCAGGATTGCGGCAGTTTTGTCAAAATCCGAGACCAGAACGCCTTCGGTAACTTCTATAGATAAGTTGTTGCCTACCATGTTCATATTGTCCAGATCGGACTTGATGATATCTTAAAAATTTCTTCTTTTATTAACTGCTCACTTGCGTTAACTGCCAGCACAAAAGACTCATCAACCAGGCCACTTGCGCGCCATTCAGCTAATTGCCTGCAGGCCAAGTGCATATTTTCAATATCAATTGCAGATAGAAAACCAAGCTCTTCTATATCATCCAGAAACTCACTCGGCGGCAATATGCCTCTTAGTGGATGATTCCAGCGTACGAGCATTTCAGCACCGCAAACGTTGAAATCCTTTGCGTTAATGACTGGCTGATAGTACAGCAGCAGCTGGCTTTGCAGGTTGCCTGAACGAAGCTGCTGTTCAAGTACAATTTTGTTCATGACTCTATCCTGCAAGGCTTCAGTAAAGAAATGAAACCCGTTTCTTCCCATGCGTTTAACATGATACATTGCCAGATCCGCATGCTTCAGCATGTCTTCAGCATTTTGTGCACAATTTGGATAGGTTGAAATGCCAATGCTGCAGGAAATAAAATGCTGTGTTTGTACAAGCGTGATAGGTATGCGCAGGTTATCTATAATTCGTTGAGCAAGTGTGGCAAGAGATGTTTCTGTTTCAATATCGTGGACAATGATTGCAAATTCATCGCCACCAAGCCGGCATACGATATCGCCTTCCCGAATGACATTCAGCAATCTGGCTGCGACCTGTTGCAGTATCTGGTCTCCAGTGTCGTGCCCTAGACTGTCGTTAATAAGTTTGAAGTTATCTATATCCAGAAAAAGTAAACCCACTATGCTGTCAAAACGTTCTGCTCGGGCAATGGCGGTGCGCAGGTGATCCTCAAAATAGTGCCGGTTTGATAGGCCAGTCATAGGGTCATTCTCTGCCAAATACTTTAATCGCGCATATGTTTCCATCAATTGCTGATTAAGTGCATGGCGTGCCTGCGCATGAACCAGCGCTTTTGTTAAATGCCGTTGCGACAGCTCCTGCTTAAGTAAGAAATCCTGTGCACCTGCAATAATGCATTCTTTTTCTATTGCCTCATCATTAACCATGCCAGTCAGGATAACGACTGCTGCATGTTTATTGGCATGCTGGGTGAGCTTATTCAGGACTTCGAGGCATTCCATATCTGGCAGCCTGTAATCAAGGAGGACAACATCAAATGTACCTTCATCAAAAAGTTTAAGCGCTGAAACTGCGGTGCTCGCATGAACAATATCTTTGATTAATTTAGGGCTCTGTAAAACACGCACAACCGCCATTCTATCCAGTTCATCATCGTCAACAAGCAGCAGCCTCATCACGTCTCCTTATTTACCGGCAGTTCTACGAGTCGCCAGTAATGCTCAATCAAGCCAATCACTTCAAGAAAGTCCCTGTCCATGTGTTGTTTGAGGACATAGCCTGCAACGTGCTTGCGATAAGCGGCAACTAAATCTTCATCGGACTTTGACGTCGTTAAAACAAACACAACCGCATGCGTCAGCATGGGGTCTGTGCGTAGTGCCTGTAAAAATTCTAAGCCGTTCATGCGCGGCATATTCAGGTCAAGCAAAATGATATAAGGGGAGGGAATCGCCCCTGAGCGCAACAGATCTAATGCTTCCTGCCCATCTCTGGCACGATGGACAGTATTCAATAACCGCAGCTTGCGTAATGCACGCTCCAAGGCAATCGCATCTATATCATCATCATCAACTACAAGTAAGGTGACTTCTTTATAGTTGTGTCTAGATTGAGTTTGCAATTGGCGTTCTTCCTTTTATATTGACTGGCCAGGTAAAGCGAATGCTGGTGCCGCGAATACCATCTGATGCAATGCTGGTTTTTCCGCCATAGGTTTCCACTATTTTCTTAACCAATGCCAGCCCCATGCCACTGCCTTCAACTTCATCGCGCGGTCGTAAGGTTTGAAACATGACAAAAACGCGCTCATGATATTCAGGTGGAATACCAGGTCCATCGTCTGTTACGCTGAATTCGTAATAGTCTTTATTTTTAGGCTCCCAATCCAGTTTAATGTTTCCGGTCGATTGGTCATGATGTTTTACTGCATTGGTGAATAGATTACGAAGTACCTGCTCCAGTGGAGTAGCCAGTGTAGTAAAGGTGGGCAAGTCGTCTGCAGTTGCTAAAGTGAAGCCGCTTGGGAGCGCCTGCATATCAAATATGTCATGAGCCAGCACACCGAGATCAATCTGGCTCAGACCACCTTCCATGCGCCCTGCGCGTGAATAGGCAAGTAAATCATCCAGCAGGTGTTCCATGCGGCGTAGTCGACCGCGTAATAAATTCATATGGCTTGGGATTGACAATGTATCTCCGTTACCGAGATCTTCCTCAATCCACTGCGAAATCTGGAAAATGCCACGCAGCGGCGATTTAAGGTCGTGTGATGCGACATAGGCAAAGGTTGCCAACTCTTTGTTGCTGCGCTCGAGTTCTTCATGGTGTTCAGCAAGTTTTTGACTTGCTTTTACCCGTGCTGAAATATCAGTAATGGCGGAAAGCACCTTGATGCCGTCTTCGGTTTCAATCGGATTAAGGCCAACCTCTACTGGGAATTCACTGCCATCCTTGTGTCTACCGAACAAGTCACGGCCAACGCCCATTGCGCGTGGGCGCAGGTCAGAGAAAAAGGAGCCACGATGCTGTGGATGCTGGTGGCGGAATCGTTCTGGAAGCAGGCAATCAATCGACTGACCCAGAAGTTCTTCTCTGCTGTAACCAAAAATGATCTCGGTCTGCGTGTTGACCATTTCGATGAGGCCGGATTTATCGACCATCACCATGGCGTTAGGTGCAGCTTCTACCACTTGGCGAAAACGTTCTTCCATACGTTTGCGTGCTGAAATATCAGTAATGGCGGAAAGCACCTTGATGCCGTCTTCGGTTTGAATCGGGTTAAGCCCGACCTCTACTGGAAATTCACTACCATCCTTGTGTCTGCCGAACAAATCACGGCCAACGCCCATTGCGCGTGGGCGCAGGTCTGAGAAAAAGGAGCCTCGATGCTGTGGATGCTGGTGGCGGAATCGTTCTGGAAGCAGGCAATCAATCGACTGACCCAGAAGTTCTTCTCTGCTGTAACCAAAAATGATCTCGGTCTGCGTGTTGACCATTTCGATGAGGCCGGATTCATCGACCATGACCATGGCGTTAGGTGCGGCTTCTACTATCTGACGAAAACGATCATCTGACTGCTTCATATCACTCGTATTGCTGCTCATGATATTGCCTCTGCTTTTTGTTGTTACTTAGTAGGCCACCACCATAAATCCCTATTTTAAAAATGGTATTATTTATATCTAAATCAAAGACTTATTGTATAACCATTTTATTAAATAATATATAAATTTTGATAAATTGATTATTTCTAGTGTTGTTAAGATTGGGTTCGAGTTGCATGATATTTAGTCAAACGCAGATGCGGAAGTGGCTACTGAGGAACGGCATTGGTTAGCAGGAGTGGTAAGTTGCTTTCCGTTTAAGCACACTAAGTGTGCATTTTTTAGCCTAGAGTTGCATTTGTATTCTTTATGTAAAGAAACTGTCACAAAAAATCATTATATTTTAAATATAACAAACAGGATGCTGCTCTAAAAGTTGAGTGGTATCTAATAAATAACGACGTAATTAATCAAGAAAAATATTTATGATCGGTAAGACAGTCATTGGAAAAACCTACAACGTACTTATTTTAGGGTCTGGTAATTCGGCAAGAAGCATTATGGCCGAGGCATTATTCAACACCATGGGTTCCGGTGTTTTTAAAGGCTACAGTGCAGGCAGTTCTCCAACCGGTGTGGTGAATCGCTTTGCAATTGAGGAGATTAAAAGTATTGGCTATCCAATTAAAAGTTTAAGAAGCAAAAGTTGGGATGAGTTCTCACAGCCGAGCGCGCCAGCAATCGATTTTGTTATTACCGTTTGTGATGATATCGCAAAAAACAGGCTCCCGATTTGGCGCGGAAATCCAGTGACTGCGCATTGGGGGTTTGATGACCCCGCAACGGTTACGGGATCTTTTGAGGAGAAAAAAGAGGCTTTTAAAAAAGTTTTTCTACAAATACGCAATAGAATTGATTTATTTACCCAGCTTCCTTTAGCGCATTTGGATCAGATATCCTTAAATCGTGAAATGGGTAAATGGTTGATTGACCGGTAATTAAAGCAGATTTAATTTTAAATGTGCAAGTTTGTCATACGATAACAATTAAAACTATAAAGGGTATTGAATTATGGCTATTAAAAATCCAAGTGATGCGTTTATTAAACTGGCTGAGGGGCTAGATGAGGCCTCTGTGGAAAAGGTATTGTCACGAATGACCGGGAAGTTACCGAAAAGATTTCTCAAAGAGAAATTAACTAAGAGTGAAGCTATTGCTATTCAACTTGAGCTCGAAGATGAATTGCTGCAAGAATGGCGAGAAAACTTTGCAAGGGCACAACTGCGTGCCGACAAGAAGTCAAAAAACAAAGTAAATTAGTCTCAATCTGATCTGGCAGTTACTAAATTTTCAGGAGGCTGTTAGATTTGATTTTAATTCTATGCTTAATTAAATTTTCCTGTTTGTGGTTTCAGAAATCCAATCAAAAATAGGTTTCCATTGCTCAATATCCTGTGCCACAAATGAAGGACGTAAATCAAACAAACTTACACCAAGCTCAGCAGCAGTGACATACACCTGAGAGTTCCTCAGGTAGCTAAGGATGGGCAATCCAGTATCCTGCATGAATTCTGTGAGTGTTGTAGTGGAGTTGGCTCTTGAATTAACCCGTATTCCAACCAAAGCAACCAATGTTTTGTGTTTACGCACAGCCTTTTCTCTATCTAAAGTTTCAAGAAAATTGCTGGTAGCACTGATGTCAAATATCGATGGTTGTATGGGAACAATAACGCAATCTGCTTCTTTAACCGCTTCAGACATCTTTTCATCTCTAAATCCTGCCGGAGAATCCGTAATGATCCAATCAAGTTTAGGAAGATATTGCTTTTTTTGATCACTGTAAGCGTGAATAGCAGGCATGAATGTTGGCCTGCTATTCAGCCATTGCACTGATGATTGCTGCCGATCCAGATCAGCAATGGCAACTTTTTCCCCAATTGAAGCTAAATAGCCAGCCAGATTAGTGGCAATTGTGGTTTTGCCACAGCCACCCTTTGAATTGGCTATCAGTATATTTTTCATAGATCGGTCCAATTGGTTTTGAGTTATGTTTTTATTGTAATTTTATTGAATTGCTTATACTAGCTTTATGCTTGCAATGATTACGTTCTTTTACACTGTGCGTCGTTAAAAAGCATAAAAATAAAAATTTACAGGACAACGGCTTCAAGCACAGTGAATTTTGTCATTAAATTTTCATGAAATTGTCATGAATTTTTCACGGCTGGTCGGCAAAGTCACTGCCATGCAAATGCCAACCTTTATA
>JAHRYP010000001.1:63193-210789 GCA_020622105.1 Methylotenera sp.
TACTGGTGGCTTCCATGCTGCCTTTATACCAATGATGCCTATGCATGGGGTCTAGTGACTCACTTGTATTTTGCACAGTCACTGCTTTGGGCAATGCCTTTATTAGACCCGCGCTTGCAAAATGCTATCAAACGTTTCCCTGAATTAGTGATGGTTGGCGCCTGCCTGCCAGATCTCGCAATTATCAGCCATCGATTCCGGCACACACACCTGTGGGAGAATGCGCATCAGTTGCTGCAACGTGCGCAAACGGATGAAGAAACCGCAATTGCAGTGGGATATGCCAGTCATTTATATATAGATGTGATTGCGCACCATCACTTTGTGCCTGCGCATGAGGCGATGTGGCTAAAGAACACCATTGCTACACATATTGCTTCAGAGTGGGCCATGGATGCCTATTTGGCGCCGCTGATGAACACATCCCCACGGCAGCTGTTAAATAAACATCAGGCAATCATTTCAAAGTTTATTTCCCCGCACTTCAGGTGTAATGAGCGCGTCACTAATATTGCATTGAGCAGGCTTGCCATGGGCGATGGTTTTTTACGATTAATTAAGCTACCGCATATCATTTATAAGCTAGCTCGGCTGGTTGATAAACGCATCAGCAAAAATTTCATTTACTATGTTGCAAAAACGCAGATTGCTATTGGAGATATTGCTGAAGTTTTGAATGGGAATAAACCATTATTTGAACCCGAGCAAAAGAATATCAGCGTAGAGCAGCTTGATCAATGGCGTGCCGAGTGCCTGAATCACTTAAACTTAATGCACCCGCGGCCGATTCAATACTTTGCTGAATAAAATGTAGCAATGCGCTACTAAAAACCTATGGTTTTAAAAAATCACTTACCGGCAATGCAGCGCAAATAAATAAGAAGTATTGTTGTTTTTACTGGGTTTTATATGGAAAGCAGTCAGTGGGCAGTTTGATATTGGCTAAGCATTTTTGGTTATCCTTCTTAGAGAGTACCTCTTAGGTGTGATTGTAGGTTTCATTCAGAAACGATTTAATACATACACTTTCAAGTGAACCCCCTAAGGAGAATTGCAATGAGTACTAAACCTTTCTATTACAAAAAACAGGCTGTTAAAGATGTACAACCATCAATGAATGTTCCTGGCGTTCCGGCATTTTTAGGTGATACTTTCGTTTCTCAAGACAAAGATAAAACTATTTGTGCTGGCTTCTTCCATCTGGATAAAGGCAATTCACTGGTTTACGAGTATGACTATGAAGAAATGAAGATTGTTGTTGAAGGCACATTCATCATCTCTGACGAAACTGGTCAAAAAGTAACCGCTACAGTGGGTGATGTGCTTTATTTCCCATCAGGCTGCAAAATTACATTCAGCACACCTGACCGCGCAGTTGGTTTCTTCTGCGGTCAACGCGCACCGTTGTAAATTAAACTTTTTGTTTAAGCTTTAACAAACATACTCTGCGTTTTACAGTAACGTAGAGTATGTTTTCATTATATCTTTTGACCTGCATATTAAAAAGTTAAGTGAGTCATGCTTAATTTCCATGAATTTTCTGTTGCTGTATTCCCTTCAAAAAAATCTGCTCAGCTAGTGCCCCCAACATTGATTTAACTTTACATGGGCAATTGCCCATTCTATTAGTTGCTGTATTTAAAACAACTAATCCAAACGGAGTAATCCTTAGTGACGATTGTCACAGCTAGCCATAAGTTCGAGAATTCAGTTGTAAGTTTTGACAACACGTCATCTCCCAACTTACTACGAAGTTGAACTCCCTTGGGGGCATTGCAATATTGCATATTTTGTATTTGCCCCCTTTTTTTAAGTTATATAGAACTTCGTGCGTATTAACCAAAATTAAATTTAAAACCCTTTTGCTGTCAGTAAAGTTACTGAAAAGAGAAAATAATTATGAATTCGCCAATAGGTTTTTCAATAGAAGATGTACAAAATTTGGTTGATATCCGTCAGCTTGCAATTGATAAAGTCGGCATTAAATCAATACGCCACCCTGTTAAGATCAAAGATAAAGCAGGAGAGGCCCAGCATACCGTTGCGACATTTAATATGTATGTACATTTGCCACAGCATTTAAAAGGTACGCACATGTCCAGATTCATTGAAATTCTGAATGGCAACGACCATGAGATTTCAATAGAGAATTTTTATAAAATGCTAAAACAAGTGGCGCTGAAACTCGAAGCAGATTCAGGCCACATAGAAATGTCATTTCCTTATTTTGTGAATAAATCAGCCCCGGTTTCCGGTGTAAAAAGCCTGCTTGATTATGAGGTCACATTTATCGGTGAGATCACAAAAGCCTATCATGACGTCAAAGTAAAGGTTCTGATCCCAGTCACCAGCCTTTGCCCGTGTTCTAAAAAAATATCTGCTTATGGTGCGCATAATCAGCGCTCTCACGTTACGGTAACAGTCGCGCTAAAAGAGTTGATGTGGATAGAGGATATTATCAAGACGGTAGAAGCACAGGCTTCATCAGAGCTGTATGGCTTATTAAAACGCCCTGATGAAAAGTATGTAACTGAGCTTGCATACGACAACCCAAAATTTGTAGAAGACATGGTGCGTGATATCGCTGCTGCTTTTTATAAAGATGAGCGCATCAAGAACTTTACGGTTGAATGCGAAAACTTTGAATCCATACATAATCATTCAGCATACGCCTGCATAACAAGTAATAATTTATAACGAGCACATCATGAATAACTTCGTTAGCACCAACTTATTAGAGCAACAGAAACCCATTCCTGGAATGGATCTGTTTCTGAAGCGTAGCAAAGCCATCAGCCCGATTACAGAAATAATCGAGGAAATACGCCAGGGTCGCATGGTGGTGTTACTGGATGATGAAGATCGCGAAAACGAAGGTGACCTGGTGATGGCGGCACAATATGTGACGCCTGAAGATATCAATTTTATGTCCAAACATGGACGTGGCTTGATATGCTTAACGCTCACGGAAGAGCGTGGAAAACAGTTGAATCTTAGCCCTATGGTAGCCCGTAACGGCACTAAAATGGGCACTAACTTCACGGCTTCCATTGAGGCCGCTGAAGGTGTTACTACCGGGATTTCAGCTGCTGACCGTGCGCATACAATCCAGACCGCTGTGCATGTGAATGCACGCCCTATGGATGTTGTCAGCCCGGGCCATGTATTTCCTTTAATTGCACAAAAGGGCGGCGTGTTAGTGCGTGCCGGCCATACTGAGGCTGGCTGTGATATCGCCAAGCTGGCGAAGCTGGATGCTTCAGCAGTGATTTGTGAAATTCTTAAAGATAACGGCGAAATGGCGCGCCTGCCAGATTTGTTGGACTTTGCGGCCAAACATGATCTTAAAGTCGGTACGATTGCTGACCTGATTAATTACAGAAGCCAGACCGAGTCTCTGGTAAAGCGCGTTGCTGAACGATTGATTGAAACACCTTATGGCTCGTTTCAGTTAATTGCCTATCAAGAGTCTATTGCTAATCAAACGCATTTGGCGCTGGTTAAAGGCACTATCGCCGCAGATAAAAGCGTTCTGGTCCGTGTGCATGAACCTCTATCGGTACTGGATTTACTTGATGCCAGCAACAAGAGCCATAGTTGGAGCCTGCCAGATGCAATGCAAATGATCGGCCAAGCGGATGCAGGTGTAATTGTGATGTTAAGACGCGACGAGAAAAGTGAGGATGTCATCCATGCAATTAATTCAGCAAATTTCCCTGCTAACAATCAATACACGCTTAAAGATTACGGAATTGGTGCGCAAATACTACGAGATCTGGGAGTGGTGAAAATGCGCCTGATGGCAGAGCCGCGCAAGATGCCTAGTATGGCCGGCTTTGGCTTGCAGGTTACAGAGTTTCTGTAGCAGCTTAGTCTCAACTAGACTTACTCTGATCTGAGCATGGGCTTGTAACAGTGAGCGTTATTTATCGGCTTTAGTTTGATATAACTATCGAAGTTGTAATCAAACTAAAGCCGATAAATAACGCTCTTGTTGTATACTTATATCAAAGTCATTAAATATAAAAGCAGGATTACTCGATCTTGCTTCCGCACTTAAAAACGCCTCGAAAGCCTGTAAGATTACGGGGGAGTCATGAGATACGTTTTATCGCTATTAAGAACTCATCAATCTTGGACGTATATGCCCAATGTAATGATTCGTGTTGATGAAGTTAAAGGGCAGGCATGATGTATGCTACGTCGTTGATTTTTTAGCATATAGTCAGCATCTCTCGGTAAAATTACGGATATGGAATATTGAAAAAGATCTGAATGATTAGCTAAATTATTACAGTAACTAAATATCAAGCAATTCAATTGAACACATTAAATAAGATCTCACAGATGCCAGAATTAACTAAACCAACGCATGATCCTAAACAAAACAATATCCTTGCCGCGCTCGACAAGTCAGAGTACGACCGTATTTTTCCGGATCTTGAACTGGTGGAAATGCCGCTCGGATGGACGCTTTCTGAAGCCGGTGATCACGTACAATTTATTCACTTTCCAATTAGCGGGATAGTCTCGCTGATTTATGAATTAGAAGACGGCTCATCAAGTGAAATCGCGATTGTTGGAAATGAGGGCATGATTGGTATATCGATCTATATGGGCGGTGAGAGTATGCCTAGCAGCACTGAAGTGCAATGTGCGGGGTATGCTTACCGACTCAGTAGAAAAATCCTGAAACGTGAATTTGCCTTGGGTGGTCAACTACAGAAAATCGCTTTGCTTTACACGCAGGCATTGATTGCTCAGACCTCTCAAACTGCGGTATGTAATCAACACCATACAATTGATCAGCAACTTTGCCGCTGGCTATTGATGAGTGTAGATAGATTACACGAAAATAAGGTGTTAATCACCCAGGAGTTAATCGCAAAATTACTTGGTGTACGCAGGGAAAGTGTGACCGATGTTGCAGGCAAATTGCAAAAAGATGGCATGATTGCTTATGCGCGTGGCCGCATTACAATATTGGATCGTCCCAAACTTGAAAAACGAGTATGCGAGTGTTATGCCGCGGTTACAGATGAATATGCGCGCTTGCTCCCTGTGCCTAAAAGTTTAAAAAACTGATGAGTACAACTAGTATTAATCTGACCCCGTAGTGTCCTTGTAATTAGCATGAACCGGCGTTGGTCAGGTGCATGCAAATCTTACTCAAACTGGCATGGTGGGTTAGTGCTTACTCACGAGTCGTATTCACAAATATTCTGGCACAGATCAGGCAAATAATGCTCGCGCCGCCAATCACTATAAATGCCAGTGCATCTGCTCCTGCATAACCCCAAAAATCACTCATCTGCTGCTCCTGATGTTCATTGATTTGATTGTATTTTTACTATTGTCTGCTGTAACAAGGGTAGGCTTTACCAGGGTAGCAGCAGTCCAGTATCTACCATTCTGGAAACACCAAAATCAGATAGTTTGTATTTAAAACGTAATTTCAATTGATCACCGACAGTTTCCAGTTTTTCTTCTATGCGGCTAATGAGGCCGGCTGCAGCTAATTCATCAAGCGCGATGCTTAAGGTTTTTTCCCTGAATGCACCGGTCTCGTTGTATTCATGCAGTGTCTTTTTAATTAACTCATAATCCCAGAAGTGCCTGACTTATTGAGCGCTAATAGCAGATAACCTTTTTGATGTACTTTCATTTAATAGGCTCCCGGAGCATCAACATCGCGCAGATTAGCCACTGATTCGGCTGATTCACTAAACATGACAAAGCTGCCTAACACAGTGAATATGAGACCGAGCACAAAATACCATTGCGGAAACTGCAAGGTAAAAGCTGCAATAAAAATCAGCGCAAATACCGCATAGAGGTTGCCTATCGCCTCTCCGCGACCAACCCCGATCAGGCTGAAGCTCTTGTAGAATGCCGTGTAGCAATAGGCATGGCATGCCGCCGCCAGCACTATCCACAGCATAGCTTTGTCATGTGTGACGGTGTTAATAATCAGCTCGGCAATCGGTAACTCTGTAAATAAAGCCAGTGCCGGCAATATCAAGATACCCCAGAATAAAATTTCAAAAGAGAAGCGACAGTGTATGCCTACGTCCGGGTCAGACACATCCATTGCCCTGGCGGCAACGGCGCCTTCCGTTCCCCAGCCAATTGCTGACATAATGCCGCCCAGATAGCCGAGCCATGCATTCGGGTTAGATTCGTTCATTTCACCAAACAGGCCTGGACCGTAAATAATCATGCCGCCAAAAATAATGATGCACATGCCAATCGCCGCACGCCTGGATATCTTTTCCTTGTACCAAAGTCTGGCGATGACAGCGCCGATGACCGGATAGAACAAAGAAGAGATTGCGGCAAAAACCGGCCCGATGAAGCCCATTGCCATGTAAGAACCAAAAATTGCCAATGGCCCGCCGCACAGAGAAGCAAGTGCATACCATTTTGATATGGTTTTGAACCTGACCATGGTTCGACCATAGTCTTTGACTTTACCAAGTACAGCATTCCACAGTAACAAAAACAGAAATACCGTGATTGCATGTATCCATGTCATTACTGCTGTGGCTGCCAAGCGTAAAGACTGCTGGTCCGCAGCGATATTTACGTAAGGAAACTCCGACCAAAGTGCTGTTCCCGGCACATACCAAGCCCCCCATAATATTGCTGTCCATAATGCCCACATGAACCCCCAGCGCTGGTTGCG
The DNA here is from genome assembly GCA_020622105.1 of Methylotenera sp. Lineage (GTDB taxonomy): Bacteria > Pseudomonadota > Gammaproteobacteria > Burkholderiales > Methylophilaceae > Methylotenera. The sequence goes on from JAHRYP010000001.1 coordinate 69,879, forward strand.
TAAGTAGTGTTTATGTAAAGCTGATTTTAGATTGGTATCCGGAGTGATTGCATCCGGAAATTTTGCAGTTGTGGATATATTAGCCATATGTGATTTCGGGGTTGTTAATGTATGGAAACTTAATCAGTGCGATTGACTAGTAAATTGGCAATTGTCGTAAAGTTATTCATGAGCTTAACTTTCACTTCTGCCCCAACACCTATTTCATCAATCGCCATATCCATGCATTTAAGCCAGATGTCTTTTGCTTCGCTATTAATTTCGACGTGTTCATGCATGACTCTGACGTTTGAATGGCCATGTTTTTCAACATAGAGCTTAGGCCCACCCAGGAAACCCGACAAAAAATTGAATTGCTCTACACGAGAGTGCGCAATACCATTACCGCGCAGGTGCAGTAAATGCAGTTTGTGTCCTTCCGGATGTTGTTCAACCAGGTCATAAAAGACTTTAACCAGATTTTGAACGCCATGCTCGCCGCCGATTGCATCGTAGAGTGATTTTTTTTCTGCTGCATGATGAGAACTTGTATTGTTTATCATGGGTTTACTCCAGAGTAGGGTTGGTTTAAAAAACGCTGGTACAACTGCCTGTTTATTCTCAGTTTGATTGTCTATGGTTTGTTTATCTACTTTTAGATCAAGCACATAGTAAACAGTATGCAAGGCATTAAATATCCCCTTGAAGGTGTAACACAAAAGGAGTATCTGCGTATTTCTGATGTGGTTGAACATACTATTAACCCGCTCAATTCATCAGCTACTACTTTTAGAGTAATCCATAGTGATGATTGTGTAGCAATAATGATTGCTATCAAATGACCTGGGAATTTAGGAGTTTTGTTGATATTCGGTTTATAAAATTTATTAAGTAAGTGGCAAGACTAAATTCTTTTGCTTTACCCGGTTGTATTGTGGTCATCACTATTTTGGCCTGGTGTTGGGAATTTTCTTAAAAGGGGACTTAAATTGAGCTTAAATTCGTCAGTTGATGCAATTTCAGCTGATCTTTCCGAAAACGTCGTAGCGCAAAATGCGACGTTACATAGAAAGATTGGCTGGCAAGGTGCATTCTGGGTGGCAAGCGGCGTTCCAGCGCTTGTTCTGTTTTCAATCGGCGCAATTGCCGCCACTGTTGGTAAGCCTGCTTGGATGATATGGGCGATATCAATTACTTTTGGTTTTATACAAGCTTTCACTTATGCAGAAATTGCCGGATTGTTTCCGCATAAGTCAGGCGGTGCATCGATTTACGGTGCGGTTGCATGGGTCAAATATAGTAAGTTTATAGCGCCGGTTTCGGTATGGTGTAACTGGTTTGCCTGGTCGCCGGTACTCGCGATTGGCTCCGGGCTGGCGGCAGGCTATTTGCTGAGTGCACTGTTTGCACCCGATGCCGTCATTAATACCTGGCAGCTGACTTTGCTGGATTTGGGCATGATTAAATCCGGACTAGCGCTGAGAATTAACGCGACCTTTATCTTGGGTGCTTCAATTTTGTTGTCAGTATTCTTTATTCAGCATGGCGGTATTTTACGTTCAGCAAAAACCACGATGGTACTTGGGTTGATTGCATTGATTCCATTGATGCTGATAGGTTTAGTACCCCTGATTACCGGCGACACCTCGCAGGCAAATTTCTTTCCGTTAGCGCCGTTGGCACATGATGCTGCCGGCAACGTGATTGATGGGGTATGGGGAATAGAAGGCTGGAAGCTGATGGCTGGCGGTTTGTTTATTGCCGCATGGTCTACTTATGGCTTTGAAACCGCAGTATGTTACACACGTGAGTTCAAAAACCCGAAATCAGATACCTTCAAGGCGATCTTCTACTCTGGTTTACTTTGCGTGGCAGTATTTACGCTAGTACCTATCGCTTTCCAAAGTCATTTAGGTTTGGGTCAGATGGTAACCCCAGCAGTTGTTGATGCTGCCGGTGTTGTGGTAACGCCAGCAGTTTACAGTGGCATGCTGGAAGCTTCTATTTATAGTGGCATGGGTGTGGCTGCGGCATTCTCCGATATCGTAGGTGGCGGAAAATTTGTTGCTAACTTGATGATTATCATGATGGTACTGGCTTTATTGCTGGCGATCATGACTTCAATGGCAGGCTCTTCACGTACTTTGTATCAAGCATCAGTAGATGGCTGGCTGCCTAAGTATCTGTCCAGAGTGAATGAACATGGCGCACCTACCAGTGCAATGTGGACAGACCTTTGCTTTAACCTCGTACTGCTCATGATGTCTGATTATGTGTTTGTACTTGCAGCGTCAAATATCGGTTATATCATCTTTAACTTCCTTAACCTTAACTCAGGCTGGATTCACAGGCTTGACCGTCCAAACTGGGAGCGTCCATATAAAGCGCCTTTAATCCTGATTACTTTGGGCGGCATACTGGGTTATGTCAATCTGGCGATCATGGGCTTAGGTGCTGATGTATGGGGTACCGGTACGTTGATGACTGGCTTGATCTTTACATCATTGATCATACCGGTCTTTATCTATAGGCACTACGTGCAGGATAAAGGCGTGTTCCCTAAACAAATGCTGGAAGACATGCATATTGCCGGGCATGAAGATGGGGTGGCTAATCGAGCAGGCATACTGCCTTATCTGGCGATTGCTACTGGCGTCGCCCTGGTCTGGTATATGCATAGCTTGTAATTCAATGCATCAGTCCGCGCAGGTCTGGCGGGCTTGATAGCGTGTTAAATAGAAAAAAGGAGGAGATGAAAGTCTCCTTCTTTTTTTAACATGGTTTAGCGCCAGATTCGCTAGTAACACCTTGGTAGTAAGCCATGAGTGTAATTGTGTCTCCGCGTCATCGCTACGAGAATGGCAGGTAAGTTAATTCCATTCACACAACCGGAGATGAAAAAATGGCACGCGATCCAAAACACGACATTTTGTTTGAGCCAATCCAAATTGGCCCTAAAACATTACGCAATCGCTTTTATCAAGTACCGCATTGTATTGGTGCAGGTTCTGATAAGCCTGGCTTCCAGGCAGCACACCGCTCTATGAAGGCTGAAGGCGGCTGGGCAGCGATGAATACCGAGTACTGCTCAATCAATCCTGAATCAGACGATACACATCGTTTATCAGCACGTATCTGGGACGAAGGCGATGTGCGTAACTTACGCGCAATGACTGAAGAAGTCCACAAATACGGCGCATTGGCTGGCGTAGAGTTATGGTACGGCGGCGCACATGCACCAAACATGGAGTCACGTGCTACACCACGCGGCCCAAGCCAATATGCATCAGAATTTGAAACACTGTCCTATTGTAAAGAAATGGACTTTAGCGACATCGCTCAAGTACAGCAATATTATGTAGATGCTGCTAAACGTTCACGTGATGCCGGTTTCGACATTATCTACGTGTACGGCGCGCACTCATATTTGCCACTGCAATTCCTGAATCCATACTACAACAAACGTACCGATAAATACGGTGGCTCATTAGAGAACCGTGCACGCTTCTGGCTGGAAACTTTAGAAAAAGTTAAACATGCTGTAGGCGACGAGTGTGCGATTGCAACACGTTTTGCGGTTGATACCGTATATGGCCCAGGCCAGATCGAAGTTGAAGTAGACGGTATGAAGTTCATTGAACTTGCTGACCCGTTGCTCGACTTGTGGGACGTGGACGTTGGCGATATTGCAGAGTGGGGCGAAGATGCAGGTCCATCACGTTTCTACCAGCAAGGTCACCAAGTACCTTGGACCAAGTTTGTAAAACAAGTATCTAAAAAACCGGTATTAGGTGTTGGTCGTTTTGTTGATCCTGAAAAAATGACTGAAATCGTGACTAAAGGCTATGCCGATATTATCGGTTGCGCACGTCCATCGATTGCTGACCCGTTCCTGCCACAAAAAATTGAACAAGGTCGCTACGACGACATCCGCGTTTGTATCGGTTGTAACGTTTGTATTTCTCGCTGGGAAATCGGCGGACCTCCAATGATTTGTACACAAAATGCAACAGCAGGTGAAGAATATCGCCGCGGCTGGCATCCAGAGAAATTCCGTCAAACCAAAACTAAAGATTCAGTATTGATTGTAGGTGCAGGTCCATCTGGTTCTGAAGCGGCACGTGTATTGATGGAAAGCGGTTACACCGTGCACTTGACCGATACGGCTGAAAAAATCGGCGGTCACTTGAATCAAATCACTACCTTGCCTGGTTTGGGTGAGTGGAGCTATCACCGTGATTACCGTGAAACTCAAATCAACAAACTGGTTAAGAAAAACAAGGAAAGCCAAGTTGCATTAGGTCAAAAACCGATGACGGCTGACGATGTGCTGCAATACGGCGCCGATAAAGTGATTATCGCAACCGGTTCATCATGGAATACTGATGGTACTAACTGCCTGACACATGAACCAATTCCAGGTGCTGACGCTTCATTACCAGATCAGCTGACACCAGAGCAAGTCATGGAAGGCAAGAAGAAAATCGGTAAACGCGTGGTGATTCTTAACGCTGATACTTATTTCATGGCGCCAAGTCTGGCTGAGAAACTGGCTACAGACGGTCACGAAGTTACCATCGTTTCAGGTGTGCATCTGGCTAACTACATGCACTTCACACTTGAGTATCCAAACATGATGCGTCGTTTACACGAGCTGCATGTTGAAGAGATGGGTGACCATTTCTGCTCAAGAATCGAGCCAGGTCGCTTAGAGATCTACAACATCTGGGGTGACGGTTCAAGACGTACTTATCGTGGTCCAGGTGTTGCTCCACGTGATGCGAATACAACTCATCGCTGGTTAGAGTTTGATTCTTTAATCCTGGTAACAGGCCGTCATTCAGAGTGCACATTGTGGAATGAGCTTAAAGCGCGTGAATCAGAGTGGGCTGAAAACGATATTAAAGGCATGTACCTGATTGGTGATGCTGAAGCACCACGCTTGATTGCAGATGCAACGTTCACCGGCCATCGTGTGGCACGTGAGATTGAAGAGGCGAATCCACAGATTGCGCTTCCATACAAACGTGAAACCATCGCTTGGGGCACGCCGCATATGCCAGGTGGTAATTTCAAAATCGAGTACAAGGTTTAGTGTACAAGGTTTAAACCATGATTGATGCATGGTCGCCGATGTTGGATCGGTGGCCATGCTCAACAAGTACAGCATTTATCCAAGTTGGAAATATTAAGTTATATGTCTTAAGTGCAAGTGTTGAGTTGCAAGTCTTAAGTTACAGATCTTGAGTTTCAAATCGTAAGTTTCAAATTGCCTCAGGGCTATATGGATTTAATTAAATTAAAAAATGGGTGATACATATGAATGATCCTACACAAATCACTAGAATACTTTTCCAGGACTTTGACCCAAAGGCGATCTATTTATTTTATGCAATTGGCTACTTAGCCATTGCCGTGTTTATTTATGGTGTTTATGTACAGATACGTAAATACCGCCGTGGTAAGTCTGACGGCTCATGGAATGAGTTATTTCAGCGCTTTGTTGAAATGGTTAAAACCATGGCAACACATCGCACACTGGTGCGCCGTGATAAAAGTGCCGGTCGTGCCCATGGCCTGATTTTCTTCGGTTTTGTGCTGCTGTTTATCGGCACCGCAACCATCACTCTTGAATATGACATTCTTGAGCCCTTGTTCGGCGTTAAGTTCTGGTACGGAAACTTCTACCTGATGTTTTCATTGGTGCTGGATTTGGCTGGTTTCGGTTTAATCGCTGGCCTTATTTACATGATGTATCGCCGCAAATGGCTTAATCTTCCTAAGCTTGATTACAAGCGTGTTGACAGACAGGAAGGAGACCCTGATTTTGACCGTAGCCAATATCGTCGTGAAGACTGGGCGTTCCTGTGGTCATTCATCCTGATTGGCATCACTGGTTTTATATTAGAAGCCACACGTCTGGTATGGCTGAGTGATAGCCCTCATGTCTGGGATTACAGATTCTGGTCTCCAGTTGGCGCGATGCTGGCGCATATCATGCAGGCACTGGGTCTGACAGCTGATGGTGCGGGTTCATTCCGCCCGGTATTGTGGTGGTTCCATGGCGTGCTGTCATTGACCTTTATTGCTTGCATTCCATTTACAAAAATCAAGCATATCTTCACTGCGGCAACCTCTTTGATGTTTAAAGACCCACTCGCCGGCAGAAGGCTACCACGTGTGCCGGATGACCAGAAGACTGCCGGTTATAAAAATATTACCGATTTAACTTGGAAGAACCTGTTACATCTGGATGCCTGCACTAAATGCGGCCGCTGTCAGGAAGCATGCCCGGCTAATGCGGTGGGTGCGCCTTTGTCACCACGTGATGTGATTCTGTCGCTACGTGAGTTTGCAAATAAAGCATTGAGTTCAAAAGAACTGCCAAAAGAAGCTGAGCTTGATATCCACGGTAAAGATGTTGGCCAGGTATTCATGGAAACATTGTGGTCATGCAGAACTTGCCTGGCTTGTGTCGAAATTTGCCCGGTAGCTGTAGAGCATGTGCCTATCATCGTGCAGATGCGCCGTAATCTGGTTGAAGCTGGTGAGATGGAGCCTATCTTGGAGAAAACACTGCAGACGATTCATAAAACAGGTAACTCATTTGGTGAATCTAAACGTAAGAGAGCAGCTTGGGCTAAAGACCTGCCATTTGAAATCAAAGACGCAAGAACTGAACCGGTTGATATTCTCTGGTTTGTGGGTGACTACGCTTCATTTGATCCACGTAACCAGAAGGTGACCAGATCCTTTGCAAAACTGATGCATAACGCCGGTATTAACTTTGGCTTGCTGTTCGAGGCTGAGCTTAACTCTGGTAATGATTTGCGCCGCGTAGGAGAAGAGGGGCTGTATGAACTGCTGGCAACTTCTAATATCGGTACGCTACAGGCTTGTGATTTCAAATCGATTGTGACGACTGACCCGCACTCATTCAACACGATTCGTAATGAGTACCCGGATTTTGGCGGCAAGTTTGAGATTAATCACTACACGACGCTGGTTAAACAGTTGATCGAGAATGGTCAGATTAAGCTCAAGAAGAAACTGGATTATCGCGTTACGTTCCATGATCCATGCCATCTGGGCCGTTACAACAAAGGCTTTGATGCACCGCGTGACGTGATCAAGCTGTTGGGTTGTGAGCTGGTTGAAATGGCACGTAACCGTGATAACTCGTTCTGCTGTGGTGCTGGCGGCGGCCGTATCTGGATTCCTGATCCGGTCGGTATTGAGAAACCATCAGCCAACCGTATGCGTGAAGCTGGGCAGATTGAAGGTTTGGATGTGTTCATCGTTTCATGTCCTAAAGACCTGACCATGTTCGAGGATGCGCTTAAAACCTCAGGATACGAAGGCAAATTTATTGTGCGTGAACTGATTGAGCTCATTGACGAGTGTGTTGAGTACGAAGTATGGGAAGAAGCTGCACTCCCTGAGTGAGTTGAATATGTCGGATAGCGCTGATGCACTCGTTAAGTTAGCAATCAAGGCAGGTGATCCCTACGTGGCAGCCGCGGTTCATGAATTGGCAACAGGTGCTTTAAAACAGCAATTGGAGCAGCTGATTCTTGAATCAAGACGCACAGCATTATCACTTGCCCGCTGGGAGCATACGCCTGCATCAGTGCTGGCAGCATTGTCAGGTGTCGGGGACGATGCGGTTGATTTAAGGCTGGATAAAAACCCGAATACGGAAGCTGGTATTTTGTCGAATCTGTATGTCGATGCGAGCAATAAAGGTAATTTGAATTTAACCAGATTGATTGCGCAGCATCGCAATAGTGAAGTCGGTGTTTTAAAAAGCATAGCGCTGTTTGCAGAAGATGCAGATAGCTTGCTGGCACTCAGCAAGAATCCATCGGCTACTGCCGAAGTGCTGGCTTCTTTATCAGCTCGAATGCTAGATGACGAACTGAGTGTGGCACTCAATAAAAATATTGCTCAGAACAATTCGGCATCAGCTGAACTGCTAGAGCGTATTTATGAGAGATCTGATTTGCATACGCAGGCAGCCATTATTGGCCATGTGAATTGCCCCGATGCGTTAATCGCACAAGCCATGACGAGTGACGATCTGCTCATTATGCGAACACTGGCAAGAGATGCTCGGATCAGCACTGATGTATTGCTGCAGTATGCAAAAAGTGATGATGCAGGTGTCAGGTGTGGAGTTGCTGCTAATGCCAAAACGCCAGTGTCAGTTATCGGTGAGTTGGTCAGTGACAAGAGTGAGATGGTGAGGCGGGAAATTGCATCGCGCAATGATCTGCTGCCAGTGCACATTGTGAGGCTGCTGGTTGACACTGATGTCTGGGTGCGGCAACGGCTGGCACGTAATGCGATTGCACCTTTGCCTGTACTGAGCGCGCTTGCCGGTGATACACATGCGGATGTCAGAAGGGCGGTGGCAAGAAATACGCAATGTCCGCTGGAGCTGCTGGAACTATTGGCAACAGATAGCAATGCGTGGGTACGTGCTGCTGTGGCTTATCAGCATCATTCACCGCTGGAGCTGCTGATTGAGTTGGCAGCGGACGAAGATGTGGATGTATTAAGCGGGGTAGCAAACAACCCGAATACACCGCAACAGATTTTAGAAAAATTAGTGGCATCAAGCGAAGCGGATGTGCGTAGAGGGGTGATTTTAAACAAGGCGGCAACACGTAAAACATTGTTGCCGCTGCTGGAAGACCCTTACTACCTGCATCGGGTATTGATGGTAGCTAACCCCAGTCTGCAAGAGCTGGATAAATGGAATTTACGTGAGGACCCAGACTATCAAGTCAGGTTCTCGGTATATCGGTGGGCAGTTAAAAATATTGCACCAATTAACGCGCGATACATTGTAGGTAACGAAGTGATAAGGAGACGGAGAGTATGAAAATATTAGTAGCGGTTAAACAGGTAGCAGCATTGGAAGAAGATTTTGAAATACGCGCTGACGGTAAAGACGTTGACGAAGACTTCATGCTGTATGACTTAAACGAATGGGACGACTATTCACTTGAAGAAGCGATGAAAATCAAGGAATCCAGTGATGTCGAAGTAGAAGTGGTTGTGGTTTCTGTAGGCCCGGACCGCGTGGATGAGAGCTTACGTAAGTGTCTTGCTAAAGGTGCTGACCGTGCAATCCGAGTTTGGGATGATAGCGCAGAAGGCTCTGATGCAATCGTGGTCGGCCGCATTCTGACCGAAGTGATTAAAAAAGAAGCACCAGATATGGTGTTTGCAGGTGTGCAGTCATCTGACCAGGCGTATGCCTCAACCGGTATTTCAATTGCATCTTATTTGAATTGGCCGCATGCGGCTGTGGTTGCAGATCTGCAATACAAACCAGGTGACAATAAAGCTGTAGTGCGTCGTGAACTTGAAGGCGGTCTGCTGCAGGAAGTTGAAATCAATTGCCCAGCAGTGCTGACGATTCAGTTAGGCATTAACAAACCACGTTACGCTTCGCTGCGCGGCATTAAACAGGCGGCAACCAAGCCGATTGAAGAGGTTTCATTGGGCGACCTTAGCCTAACGGCAAATGATGTGGGTGCTGCTAACTCTATGTCACGCGTACGCCGTATGTATGTTCCGGAAAAAGGACGCGCAACAATGATTGAAGGCACGCTGGCTGAACAGGCAGCAAAAATCATTCAAATTATTAATGAATTCAAAGGAGCATAATATGAGCAAAATATTGGTAATTGCAGAACACCGCCGAAATGAGTTACGTCCAGTCACTTTTGAGCTTATCAGTGCTGCTAACGGATTGAAACAAAATGCGGATGATAAAGTTGTGGTCGCTGTGATCGGTAGCCAGGCTGATGGTTTTGTATCTGCCTTGTCCGTGAATGGTGTTGATGAAGTAGTTGTGGTTAAAGGTCCATCTGCAGATTTTGATCCGGATGTGTTTGAAACGGCAGTATCTGCGTTGATAGCAGCTAATAGTCCGTCAGTTGTGATGTTGCCACACTCAGTAGACTCACTTGGCTATGCATCTACTTTAGCAAGTAAAGCCGGTTATGGCTTTGCTACTGATGTGTTTATTGTTGAATATCAGGGCAGTGACCTGGTTGCAACACGCGGTGGCTATAACCAGAAAGTTAATGTTGAAGTAGATTTTCCTGGTAAGGCAACAGTGGTGTTAACCGTTCGCCCAAGCGTGTTCAAACCATTGGAAGGCAGTGCGAGCCCGGCTGTGACTAACTTTGATTTGCCAGCGGTGCAATCTCGTAGCCAGAATAAAGACTACATTGAAGCTGGCGGCGGTAACGATATTGATATTACGACCGTTGATTTCATTATGTCGATTGGGCGCGGTATCGGTGAAGAAACCAACGTAGAGCAATTCCGCGAACTCGCTGAAACAGCAGGTGCTACATTGTGTTGCTCAAGACCGATTGCCGATGCGGGCTGGCTGCCTAAATCAAGACAAGTGGGGCAATCAGGTAAAGTGGTTGGTTCATGCAAGCTTTATGTTGCACTTGGTATTTCCGGTTCTATTCAGCATATGGCAGGCATGAAACACGTGCCGACCATTGTTGCCGTGAATACTGATCCAGGCGCATCAATATTTACCATTGCAAAATACGGCATCGTTGCTGATATTTTTGATATGGAAGAAGAGTTGAAAAACCAACTCGCAGCCTAGTATTGCATTGCAGTAAATGACAAAAAGCAGGGCGCAGCGATGTGTCCTGCTTTTTTATTGGAAGCAAACCACGTCAGCAATGCGGGTACTACCCCTTTCGTAGTACAACTTCAAGGTAATTTTCCCTACCACACTATTCCTATAGTCTTGTGAACAGAATGTTACAAACAGATGAATTGATTGAGCGTAACAGCAGCCTATTACAAGCAAATTTTATTTTTTAAAAGAGATCACTATGGAACGCGGTTACTGGATTAAAAGTAAGCCTATCTATACCTCGCTGGTGTGGCATGAAAAAGCAACCTCACATTTAGTGCTGGCCTCCGGTATCGGCGGTATGGCGGCACTGAAGTTGTTTCAGCAGATGCACCCTGCACAGCCGGTTACGGTGCTGTATGCGAGATATGCGCAGATGGAAGTTGATTACTCGGAGACATTGAAAAAAGTAGTGCCTGATAATTTGCATGTATTCAAGTTTGAAGAAGATCTTCTGACTGAATTAAAAAGCATCATGCCGCATATGCGCATGGGCTTGCGCATATATGTTGCCGGCTCCGAAGGCTTTATATGGGACGTAGCCAAAGCTGTGAAACCGTTTGGTGTGGATGACGCACACATTATGAAAGAACAGACAGACACATTGGCACGCAACGTTTATTGCGTGCATTGCAAGGCAGTTACCAAGAGTGTCACCACGAATATTGTGGCGTGTTGCGGCTGTGAACGCATGCTCTTTGTACGTGACCATTTTTCGAGAAATCTGGGCGCGTACATGGGCTTAATGGTTGATGCAGAGTCTCCAGGTGAGTTGCCTGCTATTGAGGAGATATATCCATGAATATGATAGACGTAAGAGTAGCAGCGATTGAGCAAGTGACTCCGCTGATTAAACATTTTAAATTTGTAAAAGAAGACGGATCAAAGTTACCACCTTTTTCCGGTGGCAGCCACATTGTGGTAGCGCTGGATGCGGAAGGCAGAACTTACCGCAACCCATATTCGCTGATGGGCTCACCCACGGAAACTGATGCTTACCATATTTCGGTAAGGCGTCAGGAGAATTCCCGAGGTGGCTCTGCGTACATGCATGAAAATATCAGCGTCGGTATGACATTGAAAATTACACATCCGGTCAATCTGTTTACACTGGCAAAAATGGCGCACAAGCATGTTCTGATTGCTGGCGGTATCGGCATTACGCCTTTTATGTCACAAATTGAGGATCTCAACCGACTCGGTGCCGAATATGAACTGCATTATGCGTTCCGCTCATACAAGCAGGCCGCTTTTGTTGAAGAGCTACAAAAAGCCTGTGGCAATAAGCTGCACTGTTACAGCGATAGTGATGGCAAGCGTCTGGATATGGATGCTTTGCTAAGCAATCAGCCATTAGGCACGCATGTTTATGTATGCGGGCCATCGCCTATGGTCGTCGGTGTGCTGGAAACAGCTAAAAATCTGGGTTGGCCAGATAGCAATGTGCATAACGAGCAATTCCTTGCGCCACCGGTCGGCGAATCATTCAAAGTTCAACTGGCAAAATCCAATCTGGAAGTGCAAGTCCCAGCTGAAATGAGCATGCTGGAGGCGATTGAAGCTGCCGGTGTGCAGCCTGAGTATTTATGCCGCGGCGGCGTATGCGGGCGCTGTGAGTTGAGCGTGCTGGAGAGTGATGGCGGCCTTGAACACAATGATCACTTTCTGACCGAATCAGAAAAAGCCTCATGCAAGAAAATTATGCCGTGCGTATCGCGTACAAAAGGCAAACGCCTGGTGCTGGATTTATAGCCGCGCGTATTGGTTATTTTCTCAATATTAATCAATTTTAAAATAGCTGGATAAGGCAAAAAATGGCACTCAATTTTAAGCAAGAGTCGTTTAGAGACGACTATACCTACAAAAATTCGCCGGAAGCGATCAAGCGATTTCCGTTTCCGTTTCCTGAAGATCAGTACATGTATTCGGTAAATATTGAGCCACATACAAAAGGCAAGCCGGGCTCGGTATATGAGTTTCCGTTCGATATCGATGAACATTACGTGGCAGAGTGCCACGATCGGGCAATCACACTAGCCGAAGACGCCGGCAGGTATCAGGCTTTGCCGCACATGATGGATGCGCAGTGGGATTTTCTCGAGCTGGCGATGGAGTCACTCTCAAGCGATTATCCTGAACATTTCACCTTAACTAAAAACGGATCAATCTGGACTTGGGAAAACAAGCCACTAGGTATTCATGACACGTTTACTTTCGGCGACAGTACAACCTTGCCCAGAGAGCCGTTTGATTACATGGGACGGCAGGTTCAGGGCGACTTTGTGCTGCTTGACCAGCGTGATGAAACTTTATACGCCGATGCCGGAATGGTGACCTGTCAGGCTGACTGGTCATTGGCATTTAATGTCGGCATGTCTTGGCGGGAATGGCATGGTCCGGTGCCAAAAGCGACCGAACTCGGCGTGATGGATAGAGCCCTTAAATATTTGATGAATTTGCAGCTCGCTAACCCGGTGCGCAGACTTAACTGGACCATGACCGTGAATCCGCGGCTGGATACCTCTCCGGAAAACTACCCGCATTGGGGCGGAGATAGAAATAAAGTGAATGCGGACAATGTCAGTGAGCTGATCCATTTGCGCGTTGAGTTGCAGAGCCTGTTCCGGCTGCCGCGCAGCAATGGCATCGTATTCAGTATTCGCTGTTATCTGATGAGCCTCAAAGATATTGCGACTTATCCTCGATGGGCAAAACGCCTGCACCGCGTTCAGAAAACCATGCATCCAGACCTGATTGAATACAAAGGTATGACCAAGTTTCATCCACTCGTTGTGGAGTGGCTATCCCAGTTTGATGATGGCGCGGATATAGGTGTCGGAACGCAGCCTGAATAAAGCCAGGGATCAAGAAAATCTACATATGCAATATAAGTTGAGCGAATTTCATACAACTTGAATTGCATAGTGGTGACGTTGTTTTACTGCATTAACTTTATTGAACTATTTTTACTTAAGTAACTAAGGGGTGTTATGAAAAACTTATCTAAGTCAGCCATGCTGACAGCTTTACTGGCTACCGCTTTTGGCGCGATGCCAGCAGCTTATGCAGAAGATGCCGCCGCACCAGCCGCAGCTCCAGCATCACCGCATACCTTATCAACCAACATTGGTTTCTTTACTGACTACACATTCCGCGGTATTTCCTATACCAGAGAACGCGGCGCAGTGCAGGGCGGTATTGACTACTCCCATAGCAGCGGACTCTACCTGGGCGTATGGGGCACCAACGTTCACAATGCAGCCCTCTACGGCAACACAGTAGAAGTCGATGTTTACGGCGGCTACCTGCGTCCGTTAACTGACAACCTGAGTATGAATGTAGGCTTCCTGCAATTCTTCTACCCGGACAGCAACCACCCAGGTGCCGGCACTGCCAGCAAAGGCGGCTCACCTAACACCACCGAACTCAATGCTGCGCTGACCTACAAATACTTCACCTTGAAACACTCTTACGCCATTACCAACTTCTTCGGCATCAATGACCGCTTTGGCGGCGATGGCAACACCCGTGGTTCAGGCTACACTGAACTCAACTTCAACTACAAACTACCGGTGGCTGACCTTAACCTGGCACTGCATGTAGGCCGTCAGACCGTACGTAACTACTCACAGGCCAACTACACTGACTGGCTGGTAGGCATCAATAAAGACTTCTCAATGGCAGGTACTACAGGCTGGAACGCAGGCTTGAACTACACCACCACAGATGCGGATGACAGCTGGTATGTAGATGCCAAAGGCTGGGAAACCGGTAATGACCGTGTGATTGGTTATATCAAACGTACTTTCTAGTTTTATTGATTAATATAAAGTTCTGCAAAAAGATAGGTACCTTAGAGTACCTATCTTTTTATATGTGACTGACCGCTTGTCGTACCGTTTGCATTAATGAACGGAGATGGTGACGTTATGGTGTTTTTCAGGGATTTCAGTGATGAAGCCTTCAAGTGCCAGCAGCTCCCCGGTACTTGAGAAAATGCCGCGGCCATGTTCCTGAACGAATTTAATATCGCCTTTACGTGTAATAATTCTGTAAATGATATTAAATTTCTCGTCTTGGATAACTTGTTGATTGATGGATTCCCAGACCGCATTTCTATCGCTGGGGTGAATAATTAGATTGTAGGTAAGGCTTGCGTCATGCAGTAGCTCGAGGGAGTCATACCCGGTAACGTCAATACAGCCTTCGCTGACGAACTCAAAGGTCCATGACCGGTCGTGTCTGCAGCGATAGACCATACCTGGAATATGACTTAACAGTGCATTTGCAGCACGTTTGTTAGCTGCACTCAATGCCTCAGCTTCTTTTATATCCTGTATGTCAGTAATGGTGCCGATAACGCTGGCTCTTTCACCCACAACATTTGAGGATGATTTAGCGCGAATCCGGAACCAGTTGGAGGCACCTTGCAATGAGATCAGGCGTAAATCAATAGTGAAACTGGGTTTTCTGCCATATGCAACAGAGTCAAGTCTGGATTCGATCATGAGCTTATCTTCAGGATGCGCATAAGTCGATATTGTTTGATGAAGGCTGTCTTTAATTTTAAACTCCAGAAAATGCTCCCATGCAGGGTTCAGGAAAATAATTTTGCCTTCGGTATCAAGCTGAAAAACAATTTGTTCAAGTTTGTCTATAATAAAATGATAGTTAAATTGCGGTTCAAAATTACTGCTGAGAGTATGCTCTCCCGATAGCGGCGTAAACTGGAACAGTGTTAAATTGCCATCACCATGATCGCGCATTTTAGTGAGGCTTACATTTGATGGTATCGCAGAACCATCAATTCCAAGCAGGCGAATTCTGGTGGCTTCATTTTTTGTTTTTCCGGTAATGGCTTCTGCGTTCAGTTCAGCAAATATCTTGTGATCTGCGGGGTGAATGATGTTGGTTAAAGGCATGTCTTTAATCTGGTCTTCTAGACCGACCAAGCCTAATGTCTGTAAGAATGGCGTATTGACGAACTTTACTGTTAAATCATCCAGTACAACTGCCGGTGAGGATAGTGCGTTTGATGCTTCCCTTAACCAGGATGCCTGTTGAGGTGATTCGTTTTTATGTTGAGGATTTCTTTTGGTAAGTAATGGTTGAATGATAAAAACGAGTGCAGCTGAAAATATTGCAACCACGACTGAGATTAAAATGACAACATGCGATAAAAAAGGACCTTCAATGCTGTACCATGAGCTAAGTATTAATAAAAAGATAATACTTATGATCAGCATTGCAAAGATAAACACACTCATGACGATGAGCCCTGATTTGATAAAATATGAGTATAAGAAGAACTAGTTAAAATATGCAAAATATTTTAAATATCTTTAAGACATTACCTAGTTACATCATAAACCATAAGCTTTATGCAAACTTGCATTTGCTGGTAGTTTCATTGGTTTTGACGGTGATTATGATCCAGGCGAGTTCTCTGTTTCTGTATGATTACATTCCCAATCATCTGGCTACGATTAACCAGGCATACAAAGACCAGTCGCTATGGAAGCTGGAACTTCATAAACTGGAAAAAAGCGCTGAACTGAGCAGTGCAGACTTTATTCATTTAAATGATAGTTTAAGTAATTTTAATGACCGTACCTATGTATGGAGCAAAAATCAGCACGATACAAGTCTGGCAAATGCATATAACAAACTATCTCAGGCACATCATCAGTTTTCTGCAGCACGTGTGCATGGCGTTGCAAAAAAACAGCTATTGGAAAACGCTAGAAACGTCATTACAGCTTATGATGAATTCATCGAAGCCTCACAAAACGACGTTATCATCAAGCAGTCTGTAGTTCAGCTCATGCAATTAGTATGTGTTTTTATCACAATATCCATCGGTGCATGCATTATGTTTATCTCATGGAGAATATTGATAACGCGGCTAGGCAAGATTTATGAACTGATACCGGAAGATCTGCTTTTAGAAGATAAAAATTATCAGTATGAAGATGAATTGGAGCGGCTGGAAAAGCTAACTGCAGAAATGTCTGCCAGGCTCGAAGGTTATCAGGTCGAAAGCACGTGGACCAATAAAAACAGTATGGAAAGAATGCGAAAAATGCTTATTTCGCAAGACTTTCTATTCAAACTCGCAAAGCTGGTAGCAAAGTCAGATTTAAGCGAAATGACCATAAAAAAAATACTCTATTCTATGGAGAGTACGCTGGCCGTTAAGAATGTGGCATTAGTTTTTAGTGAAAATGGCACACGCATCACCACACAGCGCGCACTTTACTCAAGTAGCTGGCCATTAACTTTTGATGAGAATATGTTTGATAAAAGCTTGCATATCCTTGCTGTGAATCATGAAACCAAGCTTATAAAAGGCGAATGCATACAATGTGTGACGATTCCGCTGCCTGGACCAAGTGGCTGGTTAGGAATATTGCTGATAGAAACTGAAGCGAATCATTATTTTGAGGATACTGAAATTCAGCTGATTGAGGTAACTTCGCAGATGCTGGCGCTATCGATGGGCTTTCAAGCCAGAGAGCAGGAGGGGCGTCGCGTTGCGTTACTTGAAGAGCGTGCGGTAATCGCAAGGGAGTTGCATGACTCCCTAGCGCAGTCTTTATCGTATATGAAATTTCAGTTAGCGCGTTTGCAAACGAATTATGGTCCCGGGCTGCTTGAGTCAGGCGCTTCTGTCATTGTCGACGATATGCGCGAGGGATTGGATAATGCATACCGTGAATTGAGAGAGCTATTAACAACGTTCAGGGTGCAGATGGATGTGCGTGGGCTCGACCATGTACTGGAGGAAACCATCAATGAGTTTTCCAATCGTTCAAATTTATCTATTACACTAGATAACAGGCTGCAGGAGTGCAGACTTACGGTGAATGAGGAATTCCATTTGCTGCATGTGATACGTGAAGCCTTATCAAATATCGTGCGGCATTCAGGTGCTGATAAAGTAACGATTTCTCTTGTATTACAATCTACAGGAGATGTTGTGGTGACCGTTGATGATAACGGTATAGGTTCTGCTTTTGATGAATCGAAGCCACACCATTATGGACTGGCGATCATGACAGAACGTGCCCATTGTCTGGGTGGCAGTATTGAAATTAGACCTCGCCGTCTCGGTGGAACGCGCGTCCGTTTGCAGTTCCGCCCAAAGAGTGATGGTATTTAGTTAAGCAGGCGTAGGAGGCCAAGATGCAAACGACAACGACAGTAGTAATTATTGATGATCATGCGCTGTTCCGCAGAGGGGTCAGGCAGATGATCTCGTCTGACCCTGAATTTACCGTTGTAGGCGAGGCAGCATCAGGTATGGAGGGCTTCGCTCTGGTTGAAGAGCTTAAGCCGGGCCTGGTCCTGATAGATTTGAATATGAAAGGCATGAACGGCATTGAAACAGTGGCTCGCATTAAGGAAGCCAAGCTTGAATCAAAATGTATAGTGCTTACCGTGTCTGATGCTGAGGATGATTTGCTGGAAGCATTACGTGCGGGTGCAGACGGCTATCTGCTGAAGGATATGGAGCCTGAGGATTTATGTGCCAGTCTCAAAAAAGCCATGTCCGGCATGACGGTTCTACATGAGAGCCTGACCGAAATACTTAAGAATGCGCTGATTCATCCTACCTTGAACAAAAAAGATGACGATGTTTCGCTTACCGAGCGCGAGCGGGAAATTCTTGAATGCCTGGCAAAAGGCTTGAATAATAAAACCATTGCCAGAGCTTTAGGTATCAGCGACACCACAGTAAAAGTACATATCAAGCATCTGCTAAGCAAGCTGAAGCTGACAAGCCGCCTCGAAGCAGCCGTCTGGGCGCACAGCAAAAAATAGTTTTCTGATCTACTGCGATAATAAGGTAAATCAACCCCAGCCCACATTGAATAAAGGGCTGGGTTTGCATGAAAATGCCCCAAGCTTTGACAGGCAGATTCACTTGTCAGCCTGAGTCTTGCAGATGTGATGCAGACTAGCTATAAGCTATTCTGGTGTTAAAGCTTTTATAATGACCTGATCAAATTGCACATTTCAACAGCGACTTGTGCAGCTTCTGCCCCTTTGATATGCATACGCGCAATTGCCTGATCATCATCTTCAGTCGTTAATACTGCATTGGCAACCGGCACGCCGGTGTTGAGCTGCACTTCTGAAATACCGCGTGCAGATTCATTGGAAACCACTTCGAAATGGTAAGTCTCGCCGCGGATAATAGCGCCAAGTGCAATCAAGGCATCGTATTTTTCGCTCAAGGCCATATGCTGCAATATCAGCGGGGCTTCCAGTGCGCCAGGTACTGTGGCAATCGTAATATAGTTGCTATCGACCCCCAGTTTGATTAATTCATTTTTACAGGCACTGAGTAAGCCATCGCCGATATTGCTATTAAATCTGCATAGCACAATACCAATTTGCATACCTTTGCCATTTAGTTTTTTTTCAATTTCTCTCATGTTTTCAACTTTCTCAAATATTTAAATTTTAGCGATACACTTAGGAATACATTCTAAACAGCGTGGCTGACTTTTATTAACTCAGCATCTGGGTCACAATTTTAATTTCGCATTGAGCCAATAGGCGAATATGGTTTACTAGCTTTGCGATTTATCATCATAGGTGAATTTCGTTATTTTTATCATTGCCATCAAGTACTACTACCTATGTGGTAAGACCAAGTGGTAATAGTAAGTAAATTATGGTGTGGTTATGATTCATTACGATGTGACGGGTGAGATTCGATTTACTTTCCCTCACCCAATCGATTAGGGTATTTCTTTATAACTATATAGCATGTAAGTTGGTTTGCACTGCCGTAACGCCTTACGTAAGTAAAAGGTGTTGTGGTTGAAATAAAGGCATTCCATCTAGAGGAGGTTGAAGTGAAAAAAAACGAAGAAGTATTGGACGCCGTCACCGCAGATATGTGTGACGATGTGGTAGCAGGCAATGCCTCACTGCATCGTACTATTAACTGGACTGGGGCGTTTTGGGTAGCCAGTGGTGTGCCGGCTTTAGTATTGTTTTCTATGGGAGCAATTGCTGCTACCGTAGGTAAACCGGCTTGGCTGGTGTGGATGATCTCTATCGGATTTGGCTTTATACAGGCATTTACTTATGCTGAAATCGCCGGTTTATTCCCGCACAAAACAGGTGGCGCGTCAGTATATGGTGCCGTAGCATGGGTAAGATACAGCAAGTTTGTGGCACCACTTTCAATCTGGTGTAACTGGGTTGCCTGGTCGCCGGTACTTTCCATCGGCTCAGGGCTGGCCGCTGGTTATATTCTAACTGCGATGTTTGCCCCGGATGCTGCCATCAACACCTGGCAACTGACATTGCTGGATTTGGGCATGCTGAAAGAAGGCTTAACGCTGCGTATTAATGCGACCTTTGTTATTGGTGCTGCATTACTGCTGCTGGTCTATTTTATTCAAAACGGCGGTATTCTGCGCTCTGCCAAAACAACCATGGTACTTGGTTTGGCAGCACTGATTCCTTTAATACTGATTGGCTTAGTGCCTTTGGTAACTGGTGATATGCCTGTTGATTATTTCTTCCCTTTATCACCATTAGCTTATGACAGTGTAGGTAATGTTATAGACGGGCTATGGGACCTGAATGGATGGGTTTTAATGGCAGGCGGCTTGTTTATTGCAGCTTGGTCTACTTACGGTTTTGAAACTGCAGTTTGCTATACACGTGAATTTAAAGATCCTAAAAAAGATACTTTTAAAGCAATCTTTTACTCAGGCTTACTTTGCGTTGCAGTATTCACGTTAGTACCGTTAGCATTCCAGGGTCATCTTGGTTTAGGCCAAATGGTTACGCC
This sequence comes from Methylotenera sp., assembly GCA_020622105.1. Classification (GTDB taxonomy): domain Bacteria; phylum Pseudomonadota; class Gammaproteobacteria; order Burkholderiales; family Methylophilaceae; genus Methylotenera. The sequence continues at coordinate 90,356 of JAHRYP010000001.1, forward strand.
TGCCGTGACTGATGCATCTGGTGCAGTGACTAGCGCTGCTGTGTACAACGGCATGCTCGCTCCTGATATTTACAGTGGTATGGGTGTTGCAAAAGCATTGTCAGACATTCTTGGTACCAGTTCTTTTATTGCTAATCTGGTGGTGGTGATGCTGGTGTTGGCACTGTTGTTGGCCATCATGACAACGATGTCTGGCGCTTCACGTACGCTTTACCAGGGTTCAGCAGATGGTTTGTTGCCTAAGTTCCTGTCAAAAGTGAACGAGAACGGCGCACCGACCAGCGCAATGTGGGCTAATATGGGTGTTAACCTGGTGTTGTTAATGATGTCTGACTATATGTTCCTGCTTGCAGCGGCAAACGTCAGCTATATCATTTTCAACTTCCTGAATCTGAATGCCGGCTGGATTCACCGTATGGATCGCCCAGACTGGGAAAGACCATACAAAGCACCAACGATTCTGATTGTACTAGGCACGTTCTTGGCATTCGTTAATATCACAGTGATGGGCTTAGGTGCCAATATCTGGGGTGCAGGTACCTTGATGAGCGGCCTGGTGATGGCTGGTGCAGTTATTCCAATCTTCATGTGGCGCCATTATGTCGTAGATAAAGGCGTATTCCCTAAAGAAATGTTAGAGGATATGTTCTTGGCTACTGATGATAATGGAAAATCATCAAAAGCAGGTGTGCTGCCTTACCTGGCATTAGGTGCAGCTGTGGTGATCGTATACGTTACCAGTCAAATAGCCTCATAAGGGTGATTGAAATACTCTAGGGTAAACCGCCCAAGAGTAAAGGGTGCGGGTGGCTTATTAGCCACCCGTTTTTATTTATGCACTATTCAATAGCCATGCATTTCAAAGTAAGATATCAGACAAAATATACTATCTAGTCAGATTAGCTTAACTTAACTTGGAGTGATCAATGAGCACCTCTATTAATTCCCCTGTTATCGAATTGCTGCAGCGCGAAAGTATTGCTTATGATTTGATAGAAATTCCATTAACTGAAGATAAAAAGCCTGTCAGAAATCTGGAGGAGTTACTTTTAAAGCAAGGGATAGACCCGCAGTCAATAGTAAGAAGTGTAGTGTTCAAAACAGCCTCGGATAAATTTGTTTTATTAGCGGTAGCGGGAGGCGGTCGAGCCGACTGGGCCGTATTGCGCAAACATTTAAATGAGCGTAAGTGCCGTATGGCCGAGTTTGATGAAGTGCCGGAAGCTACAGGTTATGTTGTAGGTGCCGTGCCACCTATTGCGCTCCCGGAGCACATTCAAGTGCTGGTCGATATCAGTGTCAAACACTATGAAACCGTAGTGATCGGCAGTGGCGTTTTAGGCTTCGCGATCTCGCTTAAAGGTGCGGATTTACTTAAACTGCTTGGTAATGCCGACCAAGGGGTATTTGTAAGTGGCGGCAGTTAAGATGTCAACTCATCTAAAGCGTTTGCAATCGAGGCAGTATCAGTCGGGCGCATCAAGCGGCTTATCTCAACGCCGCCTTTTAGAAAAATCAGTGTAGGCCACAGTTTTATTGCATAGGTGCGGCCAAGGCGCTGACCTCTGCCATCTTCAATTTTGATGTGGTTGATGTTTGGATATTGAATCAATGCAGCCGCAATAATCGGCTGGGCTGCTTGGCAGTATCCGCACCAACTTGCGCCAAACTCAACGACTGTCGGCTCTTTTAATATATCGAGGTCTGCCCGTTCTAACTTATTATCTGCGTCCATGCTGCTTAATACTCCTAAACGTTGGTATTCCGGATTGTGCTTAATGTTTCTACGATAGGGATTTGCCTAGGCATGCCAGCCACTTAGCGCTTATATCCCCATGCAGTACACAACGTTATCCACAGAAATTGTGGAGTCAACTGGCGCTACTGTTCAATTTAACAAATGTTGGACGGCTGATGATGGTCTTTGATCAGTGTCTTGGTAGGTACTGGTTATTCGACAAAATGTAAAAAATTAAGCTTTTCAAGTTCAATTTTTAAGTAACTGAAATACAATTCGGCATTTATTTCATAACAGCAGTTAATTTACAGCATAATTATAAAGAATTAAAAAAGGAAACAGGTTTCAGGATGATATTAGATGCAGTGCGTTTCGATCAGGCTATAGCAAGCTTTGATGCTTTGAACAGTCAAGATCCAAGTGTGGAAAATGGTGAAGGTAAAACTTACCCGAAGGAGCTTCTTTATTCCGAACGCATGAGTGCCATGCTCAAACGTTATGCGCCCGATGCCTCTGAGGCACTGCAGTTAGCGGCTAGATGCCAGCATATCCAACGCTGGAAGATTGCCCGTACCAGTTACCCGATGACTAAAGCTGGTTATTACCAATGGCGAACCGAGCTGAAATCTTTTCATGCCGATATTGCGCGTCAGGTACTTGTAGAGGCTGGCTATGACACAACCACAGTAGAGCGCGTATGCGCGCTCGTCATGAAGGCGCTTCCAACCGCCGATACCGAAGCGCAAATTCTGGAAGATGTTGTAGTACTGGTATTTCTGGAGAGTTATCTTGAGCAGTTTGTTGTCAGCCATGCCGATTACGACGCCGCGAAATTTACAGATATTTTGAATAAAACGTTGAGAAAAACCTCACCCAAAGCCCGTAGTGCTGCGCAGACCATGATCACATTGCCGGCAGGTTTGCGGCCGTTGGTTGTCACACTGTTAATGGAATTCGATAAGCCCTGATATTTTCTATGGCTTAAACTGCACTTCTACACGTAAACCACCTAACGCGGCTGATCTGCCAAATGTCAGGTTTGCGCCGTAACTGCTGACAATGTCATATACGATCGCGAGGCCGAGCCCGCTGCCAGGTTTGGATTCATCGGCACGGAATCCACGGCGGGTGAGTAAGTTCAGCTCGGATTCAGCGCAGCCCGGGCCATCATCTTCAACAATAAACACTACAGAATCTGCGCCGCTGGCGGTAAGCGATACATTGCGGCGGCACCATTTGCAGGCGTTATCCAGCAGGTTGCCCAGCATTTCCAGCAGGTCCTCCTGATCTCCATGAAACTGTGCGTTTCCAGTAATTTCCCAGGAAATATTCACGGCTTTATCCGCGTACATCTGGCGCAGTGTGTGTGTAAGTTGGGCTATTTCCGTTTTTAAATCCACTTTGTGCATCGGGTGTGCGTCGCCGATTAAGCGTGCGCGTTTCAGTTCGCGTTCGATACTCTGGCTGATGGCGTCTGTTGCGGCATAGATATTGCGGCGGATTTCAGGTTCTGTATTAAGTTCCGGACGTTCCGCAGCCTGGTTAAGCAAGGTCAGCTTGGTTTTAAGCGCATGCGCCAGATTGCCGAGTGATTCACGGGAGCGGCGCGATTTATCCTGCATCGCAACTAATAGTCGGTTCAGCTCTTCAATGAGTGGCGCCACTTCAGCAGGGCCGTTACTTTCAATCCGGCTGATTTCTCCTCGTCCCAGTTTTACAATGCTTTCCTGTATGCTGCGTAACGGCCGTAGTGCATTAGTGACAATCAGCCGCTGTATGATCAGCAGCGCAATCAGGCCCGCCAAAGAAACTAATGCGTAGATGATTTGAAAGCGCGTCATGCTATTGTGCAGTGAGGTAAGGTTCTCGCCGATGGCGATCGTGATGGATCTCTGCTGCTTTTGATAACCATGGGCCACGACCAGTAAGGGCTGCTGTTCCGGGCCTTGCAGGTAAAGAGCGGTTTTTTTACCGGCTTTTAAAACTTCAATATTAAGATTGGTATCCCACAGTGAACGGGATATCTGTCGTTGTTGATCCGAGATGATGACATAGTAGTGTCCGGAGAACGGTCGCTGATAGATTGCACTGAGGCGTCTGGCATCTAGCGTCAGTTGACCGTTGCCGTCAAAGTGAGTGCCTGCTAACAGCGTTTCTCCTTCACGTTGCAGGCGCTGTATGAGCTGGGTTTCGGTAAGTTTGTTAATCGCATAGGTGACAACCGCCCACTGTAATGTGAGTAAAACAACCAGACTTAACATCAGTCCCCAAGTCAGGCGTCTTTTGAGTGATGTCATTACTGATCGGCTCCGAACACATAGCCTTGGCCACGCCGGGTCTGAATCAAATCGGCACCAATTTTCTGACGCAATCGATTCACATACACCTCGATTACATTGCTGTCTTTATCTTCATCGTATTCGTAAATGTGCTCGGTTAACACGGTTTTAGAGAGCACGTGACCAGGATGCAGCATAAAATAACGCAGTAAGCGGAACTCGGTGCCGGTTAAGTCATGATGCTCGCCATTGTTGAGGATAATACTTTGCGTCTGTTCATCCAGCTTGAAATGCGAGGTCTGTAGTTCACCGATCACATTCGCTGCACTGCGTTTTAATACTGCATTGATGCGGACCAGCAATTCTTCAATCTGAAATGGTTTGCCTATGTAATCATCTGCACCGGCATTAAACCCGGCTACTTTTTCCTGCCATCCTGCACGCGCGGTGAGAATGATCACTGGTGTGTGAATGTGTTTATTACGCCAGTTGCTCAGCACTTCAAGGCCAGAGCGTTTGGGTAAGCCCAGATCCAGTACGATTAAATCATAAGGCTCTACGTTACCTGCGGCCTCAGCTTCTATGCCATCAGTCGCTAAATCAGCTGCATAGCCGGCTCGTTGCAGCGCCACTTGCAACTGAGGGCCTAGTTCGGCGTCATCTTCTACCAGCAATAAACGCATAATTAATCTTCAAGCTCCAGTTTGATCAGCTTGCCGGTTTTGGCATCCAGATTAAGTTCCCAAACCTGGCTTTTATTATCCAGAATCTCTATTTCGTAAATATAGACACCCTTTTTAAGCTCAAGCTCGGTCTCCAGAATTTCACCTGCTTTGATGTTTTTTGCTGCTTTGTTGATTTTTTCCAATGGTAGTATCAGTCCGGCTTCAGATAATTTTCGCGCAGTTAACTGACTTTCGTCAGCATTGACAAAAGAGGTTGCTACTACATAAAGTAATACTAGTGCGGTAGCCAGCAAGACGGCAGCAGGAGACAGTTTTAGGCTATTGGATTTGAGCGTCATTGTGATATCAATTCAAGCTGTTAATGGCATCATGGTTGATGATGTTTAACTCATTCTAGAATAGAAAACTTAACTCAAGCTGAAAATTAATTAAAGAGTTAATAGCTTAAGCTTACTATCAGGTTTTTAGAAATCAATAAACTTAATCAGATATGAGCTGTGCTCAATACAATGCTATTAACTGATTTTAATGGCGCCGATGGCGCGCGTGACAGCCAGATATGAACCTACCCAGCCGATGGTGATAGCAAGGCCGATTATTGTGAGATACAGGTCGATGTTTAGAAGGTTTAAACTGAAGTCGCTACTATAAAGATTTGATATTTCCATCACGGAGTAGTTGAAAGTCTGAATAATGCCGGTAATCATCAGTACTGAAAGTAGGCCGCCAAGTAATCCATAAAAAACACCTGCATATAGAAAAGGCATTCTGATAAAGCTATTAGTTGCGCCTATCAGGTAACTTACTTGGATTTCATCTTTTTGAGAGAGTATCTGCATACGTACAGTATTGCCAATAATCACCAGCAGTACGATCGCAAGTAACGCGGTAATAAAAAATATCAACTTTTTACCAATGCTGAGTAATGTTGCAAGGCGTTTTGCCCAGTCTGCATTCAGTACGGCCTGCTCCACTCCTGGAATGCTCTGCAATGTATTTCTTAAGGTCTCTAATGTTTCAGGATCTGTGGATTTAGCCTGAATAAAGAAGGCGTCCGGCAGCGGATTTTTGCCCAGTTGCTCAATAGCGCTACTAATATTCTGATTATCTTTGGACTTTGCCTGTAATTGCTGCCAGGCGTCGTCTTTTGTGACTAGATGATATTGGCTGATCGCTATGTTTTTGGCTAATATCGAATCAATTTTCGCGATGTTGTCAGAAGTTACGTCTAATTTAAGAAACAGGCTGATTTCCGTTTCACTCTTCATATGGTTCGTCAGTTTAGATAAGTTATCCACACCAAGGTAAAATAGGCTTGGCAAACACATCGCAACTGCGATTACCAGGCAAATCATGAATGTTGACAGCAAGTTAGCGTTCATACGCGACAGTACGAGTTTAATTGCCTGCAAATGATGATTCAGCCAGGTACTCATGATGAAAATGATCCTGTTGGCGCTGTGTTCAAATTTAAAGTTTTTTGCATGAATGGGTTTTCTGTGAGTTCGCCATGATCCAAGTGTAATACCCGGTTCTGGTCTACGCTCATGCCCAGGGCATCGTGTGTGGACATGATGACAGTGACACCCACCTGATGGAATGCCTGAAAAATTGCCATGATTTCTGCGGCGTAGCTTGCGTCCAGATTGCCGGTTGGCTCATCTGCAAGCAGTATCGACGGACGGCTTACTACTGCGCGCGCAATTGCCAGGCGTTGCTGTTCGCCGCCAGAGAGGGTGATCGGCATTACTTTTTCTTTATTGAGTAAGCCAACTTTATCCAGCGCAGCGCGTACGCGCTTGGCGGCTTCCTGTTCAGAAACACCGTTAATACGTAAAGGTAATATTACATTTTCAAAGCAGTTGCGGTCATAGAGTAGCTTATGGTCCTGAAAAATAAGCCCGAAGCGGCGACGTAAAAATGGGATTGCGGAAGGTTTAAGTTTGCTGACGTTTTGGTGGGCAATCAGTACCGTACCGCTGGTAGGCAGTTCAGTCGCCGCAATCAATTTTAGCAGAGTACTTTTACCGGCACCGGAATGGCCGGTGATATAAACAAACTCGCCCGCATTGATGCTGAAGCTGACATTTCTTAATATCTGGTCACTACCCGGGTAGCGTTTACTGACTTGGTCAAATTGAATCATGTCATTATTGTAGCGCTAATGTTGGTTATTATTCTAAATGGGTGCTATAAATGCACTTAATCTATCATTGCGTCTATGAATTCTGCCGCATTGAATGGTCTAAGATCATCAATCGCTTCACCAATACCAATATAACGTATCGGAATTGGCCGAGCTTGTGCAATCGCCGCGATGACGCCGCCTTTAGCTGTGCCATCCAGTTTGCTGAGTACCAGACCGGTGACACCAAGTGCATCGTCAAAAATTCTGACTTGATTTACCGCATTCTGCCCGGTGTTAGAGTCCAGCACCAGTAGCACTTCATGTGGCGCGCCGGGCAGGGCTTTGTCCATTACGCGCTTTACTTTGGCAATCTCTTCCATCAGGTGCAATTGCGTTGGCAAACGACCCGCAGTATCCGCCAGAACGATATCGATATTTTTGGCAAGCGCTGAATTAATCGCGTCGAACATGACCGCAGCCGGGTCGCCGCTGGTTTGGGCAACAACGTGCACATTGTTGCGTTCACCCCATATCTGTAGCTGTTCACGCGCAGCGGCTCTGAATGTATCGCCAGCTGCAATCAGCACGCTTTTTCCTTGTGATTGGAAGTGTTTTGCCAGCTTACCGATAGTGGTGGTTTTGCCCGCGCCATTCACGCCGGCCAGCATGATGATGAAAGGTTTGTGTGTAGATGTTTCCAGAGGTTTCTGTAATGGCAGCAGCAGATCAGAGAGCGCCTCTTTCAGTGCTGTTTTGAGCTGCGCAGTATCATCAAGGCTCTGGCGTTTTACACGATTTTTGATGTCGTCCAACAGAAATTCAGTGGCGCTGATGCCAACGTCTGCAGTCAGAAGAATGCTTTCCAGTTCTTCATAAACTTCAGCATCGATTTTACCGCCGCCAAAAATCCCTGCTAATTGACTTCCCAATTGGTTGCGAGTTTTGGCTAGGCCCTGCTTTAGGCGCTCAGTCCAGCTTATGCTTGTTTCAGCCGCAGGGGCAGCTTCAGCAGGTTTGAGTTTGCTTTCTTCTGCGCTTGGCTCGGCTTTATCTTTTTTGAAAAAATTGAACATAGAAATTCAGCTAATTAAGTTAAGCTATTTTAGCTTAATTCTGTAGCATACAATGTATCAGTTGCTGTTTACTTGTTACTTGATTTTGCACAGCTTTCTAGCAATTCGTAAATGCCCATGCCGATTACCATGGCAATTACAAAAATGATGCCTTTGCTGCTGCCTACGCCTAGTAAAACAAAAGCAGGGGCAGGGCATATGCCTACAAGACCCCAGCCAATACCAAAAGCCATGCTGCCTAGCACCAGGCGTTTGTCGATGACACGATTGGTAGGTAACTGGATTGAGAAACCGAGATAACTGAGCTTACGTCTTTTTGCGATAGCGAATGCGATCAGGCCGATGCCGATTGCGCCAGCCATGACCAGGCCTAAAGAGGGGTCCCATAAGCCGGCGATATCAAGAAATGCGAGTACTTTCGCCGGATTGGCCATGCCGGCCAGAATCAGGCCGAGGCCAAATATGAGGCCGGAAAGTAATGAGAATGTCAGGGCGGCAGTATTGCTGATATGGTTTTTCATGGACTTATGCTCCCAACAGATGACGCACAACATAAACGGTAATCACTCCGGTAGTCATAAAAGCTACAGTGGCAATGATAGAGCGTGGGGATAAGCGTGAAATGCCGCAAACGCCGTGGCCACTGGTGCAGCCGGAACCGTAGCGGGTGCCGATGCCAACAATAAGCCCGGCAACAGCAAGTAATGTATTGCTGGCATCAATTTGAATGGCTGGCAATGGAGCAAACAGTAGCCATGTAAATGGCGCTACGATGAGTCCGATGATAAATGCCAGTCTCCAGCCGATATCGCGGAGTTTTGGTCTGAGCAAGCCACCCAAAATACCGGTTATGCCGGCGATGCGGCCATTAAAAAGCACAAAAATTGCTGAAGCTACGCCGATAAGTGCGCCGCCAGCAAGTGCTGTCCATGGGGTAAAGTTATTCCAGTCGATTAACATAGGATCAATTCAGCTATAAATGAAAATAGGCCGCGTACATGCGTACGCGACCTTTAGGAGTAAATTATATCTTAAATTACAGTTTCCAGCCGTAGGCAACACCCAGTGAATCTTCGTACATTTTCAGGTTGGCTTCACCACCGCCAAACATCGCAGGGATTGATCCAGAACCATTTACTTTTTCTTCAAACGCATGCATGTAAGAGAAAGAGAGTTCTGATTGGTTTGCTAATATATAGGTTGCACCTAAAGTTACATGATCTTGTACAACGCCAGGTGCCAGAATATTAAACAAGGTTTCGCTATTGCGAATAGGCTGTGATGAATGGTTGTAACCTGCGCGTACAGTTAACTTCTCGTTCCATGCATAGCTTGCGCCAACTTTTAATGCTGTGACATCTTTCCATGCAAAGCCCGGACCGTTTTTTGAACCAAGTTGCTGACCATTTACAAAAAGGTTGTTAATCGAGTTACCGACAGAATCTACATCACTATAGTTGATGCGTTGTATATCAGCAGCCAGAGTCAGTGCCGGCGTTGCTTTAACTGCAAGACCCAAACCGTAGGTTTCAGGAATATCAAAATCGCCACTTTCTGCAAATAAGCCTTTGTATTTATCAAATTTGCTCATGTAGGTTTTACTTTGGTAAGTTGCGCCTAATGTAATAACATCATTTACCTGACCGATCCAGCCAATATGCACACCTGCACCATAGGATGAGTCGTAACCTTTATTGGTAACATTGTCCGGGTGCGCTGAAGCAGGGCTTGCAAAATTTTGCAGACCTTTCATTTCAAAGCGCTGGTAAGCTAGGTTAACTGCAACACCGACAGTATTTGATTCATTGATTTTCCAGGTGGCGGTTGGCGCCACAAAAAGTTGAATTAAATCCATACGCGGTGCCGTGTTGCCAAATAGAGGGATAGCCCTTTTGTAATCGGTGTTCATGCCGCCGTTACCATAAACACTGACGCCTAAAGTGAGATCTTGATTAATCACACGGTTATAGCCAAACTCCGGAATGATGAAGTTTTCAGTATCGTTAGCGTCGTATTTTCCATCAGAAAATCCAAAAGGGGTACCTGTAATTTCAGCTGCACGCTGCGGTCTGAACCAGGTGACGCCGAAATCTATACGGTCACCGATTAAACCCATGCCGGCAGGGTTGGCTGCTGCCGCAAGTGCGTCCTGTGGCAAGGCAATACCAACACCGCCCATCCCTTGAGATTTTACGCCATAGCCATGTGCAAAATAGCCGTCGGTAGCATTTGCATTAGTAGCTGCTAGAACAGCAAGTAAGGGTAAAAGTTTGCGTGTTAATTTCATCTGTGTGGCTTTCTGATAGCGATAATTTAAAAACTTGCGGCATTCTAGCTAATTGTTTTAATTTATAAAAATAATTAATCAATATATCGATATAGATTTTTGGAATAATGTTTTTCAGGCAGGAGAATTGATTGACAGGTAATCGAGATGAACTAACAAAGTGTTATCCTTGTCTGAAATGCCAGTTCGGATATGTAAAGATGCAAATCATATACAGCGCAAATCCCAAGTACTTTTAACCAAGTGCTATTAAGTAAAGTGCTTTCAAATGTAAGAACCTAGCTAAAAATAAAAGGAGATTGGTACGTGCGTACAAAAAGCTTTTTGATTCTTTTGTTAATGATGCCATTAACAGCGTTTGCTAATGCAGCGATACAGGAATTTAAACTGGATAACGGTTTAAAACTGATTGTGCAGGAAGACCATCGCTCACCGGTTGTGGTGTCTCAGGTCTGGTACCGAGCTGGTAGCCTGGATGAGGTGAATGGTAAAACCGGCGTGGCTCATGTGCTTGAGCACATGATGTTTAAAGGAACCAAACAAGTCAAGTCCGGACAGTTTTCGCGTCTCATTGCAGCAGCCGGCGGTAAGGAAAATGCATTTACCAGCACTGACTACACCTGTTATTTTCAGCAGCTAGAAAAATCACATTTACCTTTATCATTCAAGCTGGAAGCAGACCGTATGGCCAACTTGCAGTTAACCGATGAAGAGTTCGCTAAAGAAATCAAGGTGGTGATGGAAGAGCGCCGCTGGCGCACTGACGATAAACCGCAATCTAAAGTGAATGAAGCATTTCAAGGTGTGGTATATCGTGCGCACCCATATTCACGGCCAGTCATTGGTTTTATGAACGATCTTGAGAACATGACGGCTGCCGATGCGCGTGAGTGGTACAACAACTGGTATGCACCTAATAATGCAACGCTAGTAGTAGTTGGCGACGTGAAAGCTGAAGAGGTTTACAAGCTGGCAAAGCAACACTTCGGTAAATTAAAACCTAAAGTGTTGCCAGTGCGTAAACCACAGGTAGAGCCGGAGCAGATCGGTGAGCGCCGCATAGTTGTTAAAGCACCAGCTAAACTGCCATATCTATTGATGGGCTACCATGTGCCTGCATTAACGAATCCTGATACAGATTGGGAGCCGTATGCGCTGGAAGTGCTCGCCGGTGTGTTAAGTGGTAATCCGGCTGCGAGGTTGAATCAGCGCTTGGTGAGGGAATCCAAATTGGCGATAGATGCCAGTGCCGGTTATGACCTGATGTCGCGAGGCCGCCAAAGTCTATTTGCAATGGATGCAACGCCAAGTGAAGGCAAAACTGTTGCTGATGTAGAGGCGGCATTGATCGAGCAGATAGAACATATCAAAAAATCAGGTGTTACGGTAGAAGAACTGGAGCGTGTAAAAGCAGGCGTAATTGCGGCTGATGTGTACAAACGTGATTCCATGTTCTATCAGGGGATGCAAATAGGTACGATTGAAACGATTGGTTTTTCATGGAAAATTCTTGAAGACTACCCTAAAAAGCTACGTGCTGTAACGCCGGAGCAGGTACAGTCAGTTGCCAAAAAATATTTGCTTAAAGATAATCTGACGATCGCAACATTAGACCCGCAGCCGATTGACCCGAATGCAAAACCACAGGGTAAGCCACACGTACATTAGGTAAAACTTTTAATTCTCTAAGATGATGTCTCTAAATTTTATTAGGGTAAAAAATAATGCATATGCAATACATAAGAAAAACATTCACAGCAGGGCTAGCATTGCTGGCAGTAGGGTTTATGGTGCTCAGCAGCACTGTTCAGGCGGGTGTCAAAATTCAGCAATGGCAAACAGCATCTGGATCTGAAGTTTATTTCGTAGAGAATCATGATCTGCCAATCGTGGATATCAGCGTCAATTTTGCCGCTGGTAGTGCACGTGATAGTGCCGAAAAATCAGGCCTTGCAGGTATTGCCAGATATATGATGACACTAGGTGCTGCTGGTATGTCCGACGAAAAAATTGCCAATAAAATGGCTGATATAGGCGCTATTTTAGGTGGGGATTTTGATGCTGACCGCGCCGGATTCAAGTTGCGCACACTGAGCAGTGAGCGCGAAAAAATGCAGGCATTAGATGTTTTTACTAAAATCTTGCAGCAACCGGATTTTCCTGAAGATGTGCTGACGCGTGAAAAAGCGCGCATTATTTCTGGTTTGCAGGAATCCGCAACGCAGCCTGAAAGCATTTCCAATAAAGAATTTATGAAGGCATTATATGGAAGCCACCCTTACAGTCTGGACGAGTCCGGTGAGGTGGATACAGTAGCAAAGATCACGCGCGACGACCTGCAAAGCTTCTATAAACAATACTACGGAGCGAAAGGTGCGGTAGTTGCGATTATTGGTGACTTGACCCGAGAGCAGGCAGGCGTTATTGCCGAGACTGTTACTGGTGGCTTGCCTAAGTCTGTTGCAGTAAGTGCGATTCCAGCCGTTAAATTACCAACGCAATCGATAGAAAAGCGCATCGCACACCCAGCCTCGCAATCGCATATTTTGCTTGGTTATCCCGGCATTAAACGCGGTGATCCGGATTTGTTTCCACTTTATGTCGGTAACTATGTTTTAGGTGGCGGTGGTTTTGTTTCAAGACTAACTGAAGAAGTGCGCGAGAAACGTGGTCTGGTTTACAGTGTATACAGTTATTTTATGCCGATGGCAGAGCCTGGGCCATTCCAGCTTGGCTTGCAAACCAAAAAGGATCAAGCCGAGGATGCGCTCAAGCTGGTTAAAGAAACCTTGGATAATTTCATCAAAAACGGCATTACTGAAGCCGAGTTGAAAGCTGCTAAAGCCAATATCATCGGCGGTTTCCCGATGCGCATTGACAGCAACAGCAAAATTCTGGATTACCTGGCGGTGATCGGCTTCTACAAGCTGCCACTCAATTATCTGGATGAATATAACAGCAACGTAGAAAAAGTAACTGTGGCGCAGATCAAGGATGCGTTCAGCCGCCGCCTTAAAACCGAAAATTTTGTAACGATTATCGTGGGTGACCCTGGCGCAAAATAGTTTACATAAGTATAAATTTGTATTGCGATACGAGTGTTAGCGTGGCAATCTACGCGCTTGATTGAATTTAATTGAGATGACAGATTGCCTCGCAATACAAGTAATAGCAAAAAACAGAATGTGGTACGCATCAATGCAGGTGAGTGGCGTAGCCGACTGCTGAAGTTTCCGGATGCAGAAGGCTTGCGGCCTACACCTGAGCGTGTACGCCAGACCGTGTTTAACTGGCTAGGGCAAGATCTGACCGGACTGCGTTGTCTTGATCTTTTTGCAGGTACCGGCGTGATGGGGTTTGAAGCACTATCCCGTAATGCCAAAATGGCTGTGCTGGTAGAAAAAACATCTGCGGTATTTAAAGCGATTCTAGAGAATAAGGCTACCCTCAAGGCTGATGCTGCAGAGGTGTTCAATACCGATGCTTTAAGTTTTTTGGGTAAGAACCGTCAGTTGTTTGATGTAATTTTTCTTGATCCTCCTTACAATCAGGGCCTGCTAGCTAAAGTCCTGCCGTTGTTACCTGCACACTTGAACCCTGATGGTTTCGTGTATGCTGAAGCTGAGTATGCTATTGAGCCAGATGACGTCTGGCAGGTAGTCAAACAAAGCAAAGCGGGTAATGTTTTTTATCATCTGTTAAAATTACACCAGAATTGAGACTAAAACATGACCGAAGCTAAAAAACGCATCGCTGTTTACCCTGGTACATTTGACCCTATCACGCTCGGTCATGAAGACCTCGTGCGTCGTGCTGCACATCTGTTTGATGAAGTGATCGTTGCGGTTGCCGGCAGCACAAGTAAAGCTACTTTATTTAGCCTTGATGAGCGAGTGGAACTAGCACAGCAAGTTTTTGGCAATTACGATAATGTTAAGGTAGTAGGTTTTGGCGGCTTGCTCATGCAGTTTGTACAGGAGCAGCAAGCGCAGATCGTTATTCGTGGTTTACGTGCTGCCTCAGATTTTGAATATGAATTTCAGCTGGCCGGCATGAATCGCAAACTTTATCCCAAGCTTGAAACGATGTTTTTAACCCCTTCTGACGAGTATATGTTTGTATCGTCCAGTTTAGTGCGTGAAGTGGCTAAGCTTGGTGGTGAGGTTGAACAGTTTGTGTCCAAGCCAGTTGAGGCTGCGATTAAAAAGAAATTAAAAGTGTGATTTTTCGTTTCAGAAATTCATTTAATAAGATGAAGTGCAAGCAAACCCGCAGCGAACGACGCAGGCATATCGCATTGATAGACCAGGAGTGAGCGAGGACGTTGCGCGGAAATTCGCTTATAAAATGGATTTATAAAGGAAAAATATGGCATTAATGATTACTGATGAATGCATCAACTGCGACGTCTGCGAGCCAGCCTGTCCGAATGAGGCTATCTATCAAGGTGAAGAAATATACGAAATTGACCCTGATAAATGTACCGAATGTGTGGGCCATTACGATAAACCGCAGTGTCAGCAGGTTTGCCCGATTGATTGCATCCCATTTAACCCGGAAGTAGTTGAAACCAAAGATCAGCTGATGGAAAAGTACTACCAGTTAACTGCAGTTAAATAAACCAAATTTAAGGAATCTCAAAATGCGAATGTTACATACCATGCTCCGTGTTGGAAATCTGGAGCGTTCAATCAAGTTTTACACCGAAATTCTAGGCATGAAATTATTGCGTCAGCATGATTTTCCTGATGGAAAATTCAGTTTGGCGTTCGTAGGTTATGGTGCCGAGAGTGACCATACCGTGCTGGAACTAACCTATAACTATGGCGTTGAAAGCTACGATATGGGTAAAGCTTACGGCCACATCGCGATTGAAGTTGACGACCCATATAAGGCGTGTGATGCCGTGCGTAATGCTGGCGGTAAAGTAATCCGTGAGGCTGGTCCGATGATGCATGGCACGACAGTGATTGCATTTATCGAAGACCCGGATGGCTATAAAGTGGAATTCATTCAGGCTGGAACCTATTAATTTCACCTCTGAATCAAGCGTAACTTTGTTGCATCGCTTGCCATAGAGATCGCACTCTCCGCGTACAGGCATGTTGTTCACCCTTGATTGCCTAAAGGAATGATTACTATGGACTGGGTCTTATACCTGCTGGAATGTAAAAATGGCGCTTTTTACGCAGGTATTACCAATAATCTTGAGCAGCGCTATACCGCACATGCATCCGGTAAAGGTGCACGTTATACCCGCGCCAACCCGCCGGTAAAAATTCTGGCATCGAAACTATATGCAGATCGCTCGGCTGCCAGTGTTGCAGAGGCGCAATTAAAACAGCTGCCGCGACATAAAAAGCTTAACTTTTTTGATGAGTGATCTTCTGAAAATAAATCATGAATAAAGATGCTCTAATGAATGCTGTGAATCTGGCGTTAGATGGTGATTGGGATGCATCGCATAAGATTGCACAGGATTACAGTGACACTACTGCGAACTGGATACATGCAGTTTTACATAAGATTGAAGGCGATGTGTGGAACAGCAAGTACTGGTATGCGCGTACGGCCGGTAGCCGTTATGAGGATTTTACTGATGTTAGAGAAGAGTTGTTGGAAATTCAACGTATTTTGAAATAGATTCTTTAATAATAAATTGGTCTAAACAGATAATCTTAGACAATAAAAAAGCTCGCAGATGCGAGCTTTTTTATTGTCTTAAACTTGGTTTATCCAAAAAAGTCTTTGGCTTTATCTACCCAGCTTTTGTTTTTGGGGCTGTGTTTACCGGCATCTGCCTGTGTGCTTTCTTCAAACTCGCGTAGCAGTTCTTTCTGGCGTGATGTTAGTTTCACCGGAGTTTCCACTACTACATGCACCATCAGGTCGCCATGCTCGCTTGAGCGTAAAGGTTTGATCCCTTTGCCGCGTAACCTGAACACGCCGCCGGTTTGTGTTTCAGCCGGTATTTTCATTTTGGCTGAACCATCCAATGTCGGCACTTCAATTTCACCGCCTAAAGCGGCTGTGCTAAAGCTGATCGGCATTTCACAGTGCAGATTGCCGCCGTCGCGCTGGAAGATCTGGTGCGGTTTCTAGTGCACAACAACACACAAATCACCGGTTGGGCCGCCATTTACGCCAGCTTCACCTTCACCTGTCAGGCGAATGCGATCGCCTTCATCCACACCCGCAGGAATTTTGACTGAAAGAGTCTTGTTTTGCTTGGTGCGGCCAGCGCCATGACAGTCCGGGCACTTATCTTCATCTTTAATCATCTTGCCAGCGCCATGACATTTCGGACATGTCTGCTGTACAGAGAAGAAGCCTTGCTGCATGCGTACCTGACCATGACCGCCGCAGGTTGTACAGGTAACAGGGGATTTCCCTGATTTAGCCCCCGTGCCATTACATGGTTCACACTTGGCCTGTACGGGAATACGGATCTTGGTTTCAGTGCCTTTGGCTGCGTCTTCCAATGAAACTTCCATGTTATAGCGCAAGTCTGCGCCACGGTATACATTGCTGCGCTGGCCGCGTGCGCCACCACCGCCGAAAATATCACCAAAGATGTCGCCGAATGCATCTGCAAAGCCTGCGCCGCCAAAGCCAGCACCGCCACCACCCATGCTTGGGTCTACGCCAGCATGGCCGTATTGGTCATAAGCCGCACGTTTCTGGCTGTCTGACAGCATCTCGTAAGCTTCTTTTGCTTCTTTGAATTGCTCTTCAGCTTTTGGGTTATCCGGGTTGCGGTCAGGGTGATACTTCATCGCAAGTTTGCGATAAGCCTTTTTAATTTCCTCTTCTGAGGCATCCTTATTAACACCAAGGACTTCGTAGTAATCTTTTTTGCTTGTTGCCATATTTTTTAAGTCTAACAGCTTGAGTTTTATGGGTTAATTTAAAGACTAAAGGCTGAGTGCAGGTTTTAGTCCTGTGCTCAGCCTTGTGCCTCTAATACGTTTTTAGTCTTTCTTCACTTCTTCAAACTCGGCATCCACTACGTCGCCATCTACAGTTTTTTCACCTTGAGGCTGAGCGCTCTCGGTGTTGGCTTCAGCTTGCTGGGCAGCGTACACTTTTTCACCCAGTTTTTGTGAAGCGGTAGTCAAGGCTTCTGTTTTAGCTTCAATGGTTGCTTTGTCGTCAGATTTCAGCGCTTCCTCAACGTCTTTAATTGCAGTTTCAATCGATTCTTTCTCGGCAGCGTCCAGTTTGTCGCCGTGTTCTGTGAGTGATTTCTTCACAGAGTGCATCATGCCGTCAGCTGCATTGCGTGCATCTACTAATTCACGCAATTTGCGGTCTTCATCGGCGTACTTGATTGCATCTTCTTCCATCTTCTTGATTTCTTCTTCAGAAAGACCAGAGTTTGCCTTGATGGTGATTTTGTTTTCTTTGTTAGTTGCTTTATCTTTTGCAGATACATGCAAGATACCGTTAGCATCGATGTCAAAAGTCACTTCAATTTGTGGCATGCCACGTGGTGCCGGTGGAATGTCGCTCAGGTTAAATTGGCCGAGTGATTTGTTGGCAGAAGCCATTTCACGCTCACCTTGCAGCACTTGAATCGTTACCGCATTCTGGTTGTCTTCAGCGGTTGAGAACACTTGTGATGCTTTGGTAGGAATCGTGGTGTTTTTCTTGATGAGTTTAGTCATCACGCCACCCAGTGTTTCAATACCTAATGACAATGGTGTTACGTCTAGTAACAGCACGTCTTTCACGTTACCTTGCAATACACCACCTTGAATTGCAGCACCAACAGCGACAGCCTCATCAGGGTTTACGTCTTTACGTGGCTCTTTACCGAAGATTTCTTTTACTTTTTCCTGCACTTTTGGCATGCGGCTTTGACCGCCAACCAAAATCACGTCAGTAATATCATCAATTGAAACGCCGGCATCTTTAATTGCAGTACGGCAAGGTGCAATCGTGCGCTCAATCAAGTCATCCACTAATGATTCCAGTTTTGCACGTGTGATTTTTACCACCAAGTGTTTAGGGCCTGTTGCATCAGCTGTGATATAAGGCAGGTTCACTTCAGTTTGCTGCGCGCCTGATAATTCGATTTTGGCTTTTTCAGCGGCTTCTTTCAGGCGTTGTTTAGCCAGTAAGTCATTACGCAGGTCCAAGCCGTTTTCTTTCTTGAATTCATCAGCCAAGAAGTCGATCAAACGATTATCGAAGTCTTCACCACCCAAGAATGTGTCGCCGTTGGTTGAAAGCACTTCAAACTGATGTTCGCCATCAATACTTGAAATCTCAATGATAGAAACGTCGAATGTACCGCCGCCCAAGTCATACACCGCAATTTTGCGGTCGCCTTCTTGTTTATCCAAACCGAAAGCCAATGCCGCAGCTGTAGGTTCGTTGATGATACGTTTAACTTCCAGACCAGCGATACGGCCCGCATCTTTGGTAGCTTGACGTTGGCTGTCGTTAAAGTAAGCAGGCACTGTAATCACCGCTTCTGTCACTTCTTCGCCCAAGTAGTCTTCCGCAGTTTTTTTCATCTTGCGTAAAACTTCAGCAGAAATTTGTGGTGGTGCCATTTTTTGACCGCGCACTTCAACCCATGCGTCGCCATTGTCGGCTTTGGCAATGGTGTAAGGCATCAGGTTGATGTCTTTTTGTACTTCTTTTTCATCAAAACGACGACCGATCAAGCGTTTAACGGCATAAAGTGTGTTTTTCGGGTTGGTTACAGCCTGGCGTTTTGCCGGTGCGCCAGCCAAGATTTCGCCATCTTCCTGATAAGCGATGATAGAAGGTGTAGTACGTGCGCCTTCAGCGTTTTCAATCACGCGCGGTTTGCCGCCTTCCATCACTGCAACGCAAGAGTTAGTAGTACCTAAGTCAATACCGATAATTTTACCCATGTTTTAATTTCCTTATATATATCTAATTTTTTTCCGCCGATAAACGCTGATCAATATATTGATTCATTTGCGCTATATTACGGGGTTGTAATTCTTAACCTTGTTACCTAAATGGGGATGGCTTTTTCAAATTCAAGAGCTTAATTTTATTCGCTGTTGTGCGCGTCAAAAGTTATTTAGCCACCATGACCAAAGCCGGGCGCAACACGCGATCATTCAAGGTGTAGCCTTTTTGTAGTACGTTGATGACAGTGTTAGGTTCGCCGCTGTTTTCCAGCATTGAAATTGCCTGATGTTTGTTCGGGTCAAATTTTTCGCCTGCCGGATTAATCTCGGCAATGTTAAATTTGTCGAATACACTCGACAGTTGTTTAGCAGTGAGTTCTACGCCGTCTTTGTAGCTTTTTACATCGGCTGCTTCAATTAGCAGGGCAGCATCTAGACTATCTTTAACCGCTAACAGTTCGTTTGAAAATTTTTCCAAAGCAAATTTGCGCGCTTTATCAATGTCATCCATGGCGCGGCGGCGAATATTTTCACCTTCTGCTTTGACATAAAGCACACTTGCTTTTGCTTCTTCCAAGGCGGCTTCAAGTTCTGCGATTCTGGCTTCTGGTGTTGCTGGTGCATTTTGTTCTGCCGTTACTTCTACATCTTCCGCTGCCAGTTCTGGTTGCTGGTTTTCTTGATCTTGCTGCATAACTATCCTTTGAATTTTCTAGTAGTCAGGTAATTTAATTTCGAGATGAAGGATTAATGGGGGTGAGGCCGCATTTTTTCAATACTGGCGATAGAAAAAAGTTTTAAAAAATATTAAATATTAGATTTTACGACTTTCAGCTGTTGGCTTGTTCCCATGCCCAGGCATGCTCAATGATTTGATTCAGATCGGTGTATTTAGGCTGCCATCCTAGTGTCTTTTTGGCGAGTGACGCATCGGCAACAAGACTGGCGGGGTCACCTGGTCGTCTTGGCGCATAAGTTAGCGGCACATCTTTACCTGTAACTCTAGCTGCGGTTTGAATGACTTCATTGACGCTGTAACCGTGGTTGCTGCCTAGATTAAAAATACCTGACGCACCGCCATTATTCAGGTGATGAATAGCGAGTATGTGCGCACTTGCCAAGTCGTCAACGTGAATGTAGTCGCGGATACAGGTGCCGTCTGGCGTAGCGTAATCCTGCCCGAATAGTTGCAGTGGTGGTCGCTTGCCTGAAATTGCCTGCAATGCCAGCGGGATTAAATGTGTTTCCGGATCGTGACTTTCGCCGATACGTGCTTGCGGATCTGCACCGGCAGCATTGAAGTAGCGCAGTGCGATATATTTCTGGTTGTAAGCGCTGGCAAAGTCTGCCAGCATATGTTCAACCATGAGCTTGCTGCGACCATAGGGGTTTAGTGGGTTAGTAGGGTGCTGTTCATCAATAGGTGTATATAGCGGTTCACCGTAAACCGCAGCGGTCGATGAAAACACCAAAGGCCCTACTTTGTGGTCACGCATCGCTTCCAGCAGAGTGAGCGTGGCGGCGGTATTTGCACGATAGTATTTGCCAGGGTCTTTTACCGATTCGCTGACTACAATTTGTGAAGCGAAGTGGAAAACACCGTCGAAGTGCTTGCTGCTGAATAAGTTGTCTAAAAATTCGCGATCATCGAAGTCGTGAACGATCAGTTCGCCACCAAGCACGGCAGATGCTGATCCTGCCGATAAATTATCAATGATGACGACCTGTTCTTGCTGTTCTATAAGTGCTTTTACCAGATGCGATCCAATGTATCCGGCGCCGCCGATGACTAAAAATGTGGATTTTTTCATAGATTATCTTTCCGTATAAAACCTGATGCCAGCTGGAAAACATCATCTGCACTCGGAATCTGCGCTTTGCCGCCGATGTTAATGGCCAGATTCTCTATGCTTGGGACTACGCCGGTGAATTCCGGATTGGTATCAGTATAAATAGCAATACTGGGCTTATTCAGTGCGGTAGAAAGGTGCATCAGCCCGGTATCAACGCCGATATTCAGTTTAGAGTCGGCTAAAATGCCGGCAAGTGCTGTTAATTTGAGTTTGGGTAATAGCTGTACATTACTGCTTCGAGCTGCAATGTCTTTTGCGCGACTTTCTTCACTGGGGTTAGACCAAGGTAGTAAAACTTCCAGATTAAACTGTTTAAGTTTCTCTGCCAGTGCTACCCAATGTGAAACCGGCCATAGTTTTGAGTCACGGCTGGTGCCGTGCAGAAATACAACGTAATCACGTGGCAATTCAAGATTATTTTGCTGGGAGCTTAACTTACCTAAGCCATAATCAGGGAGTGACTGCGGAATTGCATACTTTAAAGCCTGCGCTGCAAGTGCGCGATTACGCTGCACGGCATGCTGGTTACGAGCAACCAAATATTTATGGTGGTAAAAAAAACTGGCGACAGGTTCGCGGGCGGAGTCGTAATCCATACCGTGGATTACGCCTTGTGCAAAGTTCGCCACAATTGCGCTTTTTAACAAACCCTGTGTGTCAATGATCGCATCATAATATGTATGTTTAAGGCGGGTTTTTAGATCACTTATCTCACGCCAGGTCTTGCGGCTGAATATAGACTTGCGCCAGCGTCTGACTGCAACTGGAATGATGTCTCTGACCTGCGGGTGCAGTTTTGGGATTTCGGCAAAACTTTCTTCAACTACCCAGTCAAATTGCGCGTCTGGATAATGGGCAAGTATATCGGCGATAACCGGCAGGTTATGGATGACATCACCCATGGATGATGTTTTAACAAGTAGAATTTGCAGCATAAGCCGCATTTTCGCATACAATTAACTTTTTTTGGCCAGATCGCATTCTGTGAAATTTGCATTTATTATTTTTAAGTATTTCCCTTATGGCGGCATGCAGCGTGATATGCTGCGTACTGCGAATGAACTGCTTAAGCGCGGGCATCAGGTAGAAGTATTTACAATGTCATGGGATGGTGATTTCGCGCCAGATATTAAAGTACATGTTTTGCCGCAAAGCGGGATGTTCAATTATTTTCGTTATCAAAAGTTTATTGATGTGGTGTTTGCACACATCAATAGTCAGCATTTTGATTATGTATTTGGCTATAACCGCATGGCAGGGCTAGATGCGCATTTTGCAGCGGACCCTTGTTTTATCGAGCGCGCGCACAAGCAACGCAGCTTTCTGTATCGCTTCTTGCCAAGATCTAAATGGTTTGCTGCCTGTGAAAAGGCTATTTTTTCACATGACAGTAAAACCGAGATACTGGCGGTTTCGCTGACGGAGAAAGAGCACTTTCAAAAATGGTACGGCACGCAAAACGAGCGTTTCCATTACATTCCACCGTTTTTATCGCCTGAACGTTTTGTGCTGCAGGATAAGCAGGCAATGCGCGCGCATTTGCGTAAAGCGTTTGGCTTTGCCGAAAATGACTTCGTATTTTTGCTGACCGGTTCCGGTTTTGCCATGAAAGGCTTGGATCGCGCCATTCTGGCTGTTGCTGCGCTGCCGGAAAGTCTACGTGTTAATGTCAGGCTGGTAGCCGTTGGGCAGGATAATCCGAAAATCTTTAGCAAGATGGCGAAAAAATTGGGTCTGGAAAACAATGTTTTGATTTCAAAAGGGCGGCCAGACATTCCACAATTAATGCAGGGGGCTGATGTTTGTATTCACCCGGCCTACCGTGAAAATACCGGTTTGGTAATTTTAGAGGCGATGGCCTGCGGTGCACCGATTTTGGTGACTGCGAGCTGCGGTTATGCACACCATGTCGCAGATGCTAATGCGGGTATTGTGAGTGATCTGCCGTTTGACCAGCAACGCTTTAATGCGCAGTTTTTGACCATGCTGCAATCAGAGCAAAAAGCACAATGGTCGGCAAATGGTTTGAAATATGTGCAAACGATCATGCAGGCAAATGACGGCAGCGCTGAAGCAAACATCTTGATTGATCTTGCGCAAAGAAAACTGCAATCATGAACTGCAAAAATATTCTAGTTGTGCCTGATGTTATTAAGCAATCACTGAGCAGTGCCAATACGTTTGATGCACTCATGCAATTAGAGGGTAAAGCGTTTCGCGATGTTAAGGGGCGCAAAACCATACAGGTGCAGTTGGCCGGTAAAAGTTACTTCCTTAAACAGCATTTTGGCGTAGGCTGGCGCGAAATTATTAAGAATTTGCTGTCCTTTAAAAAGCCGATTCTTGGCGCGATGACCGAGGTACGCGCCATAGAAAAGCTGGATAATCTGGGTATTGCCACGACGCCGCTAGTCGCTTATGGGCAGCAGGGCAGTAATCCCGCAAATCTGCAGTCATTTGTGCTAACTCAGGATCTGGGTGACATCACCTCGCTTGAGGATTTATGTACAGATTGGAAAAAATCGCCACCAGATGCGAAATTCAAACGCCGGCTGATTATGCAGGTTGCGGGGATTGCAAAGAAGCTGCATGAAAATGGTGTCAACCACCGAGATTTCTATATCTGCCATTTTTGTCTGGATAACACGGAATTGCCGGCAATCAAGCTTTACCTGATTGATCTGCACCGTGTGCTGATTCACGCAGGCCCTTCATTTAGCGCTAATGTTAAAGATATTGCTGCTTTATATTTTTCCAGCATGGATATCGGTTTGACGCCGCGTGATTATTTGCGCTTTAAGCGACATTACCAACAGCAGGATTCAGGTTTCTGGCAGCAGGTCGAAACGCGTGCACAAAAACTTTATGCCAAATTTAATAGCGCAAAGTTTCAGGATAGATTGGCTAAAGAAAAGTCGCTTATTCAGTAGCCGATGACTGCGGCTTTGCCTTGCGGCTTACTTTGTAGCGATGGTAGCTCCAGTAATATTGTGACGGGCATTGCTTGATTTGCGCTTCAATTGCATGGTTGAGCAGTGCCGGGGTGGCGATAGCATGGTCTTCCAGTTTTGAGAAATGCACAATGTAGCCTTTACCGTTAGCCAGACGTTCGCCAAATACCATGATGACTGTGGCGCCTGTTTTTTCAGCAAGTTTACTCGCTAGTGACATGGTGTAAGCTGGTTTGCCAAAAAAGGGTGCCCATTCCCCTTCGCCCGCAGCTGGGTTCTGGTCTGGCAAAATGCCGATAGCTTCATTGTTTTTGAGTGCCTGCATCAGCAAACGCACGCCGGCAGTGTTTGCGGGCGCAAGTTTAACTTTGCCTTTAGTACGTCCGGCGCTGATCATTGGCGCGATCCAGGATTTCTTGGGCGGGCGAAACAATACTGTCACCGGGTGGTGTTGTCCGTAATAAATAGAAGTGATTTCGAAACAGCCGAGATGCGGGGTTAAAAAAATCAGCCCTTTGCCGCGCGCTAGCGCCTCATCAATCAGATGCCAGTTACGAACAGAGTGTACTTTACTGATTGCTTCCTGTTCTGACCACTCCCAGATTGCCAGTGTTTCCAGGATTGCCTTGCCTGTTTCAGCGATATTTTCCTTAATCACCCGCTCGAACTCAGCTTCACTATTGCATAGCCCACTTTGGCGAAGATTCTCGCGCTGTATGCGCGCGGTGTTGGGTGTGAGTAAGTGTAAAAGCGATCCTAATATCTTTCCCATGCGGTGAATGGCGGGTAAGGATAAGCGTGACAGTAGTTTAGATAGAATTTTTAGCATCATTATATTTAACATTTTATATTGTAACGGCGTTTAATTGATGCTGAAATTTGTGAATTTATTATTCTGCAAATTAAATATTTAAAGCCTGATAAAATGCTGATGATAAAAATTACAACGATGGGGTAAGTTTTGCTTACTTATATTTCTGCAAAACATGCACAGGCTTTAAGGGAATGTGGGCTGCATACTTTTGAGCAGGTATGGCAGCATCCAATAGCGTGGTTTGAAGCGCCGAATGAAAGCCGCGGCGGTTGGAGCGGTGTGGGCCGGTTGCAATTGGAATTGCCGAGTGGCGGCACGTTGTGCCTGTTTGTTAAAAAGCAGCAGAATCATGGTCGATTGACATCGCTGCACCCCATAAAAGGTGAGCCAACTTTCAGGCGCGAATATCAGCGCTTGCAGTATTTGGAAGCTAGAGGCATTGCGGCGCCACAAGTTGTTTTTTATGCTGAACAGCTTATTGAGAACCAGACTTGCGCAATTCTGGTGACTGAGGAGCTGAGTGGTTATGCGTCTTTGGAAAGTCTCGCAGAATCCTTATTCATCAAAAGAAAATTTACACGCGGGCAAAAGCAGCAGTTGTTTAAAGTAATTGCTTCGTCTCTGCGCAGCTTCCATCAGCTGGGTTTAGTGCATCGTGCGTTATACCCTAAACACATCTTTGTAAAAGATGCCGAAACCCATCCGCAAGTGGCTCTGATTGACTTGGAAAAAGCGCGATTCACGCCATTGTTCTGGTATCGCGCCTATTATGACCTTGCGTCACTTAATCGTCACGCTGAACATTGGCAACGCGCAGATTGCCTCTATTTGTTTATGCAGTATTGCCAGATCAAACGGCTAGGTACGCTAAGTAAATGGCTTTGCCGTCAGATCATTAAGCGCTCCCAGCGTAAATAAAATAATTTTAATTATTAGAAAAATACCTTGATATTTACATCAAAACAAAAATTATCAAATAACAGTTCAAATATAGACTGGAAAGCCGTTTTTAGTTTATATCTGTTCTTTGCATATTTCTCGGTTTTACCGCAGTTGGTGCTGTATGTGACAGATAACACGATCTTTGTCGGCTTGAGGCAAGCGATTGTGATGAGTATTTTATGGTTTATCCCTGTGTTACTGTTTCCGCGTTTTTCCAGGCCGATCACCGCAGCTATTGGCTTGCTGCTCTGGCTGACTTCACTGGTAAGCATTGCTTATTTCTGCATATATGGCCAAGAGTTCTCTCAAAGTGTCATTTTTACGATTTTTGAATCCAATCCAGCAGAAAGCCAGGAGTTTATCGCCCAGTATTTTGTGTGGTGGATGATCCCGGTATTTCTGGCACACACCCTGGCTGGCTGGTTACTATGGCGCAATGTAAAAGTATTTGAGATGCCGGCTAAAAAAGCGCTGTGGGTGAGTGGTCTTATTATCATGGCTTTGATTATTTATCCGCTGTTGAAATATAAGTTCATTGATCATGACCCTGTAGATCTGGTTGTTGAAAAGTTGCAGGTAAGATTTGAACCTGCAGTGCCTTGGCAACTGGTGATTGGTTATGTGCAGTATCGGGAACAGCTTACTAATATGCAGGCGCTGTTAAAGGGTAATGCGCAGATTCCGCCACTACAGAACCTGCAAGATAAAAATGCAGATTTGCCTGCAACGTTGGTATTGATTATTGGCGAGTCCACCAATCGCCAGCATATGAGCCTGTATGGCTATCCGCGCAAAACTACGCCGCTGCTGGATGCAATGAAAGATGAAATGCTGGTGTTTAAGCAGGTGATTGGACCTAGGCCATATACTATAGAGGCCTTGCAACAGGTACTAACGTTTGCCGATCAGCAGCATCCGGATTTATACCTGACTAAACCATCCATCATGAACATGATGAGGCAGGCCGGATACAAATCATTCTGGATCACTAATCAGCAAACCATGACCAAACGCAACACGATGCTGACGACGTTTTCCAAATATACTGACAAGCAGGTTTATTTGAATAATACACGGCTGCAAAACTCGCGGCAGTACGATGGTGATGTGCTGGCGCCATTTGCGGAAGCCCTGCAGGATCCGGCACCACGCAAACTGATCGTGCTGCATCTGCTCGGTACACACATGAAATATAAATATCGATATCCCGAAGAGTATATTCATTTTAAAGACAGTACAAACCTGGCTCCGGTACTGAGTAAAAATAAGGTTGAGGTCATTAATTCCTACGATAATGCTGTTTTGTATAATGATTTTGTCGTTTCAAATATAATCAAGATATATGAGAAAAGTCGGCAGAATGGCTTTCTGGTCTACTTCTCTGATCATGGAGAAGATGTCTACGAAGCTCCTGGCTATGATGTGCTTGGTCGTAATGAAGCAAGCCCGACTCTGCCGATGTATGCGGTTCCATTTTTGTTATGGATGACACCGGATTGGCGTGCAAAAATGCCTGAAATAAATAACGATGTGCTTGAGCGTCCATACAGCATGTCACATTTTATTCATACCTGGGCTGATCTGGCTGGATTGCAGTTTAGCGATTATGAGCCGCATAAAAGCTTGATTAATAAAGAATTTGAGGCGTTGCCATTGCTGGTCGGCGACCCAGGGAATCCTAAGTCACTTAAAATCCTGCCTAAGGCAAAGTAATCTCGGAATGCAAAAACCATTCGAAACCTCAGTGTTAAATCAGCAGAATGCAGCTTCTGGGAAACCCCCGACTGTGTTTACTGCTGCTGTAGACGTTTTGCTGCTTAATGATGAATCAGCTTTAACTGATCTGAGACTGGTACGTCAGGTGCCGGATAAGCGTTATGTGTATCGGGGGCACTGGCAAGGCCAGCAGGTTTATGCCAAATTTTTCATTGGAAAAAACAATGCCTATTATGCAAGTCGCGATTTGACTGGGGTGCAGCATTTGATGCAAGCGGGAATCACAACGCCGCCTTTATTGTTTCAAGGTCAAACGCAGGATAAGCAGGCAGAAGTTTTGGTTTTTGTGGCGATCGAACATGCAAAAAATGCGGAAGAAGTCTGGCGCGGCAGTAACGTTAAGCAACGTTTTGAGCTGGCGCAGCGTCTGGTGCGGACGTTAGCGCAGCATCACCAGGCAGGGCTGATCCAGACAGATTTGTATTTTAAAAATTTCCTGATACAAGAGGAAAACGTCTACACGCTCGATGGTGATGGCATACGCCGTTTATCTCGCGTATTTCAGAAGCGCCAAACACTGCGCAATCTTGCAACGCTGTTTTCCAAGATGGATGTGCTAAATGATGGATGGATTCCGGTGCTATACCAGCATTATTGCCAGCAATTAAATGCTGTATATACAATCGCTGATGAAGCTGCAGTACAGACCCAGACACGAAAAATCCGCAGCCGGATGGCGGGTGCTTATGCTGATAAAAAAGTTTTCAGAAGCTGTACTGACGTAAGAGTAAGCAAGCTATTCGATAGCTTTTTAGCCGTGTCACGTGATTTTGATATGAGCTCAGTCACGCCGCAGTTGTTGGATTCTGCGCTTGTTGATAAAAAAGCCAATCTCAAAAACGGCAATACCTGCACTATCGCCAAAGCGCTAATTGCTGATAGGCAGGTAGTGATTAAACGCTACAACATTAAAAATGCATGGCATGGTTTGAATCGCGCATTTCGGGTGAGTCGCGCAGCACTTTCATGGGCGAATGCACATCGTTTGATGATTTCAGATATTGCTACGCCCAAACCGCTGGCGTTACTTGAAGAGCGTTTTGGTTGCTTGCGCAGACGCGCTTATTTTTTAAGTGAATATATAGAAGCACCTGATGCGATACAGTTTTTTTCGCAACCTGCCCCACCAGAAGATAAAGAAAAAGTGGCATGCAATATCGCCACACTGTTTCACCGGCTTTATTTGTTTGGGTACTCGCATGGCGATTTTAAAGCGACGAATATAAAAATCGTTAACTTGGCGCCGGTCTTGATTGATTTGGATGGTATGCAGGCGCACCGACATGGCTGTTATTCTGATTGGTGGTTTCAGCGCAAGCATATCAAAGATCTGAAGCGGCTCATGAAAAACTGGGAGCATGATGTGGAAATTACGCGACTGTTAAAACAGGCTTTACGTTCAGAATATGCATCTCAGGATATAAATAAAGCTGACAATATCTTAATTCGCGCAGGCATCGCTTAAAAACAGTAAAATAACGAAAAATGAATTGATTGAGAGTACAGGCATGATAGTTTTAGGTTTATCAGGTGCGTTAGGTCACGATGCGTCGGCAGCAATTCTGGTCGATGGAAAAATCATTGCAGCGGCTGAAGAAGAGCGTTTTATCCGTGATAAACACGCTAAAAATCAGTTCCCTTACGAGGCGGCCAAGTTCTGCATGCAGCAGGCGGGTGTTAAGCCAGAAGATGTAGATATCGTGGCTTTCCCGTATGCGGAAATTCCATTAAGCTCGAATGCACGCTGGCATTATGCCAAGCGCCATTGGTATGCGCCTGACCGTGCATTGGATGCGATATTCAACGGCAACCGCCGCTTCCGTCGCAACCGCGATAAATCATTGAAGCTGATGGCTGACTTGGGATTAAGCAAAGCTGAATTTGTGCCGGTTGAGCACCATCTGGCGCATGCATCCAGTGCATATCATCTGAGCGGTTTCAAAGAAAAAACTGCCATTGTCGGTATCGACGGTAAAGGCGAATACGCAACCACATTCTTTGGTTATGGCGAAAACGGCAAAATCCATAAAATCAAAGAATTTTATGATCCGGATTCTTTGGGCGGCATGTACGGTGCCATTACTGAATACCTGGGTTTTGAAATGCTGGATGGTGAATTTAAGGTCATGGGCATGGCACCTTACGGTGATGCCAGCAAATATGATTTATCCAGACTGGTCACATTTGAAGATGGCGAACTGCGTATTAATACCAAGCTAGTGAATGTTGTGGGTTTACGTCGCTACAAAGAGAACGGCAAAGGTTACTATTTCACGCCGGAGCTAATTGAGTGGCTAGGCCCTAAACGCCATGGTGATGAAATTGACGATCCGTATATTCATTATGCCGCTTCAGTACAGCAGTTGCTGGAAGATGTCGCGCTAAAGATGATTGATTATTATCTGGGCGATATCATCAAGGAAACTGGGCGTATTGCAATGGCCGGAGGCGTTGCGTTGAACGTCAAGCTGAATCAGCGCATTATTGCGATGCCGCATGTTAAAGAGTTGTTTGTACAGCCCGCCTCAGGTGATAACGGCACCTCACTGGGCGCTGCAACTTATGCTGCACATCTGGCGGGTGACACAATTCATAAAATGGAGCATGCCTATCTGGGGCCTGCATTCACAAGCGAACAATGTATCGCCGCCTGTGAAGCGCATCCGAAAAAACCAATATTTACGCGTGTGGAAAATGCCGCGCAAAAAGGTGCTGAATTGCTTGCAAGCGGTAATCCGCTTGCATGGCTGCAAGGACGTATGGAGTTTGGTCCAAGGTCTCTAGGCTGTCGCAGTATTCTGGGTGACCCCAGCTATCCGGGTGTGGCTGACCGTATTAACGCGCAAATCAAATACCGTGAGCGCTGGCGTCCGTTCTGCCCGAGTATGCTCGATCGGGTTGCAGTAGATATCCTGCAGACTGAGCATCCGGCGCCATACATGACATTTACGTTTGATGTTGCCGAACATTGGAAATCAAAAATTCCTGAAGTGGTGCACGAAGATGGTACCGCGCGTGCGCAAGTGGTCACACGTGAAACTAACCCGCGCTATTACGAGCTGATCGAGCATCTTGAGCAGCTGCGCGGTGTGCCGGTAGTGTTGAATACATCATTAAACAGAAGGGGAGAGCCGATGATTTGCTCACCTAAAGACGCGCTTGATATGTTCTATGGTTGCGATCTGGAATATTTGATGATGGAAGACGTGCTGGTGACTAAGAAATAAATCAGGAAGTAAATTGATCTAGATTAATTACCTGTCTGTTTTCACTAAACAAAAGCCGCTTTATAAGCGGCTTTTGTTTGACGATAAGGCCGACTTTAGCGATAATCGGGGTTAGTGTTTTTTTCTTAACTAAGTAAGAAACATCATGTAATAAACATTGTGTGATGTCATATTATTTGGTTCCGCTATTGAGTCAGTTATCTGAATAGAGTATCTAATTATGAAACAATCCCATATAGAAGTTACTGAACGTATCATAGAAAAAAGCCGCCCGACGCGTGCGGCCTATCTACAGCGTATCGATGATATTGTGAATCGCCCAAGAGGTGCTGATCGTCTGGGCTGTGCTAACGTAGCACACGCGTTCGCCGCAATGCCTGCCAACGACAAGCTGCGTGTTGTAGTAGAAAAAGCGCCAAATATCGGGATTATTACTGCATACAACGATATGCTTTCAGCGCATCAGCCTTATGTGAACTATCCGGATATTATTCGTGATGAAGCACACAAGCATGGCGCTACGGTACAGGTTGCCGGCGGTGTGCCGGCCATGTGTGATGGCATTACACAGGGTGAGCCTGGTATGGAGCTGTCATTGTTCAGCCGTGACACCATTGCCATGGGTACTGCGATTGGTTTATCTCATGACGTGTTTGATGCTGCGCTGCTATTAGGCGTATGTGACAAAATTGTGCCGGGTCTGTTAATCGGTGCTTTAAAATTTGGCCATCTGCCAGTCGTATTTGTGCCGGCAGGTCCAATGAGTACCGGTATCGACAATACAACCAAATCAAAAGTGCGTGAACAATATGCGCAGGGCAAGGTCGGTCGTCAGGAGCTGCTGGAATCAGAGTCAGCAGCCTATCACGGTGCAGGTACCTGTACATTCTATGGTACTGCCAACAGTAACCAGATGCTGATGGAAGCCATGGGCTTGCATGTGCCAGGCGCTGCATTCGTGCATCCGCACGATGGTTTGCGTGAACTACTCACGCGTGAAGCCGTGAAGATGGTGCTGGCGAATGTAAAAAGCAAGAACTTTACACCAATCGGCCGCATGGTCGATGAGCATGTGATTGTGAATGCGATGGTGGCATTATTGGCTACCGGCGGTTCAACCAACCACTTAATCCACTGGGTTGCAATTGCGCGCGCAGCGGGCATTATCATCGATTGGACTGATTTTTATCACCTGGCTAAAACCACGCCGCTATTGGCCAGCGTTTATCCGAACGGCAAGGCCGATGTGAATGAGTTCCAGGCTGCGGGTGGCCCGGCTTTTGTAATTCGCGAGTTGATCGAAGCCGGTTATATGTTCCCGGATGTGCTGACAGTGGCACATGGCGGCTTGCGTGAATACGGTAAGTTACCGGTAAAAGAAGATAACAAGCTGGTATGGAAAGACCTGCCGAAAGAAAGCAGCGATGAAACTATTGTGCGTACCGCACAGTTCCCATTCAACGAGTCTGGTGGTTTGCGCCTACTTAAAGGCAACCTTGGCCGTAGCGTGATCAAGATTTCAGCGGTGCCGGAAGACCGTCACATCATTGAAGCCCCTGCAATCATATTTGATGCACAGGAGGAGTTGCTAGCTGCATTTGACCGCGGTGAACTGGAAAAAGATTTTATTGCAGTTGTGCGTTTCCAGGGCCCTAAAGCCAATGGTATGCCGGAGCTGCATAAATTAACGCCACCAATGGCAGTGCTGCAGAATAAAGGTTTCAAAGTTGCTATCGTAACGGATGGCCGTATGAGTGGTGCCTCCGGTAAGATTCCGGCTGCTATCCATTTAACACCGGAAGCTTCAGCGGGTGGCCCAATTGCCAAGGTGCGTGATGGCGATATTATTCGCCTGAATGCAACCGTTGGCATGGTCAACGTGCTGGTAGACGAAGATGAATGGGCAGAGCGTGAAGTTGCAGAATTGCCAGACACCAAGCGTAACAGCAATGCACATGGCTTTGGTCGTGAGTTGTTCGGTGGTATGCGTAAGAACGTTCTATCTGCCGAAGAAGGCGCAGTAACCTGGCTGTAGTTCGGTTTGAAAACAGCATTTATGCTGCGTTATTTAACCTCGCCGTACTAAGTGTACTGTCTTCGGTTAAATGCCTTGCCTAAATGTGTTTTGAAACCGAACAGGTTCGACTATAAAAATTACGAACCTTACAAAAAACTTAAAAATTTATTATATAGGTAGAAAAAATGAGTACATTAGATTTAGCCAACCATGGCCCGGTAATTCCAGTAATCGTGATCAATAGAGTAGAAGATGCTGTGCCTATGGCTGAAGCATTGCTTGAAGGCGGTATCCGTGTGTTGGAAGTCACTTTGCGTACTTCATGTGCTTTGGCTGGTATGGAAGAAATCGCTAAACGTGTTCCAGATGCAATTTTGGGTTCAGGCACTGTGCGTAACCTGAAAGATGCACAAGCTTCTAAAGATGTAGGTTGTCAGTTTGCGGTTAGCCCAGGTTACACCAGTGAATTGGGTAGATTTGCGCGTCAAATCGGTTTGCCTTTATTACCGGGCGTTTCAACCGGTTCTGAAATAATGATGGCGAATGCTGATGATTATTACTTCTTGAAACTGTTCCCGGCTGTGGCTGTGGGCGGTATTAATTTATTAAAAGGTTTTGCTGGCCCATTTGGTGATGTGAAGTTCTGTCCTACCGGCGGTGTAACTGTTGAAAGTGCTCCGCAGTTCTTGGCATTGCCAAACGTAGTAGTTTGCGGCGGTACCTGGTTAACCCCAGCCGATGCAGTAGCACGTAAAGACTGGGCACATATTACTAAATTAGCTAAAGAGGCGAGTGCTATTAAGGCTGCTTAATTACAAGCGCATTTAAGGTACAAGTTATAATAAGGCTTTGCTTGCTAGAGTTTATCTAGAGGCAAGGCCTTTTTCGTTATAAGGATGGTTGTGAATATTGATCTGACACAATATAAAACATTGGTGCTTGATTGTGATGGTGTTGTATTAAATAGCAATAAAACCAAGGTGAATGCCTATTTTGAAGTTGCCAAGCGTAATGGCGGTACTGATGCGCAGGCACAGGCTTTGGTTGATCATCATGTACAAAAAGGCAGCTTTCCTCGCAACGGCAAAATCGAGTATTACCTCAAAGAAATACTCAAACAGGAAGTGACAGATGAGGTGATGCAACAATATATGCATACCTTTGAAGAATTTCTTGATAAAGCGCTAATGGAATGTGAAGTTTCACAAGGTTTGATACCGTTGAGAAATGCAAGTCTTCACACTAAATGGATGATGTTATCAGGCGGAGATCAGCGGGAATTGCGCACAATATTTTCCAGACGTAATTTAGCAGATTTATTTGATGCTGGGATTTTTGGAGGACCGGATACTAAAGACCTAGTGCTGGCGCGCGAGAAAGCCAATGGTAATTTGCAGTTGCCCGCCTTATTTATAGGTGACAGTAAATATGATTTTGAAGCGGCAACACGTGCAGGTCTCGACTTTGTGTTTCTGAGTGATTGGACTGAAGTCGCAGACTGGCAGGACTTTTGCCAGACTAATAAGATTACAGTAGCTAAAAATTTACTGGAATTATTATGATTGTTTGCTTAGGTAAATGGATACGTCCTAGCGCGTTATTAAGTGTTGAAGCACTAAACAGCATGCTTTCAGGCGGTGAAGTTCTGGAGCAGGATGAGCGCGGTTATAAAGTGGTCAGGTTGCAAACCGGTGATATCCTGAAGATATTCAGGGTCAGGCACAAAATCAGCGGTGCACGCATTTATTCACATGCGCGCCGATTTATGAGAAATGCGGAAAGACTGCAAAAGCTTGGCGTGAGTACCATGGTATGCAAGCAGCTGTACCATTTTAACAATTCATCTGATACAGCAGTACTTTATTCACCTCTGGTTGGCTATACCGTAAAAAAACTGCTCGATGGGCATCTGCTGAATCAGGAAATGGCAATGGCTTTAGGGGTATATATTGCCAGATTGCATCAACTAGGTATTCACTTCCGGTCTCTGCACATGGGGAATATTGTTGTGATGCCTGATGGGCAATACGGATTGATTGATATATCTGATATGAGTATTTATCCATGGCCGTTATTTTGTAATACCAGAGTGCGTAATTTCAGGCACTTAAGCCGCTACCCGGAAGATATAAAACGTTTAGGCAAGTTAAGCTGGGAAAGTCTGCAAGAAGGTTATTTCTCTGCTGCACAGCTAGGTAACGCATGTGAGTCTAAACTTCGCAGCGAACTGACAGCAGCTGTGGCTTTTGATGGTTAAAATGGCAGTGCGTTAAGGAGAGAAATTTTGCAAGTATTACAGATCTGTCATAGTT
Source organism: Methylotenera sp. (assembly GCA_020622105.1). GTDB lineage: Bacteria > Pseudomonadota > Gammaproteobacteria > Burkholderiales > Methylophilaceae > Methylotenera. Next base: position 125,333 of record JAHRYP010000001.1, read on the forward strand.
ACTATCCGCCATTTCTTGATTGTGCACGGCAGTATTCCAAGCTTTTTTCAGATACAGAATATAAAGTGATTACGGTTTATCTGACCGGTGAAGCCAGTGAAGAAGTAGCACAGGCGACATGTTCTGATGAAGTGATTTTTCTGGGCTACAAAAGCAGCCAAGTACGTGGCTTAAAATTAAAAGCGATTGCCGAAGTTAGAAAAATACTGGCACGCGGAACGTTCAAGTTCTGTATTGCACATAGATCCAAACCAACTTATGTGGCTTTACTTGCCAGTCAGCTACCGGTCATCAGCATACACCACAATTATGATGACTTTGGCAGATTTACACGGCGTTTGATGGTTAACCTGTTTCGTAAAAGGTTATTATTACTTGGCGTGTCTGACTCCGTGCGCGATGAAATGCGAGCGAGTTTGCCTCATTGGCCGAGCAACCAAATTGAAACTTTATATAACCGCATCGATGTTGCAGCAGTACAGTCACAATTTTTCTCTCGAGAAGCAGCAAGAGAATTTCTAGGATTACCGGCAGGCAGTTGGGTTGTCGGTAATGTCGGCAGGCTGCATCATGATAAAGATCAGGCAACGTTATTGCGCGGCTTTAAAAAAGCTTTACCCAGCTTACCTGCCAATAGTTTACTTGTTATCATGGGTAAAGGTCCGCTTGAAAAAGACCTGAAACAGTTGACGCTTGATTTAGGCATTGCAGAGTCCGTCGTGTTTACCGGCAATGTTCCAGATGGTAAAAAGTACTTCAAAGCCTTTGATGTGTTCGCGCTGACATCTGATCATGAACCGTTTGGCATGGTGTTGCTGGAGGCAATGGCTGCCAATATTCCGCTGATTTGTTCTGATTGTGGCGGCGGTGCTGAGGTAGTACGCGGAGTTGGTCAGCTATTTAAATTGGGCGATGCGGAAATGCTCTCAAATTGCTTTGTGAACGAATTTACAGGCAATGCTGGCATAGAAAGCACAGCAATGCTAACCAAATTAAATGATGTTTTCTCTGATGAAGCAGTAAAAAGACGTTTCTGGAATTTAGATTATGTTAAGCATTTATTGAATAATAAATAATAAATTTTGTGCGTACGATGCTGTATCAATAAGCATATGCAATTCATGTGCGTATTCATAGCTGGAAAATTATAATCATAAAGTGATAGGGCAATGGAATGAGCAAGGTGTTAATACTTGATGGAATAAGCGGGGTGCCTCTGGGGGAGGAGTTATGCGAAGCTTTTGCCAATATTGGCACAACAGTCAGCTATGCCGATTTACGTAAATTCAAGCCTTTGATGTTTTATGGGTTGAAGTCTGCTTTCCGCAAGGCGTTGAATAAACGCGAAAATGCAGATGGTTTTTACCATCTTCCAAAATTAAATGAAGCAAGTTTCGAGGCTTACATCAGGCAGCAGGCGCCGTCGGTAATTCTGGTGATAGGCTTTGTTTATAAATATTTAACGCCGGCTTTTCTGGTAAAAATTAAGCAGGAATACAACATCAAGTTATTTCTATATGACACCGACAGTTGCAATCTTTATTCCAAACGTCGTGAATTTGTTTTTTTTATTGAAGAAGAATTACCCATTTATGATGAGATTTTTTCATTTTCTAAAATTACAACCCGGTTCTTTAAAGATACGAGAAAGTTGAATGCAAGTTTCCTGCCTTTTGGGGCAAAGCCACTGGCTCTTCCTGAACATTCTAACCAGGAGGTCGATGTACTTTTTATAGGCAGCGGCGACCTGCGCAGAATATTTATACTTGAAACTATACGTAGCCATGTCACCGTGTATGGGGATCGATGGTCAAGAAACTATCCTCTAATGTCTGATGAATTGAAAGCAAGAGTCATTGATCGCTCAATATGGGGTGAGCAACTGCATCAATTATTATTTTCTTCCAAGATTGTACTAAATATCACTAGATCACACTTCTATGGTGCTGAAACCGGCATCAATCTCAGAATATTTGAAGCTTTGGCAGCCGGTGCTTTTCTTTTAACGGATTATTGTGATGAAGTGGCTGAACTGTTTGAGATTGGCGAAGAAATTGAAGTTTTTCGCAGTTCTGCGGAGTTGGTTGAGAAGATTGAATATTACCTTGCTAACCCCGAAAAACGATTGGAAATAGCGCGTAGAGGGCACCAGAAGTTTCTTAAACTTTACACATGGGATTCTAATGCCAATTTTCTAGTAAATAAATTTAAAGCATAAGTGAATTTTATAAATATGGACTGTCAACAATTTGAACAAAATAATAATAACTTAATCAAGATTGCTGTCGTTTCGTTTGACTCATTGGGTGATAGCCTTTTATATTTGTTATTAGCTTATAACTTACAGCAGAACGGTTTTGATGTTACTTATTTTGGCAAAGTGGGCGATGAATTATCTGAGTGGATTCCCAGCTTAAGAATGCTACCTTGTGCTGAGTCTGATGATATGGAAATGGTTCTTGCCGATTATCACCTCGTAATTAAATGTCCCCGCAAACATGTCAGAAACAGGCTGAATAAAGACGCTGAGTATCTGGTACATTTAAAGAGCAAGTATTTATTAGTCTGTCAGAAGGCACCTGAATCATGGGTTTATGATCATACGCAAAGATTACGTTCAGAGCTTTCGCCAGATTTGTGTGAATCTTTACAGGCGCTTGCCAAGTCATCAGGCTCCATCAGGTTTAAACCTTTCATAGATGAAAGTGCGGTAGATATTCTATGTACTTACATGCAGAAAAAAATGCAATTGGCAATTGTAAGTAGGCAAGTAGCTATTAAGCCGCCGCCGCATTTAAGATTTAGACGCTATGACAAAAGAATTATAGTAAGTCCTGATTCCGCAGGGCCGGAGGATAAGAATTGGGGACAGCAGCAGTTCCTATCTTTGTGTCGGCAGCTAAAGAGCGTTGGTTATAAGCCAGTTATTGTTGTTTCTCCAGCTAATTATAATGAGTGGCAATTGCTTAACCGTGATGAGTTTGAATTGCCATTATTTAATAACATTGGAGACCTTGCGTCTTTTATTTTTGAGTCTGCCTTAATGGTTGCGAATGATTCCGGTAATGGACATTTGGCATCTTTTCTGGGTGTGCCTGTAGTCACTATCTATAAAAAGCCTAACCCAAAATTCCATTGGCGCCCGGACTGGTCTGCTGGTAAGGTCGTTTACCCTAAGTTAGTGATCAAGTTTTTTAATTACAGAGTATGGCGGCCGTTTGTTTCAACTAGGCAAGTATTTGCGGCTATTTCTGAGTTGTTGGCTAGATAAAAAATCCTGATGGCAAACTATTTATCTTTTTAATCAGCCTCCCGGCTGACTTAAACTCAATTGCTAGGCGGTATTAGTGGACTGTATTGAAGCTTATCCACTGAACCTCTTTAGTTATTTTTCTGGTGTTTGGTTTCTAGCCTCATGAAGTTGCTGCGCAATTAGCAGCGCCAGCGGTAAATGAAAAACTAGCCAGCGCTGGCCTGGACTATGGATCAGACTGCTACCATCGAATGCTAAGCCTAGAGCACCAGCCATAAAATACCAAGCAGCCCAGGACTTTGTTTTAAATCCTGTGATACAAGCCCATGCAGTAAGCGCTATGAGCGGTAGTAGTCCGATTAATCCTGCTCTGAAGAATTGAGTGACATAGGCACTATGAGGTGTAACGAGAATCAGGCCATCTTTTGCAATGTGTCGATATTGATTTTCAGGACCGCAGCCCAGCCATATTCCGCATTCAATGGTTTTTCTGATGTAACCTTCCCAAGCTTCGATACGATAAAATCCTCGGTTTGTTAGACTTTCCCCGATTGAAGTAAAGGAGAATAATAAGCCAATTGCTGTACCAATTGAAATCAGGCCTATTATTGACCAGATAAAATGCCTGCGTTTGAAATCAGAATTTCGCTGAAAAGTCAGGTAGCTGAGAACAAGAATTAATATCCAGATTCCTAAAATACTTCGCGTCTGCAATATGGCAAGAGACAGGGAGAGCACTAGAATATGGGCAACGATTACTTCGGAAAACCTTTTTGATTGCAATCCAAGCAATGTAATTATCGCCAACATTCCGCCCATAGTATTGGTGATGTAGATTACATTCTCAAGTTTAGCGATGTGTTGCCCCAAGCGTTCTCCTGGCGACCAGCTTCCATTCATGTACATCAACCCCATATTGAAGATGACGTAGATGATCAGCAAAGTTAGATATAACCATGCTGCTTTATATGCTAAATCAGGGGTAATCGTTGGTAATCTTGCTACAGCCAGAAAAAACAGAACCACGATAAGGCCATACTTTGCTTGCCTAACCGGGTCACCGTCACCGACGGTAGCAGCAAGAATGAGCGACAGTATTATAAGTAATAAGCCTTGTGAGAGTCGATTAGTGAAAAATCTTCGCACTTCACTGATTTGTAACGAGATCAGTGTGGGGATCATTATTATCAGGTAACTGAAATTGTTATGCGCTTGTGATCCGATAATCACCAAGAAACTTAGCATCCATATACCTAGCGCATACAAGGCAAAATCCGGGCGACGCAAAAACTCTATAAACTTCATTGGATTTACCGTGCTTTCAGCAGAGAGTCAATAAGCTTGTTATAAGCAGATCTATAAGCTTCAATGCTGTGATTTTTCACAAGATAGTTATATACCTGTTCACCTTTTGCGTTTAATGAGGCTGTCTCAAGACTTAGGTAGTCTTTTAACGCCTGGGTAAGGCTAGCTATATCTTTGGGTGGAACTGCAATGCCCCCTGCGCCGAGAATAATATCGCGCATTTCAGGGATATCAGAAGCAATCACCGGCAGGTGCCCGCTCATACCTTCCAGCAGCGCAAGTGGCAGACCTTCTTTTAGAGAGGGCATCGACCATATATCGAATGCCCTGACATATTGCAGCGCATTTTCTCTAAATCCAAGCAAATGAACCCGGTCTTGAAGTCCAAGTTGATGGATTTGACTTTTGAGATTTTCTTCTTCATCCCCACGACCAATAATACCAATATGCGCATCAGGAAATTGGTGTTGTAAATTGCCAACGCTGAAATTAAACGATGACCCTTCCGGGAGAAAAGCTGGCCGATAGTGCCAATAATCAGTTTTTCTTGTGGTAATCCGAGTAACGAACGTGCTTCTGCTTTGGTCAGTTGTGACGATTCTGCTTTTGATATATCAATTGCATTGGGAATAGCGCAGGTGTTTTCCAGGTTAAATCCAGATTTGTAAGCAATCAGGCAAGATGCTACGGCATCAGATACCCCGACAAATTTCCAACGGCGATCAGCGAGTAGTTTGACCTGCAAGCGTCTGTAAGCCCGCTCATATTCATTTAATACATGGGATATTGCTATGCAGACAGGTACTTTCAGTAGTTTATTAAGTTGTAATAAAAGGCTGACAGTCTTGAATCGATTACAGATGATGACATCGAATTTGTTTGCTTTACAGAACCAGTAGAGCTTCCATAGGGCTTTGAGCCTAATGCCATGCATGTCTTTTTCTGGGAGGTTGAAGTAATGCACATTTTTCGCGATGCTTCTTGGTTGATCCGGTCTAGGAGTGCCGGAAAAATAAGCTGAAGTGACTTCAAAACGGTCGCTAGGCAAAGCTTTGATGATTTGTTCTGCCAAGTCAGACACGTCGTTGGATTTGACATTGTAATCAGGGTGAAGCTGGAGAACTTTTATAGTTTTATTCATGTAAAGGCTTTCATTACAGATTTTTAATTACAAGCGCAGGGCTGATCGATTTCAAACAATTCAGGTGCCCTAGCGGGCACACACGCTCGAAACAAGGGCTGCAATCTAACCCTAGATATTCTATTACTGCTTTTTCATTCATGGGAGGTGTGTGATGCGGGTCACTAGATCCATAAATCGCAATCAGTTTTTTATCGAGTGCCGCAGCTACATGCATCAGGCCGGAATCGTTACTGATCACAGTGTCGCAAAGTGACATCAGGTCGATGGCTTCACCCAGATTGGTCTTGCCACCCCAATCCTGACAGCGGCCCCGCACTAAATCATTGATAGTTGTTGTGACAGGGACATCTTTATCCGAGCCAAATAACCAGACTTGCCAGCCTTTATTAAGTGCTTTACTTGCTACCTCTGCATAATATTCGGCAGGCCAGCGCTTAGCTTCGCCATATTCGGCACCTGGGCATAAACCGAGGATTCTTTGATCCGTTTTTTGCACCCCATTTTTTTCTAAAGCGCGCAGGGCATGCTGCTGGTCGGCCACTAATTTCGGGTTGCTAATCCGAGGTAATGCTTGATCTTGATTTTCCATGCTCAAGGCGACAAATCTATCAACAGTCCGCGGTAGTTTAGATTTATCTAAGGGGTGAATATCATTCAGTAAACCGTGGCGAAATTCACCCAGAAATCCAGTGCGTTGTGGAATACCTGCAGCAAGCGGCAAGATAGCAGATTTGAATGAATTAACGAGAAGAATGGCTTGTGTATAGCCGCTAGATTTCAGGCTACGGCCAAACCTGATGCGCTCAAGCAAAGCTAGCTGACCATGTTTGAATGGCAAGGCAATCGCGTGGCTGACTTCAGGCATGCGCTCTAATAAAGGTAGCGTCCATGCCGGTGCAGCAACATCAATGATAGTGTCTGGATTTTGCGCTTTCAGCGATTGAAACAGGCTATGTGCCAGTACCATGTCACCTATCCAGGAAGGTCCAATAATCAGGATTTTTTTAGCAGGCATGCTATTTACTAACTTAACTGTTCATTTTTTTGATGATGTTGCTGGTACTGCGTCCTTCAACTAGGTCGATCAAAGCAATTTCGCCACCCCAGGATTCAACTTCGCGGCCACCTACAACCTGATCCGCAGAGTAATCGCTGCCTTTGGCAATCACGTCCGGCTTCAATGTATTAATTAAGTTTAACGGTGTATCTTCGTCGAATAAGATAACAGCGTCTACAGATTCAAGTGCTGCTATCACCCGCGCACGGTCGTTTTCATTGACAACCGGTCGTGTCGGGCCTTTCAGCGCGCTGACTGAGCGGTCTGTGTTCAAGCCTAAAATGAGCTTGTCACCACGTTTTTTTGCAGCTTCCAGATAGGTCACATGTCCAGCGTGCAGAAGATCAAAGCAGCCGTTGGTAAATACGATCTTTTGCTTATTTTTTTTCCAGCTTTCTACTTTTCGTTGCAGCTGACCCAAGTCGCAGATTTTATGTGCCTGTTCCGAAGACTGTTCGCTAGTTAACGCTTCAATCAAATCATCGCGAGTAATCGGTATGGTGCCGACTTTGCCAACTACGACACCGGCAGCGACATTTGCCAGCTGCAGGCTTTCCAATGGGCTTAGATTATGCATCAGGCCGGCGGCCAGCGTGGCGATTACAGTGTCTCCTGCGCCTGATACGTCAAATACCTGCTTCGCCGTGGCTGGTAGCAGATGTTCATGATCATCTATCAGCGAGATGCCTTCATCGCCGCGGGTTACAACAAAGAACTGCAGGTTGAGTTTGCCTTTAAGCGCAGCTGCCTTATTGATCAAATCCGGATCATGCGTATTTGTGGCACAGGCTTCTGCAGCCTCTTTTTTATTAGGCGTCAGCGCTGTAGCATGGCTATACTTGCTGTAGTCGTGGCCTTTTGGGTCAACCAGTACCGGAATTTTAAGTGCATTGCATTGAGCAATAACCTGCTGGCACACATCGCTGCTGAGCAGTCCTTTGGCGTAGTCCGACAAAATGACAACGGCCGGTTTTAATGACAGCTGCTGGCTGATTGCTTCAGACAGTTGCGCATTTTCAGTGACGGTAAATGCAGAATTGTTTTCCTGATCAAGCCGCATCATTTGCTGATGACCGCTTAAAATACGCGTTTTGGCAATAGTGGGGCGCTGGTTTGAATGAATGATACCGCTATGATCAATTCCGGTTTTAGCAATCAGATCTACCAGAATGGTCGCCTCGCCGTCATTGCCCACGCAGCCGATGATATGCGTCTTGATACCCAAAAGCGCAAGGTTAGCGGCTACGTTTGCGGCGCCGCCTGCACGGTCATGCTGTGTTTTTAACAGTACAACCGGTACAGGTGCTTCGGGTGAGATGCGGCTGACATCACCTATCAGGTAACGGTCGAGCATCACATCGCCAATCACCAGTGCGTGTTGTTTAAGATTGCCGAAATTTTTAGCGGTGTCGAGTAATTTGTGCTGCATAGATAATCAGGATTCCAGAATTTCACAAAGCGAATGCCCGATAAAGATATGCGCTTCCTGAATGCGCGCGGTGACGCTGGAAGGTACAACAATATTATAATTACATAGATTATTTAGTTTGCCGCCACTACCACCGGTAAGGCCAACCGTAGTTGCGCCAATTTCTTTTGCAGCCTCTATTGCGCGTACTACATTTGCGCTATTGCCGCTGGTAGTGATACCAATGACCATGTCTTCCGGGCGACATAAAGCTTCTACTTGTCGCGCAAAGATGTAGTCATAACCGTAGTCGTTACCTACCGAGGTAATAATCGAGGTGTCTGTAGTGAGCGCAATCGCCGGCATGCCTTTGCGTTCTTTTTTAAAGCGGCCGACAATTTCGGCTGCTATATGCTGGCTATCTGCGGCACTGCCGCCGTTGCCCATAATTAGGATTTTTCCGCCGTTATTGATCGTGTTCTGCATCGCAATGCCAACATCACTGATTAACGGAAACAGAGGTTCCAGCGCATTAAACATTGCCATGTGCGCAACGTGTTCGCCTTTTAGATATTCAACATACTTCATTAGCAGTATTTATCCTCTTGCATTAAGTAATTCTGTACGTAGTCACGAACGCCATCTTCGAGACTGTGGAAGGGCAGTTGATAGCCTACACCTGCGAGCTTGCTCATTGTGGCTTCTGTAAAATACTGGTACTTGCCTTGCAGATCCTGCGGCATGTCAATAAACGTAATATGTGGTTCACGTGCCATGCCCGTCATCACTGCGGTTGCCAGGTCTTTGAAACTGCGCGCTTTGCCGGTGCCGATGTTATAAATACCATTCGGCGCTGGTTTACTGCTGGCTGACTCCACAAAGAAACTGACTACGGACGCAGCGTCTTTTACATAAACGAAATCACGCATCTGCATACCGTCTTCTACACCAGCTTTGGTGCCCTTAAACAGTTTCATGGTGCCGGTATGGCTAAACTGGTTAAAGGTGTGAAACGCCACACTTGCCATGCGTTCTTTATGATATTCATTCGGTCCGTACACATTGAAAAATTTAAAGCCTGCCCAGTTCGGTGGCGTAGGCAGTTTGTTACGTACCTGACGCAGTACCCACTGGTCAAAAAAGTGTTTTGAATAACCGTAGCCATTCAGCGGGCGCAGATTATCGATGCTGGCATCGTCATAACCGAGACTGCCATCGCCGTAGGTAGCGGCTGAGCTGGCATAGAAAAACGGTACTTTGTTGTCTGCACACCAAGACCATAAATTCTGTGAATATTGGATATTGGTTTCTACCAGCTTATTAAAGTCACGCTCAGTAGTGGCGCTGATTGCGCCCATATGAATAATCGCCTCAATATCGCTGCGGCCTTGCAGCCAGCCCATGAGCTGATCTTTATCCAGATAGTGCGCGTAATGACGGTGCGCAAGGTTGTGCCATTGCTCTTCGTGCGTAATGCGGTCGACGATAACGATGTCGTCGCGGTTGAGCTTGGTATTGAGATGCCAGGCGATGATAGAACCTATCATGCCTGCGCCGCCAGTAATCACTATCATTTATTGCAGCCTAAAAATCATTGTTTATTGCCGATGCTTAAACGCTGCGCACAGGCACAAAACTTGTTAACAAATCGAGTATCAAAGTATAACCCTTATTGACTTGCACCTAAACTCTGAGCCCGTAATTTTGTCATTTCTGCCTCTTTTTTAGCCTGAACGCTATCCCATTCGGTTGCCACCCAGCCTTGCAGGTTTTCGAGTGCGATTGCTGTCATGGCATGAATCCAGGCATCATTCTCGTTTAGCGCCGGAATATAGTGGTATGCACCACCGCCATTGCTCTGGAAAATATGTTTCCCTTCCATTGCAATTTCTTCCAGAGTCTCCAAACAATCACTTGAGAAACCAGGACAGATCACATCAATGCGTGCTGTTTTTGCTTTGCCTAAATCTTCTAATGTGCTTGCCAGATAGGGTTTTAACCATTCCTGCTTTCCAAAGCGTGACTGAAATGCAATTACATATTCATCTTTATTCAATTGCAGCGCTTCTGCCAGCAGGCGCGCTGTTTTATGGCACTCGCAATGGTAAGGGTCGCCATTTAACAGATGCACTTTAGGTACGCCATGAAAACTCATGACAAGCTTGCTCGGCTTGCCGCCATTCAGGCGCCAGTGTTCACGTACGCTCTGTTCCAAAGCTGCGATATAGGCAGGATGGTCATGGTAATGATTGATGGTGCGAATTGCAGGCATGTTGCGTGTTTTGAGCAGGATGCGCCATACCGCATCCAAAGCGCTCGCGGTGCTGGATGCCGCATATTGCGGATAAAGCGGAAATACCAGAATGCGATTGCAATGCTGTGCTTTCAGTTTTTCAATCGCAGACGCCATAGAGGGGGTACCATAGCTCATGCCTAGCTCAACCGCAAACGGCGATTTTATTTTCTGCCCGAGAAAGCCGCGCAACAATGTTGTCTGTTTTTGCGCGTGAACCATCAATGGCGAGCCTTCTTTTGTCCACACGCTGGCGTATTTTTCGGCTGATTTTTTTGGCCTGATCACTAAAATAATACAGTTCAGTATCAGCCACCAGATCAGGCGTGGGATTTCTACAATACGACGGTCACTTAGAAACTGGCGTAAATAAGGACGTAAAGCTTTTGCCGTCGGCGCATCAGGTGTACCAAGATTGGCAAGCAGAATGCCGACTTTAAGTTGATCGCCATGCTCGTATTTGGGTTCTGAATTGTAATATGCCATAAAATGCGGTTGGTTTTCCAGTAAATTAATTAGTCGAGAGTGCGTTTGAGAGCAGCTTGGCGGTGATATCAACAATCGGGATCACACGCTCGTATGCCATGCGAGTCGGCCCAATGACGCCCAGTGTACCTACAATCTGGCCGTCTACTTCATAAGGGGAGGTGACCATGCTGCACTCATCCAGAGGCAGATAGTGACTTTCGCCACCGATGAATATCTGAATGCCGGTTGCCTTTTGGCTGCTGTCCAGCAGCTGCATCAGTTGTGTTCGACGCTCGAACAGCTCAAAAAGTTTGCGCAGGCTAGCGACGTTTGTGGACAAATCATCTGCTTGCAGCAGATTACGTTCACCTGCAATCACAACATTTTCTTTGCCGGCATGACTTGCTTTGTCGCTTACTTCAAGCGCTGCTGCCATCAGGCGGTTAATATCCGATTGCATTTTTCGCAGTTCTTCGTGTAGTTTCTGATGCACTTCATCGAAAGTGCATCCTGCAAAGTGATGATTAAAGTAGTTGGTGGCCTGTATGAGATCTGAAGCGTTGTATGGCTTATCAGCGAGGATGATGCGGTTTTGCACGTTACCGTCTGTGGTCACGATAATGACCAGAATACGCTTTTCACTGAGAGGTAAAAATTCCAGATGCTTAAATGTAACGGTTTTGCGTTTCGGGATCATGACGACGCCGGCAAATTGAGAAAGCTGTGACAGCATGTCGGCCGCGCTGTTGATCAGCTCCTGCGGGTCCGGAGAAGACAATTCATGTTTGATCAGCTGAATTTCTCTGGTTTGCAGTGGTTTAATTGTGAGTAGTGAATCTACAAAAAAACGGTAACCTTTTTGCGTTGGAATACGCCCGGCTGAGGTATGCGGGCTCGCAATGAAGCCGAGCCGCTCCAGATCGCTCATGACATTGCGTATTGTCGCCGTGCTGACGTCAAGCCCGGAGTGCTGCAAGAGCGTGCGGGAGCCAATTGGCTGACCATCACTGATGTAATGTTCAACCAATGTTTTAAGTAAGATTTGCGCGCGTTTATCCATAGTTAGCCTTCACGCACAAATTATCGGTTAGTTACGAGGAATAGGCAATGCTATATAGGCTTCATTGAGGTTTTAGGTTTTGCCGGGGCTTCTGATTTTTTGAAAAACTTTCTTAAGTCCACTGCCAACTGAACGATTTCATTGGTTTTTCTACCTAGAAGTGATTCACGTTCAGTCTTTGATAACTTTCTATCATCTCCAGCTGTAGCCTTTGAAAAAGCAACGCTCAGGCCATTGAAAGGCTGTGTAATTTTAACTTCCCGGTCTACATAAGCCACCTTATTCCAGTCAGCAATGTAGGTATGTGTACGTTTTTCACCGGCTAATAAGTTGTACCCGATGGCATAGTCACTACTGGGGTTTCTAACACCTAATAGTGGCATTACTGTTGGGATTACATCCATGTGGCTAGTCATTTGGTCTTCAATAAATGGTTTCATGCCCGGTTTGTAGATCACTAGAGGTGTGCGTACCTGCGGATCGGCAAAAGTCGAATTGTGCCCCCAGTATCCGTTTTCCATGAACTCTTCACCATGGTCACCGATTAAAATCACAATCGTATTATCCAGTAACTGGTTTTTCTTCATATATTCAAAGATGCGGCCATATTGCATATCCAAATGATGAACCGAATTGATGTAACGGTTTTTGATAAGCTTAATATCTTTCGCTAAAGCCTCTTTACTTAAGGTGGCGTAGTTCAGGTCATCACGATAAGGCTTGGCAATGACACTGTTAGTTGGAAAGTAATAGCGCGCATGCGGTGATTCAAAAAACATAAAAGTAAAAAATGGTTTATTCGGGTCGCGTTTATCAATAAATGATAGCAAATCGCTTACGTTATCACGGTCGTTTTCCCAGCCCGATTTAGGGACTCTGGTTTCCTGTAGCTGTTCTTTTGGTACCTGTGAGAAAATGGTCTGGTTAAATTCAGGGTAAGTAAATCTGGCGCTGGTAAACAGGCGCATCTGATAGTGCTGATTTTTTAGCAGATCAATTAAATAGGCGCCGCGACGTTCTGCGAGAAAAGGGAACCAGTAACTGCCGGGCAAGCCTGTAAACATTGAGAAAACGCCCATACGGGTGCCATTGCCACCACTGTAATTTTTTGTGAAACGGGCGGCATTCTTGGCAAACTCCCAGCTGTTTGGCATGACTTTTTCGTTCAATGTGTCTGCGCGCCATGATTCTGATGTAAGCCAAATAATGTTATATGGCTTGACTGGCGTTTCCACTTGTATAGCAGCCAATGGGTAATTAAGCTTGCCCTTAACTCTTAAGTTTGCTGCTTCCTTATTGTCGATGCCCAAAACCTTTAAGAAGCGACGGGCAGAAACTGTCTGGTAAAGCGGTATCGATTCTGATGCAATAATTAATTGATTTTTTGTTTGATGGTCTACTGCAAACCACATATGCACAATGATGGTTGCCATGATTACCGTGACAGGTACAAATTTTAATGACAGCTTGAAATTGCTGTTACTGACGTAAAATCGGTGGCACAGCCACAGAATGGCTGCTTGCAGCGTAAAAAATCCCAGGGCAATGAGTGCAAAGCCTATATCAGAAGCGCTACTGCCACCTAATGATTCTATGCCACCCGGTGTGACGATCAAGTTTAGTATGAATCCATTAAAGAACATACCATACAGTGAAAATATTTTTGCATTTGCATAAAGCAGCAGGGTCGTAAGGCCGCCCGTGGCAACGGCAGTAGCGTATATAGTCTTTGTGCCGATGTTTTTGAAACGCTCTGCGATCAGACTTGTCATTTTTGTAATTACAAGCGCTGGCAGAATGTAGTACACCCCGTAAAGTAAGAATGTGATAATCGTATAGCCAAAACTGATTTGGTTTTCTTCATAGATGCTTGTAAACGGAATGGAATCCGACGCTAACCAGAGTGCAACAAAATAAGTGATTAAAAAGTAGAGTCTTAAAATATTTTTCTGTAAGTGAGATGTCATGTGCTGCTTTAGATTATTTAATTATCAATCGTCAATACATCGCAATTAAAGTGCCAGAAATTTAATTAGCCGTTAATTTTTATAGGTAATTGATTTATTTAATATTAATTATTTTTATTCGCTAGACATATTTGATGGCATTCCCAACTTCGCGCAGAATATGTAGGATTCATACAATTTTTGCAGTAAGTTGCCGACAACTCGCTTTGCCAAGATTTACGGACTATGCTTTAATTCAGCCGTGCATACTAAATTCAAAAAAATAGCGCTTATTGGCAAATACATGAATAAGTCGGCTTTGCAGTTAATGCAAAATGACTTGTCGGATTTGGCGCAATATCTGACCGCTAAAAATATAGAAGTGTGGGTTGAGGAAAATACCGCTCAGCACACACAGCTTTCTCAATACAAAACACTCTCGATACAAGAAATTGGCAAGACTGCTGATCTGGCGATTGTTATGGGCGGTGACGGTACCATGCTGACAGTTGCGCGCAGTCTGATTGAAGCTGATGTTCCATTGGTAGGTGTCAACCGCGGCCGCTTTGGTTTTTTAACGGATTTACGTGCTGAAGATATGCTGGCTGAAATTGATCGTATTATCGCCGGTAACTATATCAGAGAGCCGCGTATGCTGCTCTCCACGCAGGTGATACGCAACAATCAGGTTATACACAGCAGCTATGCATTGAACGATGTAGTTATTAAAAGCGGCTTGCGTCTGATCGAGCTGGAGGTCGAGATTGATGGCAAGTTTGTTTACAAACAACGCAGTGATGGATTGATACTCAGTACCCCGACAGGCACTACGGCGTATGCATTATCAGCCGGCGGCCCGATTCTGCATCCTAATCTTGAGGCAATCTCTTTAGTACCGATTTGTCCGCATACGCTGAGTAATCGGCCAATCGCCGTGAATAGCAGCAGCAAGATTGAGGTGACGCTGGTGCAGTTTAACGAAGCTCAGCTGAGTATGGATGGACAGTCTCAGGAAACCCTGGAGATTGGTGATAAGCTTATCGTACAGCGCTCTGAGCGAAACATCTATTTGCTTCATCCCAGTGATTATTGTTATTTTGAAATGCTGCGTAACAAGTTGAATTGGGGTTAGATTCATGCTGCAAAGTCTGTCTATTCGTGATTTTGTGATTGTCAGCAAACTCGATCTGGAGTTTCAGCCCGGATTTACTGTGCTTACGGGTGAGACTGGAGCCGGTAAGTCTATTCTGATAGATGCCTTGTCACTTGCCTTGGGTGCTCGTGGCGAAGGCGGCGTTACGCGGGTGGGTTGCGATAAAGCTGAAATCAGCGTGATGTTTGATATCGGTAGCAATTACGAAGCGCAGGCGTGGCTACGTCAGTCTGAGCTGGGCGGCGAAGATGGCGAGTTGATGCTGCGTCGTGTCATGTATGCAGATGGCCGATCACGCGGCTTTATTAATGGCACCCCGGTTACTGTTCAGCAACTCAAGGATATTGGCGAGCTGCTGGTCGATATCTATAGCCAGAATGCACACCACTCTTTGCTTAAATTGGCAACGCAGCGCCAGATTCTGGATGAGTTCGGCGGCTTGAGTTCGACGGCAAATGAAGTTGCTATTAAATACAAGCATTGGCACCACCTGCATGAATTGCGTTTATCTCTTGAAAAAAACGCAGCTGCCTATGCAGATGAGTTGGCGGAGTTGCGCGATAGTACGCGTGAGTTGACGCAGCTTGCCTTTGTTACGGCTGAATGGGATGAATTGCAGCAAGAGCATACTCGGTTATCTAATGGCGCAGAGTTAATCAAGAGCGGAGAAGCCTGCCTTGAGTTGCTGAGCGAAGGCGAGTTATCTGCTTTGAATTTATTGGCTCAAATACAGCATAAATTACAAGCCATGCATGAGTTCGATGCAAGCCTGACGGAGGCATTGGAAACACTGGATTCCGGCATTATTCAATTCCAGGAAGCCAGTCGCTCTATCAGTCGTTATGTTCAACATGTAGATCTGGATCCGTCGCGTTTAGGTGAGGTCGAGGCGCGTATGCAGGCGATACATGCGGCGGGGCGCAAGTACAGAGTTCCGGTGGAAGATTTGCCTGATTTGCTGGTAACTTTCCAGACACGTATGGCTGAATTGGCTGAAATTGAGGATAGCAAAGCTCTGGTAGAGCAGGAAGCGCAGGCGCTAAGTGAATATAGGCAACTTGCTGAAAAATTAAGCGCAGGAAGAAAGACTGCTGCCGCAACGCTGCATGAAAAGATCACGGCTGAAATGCAGCGTCTTTCATTAAGTGGCGGTAAATTTGTGGTGGAGTTAACTCCGCAGCAGCCCAGCGGCAATGGTCTTGAACAGGTTGAGTTTATGGTGGCAGGTCATGCCGGCGTCGTGCCGCGCCCGCTCAGTAAAGTAGCATCAGGCGGTGAACTGTCGCGTATCAGTCTCGCAATCCGCGTGGTGACTGCGCAGCAGGGCGGTGTACCTACCATGATTTTTGATGAGGTTGATGTGGGCATCGGTGGCGGCGTAGCCGAGGTTGTCGGTAACCTGCTTAAGCAGTTGGGTGTCGAACGTCAGGTGCTGGTGATTACCCATTTGCCGCAAGTTGCCGCGCTTGGTCAGCATCATTTGCGTGTAAGTAAATCTCTGGTCAATGCACAAACGCTGAGTAATATAGAGCAGCTGGATGATAGACAGCGTATCGAAGAAATTGCGCGCATGCTTGGCGGTCTGGAAATTACGGATACTACACGCAAGCATGCTACAGAAATGCTTGGATTTCACTCATAGTGCTGTTGTAGCCAGACTTTATGCCCGTCCTCAAGTGGTCAGTATCCGGTAATATTTTGCTTTAATTAGCTTTTTCTGTCGCAAGGGCTTTTTGTGCAGTCTGCGTAAATATACAGCGAGTGTTCGCGGATATTGAAGCCCCGGTCTTTAGCAATTGCTTGCTGGCGCTTCTCGATCTCATCGTCACAGAACTCTTCCACATGGCCGCATTGCAGGCAGACAATATGATCGTGGTGACCGCTTTCATTCAATTCAAACACTGCCTTGCCACTCTCGAAGTGATGGCGCACCAGCAAGCCAGCCTGCTCAAATTGCGTAAGTACGCGGTAAACAGTTGCCAACCCTACATCTTCATCTGAGGTAATCAGTATTTTATAAACATCTTCCGCAGATAAGTGTCGTTCTTTGCTGTTTTCAAACAGTTCTAAAATTTTGAGCCTGGGTAGAGTGGCTTTCAGTCCTGCGTTTTTTAAGTCTTTTTGATCATGCATGCTTTAGGTACTCACAGATTAACAAACTTATTCATTTGTAATCTCATTGTTTTGGGTTGACGGTCTACGTGTTATATTAACGCTAATTCAAATTAAAGTCATAATATGCGTTATTTATTCCTCTTGCTGGTATTGTTGAGCGTGTCATGTGGCACAGCATTGCCTACCATAAAACCATACAAACTTGATGTACAGCAGGGTAATGTGGTGACCTCTAAAATGCTGCTGCAACTACGCCCCGGTATGACCAAATCTCAGGTGCGGTTCATTATGGGCACACCGCTGATTCAAGATAGTTTCCATGGCAATCGCTGGGATTACGTTTATCAGATGCGTGAAGGCGGTAAGCTTAAAGAGCAGCGTCGCGTTATTCTGGATTTTGAAAATGAGTTATTAAAATCAGTGCGTGGTGATGTCGTGCCATCTGGTACTGATCAGTCAAAAGCGGATGAGCCGGAAGCACCAACAGGTACACGCGTAGTGACGCCGATTAAAAAGCCTGAAAATAAGGGGTTTTTAAACAAACTTAAATTCTGGGAAAAAGATGAGGCTGCGCTGGCAAAAGAGGCTGCAGAAAGAGAAGCTGCTGAAAAGTTAGCCGCGGCTAAAGCGAAGAGAGAAGAGACAAAAGCTATTGCAAAAGCTTCTGCTGCAAAAGAGGCAGCAGAAAAAGAAGCTGCTGAAAAAGCCAGGAGGGAAGAGGCTAAAGCTATTGCAAAAGCTTCTGCTGCAAAGCAAGCGGAAGACATTTCTGCACAAGAAGAACCAAAGTCTATACTTTCTGTGCCGATTGAGGCGGTTGCACCTGTCGTTGAGCCAGCTGAAGTTGCAGTAGAAGCTCAGCCAGTTGAAGCAAAACCTGGTGAAGTGGCTGCTCCAGTCGAGCAGCCAGCTAACGGTGAGTCTTATGATTCGTCGTCAGGCATGCAGTTTGATAAAAAAATGCAGTTAGAAACTGATGAGGCTAAATCTACAGCGAAGCCAGCTACTACACAGCCACCTGCAGAAAATCAGCGCTCAGGAAGTAATGAGTCACCAACACCTAAGGATCTGCCGGATGAAGGTGATATTACTTACTTCGACCGTTTGCTTGAGAAAATAGGTTTTTAGTCATAATTTTTTTGTAGATTTTGTATCACATACCACTGATCAAATGCTCGTTCAGGTTAAGCAGGTATGGATGAATTGGTTTAATTGCGTAAGCACAGAAAGTTACGGGTTTTAGAAATATGGTAAGTCCATTAAAAGTTGTTATTGCTGGTTGTTCAGGCCGTATGGGCCATGCCTTATTGGAGTCAGTGTTTGCTGATGCCGAGTTGGTATTGCATGGCGCACTTGATCGAGCTGACAATCCTCATCTAGGCCGCGATGCAGGCGAGCAGTTTGGTAAGTCATCAGGCGTTAAGGTAACTGCTGATGTTGGTGCAGCTTTAAAAGGTGCTGATGTGTTGGTTGATTTCACGCGCCCGGAAGCCAGTATGCACTATCTGGATGCATGTCAAAAAGCAAATGTCAGCATGGTAATCGGTACTACAGGCTTTTCTGTGGAGCAGAAATCAGCAATCGAAGCTGCTTCTAAAAACATCCCTATCGTTTTTGCACCTAACATGAGTGTCGGTGTAACTTTGCTCATTAACTTGGTTGAGCAGGCAGCCAGGGTGCTGAAAGATGGATACGATATAGAAGTTGTTGAGATGCATCATCGTCACAAAGTGGATGCGCCTTCGGGAACTGCGTTGCGTTTGGGTGAGGCTGCGGCACATGGTATCGGTCAGGACTTGAAGGATTGCGCAATTTACACCCGTGAAGGCGTAACCGGCGAGCGCGAGGCAGGAAAAATCGGCTTTGCTACATTGCGCGGCGGTGATGTTGTCGGTGATCATACCGTGATGTTCGCAGGTATAGGCGAGCGTGTAGAAATTACACATAAAGCCAGCAGCCGTGCAACATTTGCAATTGGTGCGCTGCGTGCTGCCAAGTTTTTGGCGCAAAAACAATCAGGTCAGTTTGATATGCAGGATGTGTTAGGTTTAAGGTAGTGCGCTTAAAGTAATTATGTAGTTCTGATGCAACATTTCGGGTTTGATGCGGTTAGGGTTAACTAATGAATCGCCAGCAATATTTAAGCTCACTATTTGTTCTCGTAACCATATTTTTTATATGGTCTGCTATACATCCACATGATTACTTCACGTGGTTTCTTGAAGTTTTTCCAGTGTTGATTGCTATACCTTTGTTAGTAATGACCTACAGTAAATTTCCGCTGACAAATCTGGTGTATGGCTTGATTGCTGCACATATGCTGATTTTGCTGGTGGGTGGTCATTACACTTACGCCGAAATGCCGTTGTTCAGCTGGCTACGCGATTATTACAGTTGGGATAGAAATTATTACGACCGCCTCGGCCATGTGGCGCAAGGGTTTGTTCCGGCGATGATTGCCCGTGAAATTCTATTGCGCACTTCGCCGCTAAGGTCTGGTAAGTGGCTGTTTTTTATTGTTGTGTGCATATGTCTGGCCATAAGTGCGTTTTACGAGTTTATAGAATGGTGGGTAGCGCTAGCTTCCGGTAGCGATGCGGTTGCCTTTCTTGCAACTCAGGGCGATGTCTGGGATACCCAATGGGATATGTTTCTGGCATTTTTGGGCGCCGTTTCCTCACAGCTATTATTAACTAAAATGCATATGCGTCAGATGAGACAAATGCATGTTTACATTGATTAGTCGGTTTTTTTTCGCTATAATTCGTTAATTCTGAAACGGGAAGAGTAAACCTACTCCTCCCGTTTTGCATATCTGCCATCTGTTCATGATGGACAAAGACTATACAATTTTTAATGCTGTAAAAACAAGGAGTTACTGTGTCACAAAACCTGCCCGCCATACTAGTACTTGCAGATGGAACCGTGTTTCGTGGCATGTCAATTGGAGCGTCAGGCCACGCAGTGGCCGAGGTTGTATTCAACACTTCGATGACTGGCTACCAAGAGATCCTCACCGATCCGTCATACACCAAACAAATCGTTACCTTAACTTATCCGCACATCGGCAATTACGGTGTCAATGCTGAAGACGTAGAGTCTGGCAAGGTTTATGCAAGCGGTTTGATCATTCGCGATTTACCGCTTATCCACAGTAATTTCAGAAGCACGCAATCTTTATCTGAGTATCTGGTTGCCAATAATGTAGTGGCTATTTCTGATATCGATACGCGTAAGCTGACACGTATCTTGCGTGAAAAAGGCGCTCAAGCCGGTGCGATCATTGCGGGTGAGACTGATGACGCCAAAGCGATCACTCTGGCTAACAGCCTGATTGCCGATTTCCCGGGAATGGCAGGTTTGGACTTGGCTAAGGTAGTGAGTTGCGAAAAATCATATCAGTTCACTGAAGGTGAGTGGGTGCTGGGTAAAGGCTACACCAAGGCTCCGGAACAAAAATTCCATGTGGTGGCTTTTGACTACGGCGTTAAGCGCAATATCTTGCGTATGCTGGTTTCACGCGGCTGCAAAGTGACGGTGCTGCCAGCGCAAGCGACAGCTGAAGAAGCGCTCGCGCTGAATCCTGATGGCGTATTCCTGTCAAATGGCCCAGGCGACCCTGAGCCATGTGATTATGCAATTAAAGCGATTAAAACCATTGTAGATAAAGGTGTACCTACTTTTGGTATCTGCCTGGGTCACCAGTTGCTGGCTTTGGCCAGTGGCGCAAAAACCGTAAAAATGAAATTTGGTCACCACGGTGCAAATCACCCGGTGCAGGATGTTGAAACCAAGCGCGTCTATATTACGAGCCAGAACCATGGTTTTGCTGCCGATGCGGCAAGCTTGCCTGCCAATATCAAGATCACGCATGTTTCATTATTTGATGGCAGCCTGCAAGGCATTGCGCGTACTGACAAACCTGCGTTCAGTTTTCAGGGGCATCCGGAGGCAAGTCCAGGCCCAACCGAAATGAGTTATTTGTTTGATCGCTTCATTAGCATGATGCAGGCCAAACAACATTAGCCGCGGATGTACGCGGATAAGCGCAGATGGTTATTCGTGTAAAAGTGGTGGTATTTTTGGTTTTAAGGTAATTAGGCAAATAAATTAAGGAAATTAAGCAAATAAATGATACAAAGTTGAACGAATTATCTGTGTTCATCTGTGTTTATCTGCGGCTAAATAACTATGGCAAAACGTACAGACATTAAAAGTATTCTAATTATCGGCGCAGGCCCTATCGTGATCGGTCAGGCCTGTGAGTTTGACTATTCCGGTGCGCAAGCCTGTAAAGCGCTGCGTGAAGAGGGTTATCGCGTTATTCTTGTGAATTCAAATCCGGCTACGATCATGACTGATCCGGAAATGGCTGATGCAACCTACATTGAGCCTGTGACTTGGCAAGTAGTCGAAAAAATTATCGAAAAAGAGCGCCCGGATGCGCTGTTGCCAACCATGGGTGGCCAGACCGCTTTGAATTGTGCGCTGGATCTGGACAAACACGGCGTGCTCGCAAAATTCAACGTAGAGTTGATCGGCGCTTCAAAAGAGGCAATTGACAAAGCTGAAGATCGCCAGAAATTTAAAGATGCAATGACCAAAATCGGTTTGGGCTCCGCCCGTTCCGCTGTTGCGCATAGCATGGAAGAAGCATTGCAGGTGCAGGCTACTATTGGCTATCCGGCGATTATTCGCCCGTCATTCACGATGGGCGGCAGCGGTGGCGGTATTGCTTATAACCGTGAAGAATTCATCGCCATCTGCGAGCGCGGTTTGGATGCCTCACCAACCAATGAGTTACTGATTGAAGAATCGCTGCTTGGCTGGAAAGAGTACGAGATGGAAGTTGTGCGTGACTCTGCCGACAACTGCATCATCATCTGTTCAATCGAAAATCTGGATCCTATGGGTGTGCATACTGGTGACTCGATCACGGTTGCGCCTGCACAAACGTTGACGGATAAAGAATATCAGATCATGCGTAACGCCAGCCTGGCTGTGCTTCGCGAGATTGGTGTTGATACTGGTGGTTCAAACGTGCAGTTTGCGATTAATCCTGACGATGGCCGCATGATCGTTATCGAGATGAACCCGCGTGTATCACGCTCATCTGCACTGGCTTCCAAAGCAACTGGCTTCCCAATTGCCAAAGTGGCTGCAAAACTGGCGGTTGGTTTTACGCTGGATGAGCTACGTAATGAAATTACCGGCGGTGCAACGCCTGCGTCTTTCGAGCCTAGTATCGATTACGTTGTGACTAAAGTGCCGCGTTTTGCATTTGAGAAATTTCCGCAGGCAGATAGCCGACTGACAACACAGATGAAATCTGTAGGCGAGGTGATGGCCATTGGCCGCACTTTCCAGGAATCATTCCAGAAAGCCATGCGTGGTTTGGAAGTTGGTGTCGATGGTCTGGATGAAAAAACCACAGACATGGACACGATTACTAAAGAAATCGGTGTGCCTGGCCCTGAGCGTATCTGGTATGTGGGTGATGCATTCCGTATGGGCTTAAGTGTTGAGGATGTCTTCAATATTTCAAAAATCGACAGATGGTTTCTCACGCAGCTGAAAGATATTATCGATCGCGAACAGGCGCTGAAAGGCAGAAATCTTGCCGATCTGGATAAAGCTGCTTTGCTGCAACTGAAACGCCGTGGCTTCTCTGATCGTAGGCTGGCTAAACTGATGAATACTGACCAGCATGCGGTGCGTGCTTACCGTCAGGCTTTGAATGTGCGCCCTGTATACAAGCGTGTGGATACCTGTGCTGCCGAGTTTTCAACCAATACGGCTTACATGTACTCAACGTACGAAGAAGAGTGTGCGAAGCGCAGCCTACCAATAATAAAAAATTATGGTGCTGGGCGGTGGTCCGAACTGTCGGAAGGTATTGAGTTCGATTATTGCTGTGTGCATGCGGCTTTTGCTATGCGTGAAGACACGAAACTATCATGGTTAATCGTAACCTGAAACGGTTTCACTGATTACGACACTCAGATCGACTGTATTTTGAGCCAGTAACATTGGAAGATGTGCTCGAAATCGTAGCGCTGGAAAAACCGGTTGGTGTGATCGTTCAATACGGCGGCCAAACACCATTGAAACTGGCGCGTGAACTGGAAAAAGCCGGCGTGCCTATTATCGGTACTACACCGGATGCGATTGACATGGCTGAAGACCGTGAGCGCTTCCAGAAAATGCTGCATGAATTAGGCCTGAAACAGCCACCTAACCGTACCGCACGTACCGAACAAGAAGCCTTGCGCTTGGCCGGTGAAATTGGCTACCCGTTAGTGGTGCGTCCTTCTTATGTTTTAGGCGGCCGTGCGATGGAAATCGTGCAGGAGCAAAGCCAGCTCGAGCGCTACATGCGTGAAGCGGTTAAAGTTTCAAACGAGTCACCGGTATTACTGGATCGTTTTCTCAATGATGCGCTTGAAGTGGATGTGGATGCATTGTCTGATGGCGTGGAAGTCATCATCGGCGGTATTATGGAACACGTTGAACAGGCGGGTGTACACTCAGGTGACTCAGCATGTTCATTGCCACCTTACAGTTTGTCAGCTAAATTGCAGGATGAATTGCGTGTGCAAACCAAACAGATGGCAAAAGCTTTAGGCGTGGTTGGTTTAATGAACGTGCAGTTCGCGATTCAGGGTGAGACTGTTTATGTGCTCGAAGTGAATCCACGTGCTTCACGTACGGTGCCGTTTGTTTCTAAAGCTTGCGGTTTGCAGCTGGCTAAAGTTGCAGCGCGCTGCATGGTAGGGCAGTCACTTGCGTCACAGAATGTGACGCGTGAAATTGTGCCGCCGTTCTACTCAGTAAAAGAAGCAGTGTTCCCGTTCATCAAGTTTCCGGGTGTAGATACGATTCTTGGCCCAGAGATGAAGTCTACCGGTGAAGTGATGGGGGTAGGCAGAACGTTTGCCGAGGCATTCCTGAAGTCACAGTTGGGTGCTTCAACCAAGCTGCCTGAAGGTGGCCGTGCATTTATCAGCGTACGGAAAGAAGATTACGTTAAAGTGGTTGAGATTGCGCAGCAGCTGGATCGACTTGGTTTTGAGCTGGTTGCTACCAAAGGTACCGCAGCAGCTTTAACTGCAAGCGGCCTGCAAGTGCAGGCGGTGAACAAGGTGGCTGAAGGTCGTCCGCATATTGTTGATATGATCAAAAACGGTGATATCAGCTTTATTGTGAATGTGACTGAAGATAAACGTGCGGTTGCGGACTCATACGAGATTCGTCGCAGTGCATTGCAGAATAAAGTGACTTACTACACAACGCTGGCTGGCGCTAAAGCAGCATGTATCGGTATGGCGCACATGCAAGAAATTCAGGTAGAGTCATTACAGAACTTGCATAAACAACTAAGCTAAAATAAACTTAGCTTAATTCCAAAAAACTAATTTTTACTTTTGAAAGCCACGCTCATGTGAGTGTGGTTTATTTTTTATACGAGGTAGTAGCATGGCATTGAGTCAATTTCCAGTCACAGTTCGTGGTGCAGAGTTACTTAAAGAAGAATTGCAGCGTTTGCGTGGCGTAGATAGACCTAATATCATTCAGGCAATCGCTGAAGCGCGTGCGCAGGGCGACTTGTCTGAAAATGCAGAATATGAAGCAGCAAAAGAGCGCCAAAGCTTTATTGAAGGCCGTATCGCTGAGTTGGAAGCCAAGTTGTCAAATTTACAAGTAATTGATCCAAAAACATTGAATGCTGAGGGACGCATTGTATTCGGCTCAACTGTGAATATTGAAGACCTTGATTCTGGTGATAATAAAACTTATCAAATCGTGGGTGAAGATGAGGCCGATATCAAGAATGGTAAAATTTCAGTGAGCTCACCGATTGCGCGCGGTTTGATTGGCAAATCTGTAGGTGATGTTGCGGAGATTACAGCGCCCGGCGGCCTTAAAGAGTATGAAGTGCTGGATGTGTTGTACATTTAATAGGAATTATTAAATATGGCTTACAGACTATCATTAATCATTATTACATTATGGGCTGGTGCGCTGTGGACTACCGGCATCAGTGCCTATGTATTATTTGATAGTTTGCAAGATAAACAGCTTGCCGGCATGCTTGCAGGCAAGCTGTTTACTGTAGTGAGCTATATCGGTATGGTGAGTGCGTTCTACCTGCTTATTCAGCGTTTGGTACAAGATGGAACGGCTGCATTAAAACAGGCGTTTTTCTGGGCCGTATTTTTAATGCTGCTGTTGATACTGGCTGGTCATTTTGGCATACAGCCGATACTGGCAGGCCTCAAAGCACAGGCCTTACCAGCGGATGTGATGCAGAGCGTTTTTGCCGACCGTTTTAGAACCTGGCATGGCGTTGCAAGCGTGGCATATCTGCTTGAATGCCTGCTTGCTTTAGTGATGGTAGTTAAATCAAGGTAACTGAAATAGTTTTTGTGCTGAACTATTACAGTTTTGGAATATTGATTTTCGCACTTTCTTTTACAGTGCTGCTAGGGCGGTAAAATACTAATTGTTTGCCGATATGATGAACTGCAATTGCGCTGGTTTGTTTGCAAATTTCATCAAATACAGCTTTACGCGCATTGCGGTCATCACCGGCCACTTGTACTTTAATCAGTTCATGTGCGTTTAAATTGAGCTCAATTTCTTTAATTACATTTTCAGTGAGTCCGTTATTGCCTATCATGACAACAGGATTCAAGGCATGAGCCAAGCCACGTAAGTGTGCGATTTGTTTGGTGCTTAATTTCATTATTTTCTAACCGTATTTTATAGTCCTACATTTTAACATGATATTAGTCAGCGCCTAAGCAGGCAAGAAGTAAACATAAATATGAAACCAACTCGAACCAGTAAAGCCTGGATGATGGAGCACCTTAATGATCCTTACGTGAAGTTAGCGCAAAAGGAAGGTTATCGCGCACGCGCTGCCTATAAACTCATGGAGATTGATGATAAGGATAAGCTTATCAAGCCCGGCATGACGATTGTTGATCTGGGTTCCGCCCCAGGTAGCTGGTCACAGGTGGCGGTGCAGCGTCTTAAAGGTCACGGTAAAGTAATTGCGCTGGACATTCTTGATATGCAGCCGATAGGCGGTGTTACTTTTATACAGGGCGACTTTCGTGAAGAGTCAGTGTTAAGAGTGCTGGAAGAAAAAATAAATAATACACCGGTTGACCTTGTAATTGCCGATATGGCCCCCAATATCAGTGGAGTTAAAGATGTGGATCAGGCAGGCGCTGCCTATTTAACCGAGCTGGCCTTGGATTTTAGTAAGGATTGGTTGAAACCTGGCGGCAATTTTCTGGTCAAGGTATTTATAGGTGCTGGATTTGAAGAAATTCTGCAGAATATGCGCCAGATGTTTGATAAGGTTGTTACACGCAAGCCCAAGGCTTCGCGTGATAGAAGTAGCGAAGTTTATTTGCTGGGATTGGGTCGCAAACCTTAAATTTTGGTATAAGCTACTAATAAATCACAAGGTTTGTTGTTGATATAAGGAATTGAATTTTGAACAACGTGTTTAAGAATGTTGCCATCTGGTTGGCGATTGCTATGGTGCTAATGGCCATTTTTAATTTGTCCGGCGTTAAAAATAGCGCAGACAGCCAGATTGTTTACTCCCAATTTATTCAGGACGTAAAAGACGGTCGCGTTGCCAAAGTGCAGATCGACGGACGCGTGCTGCGTGTTACCGGTCAAGACGGCAAGAAATTCAATACTTATGCACCAACAGACCCTTGGTTGGTTTCCGATTTACTTAAATATAACGTCACCGTCGAGTCTAAGCCTGAAGAAGAGCAGTCTTTACTCATGAGCATGTTCGTTTCATGGTTCCCGATGATTTTGCTGATCGGTGTATGGATATTCTTCATGCGCCAGATGCAGGGTGGCGGCAAGGGCGGTGGGCCATTCTCATTCGGTAAGAGCAAAGCACGTCAGCTTGATGAAGCGAACAATCCAACTACATTTGCCGATGTCGCCGGTTGTGATGAGGCTAAAGAAGAAGTTTTTGAATTGGTTGAGTTTTTGCGTGATCCGACAAAATTCCAGAAGTTGGGTGGACGTATTCCACGTGGCGTATTGATGGTCGGCCCTCCAGGTACAGGTAAAACCTTGCTGGCGCGCGCAATTGCCGGTGAAGCAAAAGTACCGTTCTTTACCATTTCAGGTTCAGACTTCGTAGAAATGTTCGTCGGTGTTGGTGCATCACGCGTACGTGATATGTTTGAAACTGCCAAAAAGAACTCACCTTGCATTATCTTTATTGATGAAATTGATGCAGTAGGCCGTAGCCGTGGCGCAGGTACTGGCGGTGGTAACGATGAACGTGAACAGACACTGAACCAGCTGCTGGTTGAGATGGATGGTTTTGAGGCTAATTCAGGTGTAATTGTAATTGCTGCGACAAACCGTGCTGATGTGTTGGATAAAGCGTTGCTACGCCCAGGTCGTTTCGACCGTCAGGTCATGGTTGGCTTGCCAGACATTAAAGGTCGCGAACAGATTCTATTGGTACACATGCGCAAAGTGCCTATCGACCCTGATGTCAAGGCAGATATCCTTGCACGCGGTACGCCTGGCTTCAGCGGCGCTGATCTTGCTAATCTGGTGAATGAAGCTGCCTTATTTGCGGCGCGTCGCAATAAACGCACTGTGGATATGCAGGATTTTGAAGACGCGAAAGATAAAATCTTCATGGGTCCGGAGCGTAAGTCTATGGTGATGCGTGAAGACGAGCGCCGTAATACTGCCTATCATGAATCAGGCCACGCGCTGGTTGCTGCGCTGTTACCAAAAGCTGACCCCGTGCATAAAGTTACTATTATGCCGCGCGGATGGGCTTTGGGTCTGACATGGCAGTTACCGGAATTTGACCGCATCAGTAATTACAAAGACAAGATGCTTGAAGAGATTTCTATTCTATTCGGCGGCCGTATCGCGGAAGAAGTATTCATGAACCAGATGTCTACCGGTGCATCCAATGACTTTGAGCGCGCGACCAAGCTGGCACGTGACATGGTAACGCGCTATGGCATGAGTGATGCATTAGGTACAATGGTTTATGCAGGCAGCGAGCAGGATTCGTTCTTTGGCAGCATGAGCTCTAAAACAATTTCTGAGGCGACTCAGCAAAAAGTGGATGCCGAGATTCGCCGCATTCTGGATGAGCAATATGCGTTAGCGCGTAAACTGATTGAGGAAAATCGCGATAAGATAGAAGCGATGGTTGCGGCTTTGCTTGAGTTTGAAACGATTGATGCGGATCAGATTGGCGATATTATGGCAGGCTTACCGGTACGTCAGCCAAAACCAACACAAAGCAAGATAACGCCTGCAGCAGGTGGATCCTCTACGCCTGGACCTACGGCGACGCCAGCGCCACAGCCGAGTGCTAAAACTGAATAGTTTTAAAGGTTTAATTTATCACTGATGTAAGTTAAAAGGGCTAGGTAACTAGCCCTTTTTATTGAGTATAATTAAGTATGAATACCAATACGCAATTTCTTTGTGGCAGATTTCAGCTTGATTTGACTCGACCCCATGTCATGGGTATCGTCAACGTCACGCCTGATTCATTTTCTGATGGCGGAAAATATTCTTCAGTCGAACGGGCTGTTGAGCATGCTTTACAGTTAATCGCCGAAGGTGCGGATATTCTGGACATCGGTGGTGAATCTACCCGTCCGGGTGCAGCCCCCGTAGGTTTGGATGAAGAGCTTAGGCGCGTGATACCGGTGATTGAGGCCTTGAGCAAAGTAACAACAGTACCGCTTTCTATTGATACTTATAAACCTGAAGTCATGCGCGCTGCAATTCAGGCGGGTGCAGACATTGTGAATGATATATGTGCGTTAAGGGAAGAAGGTGCGCTTGAAATTGTTGCCAATAGCAATGCTGGCGTCTGTCTGATGCACATGCAGGGCATTCCGCAGACCATGCAGATTAATCCGCAATATACCGATGTAGTTAGTGAAGTAAAACAGTTTTTAGCTGACAGGGTAGAGGCATGTCTGACACATGGTATTGCCAGTGAGCGCATCACGCTTGATCCCGGTTTCGGGTTTGGTAAAACCACTGCGCATAATGTTGCATTGATTCAGCATCTGGATAGTTTTGTAGAGTTAGGGTTTCCGCTTCTGGTGGGGCTTTCACGTAAATCGGTACTGGGCAGGATTGCCGGTGGAGATGAGCAGCAGCGTTTGCATGCTGGGTTGGCTGCTTCTGTAATATCCGTGATGAAGGGTGCGAAAATTGTGCGGGTGCATGACGTTAAGGCGACGGTGGATGCGCTTAAGGTGGTTGCAGCTGTAATGTAGCATAGGTGTTAACGAGTTGATTGGTCGGTCTCGACCGACAGTCGAGATACTTTTTCTTGCTTAGCCAAGAAAAAGTATCCAAAAAGAAGGCTACCCTCAGCCATTTGTTTCCTGTGTTGCTCATCATGATGGGCGGCAATCGGAAACTCGCTACGCTCAAACAGCCGATTGCCGAGTACCCCCATCATGATTGCGCTACTCGGCATGGCTGAAGGGGATAATGTGGCGTGTGAAGTAGCTGAAGTAGCTGAAGTAGCTAAATAGAATAGTGGAAAAGATAAAAATGACAAAAAAATATTTTGGTACTGATGGTATTCGTGGTCGCGTCGGTGATGCGTTGATCACACCGGAGTTCGTGATGCGTCTTGGCTATGCGGCTGGCCGTGTGTTGACCAGCCTGGATAGCAATCTTGCCAAAGGTGCGCATCCGGGGGTGCTGATCGGTAAAGATACCCGTATTTCAGGTTACATGCTTGAAGCTGCTCTTGAAGCCGGGTTGTCGGCGGCAGGTGTTGATGTTCTGCTCACAGGCCCAATGCCAACACCGGCAGTGGCTTACCTGACACGCGCATTGCGTGCGCAGGCCGGTATTGTGATCTCAGCATCACACAACCCATATTACGATAACGGCATCAAGTTCTTTTCAAGTCTTGGCACTAAGCTGCCGGATGATGTAGAACATGCGATTGAAGCTGCACTGGAGCAGCCGATGCAGGTAATGGAATCAGACAAGCTTGGCAAAGCGCGTCGTATTGATGACGCTGCCGGTCGTTATGTCGAGTTTTGTAAGAGCACTTTTCCTAACCAGCTGGATCTGCGCGGTCTAAAAATTGTGCTGGATTGCGCACATGGTGCTACTTACCATGTAGCACCACCAGTTTTCCATGAGCTTGGTGCTGAAATCATTAGTATTGGCAATAAACCTGATGGCTTGAATATCAACGAGCAAGTCGGCTCCACACATCCGCAGGCTTTGCAAAAGGCGGTTGTTGAACATGGTGCTGATCTTGGTATTGCATTTGATGGTGACGGCGACCGCGTGATGATGGTTGCTGCCGATGGGCAGCTGCTGGATGGTGACCAGTTACTGTACATTATTGCTTCCTCACGTCAGCAAGAGGGTTGCTTGGCAGGCGGTGTTGTCGGTACATTGATGACAAATCTGGCACTGGAGCATAAGCTGGCCGCGATGAATATTCCGTTTGCGCGTGCCAAAGTAGGTGACCGCTATGTACTGGAATTATTGAATCAGAATAGCTGGCAATTGGGCGGTGAGAATTCGGGTCATATTCTGACGCTGGATAAACACAGCAGTGGGGATGGCATTATTGCTGCACTACAGGTTTTACATGCGGTGATTCAAAGCGGTAAAACATTAGGCCAGTTAAGGGCCGAGCTCACGCTTTATCCGCAGGTTTTGATTAATGTTAAAACTGCCAAAAAAATTGATCTGGCAACACATACGGCAATTCAGGCATCTGTGCAGGCTGCAGAACACGAGCTAGCGAATAGTGGCCGTGTATTGTTGCGGGCGTCTGGTACTGAGCCAAAAATTCGCGTGATGGTCGAAGGTGAAAATCAGCAGCAAGTACAGGCACTGGCAGAAAAGATTGCAGGAGTCGTTACCGCTGCGACCGCTTGATTAGCTGATCATCAGCTAAACAGGTAATCCAGGGGTACACTCGCAACGCGTGCGCAAAACCTTCATGTTATATTCATAAAATATTCACATTGACATGACAAGCTAGCTCCAATTCCATTTGGATTGGAGCTGAAAATGCCTTTAAAAATAAAAACCTATCTATACCGCATGCATCAGTTTGATAGCAATATGTGCGTGGCGTTTAATCATAGTAGCCAGTATCGAATGATACGCGATAGTTTCAGGCTGGTAAGCCGACTTGGCGATGGTGTGTTCTGGTATGGCTTGATGTTTGCAATCCTCGTATTTCAAGGCAGCGATGGCATGCGACCGGTGCTGCATATGGCAGCTGCCGGCTTGTGTGGCACATTGCTATACAAATGGTTAAAGGCTAAAACACTGCGTCCGCGCCCATATCAGGTGCGCCAGGAAATTAACTTGGCGGCGCTGCCTCTAGATAAATTCAGCTTTCCATCCGGCCATACGCTGCATGCTGTTTTGTTCAGCGTCATTGCGCTAAATTACTATCCGCAGTTATCAGTGATATTGCTACCGTTTACATTCATGGTGGGTTTATCGCGAGTGGTACTTGGCCTGCATTACCCTAGTGATGTTGTAGCAGGCGCTTTGCTTGGTTCAGCGGTTGCAGGATTATCTTTTTTGCTTGTGTCATCGTTTTAATAGCTTTACCGCGGGCATGGGCCATCTTTTCTATAGAAACTTAACTTTTTATTTTCAATAGTTCAAGTATTTGTTTTTATTGTCATATTCATCAAACTGTCATAAAGCTTGCCTATATTGGAGACATAATATTGTTTTACTACATGCAATGAGGCTAGGTTCGAATGAAAATTCTATATATCTCAGATGTTTATTTTCCACGTGTAAATGGTGTCTCAACCTCTATACGCACTTTTGTTAAACAGATGCAAAGCTTGGGCCACGAGGTGCATTTGATTGCGCCCGAATATGCTGCTAGTACAGAAGATGAAGCCTGGATAAGACGTATCCCCGCACGTAGTATCTACTTTGACCCTGAAGATAAATTAATGAAGTGGGGCGCTGTGATGCAAAGGCTGCCCGGGCTGCGCCGCGAAAATTACGATCTTATTCATGTGCATACGCCTTTTGTTGCGCATTATCTGGGGCTCAGGCTTGCACGTGAGTTGAATGTGCCTTGCGTTGAAACTTATCACACATTTTTTGAAGACTACTTGCATCATTATTTACCATGGATTCCCAAGCTGGTTGCGCGCGGTCTCGCACGCGCAATTTCCAAGCGTCAGTGTAATGCTGTAGATGCGATTGTGGCGCCATCCACACCAATGCTGAGTGTGTTACGCGCCTATGGTGTAAAAGCTGCTGCCGAGGTAATACCTACCGGGCTGCAGGAGCATAGTTTCAAAGATGCAGATGGCAAAGCCTTTAGACTCAAGTATGGCATTCCATTAGAACGCCCGATGCTATTGTTTGTTGGGCGCGTGGCATTTGAAAAGAACATCAGTTTTTTACTTGAAATGACGAAGGTGTTAATTAAACAACATCCGGATGCGCTGTTGGTTGTGGCCGGTCAAGGTCCAGCAGAGAAAAGCCTGCATAAGCTGGCTGCAGATCTTGGGCTGGATAACAATATAAAATTTATTGGCTACCTTGATCGCAATACCGAGTTGAATGCGTGTTATCAGGCGGCCGATATATTTGTGTTCTCCTCAAAAAGTGAAACACAAGGCTTGGTTCTGCTTGAAGCCATGGCGCAAGGTACACCAGTCGTTGCGATTGCTGAACTTGGCACTGCATCGATACTTGTAGAAGGGAAAGGTGCGTTGATTGCACCGGATAACATCGAGCGTTTTGCAGACAAAGTGCATTACTTACTGAAGTATCCAGAAGACCGCTATGAATTAGGCAAAGCGGCATTGAAATATGCCACAGAAAACTGGACTGCAAAATTACAGGCAGAACGTATGTTGCATTTTTATCATCATGTTAAAAGTGTGCATCAGGCAAGCGATGAAAATACGCGGATTCCAATATCTTTAGCTGAAAGTAAACAGGTGAATGTTGAGTTCTAGATAGAGGATGAATTGAATTTTGCAATCGGAAATTTAAATAGCTGAGATAAATGATTGATAGCTAAAGATGGTAACCCCGTTTGTATAGTTGCATGATAGGCGAGTATAGTAGTCGGAATAGACATTAATTGCTTTAACACGTAAGTAAGGAAAATTATGTCAATCCATGTCGAGGCTATAAAGACGCTGTCTGCTGCTGATTATCGTATTATCGAAAAGGAGCATCAGTTGCTGGAGAAGTTTCTGAGTGATCTTAGAGATGCCTGTTCCTGCAGTAAGCAGGAAAACCTGCCGGACTGCAGTCGCTGCGATCATGAGAAGCAGACTTCATGTCAGGGGCGCTTACCTTCGTTTCTATATTACGTAATTGACCTCGCCGCTGATCATTTTGATCATGAAGAAGCCATTATGTTAAGCCGGCCTCACGTGACTGAAGACTATGAATATTTTCGTACGCACAAGCTTGCCCATGCTGAAATTATGCAAAAACTGAATGATCTGGTAGATGAATGCTTTGCATCGGATCGTGAAAGCAATACGGCTGAAATCTATATTCGGTTTTATGGAAAGCTTTCAAATATGTTTGAAGAGCATGACAGGTCTTTTGATGACCCGTTTATTTTATCAACTAAAACTTAGACCGGTTTGCTGCTCATGCCTGAACCTCATGGTTTAGGAGGTTGTTGCGTTACAGGCTTTCATTAAATGAATATCAATTCAAATTACTCCAGGATAGCGGATCGAACGGCCGGCTCTGACGTCTGAGTTCATAATATAAACCGTTAGTTTCGTTACCGCCGCTATTGCCAACATAAGCAATTGCATCACCGCTACGCACGCTATCGCCAGCCTGTTTCAACACGGCCTGATTGTTACCATATAGGCTCATGTAGCCACTGCCATGATCTACAATGATCAGGTTGCCAAAGCCCCTTAACCAGTCTGAGAACACAACACGTCCGCTCGCGACAGATCTCACTTCTGCCCCTTCACTGGCTCTGATGAACAGGCCCTTCCAAGAAATACCGCTATCTGCGCGGTTAGCGCCAAACCTGTTGGTGACGTCGCCGCGCACCGGCAGCCTTAACTTGCCTTTAAGTGCGGCAAAGTTGATGCCGGATAAGTCATCACTAGGTAGCGCATTATTACTTGCCACTACTTCGTTACTAGGATTACTTGCTTCGTCTGAAGACGAATTATTATTTTTTCTTACCACAACTTTTTTGCTTGGCTTGGGTTTAGCCCTGGCGATTTGTGCCAGACGTGCGACCAGTTGTGCCAGCCGTTTTTCGTCACGGCTGAGTTTTTTAATCTCGCTGCGTTGGGCAGTAATCTGCTGTGAAAGTGACTTCACAACTTTAGATTTTGCAGCCTTTTGCTGCTGCAATGCCTGGCGCTCCTGAATCTGTTTATTTTTGAGGTCGGCTACTTGCTGCAGGGCAGCAGCGGTTTCTTCATTCAGCCTGCTGATCTTTGTCAGGCTATCCTGCATTTGCCTGATAGTTTCAGCACGTGCTTTTGCAATATATGAAAAGTAGTGCACGTCACGGGCAATCTGGCTAGGTTTTTCACTTTGTAGAATCATGCGCAGATAGCTTTGCTGGCCATACACATACTGCTGGTAAAGCTGGCCGCTTAGCAATTTCTGGTGTTGTGCCAGCGCTTGATTGGTAGCGTTTGAATCAGCCTGCAGTTTACTGAGTGTTTTTTTGTTTTCCTGCTGGCGCTGATTGATTTCATACAGCTTCTTATTGGCTTCACTGATGGCTATTTCGCTTTCTTTCAAAGCGTCCGCCGCATCTTTGTGCGCCTCCTGCGAGCTATTCAGCTCCTTTTTGAGCGACTCCAGACGTTCATGCACATCATTTAGCGTACGTTTTGTCTGTTCCGGTTTATTTTCAGCATATGCCACTGGCACATGCAGTAATGCTGCGGCCATAAAGGCTGTGCATACGGCTGCTTGAAAGAAACGATATAGCCTCATTGAAATCAGGTGTTGAATCGGTTGCGTCAAAATCAGTTTTTAAGCTGTAACAAGTTTTTGCCTGTCATTTCTGCTGGCTGGGGCAGACCCATCATGTACAGCAATGTCGGCGCCAGGTCTGACAGTGCACCACTTTCGTTCAAGTCAGCGTGCCTGCCAATATAGATGAGCGGAACCAGATTGGTCGTGTGCTGAGTATGCGGCTGATTGTTTGTTACGTCATACATGAGCTCGGCATTGCCGTGATCCGCTGTAATCAGCACTTCCCCGCCTATGCTTTGCATGGCATTGACGACGCGTCCAATACAGATATCGAGAGCTTCCACCGCCTCAGTTGCCGCTTTTAAGTTGCCGGAGTGGCCAACCATGTCACAATTGGCAAAGTTACAGATAATGGCATTGTATTTTTTGCTGGTAATGGCTTCTTCCAGCCTGTCGGTTACTTCAAATGCACTCATTTCCGGTTGCAAATCATAGGTTTCGACTTTAGGCGATGGCACCAGAATCCTGTCTTCACCGGCAAAAACGGTTTCTTCTCCGCCATTAAAGAAAAATGTGACGTGCGGATATTTCTCGGTTTCTGCGATGCGCAGTTGTGTTAAGCCGAGTGCTGATAAATATTCACCAAAGGTGTTGTTCACCTGCTGTGGCGGAAAAATTACAGTCGCTTTCGTTTCTTTTTTGTCATACATGGTGAGCGTGAAGTAACCAGCCAGTTTAGGCACATGGCGGCGATGGAATCCATCAAACTCTTCAGCCAGCAGAGCATGAGTGAGCTGGCGTGCGCGGTCAGAGCGAAAGTTCATGAACACCACAAGGTCGCCATCTTCCAGCTTGATTGGGGCTTCGCCGGCTTTATGTATTGCCGTGGTTTTAACGAATTCATCATTCTCGCCACGCGCGTAGGCATCCTCTAAGCCTTTTGCTGCGCTTTCGGCAGTAAACTCACCTTCACCTTCGGTAAAAAGTTTATAGGCAGCCTCAACGCGCGGCCAGCGTTTATCACGGTCCATGCCGTAAAAACGGCCGCTGATAGAGGCGATTTTGCCCACGCCTAATCTTGTGCATTCATTTTCTAGTGCTTCAATATAAGGTGCTGCGCTGACTGGAGGTGTGTCTCGTCCATCAAGAAAAGCGTGAACATAAACTTTATGCAGGCCGAGTTTTGCCGCCATTTCTACCATGGCATGAATATGCGTCTGATGGCTATGCACGCCACCATCTGACAATAAGCCAAAAATATGTAAGGCTTTATCATTGTTTTTGATGTTGATTAGTGCAGGTTTTAACTCAGGATGCTCAAAGAACTCACCGCTGGCGATGTTGTTATTAATGCGCTCAAAATCCTGAAATATGATGCGTCCGGCGCCGATGTTAAGGTGACCGACTTCTGAGTTACCCATTTGTCCATCCGGCAGCCCTACATAATGCTCTGAGGCGTTAATCAGCGTATGCGGAAAATTTTTCCACAGCGCATCCAGGTTTGGTTTTTTTGCCTGGGCAATTGCGTTATCGCTGATTTCTTCACGGTAGCCAAAGCCATCTAAAATGAGCAGGCAGACAGGAGTGACATTAGTGGGTGACATGATTTTTACCTTAAATATTTCGTATAAATTTATAGTCGCATTTCCACTATTTTAGCCTAATTACACGTAAAATCTGACTATAAATTTTAAGCGTGATAATGAACTTGATTTAAGTGTTATGCGCTGATAAGCGAATTCAATATTGAAAGGTGTTAAGTGGAATTTTTTAAAGAAAATGTTTTGTTAATCGGATTAGCCTTAGGTTCCGGCATTATGCTGTTATTGCCGTCATTCAAAAAAGGCGCAGGTGGAGTGCCTAATCTCGGTACGACTGAAGCGATTAGTCTGATTAACCGCAACAACGCCTTGGTGCTGGATGTCCGTGATGATGCAGAATTTGCAAGCGGTCACATCGTTGATGCCAAGCATATACCTTTGGCTAAGCTGGCAGAGCGTTTGAATGAGTTGAATAAATATAAAGACAAGCCAATTCTGGTGAATTGCCAACGCGGTATGCGTTCGGCCAAGGCCTGTGACATTTTGCGCAAGGCTGAGTTTAAACAGGTAAATAACCTGCAAGGTGGCCTCGACGCATGGATAGCGGCAAAATTACCGGTAGTGAAAGCGTAATTGTATGGCTAATATTGTGATGTATACCTCGGCAGTCTGTCCATATTGCATGAATGCAGAGCGTTTACTGGCAAGTAAGGGTGTGAAGGAAATCAACAAGATTCGCGTAGACCTGCAGCCTGAAAAACGTAATGAGATGATAGAAAAAACCGGTCGCCGTACCGTGCCACAGATTTTTATTGATGATCGCCATATCGGCGGTTTTGATGATTTGCGTGCACTGGATTTAGCAGGCGGATTAGATCCGCTATTGGCTTAATACGACCTTGCAAGGACTCCTGAATAAAGTCTGCTAAAATAGCGGCTGATTTTTTGTAGTATATACATACCAACCTATTCAATTAACATTTTTTAAGTAGAACAACATGGCACAAGAAGACAACAACGCAGCACAAGAACAAGCACAGCAACCAGGCTTCGGCATCGAGAAAATTTACGTTAAAGATGCATCATTAGAAATTCCACATGCACCGCAAATTTTTACTGACCGTACTCAGCCGCAAGTCAGTATCGAGTTGGGCAACTTTGCGCAGCAAATTGAAGAAAACGTATTTGAAGTTGCGATCAAAGTGACTGTGACTTCAAAAATCGCTGATAAAACAGTATTTCTGGTAGAAGTGACACAAGCCGGTATTTTCCAGATCAGCAACGTACCAGTAGAAAATATTGAATTAATCGTAGGCATTACCTGCCCGAATATTCTGTTCCCATATGCACGTGAAACTGTGTCTGATTTAGTTGTGCGTGCAGGCTTCCAGCCAGTGCTGCTGAATCCGATCAATTTTGAAGCATTGTTCGCGCAGCAAAAACAGCAAGAATCTGCTCAGGCTTAAGTAGTCCGGCGCTTCAGATCTATGTCTCGCTTCGCCAAAGCTTTAACTCTGCTCATTACTCTAATGCTAGCGCCGGTTGTGGCGGTGGCATTAGAGTTCAAATCAGTCGCGGCACCTAAAGCTATTCTTTATGACGCCCCATCCAGTGCAGCCAAAAAGATTCTGCTGCTGAGCCAAGGTTATCCAGTTGAGATTATTGTTGATCTTGGCGAATGGCTGAAGGTGCGTGATGCGCAAGGCAGTATCAGCTGGATAGAGGCAAAACAGTTATCCGGCAAGCGCACGGTAATGGTGATTTCTGCCAATGCTGAAATGCGGTCGAGTGCTGATGCTGCATCAAGTCTGCTTGCTACACTGGAAAAAGATGTTGTGCTGGAAATCGGCGATACCAAGCTGACTAATGGCTGGCTTAAAGTAAAACACCGTGACGGTATGACGGGCTTTATTTTAATTTCGTCTGTATGGGGATTTAACTAGATGGTTACTGATTCAGATTTTAAAACGTATTCAGCTATTAAAACTAAAGATGCAAAAATAGCGGTACTGGGTGCCGGGGCATGGGGTACCGCGCTCGCCATGAATCTGAGTCAGCGTCATCGTGTTTCGCTATGGGCGCGTAATGCAGGCCATGTTTCCGGCATGCGTAAAGCACGCGCCAATCCTTTATATCTGGGTGATTTTAAATTCAATGACCAGTTGTCGGTTGAAGATAACTTGCAGACGGCGCTTGATGGTGCTGATTTGATTTTATCCGTAGTGCCGACCGCCGGCTTTCGCGGTATGTTAAAAGACATCAAAGCGCTGGGTTCTACCTTGCCCATTATTTGGGCGCACAAGGGTCTGGAACCTGAGTCTGCTAAATTGCCTTATGAAGTGGCGCTGGAAGAATTAGGTAGTGTTCACAGATGGGGTGCGTTATCCGGCCCTAGCTTTGCCGCTGAATTGGTACGCGGTTTGCCAACAGCAATTACATTGGCTGCCAATGATAAAGAGTTCTCTAATGAGGCTGCCCAGTTGATTCATGGAGCTAATCTGCGTGTTTACAACACGACAGACGTGATTGGTGTTTCTGTAGGCGGTGCTGTAAAAAATGTAATGGCGATTGCTGCCGGTATTTCTGATGGCATGGGTTTTGGTAACAATGCACGTGCCGCCATGATCACGCGAGGCCTGACTGAAATGACGCGTTTTGGCGTGGCATTAGGTGCTAAAACCGAATCATTCATGGGGTTGGCTGGAGTGGGTGATTTGATATTGACCTGTACCGGCCAATATTCCAGGAACCGTGAAGTTGGCTTGCAGCTGGCAAGTGGCAAAAGTCTGGCAGACATTCTGCAAGGTCTGGGGCATGTTGCCGAAGGCGTGAATACTGCGCGTGAAGTAATGCGCCGTGCTGATAGCCTTGGTGTCGATATGCCGATTACCTATGAAGTGAATCAGGCACTGACGCATGGCAAGAGTGCGCAGGATGCCGTGATGGACTTATTAGGTCGTGATCAAAAGCCGGAAGGCGTTTAAACGCAAGTAGTATTGCTTTTTTATCGCACTAATCTCTCGGTTTTAACTGTTTTAATTAGTAATAATGCCCTCGTGGCTAGTTTTTTGCGGTTAGAGACTTTTAACTGCCGCCCTCAAACCCGATCTGCCGCCATGCTTCATATAGTAATACGGCAGCTGAGTTTGATAAATTCAGGCTGCGGCTGTTAGGTAGCATCGGTAGGCGTACACGATGTTCAGGGCTGAATTCCGCACGAATTTCTTCCGGTAAACCGCGTGTTTCCGGGCCGAATACAAATACATCGCCCTTTTCAAAAGTAATGTCTGCATGGCAGGTGCTGCCTTTGGTAGTGAGTGCAAACATGCGCTTTCCAGCTAAAGCCGCTTTACATTCTGCCCAATTTTCATGTACCTGCAAACTTGCATATTCGTGATAATCCAGACCGGCACGTTTAAGCTGTTTGTCTTCCAGTGAAAAGCCAAGTGGTTTTACCAGATGCAGATTTGCACCGGTATTGGCGCATAGTCTGATGATGTTGCCGGTATTCGGCGGTATTTCCGGTTCAAATAAAACAATTGTAAACATATGAGCACTTCTATAAATTTATCAGTGAGGTCTGGGGAGTGTTCTTGCAATCACCCAGCATTCTACATGTGCCGCTCCCGCTTGTTTTAAAGTTTTGGCTAATTCATTCAAGCTGGCACCTGTGGTCATCACGTCATCAACCAGCGCAATGTTAAGTCCTTGCAGGTTTTTATCACACTGAAAAACGCCCCGTATGTTTTTGATACGTTCTTTTAACGGCAGGCTAGCTTGCGGTGGTGTAAGTCTGGTGCGCTGGCATGAAGTAAAGTCGAGTTTTATTTGTCTGTGCTTGCTGATAAGACGTGCAATTTCCAATGCCTGATTAAAGCCGCGCTGTTTAAGGCGTTCGTTATGCATCGGCATCGGCATGATCAGGTCTGGTTGCGTATGATTATTCGGGGCAGCATCAAGCAAGTTTTTGATAAATAAAGACGCAAATGTATCTGCCAGATGCAGAGACTCTTTGTATTTATAGTGTTGTAGCAGCCGGTCCAGCGGATAGTCATAGCTGAATAAGGCACGTGTCGCATCAAAGCTGGGTGCAGATTGCAGGCAATGACCGCAAATGTGGCCATCTGACAGCAGGCCGCATTGCGGACACTTTGGTGCGATATGCCAAGGTAAACTTTGCTGGCAATCACTGCAAAGTCCATATTCTCCACCTTTGTGGTTAGCGCATAGCATACAAGCTTGCTGCAGGATGGAATTGAAAATATGCTTAAATTTTAATCTATTGTTCAAAATTTGCAGGGCTTTTTGTTGACAAGGTATAATGCAAAATATTCAATAAGTTATCAAACCAGCGATATCCCGGATTTAAATCCGGTGCTAACGTTGTAAATAAGGAAACGCACATGCTTGAATCGGCAACAACATCACCGGTAGCTTCCAGTAACGAGGCTGTCATCAATACTGATCATCTTAAAGCCAATTTAGACAAATCATGCACGCCAAAAACAGTTAATCGCTGGAGCGTTGACGACATTGTCGCATTATTTGAGTTGCCGTTCAGCGATTTGATGTATCGCGCGCAAACCGTGCACCGTGAAAACTTTGATCCGAATGCGGTTCAGGTCAGCACTTTGCTATCAATTAAAACCGGTGGCTGTTCAGAGGATTGCGGTTATTGCCCGCAGGCAGCGCGTTATCATACCGAGGTTGAGAGCGAACCGTTAATGGCATTGGATGATGTAGTTGCCGCCGCCAAAGAAGCTAAAGATAACGGGGCCAGCCGCTTCTGTATGGGTGCAGCATGGCGTGGCCCGAAACAGCGTGACCTGGAACCAGTGCTGAGAATGATTGAGGAAGTGAAAGCTTTGGGTCTGGAGACCTGCGCTACTTTGGGCATGTTGAAGGAAGGTCAGGCTGAGCAGTTGAAAGAAGCCGGACTTGATTACTACAACCATAATCTGGACACAGCGCCGGAGTTCTATGGTGAAGTGATTACGACACGTACCTATCAAGACCGCTTGGAGACACTGGAGCGCGTACGTAGCCAGAACATTCACGTTTGCAGTGGCGGCATTATCGGGATGGGTGAGTCACGCAACCAGCGCGCTGGTCTGCTGGCGCAACTGGCTAACATGGAACAGCCGCCTGAGAGCGTACCGATTAACTTGCTGACTCAAGTTGAGGGCACGCCTTTGCACGGTACTGAAGAGTTAGATCATCTGGAGTTTGTGCGCACGATTGCAGCGGCACGTATTACGATGCCAACCAGCTATGTGCGCTTATCAGCGGGTCGTCAAAGTATGAGTGAAGGTACGCAAGCGATGTGCTTTCTTGCCGGTGCTAACAGCATTTTCTACGGTGAAAAACTGTTAACTACAGGTAACCCGGAAGCCGATACGGATAAGCAGTTGTTTGCAAAACTTGGTATCAACAAAATTTAAATGTTAGCTGCTTTACAAAAAGAGCTTGAACAGCGCAAGGCTAATGGCCTGCTGCGTCAGCGCCGTTTACTGGACTCTCCGCAGGCAGAGCATATTGTTGCCAACCAGAAACCTTACCTGTCATTTTGCAGCAACGATTATCTAGGCTTGGCAAATCGTCCTGAGCTGATTGCCGCCATGCAAAAGGCAGCAGGTGATTCCGGTGTCGGCAGCGGTGCATCCAATCTTATTACCGGCCACCATCGCTACCATGATTCACTGGAAAAGCAGCTGGCCAAGTTTGTGGATTTACCAGCAGCACTATTATTCTCCACCGGTTATATGGCAAATATTGGTGTGATCGGTGCTTTGATGGGGCGTGGTGATGCTGTCTTTGCAGATAAATTGAATCATGCCTGTCTCAATGATGGTGCGTATTTTTCCTACGCAGACTTTCACCGTTACCCGCATAATGATGTTGCTGCATTGGAAAAGCTGTTGCAAGCAAGCCAAGCCAAACATAAGCTGATCGCTGCCGATGCGGTGTTCAGTATGGATGGCGACATTGCGCCTATCCCTGAGTATCTGGCACTGTGCGAGAAATATGATGCCTACCTGTATTTGGATGACGCACATGGTTTTGGCGTGTTGGGTGAGCATGGTCAAGGCAGCCTGAATCACTTCAAGATCAAGTCGCCGCGTATCATTGTCATGGCAACATTAGGCAAGGCGGCGGGTGTCGCCGGTGCTTTTGTTGCCGGTGAACAAGTGGTGATTGATTATCTGATTCAAAAAGCCAAAAGCTACGTATATTCAACACCGGCACCGCCGGCACTTTCTGCAACGCTGTCAGCTTCGGTGCAACTGATTGAGCAGGGCGATGATCTGCGTGCCAATTTGAATGCCTTGATTGCTTACCTGAAAGCAAATCTAAAGCTCAAAAAATGGAAGCTGCTGGAATCAGATACTGCGATTCAACCATTGATTATCGGCGGCAATGAGGAATCACTGGCGGTTAGCGAGTACTTGCAGACACATGGTATTCTGGTACCGGCGATACGTCCGCCTACCGTGCCGACAGGTACGGCAAGGCTGCGTATTTCATTATCGGCCGCTCATAGTCTGGATGATGTGAAGCAACTGGTAGCGGCAATTCATCAGGCAGAAAGTGTTTTATGAATGTAACTGCAAATAATGTGCATG
Source organism: Methylotenera sp. (assembly GCA_020622105.1). Classification (GTDB taxonomy): domain Bacteria; phylum Pseudomonadota; class Gammaproteobacteria; order Burkholderiales; family Methylophilaceae; genus Methylotenera. Next base: position 168,696 of record JAHRYP010000001.1, read on the forward strand.
TAGAAACCATAGGCGCTGGGCCCAATCTGGTGCTGATTCACGGCTGGGGCATGAGTGGCGCCGTATGGCAGCCATTGGTGAAAAAGCTCAATAAATCTTTTACTTTGCATATTGTTGATTTACCCGGTATGGGCTTCAGCCGCCCGATAGAACCGTTTCATCTGCATGCCGTTGCCGAGAAAGTGGCTGAAACCTTGCCTGCTGATGCTGACATTGTGGGTTGGTCACTTGGTGGGCAGGTAGCGATGCGTATCACGCTGGATTACCCAGACTTGGTACGCCGGTTGGTGCTGGTAGGTTCAACGCCATGCTTTGTAAATAAAAGTTTTGATCAGAGCAATACCGAATATAAAACCACTTGGGATTTAGGTATTGACCCGGACGTGTTCAGTAACTTTGCTGACAGTGTCAATGAAGATTATCACAGGACGATGACGCAATTCCTGACCTTACAGTGCATGGGCGCGAGTGATGCGCGCAGTACAGTTAAGTTGTTGCGCAATAAATTCTCAGAGCGCCCGACACCATCGTCACAGGCGCTGTTCCGTGCGCTGAATATATTGCTGGAAACCGATTTGCGTGCGGAGGTTGAGCATCTGCGTAAGCCGACATTGCTGATTCACGGTGACCGCGATACGCTGGCACCGGTACAGGCTGCACACTGGATGATGCAGAACCTGCCGACAGGTTTTCTGCGTGTGATGGCAGGTGCGTCACATGCACCATTTCTTTCACATCAGGAACATTTCATTGATGCGGTTGTACAGTTTTTAGAGCCGCCTACACAGTAATTTATGATGACAGACGATATTTACCGCATCGATAAAGCGCGGGCGCGTGCTTCTTTTGGCCGCGCAGCCGAAACCTATGATGCCGCTGCAATATTGCAGAAACAAGTGCGTGAGGAGATGCTGAATCGCCTTGATCTCGTGAAAATAAATCCGCAGTTTATTCTGGATGCAGGCTGCGGTACCGGGCTGGCAAGCCACGCCCTGCAAAAGCGTTATGCAAAGTCGCAGGTAGTGTCACTGGATTTCGCGCATCAGATGCTGCAGAAAACACGTAAGACACGTAGCCGCCTTGGCCTAGCCCATCAGATCAAGTCCCTATTCAGCAATAAAAAACAAAACCTGCTATGTGCTGACATTGAGGCTCTACCTTTGGCGGATAGCAGTGTCGGTTTTGTCTGGTCAAATCTGGCGATTCAGTGGTGCAATGATCTGGATGCCGCATTGCAGGAATTTCACCGAGTATTACAGCCTGAAGGTTTGCTCATGTTCAGTACATTTGGGCCAGATACATTGCGCGAGTTAAGGACTGCCAGCGATGCAGCAAGCGCTAGCAGTCATACCAGCGTAAGCAGGTTTATTGATATGCATGATATAGGCGATGCTTTGGTGCGTGCCGGGTTCAGTGCGCCGGTACTGGATGTTGAGCGGTTTACCCTGACTTATGATGATGTGAAAAGCGTGATGCGTGATTTAAAGAGTATCGGCGCACACAATGCAACAGATGGCCGTGCACGAGGTCTGCTTGGCCGCAGCTACTTTGCGAGGCTGGAAGCAGAATATGAACAGTTTCGGCAGCATGACGGTAAACTGCCAGCTACATTCGAAGTAGTATACGCACATGCCTGGCGTGCCAAAGATAATCCAAAATTCGAAGATGGAATTTCGCCCATCACTTTCAAACCCAGACAAAAGTAGCAGTCATGCAGCAGTCATATTTTGTAGTGGGTACTGATACCAATGTAGGTAAAACCTATGTTGCTAGCGCTTTGCTCCGGTATTTTGTCAGCAGCGGTAAACGCGCGGTTGGTATGAAGCCCGTCGCATCAGGCTGTGAGTTGAGTGCGCATGGTATCTGGCAGGGGCAGCTGGTTAATGATGATGTAGTGGCATTATATGAAGCTGGCAATGTTCCAGCCGCATTGGAATTAATCAACCCTTACCATTTTGTGCCTGCGATTGCGCCACACATTGCCGCTGAAAAAGTCGGCGTTGAAATTGATGTGGATTTGATCTTGCGCAGTTACCATACCTTGGCAGAGATGGCCGATGTGGTAGTGGTTGAGGGTGCTGGCGGATTTTTTGTGCCTGTGAATAATCAGCAGACGCTGGCTGATCTTGCGGTTAAATTACAGCTACCGATCATACTGGTGGTTGGTATGCGTTTGGGCTGTATTAATCATGCCTTATTAACCGTTGAAGCTATTCAATCCAGAGGGTTAACGCTGGCCGGATGGGTGGCTAATCAGGTTGAGCCGGATATGCCGATGTTTGCCGAAAACCTTGCCAGTTTGCAGCAGCGTATTGCTGCTCCATGTCTGAGTGTGGTGCCTTGGCATGGTGAGGCTGAATTTAGCTTGTAGATGGTCGCTCTCGTGTGATTTTTAAACTATTTTTTTATAAGTTTTCAGCTTGCGTTTCGCCTCTAGGCGAGTTTCTTTCTTTTGCTTAGCCAAAAGAAAGAAACCAAAGAAAAAGCTACCACCTGCCGCTTAATCCTCAATTTTGAATAAATCTTGAGCGGCAGCCGGAAACTCGCTAGCGCTTAGACAGCCGTCTGCCGAATACTCTCAAGATTTACTCAAAATTGAGGCGCGTCAGCAGTGGGCTCTATATGTTGGGTAAGTCTTGGTTATTAAAACACCTATATAGTTTAGCGATAAGTTATATAGCAGTTATTTAAAGCAGAAATGGTTGTGTCAAATTCAACCCTTTCTACCGCGCTGAGTAGCGCAGACTTAATGGGGGATTTCGGCAAGCGGTTGTTTGAGCTCAATTGTTTTTATTGGGCGAGTTTTCACAACAGAACAATTGCTTTAGCAATTCGTGATGTTGGGGAAGACCCTTGCGGTCTCCGATTGCCGCTCATTAAGGCGAGCAACGGAAGAAAGAGCGGTAGAGGGTAGCCTTTTCTTTTCCTCATTTCTTTTGGTTAAGCAAAAGAAATGAGGTCGCCAGCCGGGCGAGACCGGCTACTTAATTTGAGACGTTGAATTTACTGCGCCAACTGAGCTGATTCTACGACCACTTTGTAAAGCTGTACTTCTTTTGCACTGTTAACGCGTTCGCCAACTGCTACCTGATTGCGCTTACCGGCAGCTACACCGCGAATCGTTAACAGACCGCTTTGAGCAACAGCTCTGCCTGTTTGTGCATCGTACTTGATGACACGCACTTGAACGCGGTCAATGGCGGATGGCGTATTGTTCTGTACCACCGCATATAAATTCCCCGTGCCGTCTGCTTGCGCTCCAGACTGAATATATTTGGCAGGGTTACGCGGCAAATCAAGGCGCACGGCACGTGCGACGGCATCTTTACCAATATCTGAATTAGAGCTGGCAGCTACTTGATAATGCTGCAATGCGCCATTGATGTCGCCGCGACTTTCTGCAAGCTGGCCTAACAGGGCGTGTCCCGGTGCAGTGGGCAGCAGTTGATTGGCGCGCTTGAGATACGGTTCAGCTTCTGCTTTTTTACCCATGTTAAACAGCGCAATGCCGCTCTGAATGTGCGGTTTGAAATAATCCGGCTGCATTTTGATCGCTTTGTCATAGAAAGCCAGTGCTTCCTGATTCTTTTTCTGCGTTAACGCAATGTCACCTAACAGTTCCTGAAAGCGTGCTTCACGCGGTTCAATTGCAATCGCCTGATTGGCTAGGGTTTTGGCTTTATCGACATTTTTTTCGCCGAGTGCTTTTACAGCTTCGTCATAAGCTTTATAGGCACCTTGGCTAGCTCTGAGTTTTGCAGTTTTTTTCGCATAGATTTCTTTGCCCCATTCGCCGCCGGCACCTACCTGTGCCAGTGTTGCTTTGTTGGCTGCAACGCGCTCAGGTGAAGGCGGGTGACTGGCGAACAGACCCTCTATGAAGTTACTTTTACGGCCTGCACTCAAGCGCACAAAGGTTTCCTGCAAAGTCACGGCTGCTGTTGGATCATAGCCTGCCTTTTTCATGTATTGCATGCCGTAGAGGTCAGATTCGCTTTCTGCATCACGGCCATATTTGCTGTTAACCAGTTGTGCGCCAGCTTGTGCGCCGCCAACAATCAGGTTTGCGTAATCGGTATTCTGTGCGCCGATACCAACCGCAATCATTGCGCCTTGCAGCATGATGCCGCGCTCCATGCCTTTTGCACCGTGACGCGCCGCAGCATGCACCATTTCATGCCCCATCACTGCCGCGAGTTCGGCTTCACTATTCAGCTCATAGAGCAGACCGCGGTTGAAAGCGATTTTACCGCCCGGCATCGCCCATGCGTTGGGTACGGAGTCATTGATGATCTTATATTCATAGGGTAGCTTGCGGTCAGAAACCGCGGCTAGTTTATCGCCTACACTTTGTACATAAGCTGTCAGTTCCGCGTCTAGCACATAATCACCACCTTGAGATTGACGTGTAGGTGAGTAATTTTGAGTGCCGATAGCGATTTCTTTTTCTTCTGAAATCAACTGTACTTCACGTTTTTTAGTGACCGGATTCACGCCGCAAGTGCTGACAGTCAGCACCAGTGCAAGTAGCGATAATACGGATAAGCGTCTTGGCAGGGTTTGTTTCATTTTGGTGTGCTCGCAATATTCTGTAATGGTATAACGTATAAGTGAAATTGAAGCTATCTGTAGAGTTTATATTGATGAATATATTCAATCACATTATCCGGAATTAAGTAGCGTACTGAATCCCCATGCTGCAGGGCGTGACGTATGGCTGTGGATGAAATATCCAGTGCCGTTATCTGGCGCATGGTGACAAAGCCGGCCGCATGGTGATGCAGATCATCACTATTCTCGGAGTAATGATTGTGTAAAAAGGTTTCCAGTGTTTTTGATAACTTATGTTCATGGCCACGCAGTTGTGGTCTTTGCACCAGCGCAATATGACATAAGCTGATGATTTCCTGCCAGCGATGCCAGGTGTCAAATTTTGTGAAGGCGTCGCTGCCCATAAAAAGCGTGATGCTGGTTTTTTCACCTAATTCTTCACGCAGACTGAGCAGGGTATCCAAGGTATAAGAAGCGCCAGTTCGGTGCAGTTCACGGTCATCAAAGATGAAACTGTCATTGTTGGCAATGGCCAGCTTTACCATTGCAGCGCGTTGCTCGGCGCTGATGGCTGGAGCATCTTTATGTGGTGGGTTTGCTGCCGGTATGAAACGTACAGTGTCCAGATTTAGCGCATCTGCAAGCTCCTGTGCCATGCGCAAGTGCCCGAAATGAATGGGGTTGAACGTACCGCCGAGAATGCCAATGGCTGGCATTCTTGCTGTGAGGTTTGCGGCGGTGTTCAATGCAGAGCCTTGTGTTAAGCGCGAACTTGTCCGTCGCCCAGCACTACATATTTCAATGAGGTTAAGCCTTCCAGTCCAACTGGGCCACGCGCATGCAGCTTGTCAGTCGAGATGCCGATTTCGGCACCAAACCCATATTCAAAACCATCAGCAAAGCGGGTGGATGCATTCACCATGACGCTGCTTGAATCCACTTCGCGCAGGAACCTTCTGGCTTTAGTGTAATTCTCGGTCACAATCGCTTCAGTGTGCTGAGATGAGTGCTCGTTAATATGTTCAATCGCCTCATCGATACCACTCACGACCTTGCATGAGATAATTGCAGCCAGATACTCGGTGTAATAGTCTTGTTCTGTGGCTGGTTTTGCCTGTTTTACCAGTGCGCAGGTTTCCGCGCAGCCTCGAATCTCAATAGCGTGGCTGGTAAGCATGTCGGCCAGTTTAGGCAGCATGCTTGCTGCAACTGAACGCGCGATTAACAGAGATTCAGCAGTGTTGCAGGTACCTAAACGCTGGGTCTTACTGTTTTCCAGAATACGCAGTGCCTTTTCAAAGTCAGCATCATCATCCACATAGACGTGGCAATTGCCATCCAGATGTTTAATCACTGGAATACGTGCGTCAGTAGAAATACGCTCAATCAGGCCTTTGCCGCCGCGTGGCACGATTACGTCGACGTATTGTTTCATCGTGATCAGTTCACCTACTGCAGCACGGTCAGTTGTTTCAACTACTTGTACTGCCGTTGTTGGCAGGGCCGCTTCTTTCAGACCTTCATGTACGAGTTTAGCCAATGCCTGATTACAGTGGATTGCCTCAGAGCCGCCGCGCAGGATCGCTGCGTTGCCGGATTTAATGCATAGCCCTGCTGCATCGACCGTTACGTTTGGACGTGCTTCATAAATGATGCCGATAACGCCGAGTGGTACGCGCATCTGGCCGATTTGAATACCGCTTGGGCGATATTTGAAGTTATTCATTTCACCGATTGGATCGGCAAGGCTGGCAATTTGCGCCAAGCCTTCCGCCATGTTGTTAATAGATTTCTCAGTGATCGTGAGCCGATCCAGCATTGCGTCATCCAGACCATTTGCACGCGCTGCATCGAGATCCAGTTTGTTAGCGGCAAGCAGGGCAGCTTTTTCTCGCAATATTGCCTTGGCAATCGCGTTGAGTGCGATGTTTTTCTGGTTGGTACTGGCACTAGCCATCTGGCGTGAAGCTTTGCGTGCCTCGATGCCAATGTTTTTCATGTATTGTTGAATATTCACGGAATAATCGTCGTTAAATAAAGTAATGCCTTGATTATACGCTTTTTAGCTATTGGTTAAGAAGTGCGCAAAAAACACGTAAGAAAAAGGTGTATCTAACGACTGCGCACGCGTGCTAAACCGAAACAAAGTCTGGAGATTTCCAGCCAGGCATCACCCAGCATGACACCTTTGGCGGTTCTGTCTATATCTGCCAGTTTTTGCAGCGCGGCTTCAAGCTGGCGTAAGCTTAGACGTGATAATGCACGTTTCACCAAAGCCTGCCGGTCACCGTAAATGCGCGCACTGGTCATGGCGTTGTTAATATTCTCACCGCGCATTTCTGCCTGTTTGATACGCACCAGTGGCCTTAATACCCACATTAGCGGGTTCATAACTGCGACAGCATTTTCACCTTCGTCTTGCAGGCCCTGCAGAATGCGTACTGTTCGTTCTGCATCGCCTTGTAGCACGGCTTCGCCTAGCTGAAACGCATCATAACGCGATACATTGAGTACGGCTTCGCGCACGGTTTCATCTGAAAGTTCGCCTTGAGGATAGAGTAATCCCAGTTTTTGTACTTCCTGATTGGCGGCAAGCAGGTTGCCTTCAACCTGGTGCGCCAGAAACTCCAGAGTTTGTGTGCCGGTATGCTGGCCTTGCTGTGCAAGTCTATTTGCGATCCATTTAGGCAAATTAGCGGCATCGACTTCATTGAGCGTAATGGTTTGTGCCTGCGTTTCGAGTGCATTGAACCAAGTGCTGTTTTTAGCATCCCGTTCCAGTGTCGGAAGTATGATGACGACAGTAGTGTCGGGAATGGTTTTGGCAGCTAAAGCTACCAGTGCTTTGCCGCCATCTACGCCGGGTTTGCCTGAAGGGATGCTGAGCTCCAGCAAGCGGCGGCTCGCAAACAGTGATATCGATTGACCATAATTCTGCAGCTGCTGCCAGTTAAAACTGCGCTCTACGGTTAAACTTGTACGCTCTTCAAAGCCTTGTGCACGGGCGGCTGCACGAATGGCATCGAGGCATTCGCGCTGCGCCAACGGCTCGTCCCCTGCTAAAACATACAACGCCTGCAGGCCATTTTTTAGATGCGATTCCAGTTGAGCCTGAGCTAAGCGCATGAATTCTACTGTTGCGTAGCAGCTGGTTTGATTGCAGTTAAACGACGCAGTAGTTCACGTACTGCATCGGTACGCATATCTGCATTAAGCCTTGCCTCTTCTTCAGCTTTACCGAGTAAAGCACTGTCACTGTAAGAAAAATCGCGACGTCCGCGTAGTGTTTGCACCGGCCCCCACGTCGGGCTACTAGCCTCACGCACCCTGAAGTTCAAGAGGTAAATAAGCTCAAACTCACGTACCAGACCGCCGCCACTCAGAGACAGAATGCGCTTCTGGTTGCTTTCGCTTAATAGCTCCAGTAACAGTTCGGCATCTTCAGCGTTTTCAACCACCTGTACACCATTGGTTTTAAGGTTACGTGCCAAGTCCCTGGAAATGGTTAACTTACCGCCTTGTATATAAAGCGTCTTAAATGCTAAATCAGCCGCTCCCCTCAATTGAAAACCGCAGGCAGACAACGCAAGCGTCAACAGCATGACGATGCTGATAACAGTTTTTCTGCGCGCATTTACTAAGGAAAGGGCGTTTTGCATGGTTTATCCTACAACAACGTTAATAAGTTTATTTGGAACCACGATGATTTTACGTACAGACATATTTTCTTCAATATATTTCTGCACGCAAGGTTGTTCAAGTGTCAGCTTCTCGATATTTTCACGTGTTTCAGATTTTGCTACGCTAATGCTGCCGCGTAATTTGCCGTTAACCTGAATCACGTATTCAATACTGTCCTGTACCATAGCAGTTTGGTCGGCGCTTGGCCAGGCAGCATCAAGAATGTGACTGCCCGGGCAAAGTTCTGACCATAAAGCCTGACAAACGTGCGGTACGATTGGGGATAGTAATAATGCAACATTCTGCAGAACTTCCTGGCGTACTTGGCGTGTTGTTTCATCAGTACCTTCAATTTTAGCCAGTGCATTCATGAGTTCCATCACGGATGATATTGCGGTATTAAAGCTATGGCGGCGGCCGTAATCGTCAGCTACTTTTTCAATCGTCAGATGCAGTTGGCGGCGCAGGTTTTTAAGTTCTGCAGTTAAGTCACCTGTGCTGTAAGCTGCAATTGAACCTGATTCAACATGGTCGTAAACTGCTTTCCATAAGCGGCGCAAGAAGCGGTGCGCACCTTCCACGCCACTATCAGCCCATTCCAGGCTTTGCTCCGGTGGTGCTGCAAACATCATGAACAGGCGTGCAGTATCTGCGCCATAGGTATCAATTAGCTCCTGCGGGTCAACCGTGTTACCTTTGGATTTACTCATTTTGGTACCGTCTTTGAGCACCATGCCTTGTGTGAGCAGATTGGTGAACGGTTCGTCATTTTTGAGCAAACCGACATCGCGCATCAGCTTGTTGAAAAAACGCGCGTACAGCAAATGCAAAATCGCATGTTCAATACCGCCTACATATTGATCAACCGGCAGCCAGTAGTTGGCACGCTCATCGGCCATGGCAGTTTGACTGTCAAAGCTGGCGTAACGTGCGAAGTACCATGAGGACTCAAAGAACGTGTCCAGTGTGTCGGTCTCGCGAGTGGCTTTGCCACCACAAGTCGGGCATGTGGTCTCATAGAAGCCCGGGTCTTTTTTGATTGGCGAGCCTACGCCATCCATCACTACGTCTTCCGGCAGTGTTACCGGCAATTGTTCAGCAGGTACCGGTACTTCACCGCAACTTGGGCAGTGGACGATAGGGATAGGACAGCCCCAGTAACGCTGGCGTGAAACACCCCAGTCGCGCAGGCGGTATTGGGTGCGGCGTTTACCTAGGTTCTTGGCTGATAAGGCAGCTGCAATCGCCGTACTGGCACCATCAAAATCCAGACCATCAAATTCGCCAGAGTCAAATAATATGCCATGCTCTGTCATTGGCAGAGTGTCAATGTCTGCATGTTTAATCACAGCTTTGATCGGTAGACTGTATTTGCCCGCAAATTCGAAATCTCGCTCGTCATGTGCCGGTACTGCCATCACAGCACCTTCACCGTAACTGGCCAGTACATAGTTAGCCACCCATACTGGCAACTGTTCGCCATTCAATGGGTGCGTAACAAATAAACCGGTAGCCATGCCTTTTTTCTCTGCTGTCGCGATGTCGGCTTCTGCTACGCTACCGCGTTTGCATTCTGCAATAAAGTCAGCCAGCGCAGGGTTATTTTGTGCAGCCTGTGTTGCCAGCGCATGTTCAGCCGCAACTGCAACATAAGTGGCACCCATCAGTGTGTCCGGCCGCGTGGTGTAAACCTTGAGGTTGCCATCTTGGCCGACAATCGGGAACTCGACTTCGCAGCCGTAGCTTTTGCCTATCCAGTTACGTTGCATGGTTTTAACCTGCTCAGGCCAACCATCCAGTTTGTCGAGGTCGTTCAGCAATTCTTCCGCATAAGCGGTAATTTTCATGAAATATTGTGGAATATCACGTTTTTCAACCAGAGCGCCACTACGCCAGCCTCGGCCATCGATCACTTGCTCATTCGCCAGTACGGTGCCGTCGACTGGGTCCCAGTTCACTGTCGAGGTCTTTTTGTAAATCAGACCTTTTTTGTACAGTTCAGTAAACAGCCATTGCTCCCATTTGTAGTATTCTGGCTTACAGGTTGCAATCTCGCGGTTCCAGTCCACGCCCAAGCCGAGTTGCTTGAGCTGGGTTTTCATGTGCTCGATATTGCTATAAGTCCATGCGGCAGGTGCAGTATTGTTTTTAATCGCAGCATTTTCAGCAGGCAAACCGAACGCATCCCAACCCATAGGCTGCATGACGTTAAAGCCCTTCATTTTATGAAAGCGGCTCAATACATCGCCAATCGTGTAGTTACGCACGTGTCCCATATGCAAGCGGCCGCTAGGGTAAGGGAACATGGACAGGCAATAGTATTTAGGCTTGTCGGATTGTTCTGATGCAGCGAAGGTTTGATTGGTTTCCCAGTATTGCTGGGCGGATTGTTCGATTTCTTTGAAAGGGTACTGCTGTTGCATAATTTAACTATTCTTGAATATTAAACGAATAGCGAGATTATACCTTTCGCGGGTGAATAATGCGATTTCTCGTAGCGTCATTCCTGCGCAATCGTAAAGGTTATCCCCGTAGAATATATGCGTAAAGCGCATTATTCACACGTGATAGGCAGGGACTATTGTTAAAGAAGCGTAATAGATGAACTGAAATGTTACTTGGATTGTTATGCATGTCGGGGTTGCCCGACGGCAAGGCACTTTATTTTGCTTGTCCAAAATAAAGTGCCCAAACAAAATGACACCCCCTGTCGCTCACACTTTGCTTGCCACTTTTAGTGGCTTAGCAAATTGGGGAAGCCCTTCACGGGCTTCCTGCGTTGCTCGCCTTAATGGGCGGCAATCGAAAACTCGCCCAATAAAATCATTTGGGCTCAACAGCCGATTGCCGAAAACTCCCATTAAGACTGCGCTACTCGGCGCGACAGCAGGGGGGCGTAATGGCTATCAGTATTGCGTTCTACTTACTTTCACATTTGAACTGCATTGTTGTGCGGTAATCATTATCTCCAGATACATCCGGCGCTTTTTTACCGGACTCACTTAGAATGATTTCCAGTACTTTCTCAATTGTTTCGCCTGCCTCAGCCGAAACAATGCCTTTATATTCTGTTTTGTGACTGAGGACGATATGTCTTAATTGCCTTTGCTTACATGTTGTTTCTGCAGAATAAAGGGCAGATGCGAGCGCAGCTTCTTCCGTTTTTTCAATTGATATCACTTGATATAAATTATTTTCAGCAGGGATCACGTTGCCCATTCTGTGTGTTGCACATCCAGAAAGTACTGCGGCGGCAAAGTAAGCAATATATAATTTTTGGTGCATATCGTTCTCTCAGTTGTTGCAGTCTTAAATTAGAAACACAACTGCATTAGTATAAAACTATACAAGCGCGGCAAAAATATTGTCGCGAATCACATTCATGTCACCTAAACCGTTTACAAAGACATGCTTAGGCGCGCCTTCTGAGCCACTGCTTGCCCAGTCTTTATAATATTTAACCAATGGTTTAGTCTGGCTGTGGTAAACCTCTAAACGTTTTTTAACGGTTTCTTCTTTGTCGTCATCACGCTGTACCAGATCTTCACCAGTGACATCGTCTTTGCCAGCCGCTTTTGGCGGGTTGAATTTTACGTGGTAAGTACGGCCGCTGGCAGGGTGTGAACGACGACCACTCATACGCTCTACGATTGCTTCATCAGGTACGTCGATTTCAACCACGTAATCAATGCCTACACCAGCTGCTTTCATCGCTTCCGCTTGCGGAATAGTGCGTGGAAAGCCGTCAAACAGGAACCCGTTTGCACAATCTGCTTCTTTAATGCGCTCACTCACTAAACCAATAATCACAGCATCCGGAACCAAACCGCCTGAATCCATGAAAGATTTGGCTTCCAGTCCGAGTGGAGTACCGGCTTTAACCGCTGCACGCAGCATGTCGCCGGTGGAAATTTGCGGGATATTGAATTTTTCACGCAAATGAGTGGCTTGAGTGCCTTTGCCTGCGCCAGGAGCGCCTAAAAGAATGATACGCATGAGATTTTCCTAAAGATTGAGTATTGAATTTTTTGAAATTATATTTGAATTTAAGTGCTTTGCACTTATATGGCGGTAATTTAAATAGCGCTTAAATAGTTGGCGATAGTCACAAATTCGGCAACGCCAAGATTCTCGGCACGTTGCTGTGAGTCGATATTGAGTGCAGCAAATCCGTCATCATCGAGCAAACCTTTAAGTGTGTTGCGTAATGTTTTGCGGCGCTGACCGAAGGCGGCAGTTACGATTTTTGCAAATAGTGCCTCGTCATTCGCAACAAATGGCAGCTTGGCGTGCGGTACACAGCGTACAAATGCCGATTCTACTTTCGGTGCAGGATCAAATGCCTCTGGCGGTACTGTAAACAGGTATTCCATCTGCAGGCGATATTGCAGCATTACACTTAGTCTGCCGTAAGCCGCAGTGGATGGATGAGCCACCATGCGTTCGACCACTTCGTTTTGCAGCATGAAGTGCATATCGGTGATGACTTTTACGTTGTCTAACAGATGAAACAGGATGGGTGTCGAGATGTTGTAGGGCAGGTTGCCTACTACGCGCAGGTTTTCACCGAGTGTGCTGAAGTCAAATTTGAGCGCATCTGAGTTATGTATCGTGATATTGTTTTTTGCGTATTCTTTTTGCATCCAGCTAATGATGTCACGGTCGACTTCCACCACATGCAGCATATCCAGTTTTTGCAGCAAAGGTTTTGTGAGTGCGCCAAGACCCGGCCCGATTTCGACCATGAGGTCATCTGATTTGGGGGAAATTGCTGATACCAGACTGTCAATCACCCCTTGATCGGTGAGGAAGTTTTGGCCGAAGCGCTTTTTTGCAACGTGTTTCATGTTGAGTGTACTTTAGTGTTTGTTGCTGACTAATGATATAGCCAGTTCAATAGCGGCCAGCAGGCTGCCTATTTCGATGTTGCCGGTGCCGGCAAGATCCAGTGCAGTGCCATGATCGACCGAGGTGCGAATAATCGGCAAGCCCAGTGTTACGTTGACGCCCTCGCCAAAGCTGGCGTGTTTGAGCACGGGCAAACCTTGGTCATGGTACATGGCCAGCACGGCATCTGCTTTACTTAAATGATGTTTGGCAAATAATGTATCTGCCGGTAATGCGCCTACAAGGTTCATGCCTTCTGTACGCAGTTTTTCCAGCACCGGGTTGATGGTCTCGATTTCTTCGCGACCCAGATAGCCATCTTCACCTGCATGCGGGTTGAGACCAGCCACCAGAATGCGCGGGTTTGCAATGCCAAATTTGTCGATCAGGTCATGATGTAGAATTCGAATAGTGGTTTCCAGGCTGCTCTGCGTAATTGCTTGTGGCACATCCTTTAACGGCAGGTGTGTGGTAGCTAGTGCTACGCGCATACCGCCACCGACCAGCATCATCACAACTTGTTCGGTATCGGTTAGCTCAGCGAGAAATTCTGTATGACCACTGAATGCAATACCTGCATCATTGATAATGCCTTTGTGCACTGGCGCAGTAACCATAGCATCAAACAGATTGGTGCCGTGCTGGTCAGAGGCACAGCCTAATGCTGCTGTTCTCAGTGTATTTAATACATATGCACTGTTATGCGCATCTAGTTTTCCGACAATTACCGGCTTGTTTATCGCTTGATGTAAAACTGTGAGCGAGCCGTTGCCGCTATGCGGCTGATTTTGCTTTTCAGTAAAAGGTTGGATATTGAGTGTGACATCTATTTGCGCAGCACGAGCCTTTAGCATGTCGCTGTCTGCAATGACGACTATTTGCGCATTTAAGGCTTTATGCGCGAGCAGAACGCACAGGTCAGGACCTATGCCTGCGGGCTCGCCAGCGGTGATGGCAATACGGGGTAGTGTGTTGTTCAAATGGCTGAATAAAAATATTTAAAGTTTAAAATTTATCTTCAAGCCTGTACTCGACATAAGCACGGTCACGTAATTCACGTAACCAGTCCTGAAATGCTTCATCGGCCTTGCGTGCACGGATTTCCTGCCGCGCTTTCAGTCGGGCAGCTTCTTTACTCATATCTTGCTTACGGCGTTCGAGCACTTGAATGACATGCCAGCCGAATGGGCTACGAACAGGTTCGCTGATCTGGTTATCTTTGAGCTCATTCATGGCTTTTTCAAACTGGGGGACAGTATCTCCGGGATTCACCCAGCCTAGATCGCCACCATTTGATGCTGTGCCGTCTTCAGAGAATTGGCGTGCAAGCACTTCGAATTTTTCACCATTATCCAAACGGTCTTTGATGTTATCCATTTTTTGTTTGCCGTCTTTTTCGGATACGATTTCAGTCAGCTTGATCAGGATGTGGCGGGCATGGGTCTGTTCAATGACTAAAGGCGAGTTGCCACCACGTTTGCTGGTAAGTTTTAATATATGAAAACCGTTTGGGCTACGCAATGCTGGCGTTATATCACCAGCTTGCATGTTTTTTAAGGCATCAAGAAATAATGCGGGTAGCTGGGCGGCGGCTTTCCAACCCAGATTGCCGCCCTCTAACGCGTTGGGAGCATCAGAGTAACTAGCGGAAACTTTTGCAAAGCTTGCACCATCTTGCAAGGCCTTGATTGCCTCGTCAACTTTGGCCTTGGCTTTTTGTATTTCTTCTGTGGAGCCTTCTTCTGGGGTGCGGATAAGAATGTGTGAGATTTCAAATTCATCACGATTTTCATTGCTGGAGGCTTGAGTAGTCAGGAAGTTATCAATTTCAGATTCACTTACATTCACGCGGCTATCCACTTCGCGTTCGCGCAAGCGTGCGATGGTAATCTCATTGCGGATATCTGCCCTGAACTTGGCCATGCTGATGCCATCTGCGTTTAATGCGTCGCCAAATTCTTTTACAGTCATCTGGTTTTGTTCTGCAATACGCTCTATGGTTTTGTCGAGCTGGTTATCATCTACTTTTAGCCCGGTTTGTGCTGCGTACTGCAATTGTAGGGCATCAGAAATCAAACGCTCTAGAATCTGCTTGCGCAGCACATTTTCCGGAGGCAATTCGGTCCCTTTTTTTGTGAGCTGAGCAGTCAATGTGCGGATGCGGCTTTCCAGCTCCTGTTCGGTGATCACTGTTTGATCAACGATTGCAACGATGCGATCCATTTTGACTATTTCTGCTGCAGATGCAGTGAAATGGCCGATGCTTAATAAAGTGAATAATAAGATTTGAACAAAAATACGCAACATAGTTACTCGTAATATGATTGTTGATTAGTATCAGGTATCAGCCCAGTGCTGACATAACCTGGAATATTGCGCTGGATAATTCTGAGTGGATTCGCGCCGATTGAGGCTAGGCCGCCCAACTCCAGCTGGAAGAAGAAAGCGTAGTTGGCCTCAGCAGTAGCCGTGCTCACACGTTGCAGAACAGTTCGCGCTTGCCAGCATCCTGCATCATACTCTAAACCACCAATTGTTTCGATGATTCGATTTTCCCTGAATGAATAGTTGGCACGGCCAATACCATACCATCCCCTGCCTAAAGGCCATTGCGCAGAGATATCGCTCTGGTCAATAGAATCTTGCCTGTAGCTGTAGCTTAGGTTCAGTACTTTTCCCGGTTCTGGATTATAACGCCCAGAAATCGTAGAGCGAACTGAATTCGCGTTATCGGTGTTGTATTGCCAGAATGTATCAATTATCCAGCTATTTTTAAGTTGGGCACTGATGCCGGCGATGATGTCTGAACTGTTGTTTTTACGAGGTTCAATGCCTGGTAATGTAACTTTCTGGTCTGCGAAGTAATAACGCTGGCCTATGGAGGCAGACAGGCGTTGCGTGCCGGTGCTGCTTTCGATAAAGCGCGATGTTAAAGCAAAACTGACCTGATTTGCATTGTTAATGCGGTCATTACCTACAAATTGGTTTTCGCTGAATAGGGAGCTGAAATTCAAGTCGGTGAGGCTGGTATCAAAAACCGGGATATTTGACTGGTCGCGTTCAGGGATATATACATAAAACAAGCGCGGTTCCAGTGTCTGCGAATAGCCACGTTTTGCTATTTTAAAATCCCGGTCAAAATACAAGCCACTATCCAGACTGAATATCGGCAAGGTGCGTTGATATGTTGATTCTTTATACGGGTCGTCATTCACGCTGTAATTGGTATGATGAATGCCAAATTTTGGAGTTACATAACCATAGGTCCGTGCGAACGGAATGCTGATGCTGGGGTTTATGGTAGTGCGCGTGCCGGTTACTCGCGGGTCACCCGTTGCAGTGAGCGGTGCATTTTTATTAATATCAAACACTGCCAGTTGCGAATACAAGTTGGCATTGATGTCACCATAATATTTATTACCTACCAGCGTCATTTGCGGTAAACGTTCGTATGGATATGAATCTTGTTTTAGTGTCTGGAATTTTTGTGCAATTGCGTTGAAACGCCAGTTTTCATCTGCGTAATCCAAATTAAACTGTTGCGGCAGATTGATTCGGCTGGTGGTGACAATACGTGTAGACATCTCAGAGAAGTATTGGTCATCTGATACTTTTTCAAGGCTATAACCCGCTGACCAGCCGTTTCCGAAACGGTGCTGATGTTTCAGATTAGCGTAGTAACGTGTTTCGTTGCTGAGGCTGTCGGTAGGCAGGTATTCTAGATTGCTGGTACCAGAAAAGTTATCTTGCAGATATCTGAATTCACCTTGTAACTGGATGCCGCGTTTACTTAGCGCGCGCGTAGCAAGTGTCGCATCCATATTTGGAGCAATGTTCCAGTAATAGGGTACCAAGGCCTCAAAACCACTACGGCTGGTACTGCCGATGGTTGGTGCGAGAAAGCCACTCTTACGTTGATCATTGAACGAAAAGCCAATCCACGGTGTGTAGAGTATCGGTATGCCTTTAAATTCAATGCGTGCATTTTTCGCAGTACCGGAGTCTGTGTAATCATTGAGTGATATTTCGCTGGCCTTAATATACCAGTCATCAACACCGGCTTCACATGTGGTGTAGCGTGCATCTAACAGGCGCTTTTTGTCTTCACCTTCAAACAGAATCGATCTGGCATCAGCGCGGGCTTTGGTTGAGCGGGCGGTTGTGTTGAGCGTAAATGGGTTGTTGGATTGGCTGGCACTGAGGTCAGTGACAGGTAAGCCATCAGCTGAAGTGTACGAATCATCACTGCCTAATTGCTGGCTTTGCAGATCGCCCAATCTTCTGGCAAAAGTCTCAGAACTTACTGTGCGACGTTTTTGCAAGATGGCTGCCATAGGATTAGACATACTGATTGAAGCATCCCGCATTTCACCTACGCTCTCAGACAGCTGCATGCGCAGCTCTGGGCCGGTGACTTTGGCGTTATCAACTTCTATGCGCACGTTACCAATTGCGTGTAGTTCGTCATTCAGCACATCATATTCGAGGCTATCAGCAAAAATATCCTGTTTGTCTTGATGGATAGATGCATTGCCGGTAGAGCGCATTTTGCGGTCTAACTGTAGTTCCAGTTTTTCTCCATCAATGATGATGCCGCCTTCTGCTACTGCATCTGTCTTGTTAGCAGGCTTACTGGTATTTTTGGCATTACTGCCTTGACCTGCTGTTATTAGCCTAGCTTCTAATTTCTCAGGAGGCTTATTTAAGCCTTTATTACCTGTTTTTTTACTAGGGGTAACGACATTAGGTGCAATAGCGAGATCTGCTGTATGGCTCTTGGGTAAATCACTGGTGACTGGAATGATGTCGCCACGCACTGATTTGAGTAATCCATTTTCAAAAACCAGAACGACAAGACGCTGTTCTTTTAGCTCGCTGCCTACCCGACGCTGATAAACATAATTCCATCGGTCGTCTTGCGAGTTGCTCGGAATTAACGGCACACCCAAAATAGTCTGCACTTGAGGTTTCGTCATGCCTGGGCGAAGCTGCAATAGCATTGCAGAGTTCAGCACATGATCCTGTGACAAGTTCAGTGCAGCATCGGAAATGGAGCCGTGAGCCATCAGGATGGCAGCAAGGCTGGCGATGACGCGATTCTTTAGCATGAAATTACCATTGGAGTGAGCACGGAATGTAGCAGAGAAGTTGAAGGCACGAGTATATAGGCAAACTGTTTTATTTTATCAGTGATAAAATCTCATAAATTGCAGTTTTTGGCAATCAAAACTTGGCGGCAGCCGCTGTAAATTTGACATTTACAGGTAGTACCTAGCTGCTGATTCAGTAAAAAATTATATAAGAGTTGGAATTTTGTTGTGAATAACATCGATACAGACAATCGGCAGTTAGCGCTTAGCAGCTGGTTAAAAATCACCTTGCAGCATTCAGAATTTACCTTGACGACTGCTTCCGCAGATGCAAGTTTCAGACGTT
Source organism: Methylotenera sp. (assembly GCA_020622105.1). Lineage (GTDB taxonomy): Bacteria > Pseudomonadota > Gammaproteobacteria > Burkholderiales > Methylophilaceae > Methylotenera. The sequence goes on from JAHRYP010000001.1 coordinate 187,251, forward strand.
ACTTCAGGGTGCACCTGGCAGATAAAACGCTCATTGCGATGGATGCACCGCCATCGCATGAAAATTGCGAGCCGTTTGTGCGTATTGCAAAGTTATTCGGCGATGCAGGTATGCATGTGCCTGAAGTGATTGCGCAGGATCTTACGGAGGGGTTTTTGCTGTTAAGCGATTTGGGCGATGTTACCTATTTAAGTCAGCTTAATGAAACAACAGCACCTGCTTTATATCATGATGCCAATGTGGCATTGATCAAGCTCCAGTTGGCAAGTAAGCCGGGTGTGCTGCCGGATTATGACGAGGCATTGCTTACGCGCGAAATGCAATTATTCCCGGATTGGTATATCACCAAACATTTGAACGCTACCTTGGATGATAAGCAGCAGCAAGTGTTACAGAACACATTCGCCTTGCTTAACAAGAACATTTTGTCGCAAGGCCAGGTTTATGTACACCGTGATTATCATTCGCGGAATTTAATGCTGTGCCATGATAATCCAGGGGTGCTGGATTTCCAAGATGCAGTTTTTGGTGCAATTACTTATGATCTGGTATCTCTGCTCAGGGATGCTTATATCAGCTGGGATGAAGAAAAAATCATTGATTGGCTGGTACGTTACTGGCAGTCGGCTAGAAAACAGGGTTTGCCGGTGCCTGCAGATTTCAGCGAATTTTATCGCGATTTTGAATATACGGGCGCGCAGCGTCATATCAAGATACTGGGTATATTTGCGCGACTTTACCATCGCGATGGCAAGGAAGGTTATTTGAAAGACATGCCGTTAGTCATGCACTACTTGCATAAGGTATGCGAGCGCTATATTGAGTTGAAGCCGTTGTTACGCTTATTGGATGTGCTGGAAAACAAACAGGCCCAGGTAGGATATACATTCTGATGAAAGCCATGATTCTGGCGGCAGGCAGGGGTGAGCGCATGCGGCCGCTGACTGATCACACGCCGAAACCTCTGCTCAAAGTTGGTGGCAAGTCTCTGATCTCCTGGCATTTAGAGCGTTTAGCCGCTGCCGATTTTCAGGATATTGTAATTAACCATGCGCATTTGGGGGAGCAGATTGAATCTGCCCTCGGTGATGGTAGCCAATGGGGTGTGCGCATTCAGTATTCGCCGGAAAAAATAGCGCTGGAAACCGCTGGCGGTATTGCCAATGCAATGCCTTTGCTAGGCAATGCGCCATTTTTAGTGGTGAATGGCGATGTGTATACCGATATTGATTTTGGCACGTTAAAACTGGTGCCGCCTAATCTTGCGCATCTGGTGATGGTGAATAATCCTCCGCAGCATGCTGCAGGTGACTTTGCCTTGAGTAGCGGCAAGTTGAGCGCTGATGGCACCGAAAAACTGACATTTTCCGGCATAGGCATCTATCAGCCCAGCTTATTTGCAAGCATCGTACGTGGTGATGCTGCCAAACTTGCGCCTTTACTTAAAGCTGCGATGGCGCAGGGGCTTGTCAGCGGTAGTCACCATCGGGGAGCATGGCATGATATCGGTACCCCTGAACGTTTACAGGCACTTGATAGTCAATTGCTAAACAACTAGTTACTTAAAAGTTAATCATAAAGCACAGCATAAAAAAACATTATGAATTTATTGGATATCACGGAATTTAAAAACCGACGTCTAGGCTTGATGCAGAGTATGCAGACAGGTATTGCCATTATTCCGACGTCTCCGGAGGCGATTCGCAATCGTGATAGTCATTACCCATATCGCTTCGATAGTTACTTTTATTATCTTACCGGTTTTAAAGAACCTGAGTCATTGCTGGTGCTGCTTGCCGGTGATGTGAAAAAAGGTCAGGTACCGAAAAGTATTTTATTCTGCCGCGATAAAGACATGGAACGCGAGATCTGGGATGGTTTCCGTTTTGGCCCTGCCGCTGTAGTTGCCGAGTTTGGTTTTGATGAGGCGTATTCGATTACTCAGCTTGATGAAATCCTGCCTAAATTACTGGCAAATCAAGCTAAATTGTTCTATAGCTTGGGCGCAGATGCAGCTTGGGATGCAAGAGTCACCAACTGGCTGAATCAGGTCAAAGCACAGGTGCGTACCGGCATCAGTGCTCCCGATGATATTACCGACGTACGTAAGCTGCTCGATGAGATGCGATTGTTCAAGTCGCCTGCCGAACAGGCCGTGATGCGACATTCAGCCAGCATTGCTGCAGGTGCTCACAAACGAGCGATGCAAAAGGTGCGTGCCGGCAAAATGGAGTATGAGATCGAGGCTGAGTTCTTGCATGAATTCTATCGCTTCGGTGCGCAAGCTCCCGCTTATACCAGTATTGTTGCGAGCGGCGCTAATGCCTGTACGTTGCACTATAACGCTAATAATGCAAAATTGAATGACGGTGACCTGTTGCTGATAGATGCCGGTTGCGAACTGGATGGTTATGCTTCAGACATTACACGCACCTTCCCCGTCAATGGTAGATTCAGCGCAGCGCAAAAGGATGTGTATGAGTTGGTGCTGGCGGCACAGGCGGCAGCGATTGCTAAAGTGAACACGAACAGCCACTGGAATACGCCGCACGAGGCTGCTCTGGATGTGTTGGTGCAGGGTTTTATTGATTTTGGCTGGTGCAAGGGCAGTAAAGATGCTGTGCTGGAAAGTGGCGCCTATCGGCAGTTTTATATGCATCGCACTGGGCACTGGCTGGGGCTGGATATGCATGATGCAGGTGAATACAAAGATAAAGCCGGTAACTGGCGCATGCTGGAGGCTGGCATGATGCTGACGGTAGAACCTGGCTGTTATATTCGCCCGGCAGATAACGTACCGGAACATTTCTGGAATATCGGTATCCGTATTGAGGATGATGTACTGGTGACTGCGAATGGCTGCGATGTGATTACGATTGAGGCTCCAAAATCGGTGGCAGATATTGAAAGTGTAATGGCACAATAATGCTGGAAAATAAAGACATTGTGATTGTAGGCGGTGGCCCGATTGGCATGGTGCTATCGTTGCTGCTGGCAAAGCAGAACATTGGCAGCACTGTACTTGAGGTGCGCAAGCAGGGCGCTGCAAATCAGGATACGCGGGCGTTGGCGCTCTCTTTCGGCAGCAGACGCATTCTCGAAAAGCTGGGTGTGTGGCAATCATTGACGCCGCATGCTACTGCTATTAATACTATACATGTGTCACAGCAGGGCAGTATCGGGCGTAGCGTGTTACGCGCAGTGGATTATAAGCAGGAAGCACTTGGTTATGTGTTGTCTTATGGTGCATTATGCACGGTTTTAAATACACAGATAGCGGACTCTCCTGTGATTCATTTAGTCGATGAGGCGCAGGCCGAGTCGATTACACACAATGCAGCGTATGCTGCTGTGCGCTATCAGCGGCATGGCGAACAGCACGACATACAAAGTTCGCTTGTAGTGCTGGCGGACGGTGGTCGTAGCCTGGAAGAAGTGGCGGGCTTGAAGCGCGATACCAAAGAGTATGGTCATGATGCGCTCATTACAAAAGTCAGTGCCGAGTTGCCGCATAATAATATTGCTTACGAACGCTTTACCGCTAATGGGCCAATGGCCTTGTTGCCGAATGGTGAGCGTGACTTTTCATTGGTGTGGACTGGTGAAAAATCACGCATAGCGCCTTTACTGCAGTTAAGTGATGCCGAGTTTTTAGCGCAATTTCATGCTGAATTTGGTGACAGGGTTGGCCGTTTTTTAAGCGTAGAAAAACGCATGACATTCCCGCTAAAGTTATCGCAATTGCAGGCAAGCGATACACCACATTTGGTCGTGGTTGGTAATGCAGCGCAGACCATGCACCCCGTAGCGGGGCAAGGTTTTAATGTTGGCTTGCGCGATGCTGAGGTGTTGGCGCGGCATATTGCTAATGCACCAGATCATATGGGTAGCAGCGAAATGCTGGCTGAATACCGTAGCAGCCGTAAAACCGATACCAAACACGGCCTGTTATTTACTGATTTTCTGGTGAATATTTTCTCCAATGATATTTTAGGTGTATCGGCTTTAAGAAGCGCCGGTATTGGTATGTTTGATCTGGTGAAGCCAGTTAAACGATTCCTTGTCAGCAAAATGAGTTTTGGTAAATGAGTGACAATATACTGAAAGCTGATGTGACTATTGTTGGTGCTGGCCTGGTTGGTCTGTCAGCGGCCGTTGCTATGCGTAAGGCTGGGCATGAAGTGGTGTTGGTCGATCAGCAGATGCACACAGCCGATAGTCCGCTAACTGATAGTGATATCGATTGGGATCAGCGTATTTATGCAATTAGTCCGAAAAACGTGCAATGGTTAAGCAGTTTAGGTGTCTGGCAATTACTGGATACATCACGTATCGGTGAAATGCAGGCAATGGAAATATGGGGTGATGCGACAGCTACACCTTTATCTTTACTTGCCGAAGATGACAATGCTGATGATCTGGGTTTTATTATAGAAGAGCGGGCTTTAAGAAAAGCGCTGATGCAACAGGTACAGGCTTACGGTGTACGTACCTTGTTTGGTAATGAATGTATTGCTTTAAATGTGACGCCAAGGCTGGCAATATTGCAGCTGGATAATCAGCAGCTAGTAGAAAGCGCGTTGCTGATCGCTGCTGATGGCGTTAATTCATGGGTACGTCAGCAGCTTGGCATCGCGGTTGAGCAGAAACGGTATCAACAGACTGCAATCGTAGCAAACTTCACCACTGAAAAACCGCATGGCAATATTGCACGGCAATGGTTTAGACAAGACGGCGTTAGCCCAAGTGCAGGCGGACATTGCGGGATACTTGCCTGGTTGCCGCTACCGGGTAATAAAATTTCCATCGTGTGGTCAGCACCGAGTCAGTATGCTGAATATCTGATGCAGCTAGAGGCTTCGGCATTCAGCTATGAGGTAATGCAGGCCGGTAATGCGGCGTTAGGCCAGTTGACCATGATCAGTGCGCCTGCTGCTTTTCCGCTGGTGTTAAAAAAGGCTGAGGTGCTGGTTAAACACAGTGTTGTGCTGGCAGGTGATGCTGCACATCGTATTCACCCGATGGCGGGTCAGGGCGTTAATTTAGGTTTTCGTGATATTGTTGATCTGACGAAAATATTGTCTAGCCGACACTTGTACCAGCCGATTAACGATTGCAGCTTGTTAAAGGGCTATACACGAATCAGAAAAGCGGATTTATCAAATATGCTGATGCTGACCAATGGTTTGTATCATTTGTTTGATAGCCAAAACCCAGCTGTACAGAAAGTAAGGAACTGGGGACTATCTGCGACTAATCAGCAGATTATCAAGAAAAAACTGGTTAGAGAGGCGATCACGCTTTAATCTGCGCGTGATTGTAGTGTGTGTGGTTGAAATGGATAGGCTTAATAGTAATTATATAAAGGAAATTGAATGTTAAAAAAATTAGTCAGCATTGCTTTGCTTAGTTCACTTTCAACCTTTGCCATGGCTGACGAGGCTAGTGTGAAAAAAGCTGTTGAAAGCGCATATCCAAAATTCAAGGTAGATAAAGTCACTAAAACGCAATATGCGGGCTTATATGAGGTGTTTATGGCTGGCCAGATTATCTACACCGATGAAAAGCTGACCTTTTTAATCGCTGAAGGTCGTTTAGTCGATCCGAAAACAAAAAAAGATATCACGGGTGAACGCTTGGAAGAGTTGACCAAGATTGACTTTAATAGCTTACCGCTAGATCAGGCGATTAAAGTCGTCAAAGGTAACGGCAGCCGTAAGCTGGTGGTGTTTTCAGATGTAGATTGCCCATATTGCAAACGTTTGGAGCGTAACGAGCTGGCTAATATTACTGATGTAACTGTTTATACTTTCCTCTATCCCATCGAGCAATTGCATCCGGATGCAGCGAATAAATCTAAACTGATCTGGTGTGCGAACAATCGTGTAAAGGCATGGGAAGACTGGATTTTACGAGATCAATTGCCAAGTTCTGCAGGTAATTGTGAAGTACCATTGGAGAAGGTGGGTCAACTGGCAAAGAGAGCAGGAGTTACCAGTACGCCAACTCTGATTTTTGCTGATGGTAAACGTATGTTGGGCGCGCAGCCTTATAAAGAAATAGAGCGCATGTTGACTGCAGCAGCTAAAAAATAAGCATTTTGATTGTGTACATGTAAATAAAAAACGACCATAAGTGGTCGTTTTTTGTATTGTTGCTTACTTGGTGTTGTTAGCCGCCACTTACTACTTCGCCCAGTTTGAATATTGGCAGGTAAAGAGCAACTACCAGACCGCCGATTAACGTACCAAGGACTACCATGATGAGAGGCTCCATCAAGCTTGCTAGAGCATCTACAGCATCATCTACTTCAGCCTCATAGAAGTCAGCAACTTTACTCAGCATTGAATCCAGAGCGCCTGATTCTTCTCCAATTGCTGTCATCTGCAGCACCATATTCGGAAAAACATTACTGTTTTGCATCGCAACTGTAAGGCTGGTACCGGTACTGATCTCACTCTGCACTTTTTTTGTTGCGTCATAGTAAACCCTGTTACCTGATGCGCCAGCTACAGAATCCAGTGCTTCAACTAGCGGAACGCCTGCTGAAAACATCGTCGCTAATGTACGCGCAAATCGAGCAATTGTTGCTTTTCGGATCAACTCACCAAAGACTGGTACCTTAAGGATTAATCTGTCCATTGTCGCCTGCATAGCGATGGAGCGCTTCCATGTATAGAAGAAAAACCATAGACCGAATCCGATGGAACCAAATATTGCCCACCACCATTGTACAAAGCCATCAGAGATTGCCATCACCACCAGTGTTGGCCCTGGCAGGTCTGCACCAAAGCTGCTGAATAGTTCCTTAAAAGCCGGGACTACAAAAATCATGATGACTGCGGTAATGACAAATGCAACAACAATAATTGAAATCGGATAAAAAAGTGCCGATTTAATTTTTGATTTGATCGCGAGGATTTTTTCTTTATAAGTTGCCAGTCTTTCTAATAATGTATCCAGAATACCAGCTTGCTCACCGGCGCCGATCAGGTTGCAAAATAACTGATCAAAATATAGCGGATATTTACGGAACGCTGTGCTCAGGCTACTGCCGGTTTCAACATCGGATTTAATATCAAGTAAAAGCTTTGCTACGGCCGGGTTGTTGTGACCTTTGCCAACAATATCGAATGATTGCAGTAACGGGACACCTGCCTTCATCATGGTTGCCAATTGACGCGTAAATAGTGTGATATCTTTTTCGCTGACTTTACCCTTGCCGGCAAAACTGCTTTGCTTTTTAACTTTAGTAACAGTAATACCCTGACGACGTAAGGTGGAATTTACCAGAGTCTCGCTCGCGGCTTTCATTTCACCTTTGGTTATTTTGCCTTTTTTGTCCTTACCTTCCCATAGGTAGGTAATTTCTTTTGTATTTTTAGGGTTGGCTGCCATGATGATTTCCTGTGCGATTTATTTCGCGTTTTGAGTCATATTTATTTTTATAGAAAACTGGAAAGCTATTCATTGGTACAAGCTTCAACTTCTTCGATGGAGGTTAATCCCTGTATCACTTTTAATACACCAGAACGGCGTAAGTCATTTACACCCTCCGCCCTTGCCTGATCTGCAATGTCGTGTGCGGTGCCATTTTTCATGATGATCCGGCTGATAGCATCGGTTACCGGCATCACTTGATAAATGCCGACGCGACCTTTGTAGCCAGAGTTGCATAGCTCGCAACCATCCGGATTATGCCCATAAAGCTGCCAGTCTTCTTTGAAGTCATCCTCAATAAATCCGACGCGTAATAATGCTTCTTTTGGAACCGATAACGGAATTTTACAATGTTTACATAAGCGTCTTGCCAAGCGCTGTGCAGTAATGAGCGAAACAGCAGACGCAATGTTGAAGGGAGCAACCCCCATATTCAGCAAACGTGTAAGCGTTGACGGTGCATCATTGGTGTGCAGTGTAGAGAGCACCATGTGTCCTGTTGATGCGGCTTTAATTGCCATATCTGCTGTTTCAAGATCGCGAATTTCACCGATCATGATAATGTCAGGATCCTGACGTAAGAAAGATTTCAATGCCGCAGCAAAAGTGAGACCTTGTTTATCATTGACATTGACCTGATTAATGCCGGCTAACGGAATCTCGCATGGATCCTCCGCTGTGGAAATATTAACGCCAGGATTATTCAGGATGTTGAGGCAGGTATAGAGTGAAACTGTTTTACCGGAGCCGGTCGGACCAGTCACGAGTACCAGGCCATATGGGCGGTTAACAGCATTTAACAGGCGCTCTTTTTGAAGCGGCTCATAACCGAGCGCTTCAATGCCAAGCGTCGCACTGCTTGGGTCAAGAATACGCATTACGATTTTCTCGCCGTGAATGAGCGGCAGTGTACTTACGCGGAAATCAATGGTACGTGATTTTGATAGCACCAGCTTCATACGGCCATCTTGCGGTATGCGCTTCTCGGAGATGTCCATGCTGGAGATTACTTTAATACGGGATGCGAGTTTTTCTTTGATCGCAAGCGGCGGCTGCGTTATTTCACGGAGTATGCCATCGACGCGATAACGTACCCGGTAGAATTTTTCATAGGGTTCAAAGTGTAAGTCCGATGCGCCCATATTGATGGCATCCAGCAACATTTTGTTGAGGAACTTTACAACAGGCGCATCGTCAACTTCTGAATCTACCGGAGCTTCTTCAATCTGTGAACTGTCATCACCAAAGCCAAAGTCACCATCATCGACCTCAAGAGACTTCAGGCTCTTGTCGCTGGAGGCTATAATTTTCTCGATCATGCGTCCAAGTTTGTCATCTTCAACAACGATAGGGGATACATTCATTCCCATCTGGAACTGAACGCTATCTAGGGCATGAATGTTTGTTGGATCAGAAACCGCAACAAACAGTAAATTGTTACGAGAGTGCAAAGCTAGTACACGATTGCTTTGCATTAACTTGGCATCAATTTTTTTCGGCGGTAAGTAGTCCAGATTAAAAGCGTCTAAATTTAAATACGGAAAACCAAATGCCTTCGCTGCTGTTTCAGCAATTGTAAGCGGGTTAAGTTTTTTACTTTGAATCGCTTGTGAAATAAATGGGGTTTTGGAGTTGCGCGCCTGTTCTTCAATTGCTTTAGCCTCATCCTCGGAAAGTAGTTTTTCCTGAATTAAAGTACGAGCGAGGCCACTCAATTTTGTTTGTGAGATAACAGTTGCCATATTTAAAGTAAGTGTCGATTAGCTTGTGCGCTATTTTAATTATTTTTATATTGGATGAATGATGCACTTTACACTATTCTTTGTAAAGACTTTAACATACTGATGGTTTATAAATTTAGCAATTTTAGATTTGGCGCAACGCTTTAATTTAATTGAAAATTAATCAAGACGTATTTTAGAGATTAATTTCCTTAGCAAAGGGCTTGACATCTCTGAAAAACCAACTTATAAATATGGTTAGGTGTTTGAATTCGAGTTTTTTGTAGCCTGCTTTAATTTTAGTTACTGCGACTTCTGTTCTTGAGGCAAACTTTTTGGGGCGCCCCCCTTTGTATTATGTAAGGATGTATGAAATGGCAACAGGTACCGTAAAATGGTTTAACGATTCTAAAGGTTTTGGTTTTATTACCCCAGATGATGGTGGTGACGATTTGTTCGCACACTTCTCTGCAATCGTGGAGTCCGGTTACAAAAGCCTTAAAGAAGGTCAACGCGTAAGCTTTGATTTGACTGAAGGCCCAAAGGGTAAACAAGCTTCAAATATTCAAAAGGCTTAAGCCTAAAGATATATTAGGTTGATTATCTTGAGATGATCGACCAAGTTTAAACGGCACATAAAATATTATTTTATGTGCCGTTTTTTTATTTTTAATGCTTGTATTATTGGTGGTGCTTACATGTTTGCGATAATTTCATCACCAAATTCTGACGTGCCCACTTGCGTTGCGTCTTCCATCTGCGTAGAGAAATCGCTAGTTACGCGTTTAGCCATAATCGCATTCGCAACACCCTTCAGTACCAGATCTGCTGCTTCTATCCAGCCCAAATGACGTAACATCATTTCAGCTGAAAGAATTAATGAGCTAGGGTTGGCAATGTTTTTGCCGGCAATTTTTGGTGCGGTGCCGTGTGTAGCTTCAAACATGGCTACCGTATCGCTCAAGTTGGCACCAGGTGCAATGCCGATGCCACCAACTTGTGCTGCTAAAGCATCACTCATGTAGTCGCCGTTCAGATTCAGCGTTGCAACTACATCATAATCTTGCGGGTGTAGCAGAATTTCCTGCAGGAATGCGTCAGCGATACAGTCTTTAATCACAATACCATTAGGCAGTTTGCACCATGGACCACCGTCAATTTCAATGGCGCCGAATTCCTGCTTCGCAACCTCGTAGCCCCAATCCCTGAAGCCACCTTCAGTAAACTTCATGATATTGCCTTTGTGGGCAATAGTGACAGACTTGCGGTTATTATCAATTGCATATTGAATCGCTTTGCGCACTAAGCGTTTGCTACCGTCAATCGATACCGGTTTGATACCAATTGCAGATGACTCCGGGAAGCGGATTTTTTTGCGCACACCCATATCACTTAAGAAATTGATCACTTTTTCAACTTCATCGCTACCCGCTGCCCATTCAATACCGGCATAGATGTCTTCAGTGTTCTCGCGGAAAATTACCATGTCAGTTTTTTCAGGGTGTTTCACCGGGCTTGGTACGCCGGTAAAATATTGTACCGGGCGCAGGCAGACGTAAAGATCCAGCTCCTGGCGCAGGGTTACGTTGAGTGAACGAATGCCACCGCCTACCGGCGTGGTCAGTGGGCCTTTAATTGAAATTACATAATCACGTACGGCTTGCATGGTCTCGCTTGGAAGCCATGTATCTTTGCCATCCTGATCTTTACCATAGACTTTTACCGCTTTTTCACCGGCAAAAACTTCCATCCATGAGATTTTTCGTGTGCCGTTGTAAGCTTTATTTACGGCAGTATCTACGACCTTGATCATTGGTGGGGTAATATCGACACCTATACCATCACCTTCAATAAATGGGATAATCGGGTGATTCGGCACATTGAGCGAATTATCTGCATTTACAGTAATTTTTTCGCCAGTAGCTGGTTTGATAATTTTAGAAGTCATTCAAAATTTCCTAAGTATGATAATTTTATTCAATAAACCTTTTAACGTCGTGTGCCAGTTCAGTGCGCATGACCTAAAACGGAAAGACGGGCACGCCATTAAAAGACTTCATTCCGATCCCCGATGTTTATGCAGCCGGGCGTTTAGATACAGATTCAGAAGGATTGCTTATTTAACCGATGACGTATTACAACATCGTTTAGTGACCTAAATATAAAGAAATTAAAACTTACTGGGTTCAGGTGGAGGGCGCACCTGTAAACCTTGACCTGCAGCCTTTACGCGAAGGTGTGGATTTGGGTGATTTTTTTACCAGACCCGCTGAAGTTAAAATAATCAGTGAGCCGGAAAATCTATGGACACGTAATCCACCGATACGCGAACGTAAAGCGATTCCTACCACTTGGCTGGAAATCAGGATATCGGAAGGAAAAAATCGTCAGGTACGCCGCATGACTGCGAAAGTCGGGTTCCCGACTTTGCGCCTGATTCGTTATGCAATAGGTAATTACACGATTGATAATATTGAAATTGGAAAATATAAGGTGCTGTAATAATGAAACCTGTAGTTATTTTTAGACATGTTGCGGTAGAGGGCCCTGGTTATCTGGCAACTTTTTTAGATGCGCACGGTATTCCATGGCAGTTAATCAAGATTGATGAAGGCGATGCTATCCCTGAGTCTATCAGCGTGTTTAGTGGCATGGTGCTCATGGGCGGCCCGATGAGTGTTAACGATGATTTGCCTTGGATTATGCCTGTATTAGACTTGATCCGTGAAGCGGTTGTGGCTGATGTGCCGGTATTGGGGCACTGCCTGGGTGGACAACTGATCAGTAAAGCTTTGGGTGGAGTTGTCACACAAAATTCCATCAAGGAAATCGGCTGGGGAGAGGTAACTGTCAGCCCCAATGCTACAGCACATCACTGGTTTGGTGATATGGAAAGCTTTAATGGTTTTCACTGGCATGGTGAAACCTTTAGTTTGCCGGAGGGCGCTACCCATTTACTGGCGAAGCACTGTCAGAACCAGGCTTATGCGATTGGCAAGCACTTGGCGTTTCCAGTATATCGAGATGACTCCGGAAATGGTTCAGGCATGGTGCGATGTCGGTGCTGATGAAATCAGGCAGTCAAGTGCAAGCGCTACGGTGCAATCTAGAGAAGTGATCATGGAGAATTTGCCGCTGCATTGTTTTTTCCTGAATAAAGTAGCCAGTCTCGTCTATACACAATGGATTAAAGGCTTGGTAAATTAATACTTTTGCATGATGTGTTAAAATCTATTAACTTTAATTGAGGTCGCATCATGTCAGGCAATACACTTGGTAAGCTTTTTACCTTTACGTCATTTGGAGAATCTCACGGTGCCGCTATCGGCGGCATTGTGGATGGCTGTCCGCCTGGATTGTCATTGAGTGCAGAAGATCTGCAAATTGATCTGGATCGCCGTAAACCTGGTACTTCACGTCATGTAACACAGCGCCAGGAGGCTGATGCTGTGGAGATACTTTCCGGTATATTTGAAGGTAAAACTACTGGTGCGCCTATCGGCTTGCTGATTCGCAATACGGATCAGCGCAGTCAGGACTACAGCAAAATCATGGATACTTTCCGCCCTGGCCATGCGGATTACACTTATACGCAGAAATACGGCATCAGGGATTACCGTGGCGGTGGTCGATCCAGTGCACGTGAGACAGCTGCGCGCGTAGCTGCAGGTGCTATTGCGAAAAAATGGCTCAAAGAGCGTTTTGGTGTGACGGTTCGCGGTTATATGAGTCAGCTTGGTGAAATAGATATCCCGTTTGAGAGCTGGGATGTTGTCAACAGTAATCCATTTTTCTCTGCCAATACAACAGTGCTGCCAAAGTTGGAAGAGTACCTGGATAAAATCCGTGCAGAACGCGACTCAGTTGGTGCCCGAATTACCGTGGTAGCAGAAGGTGTGCCTGTGGGTTGGGGTGAGCCGATTTTCGATCGACTGGACGCGGAAATAGCTTATGCAATGATGAGCATCAATGCTGTAAAAGGAGTGGAAATTGGTGAGGGCTTTGCTGCCGTTGCACAGAGAGGCAGTGTGCATTCTGATGAAATGACGCCGCAGGGTTTTGTCAGCAATCATGCCGGCGGCATTCTTGGAGGCATCTCAACTGGTCAGGAAATTCGCGTGAATGTTGCGTTAAAACCAACTTCCAGCATTCCGCAGGAGCGCCGTTCAATCGATAAGCATGGTAATGCCGTCATGATGCAGACAACGGGACGCCATGATCCGTGTGTGGGCGTTAGAGCAACGCCTATCATAGAGGCAATGCTGGCAATGGTGTTGATGGATCATGCTTTACGCCACCGTGCTCAGAATGCCGATGTGAATTGCAGTACACCTAAAATATTTTAATCTTTTTAATGTACAAACATTAGTGAACAAATAGCTTTCGCTATTAAAAGATCGGTTATATTCTGCTTGTAGCCGACTAAGTAACAAAGAAGTCGGCTGCTAGCCGGCTTTTTTATTATAGCGGCGCGTCATTAAACAGATTGATATGCATACAAAACTTCATAACCGGCTTTCCCGTTTCTATTTCATCTACTATTTTTTTGTAGGTGCGTTCGTGCCTTACTGGGGCTTGTATCTGCAATCAGAAAAGTTTTCAGCGGCTGATATCGGCATATTGATGTCTTTATTCCAGATCAGCCGTATTTTTGCGCCTAATTTTTGGGGCTGGTTGGCAGACCATACCGGTAAGCGCGCGCAGTGGATCAGGCTTACTGCATTTCTCGGACTATGTGGTTTTGTCGCGGTATTCTGGGCGCACGGCTTTTTCTGGATGTTCTTTGTGATGGCGGCTTTGAGCCTATTTACCAGTTCAACCTTGCCGCTGGCGGAGTCACTCACGCTTGCGCATCTTGCCACTACCAACGGCCACTATAGCCGCATTCGTATGTGGGGGTCATTGGGGTTCATTGTCGCTGCAGTCATCCTCGGTTTTATGATTGATAGTGCCGGTATTGCAAGTTTGCTGTGGTTTTTATTAATTGTGCAGGTCAGTCTTTTTATATTGTCTTTTACCTTGCCTGAACCTATTGTTGCGCCGCATGAGCATGATCACTTTTCAATCTGGCAGGTCATCAAGCAGCCCAATGTCATTGCTTTGCTGGTTGGGTGTTCGCTCATGGTGACAGCGCATGGCGTGCTCTACAATTTTTATTCTATCTATTTAAGCGAGCATGGCTACAGTAAAGGCGCGATAGGCCTGTTATGGTCGGTGGGCGTGATCTGTGAAATCGGTATTTTTATGCTGATGCCAAAAATCATGGCTCGTTTTAGTTTAAAAGCGATATTATTGACCAGCCTGGTACTGGCTGTTATTCGATTTACTTTGATTGGTGTTTCAGTAGATAACCTGTGGATGATCATTCTTGCACAAACGCTGCATGCAGCGACGTTTGGCAGCTTCCACGCCGCATCGGTTGAAGTGGTTACCCAGTTTTTTAAAGGTCGCCATCAGGCGAAAGGGCAGGCTATTTATAACAGTGTGGCTTATGGTGTGGGCGGTGCGATCGGTGGCATCGCAGGTGGTTATGCTTTGCAGTACTTGGGGGGGCAGCAGACATTTGTTTTAGCTGCGGCTTTCCCTTTGCTCGGGTTAGCTGTGATAGGATTTGGATTGAAGCTCAGTCAAGATCAGCAAAAATCCGGGGGTATGTTCAGATGAGGCCATATGTGGTTTTGCTAATAGCAGGGTTGCTTGCTAGCACTAATGTTTTTGCCGAAACGCAAGTCAATGTAGTGGGCTTGTTTAGCAATATGGCTGTAATTATGATTAACGGCGGTAAGCCAAAGACTTTAAGTGTTGGCCAAGTTAGTGATGGCGTTAAACTGTTGGCTGCTGATAGCCGCTCGGCAACATTGCTTGTCGAAGGAAAAACCAGACAGTTAGGCATGGGACAGGCAGCTTCGATTGCTGGAAGCGCGAGTTCCAGCAGCCCCAGTGTTACTTTGTATGCAGATGCTCAGGGGCACTTTTTATCTGAGTGCAAGATTAACGGAGCGTCATTAAAGTTCCTACTTGATACCGGCGCTACAACGGTGGCACTGAATAGTGGAGATGCTAAATTTGCAAAAATTGATTATAAGCGCGGCCTACCCGTGCAGGTTTCAACTGCGAATGGGGTGGTAACTGCTTATCTTGTAACAATTGCCAATCTTCAAATCGGGGGTATTACACTTAGCCAGGTGCAGGCTAGCGTGCTGGAGGGTGGGTCACCGTCTGTTGTGCTGCTTGGGATGAGTGCTTTGAACCGGCTGGATATGCAGCGTAAGGATATTATGATGACGCTGACCAAGAAATATTAGCGCATTAAAATTAAAAAGCCACTATTTAGTGGCTTTTTAATTTTAATGCTTAGTTAACACTTAGTGTTTACGTTTATCTCTTTCAATCAGCGCATAAGCGGAATGATTGTGAATAGACTCAAAGTTCTCGGACTCAACTGTATAGGCTTCAATACGTTTTTCTGCGTTAAGCTGGGCGGCAACATCGCGCACCATGTCTTCTACAAATTTAGGATTATCGTAAGCGCGCTCAGTCACGAATTTTTCGTCAGGGCGTTTCAGTAAACCATAGAGCTCGCAAGATGCCTGTTTTTCTACCAAATCAATAATATCTTCAATCCAGATGAAATCATTGATCAGCGCTGTTACGGTAACGTGTGAACGTTGGTTGTGAGCACCATAGCTAGAGATTTTTTTACTGCAAGGACAAAGGCTGGTAACCGGCACTAGGACTTTTACCGTAATGTCATATTTGCCCTGGTGGATTTCACCAATGAAAGTCACTTCATAATCCAATAGACTTTTTACGCCAGAAATGGGTGCTGCTTTATTTACAAAGTAGGGGAATGTCATTTCAACATGTCCTGACTCGGCTTCAAGTCGAGTCACCATTTCACGTAGTATGGTTTCGAATGACTCGACTGAAATCGCATGTTCGTTCATGTTGAGAATTTCAACAAAACGTGACATGTGTGTGCCTTTGAAATGCTGTGGCAGATGCACATACATATTGAATACAGCCACTGTATGCTGCTCGCCGCCAGATTTATCCTTGACTACTACAGGATGGCGTATGGCTTTGATACCAACCTTATCAATGGCTAAATGGCGTGTATCAGCAGTGTTCTGTACGTCTTCAATCGGGTTTTGCGGGTTTGTTTGGCTCATTGTGCTTGGCTTGATAGATTTAAATAATAGTTGAGTATAACACTAGGTTATTAACTGCGCAATTGCGTCAGCAATACCTTCAGCATCTAGACCACATTCTGCGAGCATAGTTTCATGTACTCCATGCTCAATAAATAGATCAGGCAAACCAAGGCAAAGCGTTTTAACCGGTAGTGCGATATTTTTCTGCATTGCCTGCAACGCTTCCATGACGGCTGAGCCAGCACCGCCCATAATGCAGTTTTCTTCTACGGTGACAATATAGGAATGTGTATTTGCTAATTTTTCAATGAGTTCTGCGTCAATTGGTTTTACAAAGCGCATATTCGCAACAGTGGCATCTATAGATTCAGCAGCCTTTAGTGCCGGAGCGAGCATGGAGCCAAACGCCAGAATGGCGATATTTTTACCGTTGCGTACCACTTGCCCTTTGCCGATTTCAATCGGAGTCAGTTCAGACTCAATTAGAGCACCACTGCCACTGCCGCGCGGGTAGCGTACTGCTGAAACACCCGGGTATTGAAAACCGGTGGTCAGCATTTTTCGGCATTCGTTTTCATCGCTCGGTGTCATTATCACAATATTCGGAATGCAGCGCAGGTAAGTCAAATCAAAGCTGCCTGCATGTGTAGGGCCATCCGCACCCACTAAACCAGCGCGGTCGATTGCCAGCAATACCGGCAAATTCTGCAGCGCGATATCATGAATCAACTGGTCGTAGGCGCGCTGCAAGAATGTACTGTAAATTGCAACTACCGGTTTTAATCCATCACAGGCCATGCCAGCCGCGAAAGTGAGGGCATGCTGTTCAGCAATGCCTACGTCAAAGTAACGATCCGGGTATGCGCTGGCAAAGGCATTCAAGCCCGAGCCGTCGCACATGGCAGGTGTAATACCAATAAGACGCGGGTCTGCTGCTGCCATGTCTACCAGCCAGTCGCCGAATACTTCTGTGTAGGTTTTTACTGGGCTAGCACTGATGGCATTGCCGTTGGTTGGATCAAATTTACCTACACCATGGAATTTATTCGGGTTGTCTTCAGCTGGTTCAAATCCCTTGCCTTTTTGCGTGACAATATGCAGAAATTGCGGCCCGTTAAGCTCTTTAATATTGTGCAGCGTATCAATCAATGCATCGAGATCGTGACCATCAATAGGGCCAATATAGTTAAAACCAAACTCTTCAAACAATGTGCCTGGCATCACCATGCCTTTAACATGCTCTTCCGCGCGCTTGGCAAACTCCATCATCGGCGGCACCGCTGATAGTACTTTTTTGCCGGATTTTCTTACTGTGCCATAAAAGCGGCTGGATAATAATTTTGCTAGATATTTATTGAGTGCGCCGACATTATTAGAAATACTCATGTCGTTATCATTGAGTATCACAAGCAGGTTGGCGTCCATATTGCCTGCATTATTCAAGGCTTCAAATGCCATGCCGGCGGTCATTGCGCCATCGCCGATGATAGCGACAGAACGTCGCGCACTGCCGGTTTTCTGGGCAGCTACCGCCATACCCAGCGCTGCTGAAATGGAGGTGCTGGAATGCCCGGTGCCAAAAGTGTCGTATTCGCTTTCATTGCGGCGTGGAAAGCCTGCAATCCCTTGTGGTTTGCGCAGGCTTTGCATTTTTTCACGGCGACCTGTCAGAATTTTATGTGGGTAAGTCTGGTGGCCGACATCCCAAACCAGTTTGTCATCTGGCGTATTGAACACATAATGCAAGGCAATAGTAAGTTCTACTACACCTAGATTGGAAGCCAGATGTCCGCCGGTTCTGGCAACACTGTCAATTAGAAATAAACGTAACTCCTGCGCGAGTTGCACAAGTTGCCTGCGCTCCAGCAGGCGCAGTTGTTGGGGGTAATCAATGGTGTCGAGTAGCGGAGTCACAAGTAGAGTGATTTAATCTAAATAAGTTATTAAAAACTGCGTTGGGTAATAAAACTGGCAAGCTCGCGTAATCGCAAGGCCTGATCACCGAAAGGCGCTAATGCTGTAATCGCTGTTTCGTGCAGTTGATCAGCCAGGCGCTTTGCGACATCTAAACCTAAAATAGTGACGTAGGTCGGTTTGTTGCTATCGGCATCTTTACCAGCGGTTTTCCCTAGTGTAGCGGTATCTGCTTCAGTATCCAAAATATCATCAATCACTTGAAATGCAAGGCCAATATTTTCTGCGTAAACGTGAACAGCTGAAATTTGTGCGAGTGAGCCATTTGCAGCGCCCAGCAATGCTGCTGCCTGAATTAAGGCGCCAGTTTTGAGCTGATGCATGTCTTCAAGTTCCTGCTGCAACAATGCTTTACCAACCGAACTTAAATCAATAGCCTGACCACCCGCCATGCCAGTTGAACCGGCAGCTTTTGCCAGTATATTTAACATACTTATCTGCTGGTTTGCATTTGCACACAATTGCGGTGTTGATAACACATCAAACGCCAAGCTTTGCAGCGCATCGCCTACCAGTAAGGCTGTGGCATCATCATATTGTTTATGGCAGCTCGGTTTGCCGCGACGCAAGTCATCGTCATCCATGCATGGCATATCGTCATGTACTAGCGAGTAGGCGTGAATTAACTCAACAGCCGCTGCAGCAGCGTCAGCAATTTCTATCTCAGTGTTGCAAAGCTCAGCAGCGGCATAGCATAGAAGTGCGCGTACACGTTTGCCGCCGCCAAGCGCGCTATAACGCATCGCGCTATGCAGTTTATGCGGCTCCTGGCTATATGGAGGCAGTGCTTCATCTAGCACTTCTTCAATGCGTTCCTGCCTGGTTTTTGCCCAGGTGAGGAAATCTGATGCGATATGATCAGTCATGCTTGCTTATTCATTTTCTGCGTTGAATGGCATTAATTGCTGGCGCTCATTCAATATTTTGACTTGTTGTTCAACGTCTGCGAGAGATTTCTGACAGAATTCGAGTAGCGTGTTACCACGCTTGTATGCAGTAAGGGAGTCTTCCAGCGACATTTGCCCAGATTCCATTTGCGCAACAATTTGCTCTAACTCGCTAAACGCCTGCTCATAACTTTGTTCAGATTCGGGCTTTGATGAGGATGTGGGTGCGGCTGATTTTTCGGTTTTGGGAGCAGGCATAACGCTAAATGACGAAAAGTTAGGTAAGTTGCTA
The DNA here is from genome assembly GCA_020622105.1 of Methylotenera sp. Lineage (GTDB taxonomy): Bacteria > Pseudomonadota > Gammaproteobacteria > Burkholderiales > Methylophilaceae > Methylotenera. The sequence continues at coordinate 206,719 of JAHRYP010000001.1, forward strand.
TTCTATCAAATCTAGCGGCAAAACTTATGATAAAACCTGTTTTAAAAATGACTCAATGTCTATAATCTCTTCAGCGCATACCGAGTGCGCCATGCGGTATTCATACCAGTTGACAGAAAATCCAGAGTTTTGCAGCAAATCACGTGAAACTTTACTCATCTCTAAACTGATTACATCATCAAAAATGCCATGCGCCATAAAAATCGGGATGTTTTTATTGGCAGTGTGAGCTTCTGCGTTTAGTTTGGCGTGAAGTGGTAAATAGGTTGATAGGGCGAGTATGCCCGCAAGCTTGTGTGGATAACGCAGTGCAGTATGCAAGGCGATAGCGCCTCCCTGTGAGAATCCGGCAAGCACAATACGGTCACTGGATATTCCGCGGCTAATTTCAGCTTGTATCAATGCGTCAATGTAAGCTTGACTCATCTTAATTCCGGCTTCATCTTCCTCTCTCACGGGAATCACGCCATAAATGTCATACCATGCCGGCATCACATAGCCGTTATTACGTGTAACTGCCATGTCAGGTGCATGCGGCAGGATAAATCTCACGTTGGGCAGCGCATCAGGCTTTAACAATTGTTTAGCCACCGGCTCAAAATCATAGCCATCGGCACCTAAGCCATGAAGCCAGATCACGCTAGCATTAATTTTGGTTAGGTCTGTATTGTGGTTAGTTAATTCTAGTGGGGTTTTGTAAGTCATTTTGGCAGATACTTCTCTATAGTACAGTTTGTATTTTGAATTATAACTACTTATATGGATAGCATTTGAAGTTATGAAATTAACATTCTGGACAGCATCAGACTATATTCACATTGATTTGAATTAGTGGAGCGCTGACAGTAAGTGGCTTGTGTCTTAAAACAACAAGCAGCCTTATTTGGCGATTGACAGAATTTTATCCTCAGGCGCTGGTGCGTTTAAGTGATCAAGAGTTGCTCTACTTGATAGTGCTGGGCTTACTTCAGTAAGCATTTCCATAAAGTGTTTTTTGTATTGTGGAGATAGTTCTTCCAAAGTGTATTTAAAATTGGCTGGATAGATATTTAGAGATCTGTCTAGTAATTTTATCGCTTCATCATGATTACCTTTTAGTTTAAGTAAAAGTGCATGTTGATATGAAAGCTTACTTAAAGGTCTAAAACGCATTGCAGATTGATTGAGTGCAATTTTGGAGTCTATATTTTCATGATCTATTACAGTTGATAATGCAAACATAACTTCTGCGTAGGGAGACAGTAGTGAATAGTGATGCACCCATTCAAGATCACTGTCTGGTTTTTTTGATTGTATATTTGTTGATCGATATACTGCATTTTCAAGTTTTAAGTTAGCGAGAAACAGAGAGTATAAATTTACTATTCCCAGTGATAAAAATATGACTAAAATTGTGCGGATTACTAAAGCATATTTGTAATTTGAGTTGCTGACCGGTTTTTCTGAGCTGGTAAAAGTGATGATCTTTTCATCCCCTGCTCCCAGCAATACTGCAGCCATGCCTAGGAAATAAGCATACCAGAGTGGATACTCCAGCATGCTATGAATGCCCAATATAGCAAGCAATGTAATTAACCACCATGACTCTAGATTCAGTTCGCGCCACTTGAAACCGCGAATCCAAAGCGTTAAGCCTGCTATAACAATTAAAAGCGCACCTACACCCATTTCAGTAAGCAGATGTAGAAATAGATTATGTGCATTTTCATGAATGCTGTTTGAGGCAAACGTTGTTGGAGTGTCCTGCAATAGAAAGGATTCCAATCTCATATTACCTATTCCAATACCCAACCAGGGCGACTGGAGGAATAGATGAAGACTGTCAACCCAAATCAATAATCGATGGGAAGGTAAGTTTGCATTAGCAATAAAGCGTTCTGTTGGTAAATTCACAATTCCATCAGGAGTTATGTAATTAATAAAAAGTAGTACAAGCGAGAATAAAGGCAATACCAATATACTTATCTGTAGCAAACCTCTTGTTTCGGTAGATACTTTATTTTGTCTAATTGTTAAAACTTGAGTGATGAATGCTAATGTTAGTAAGGCTGTTAGGTATATCCTAGAGCTCTTTGAGCCAGAAAATGCCAGCATCATTAAAAACCATGTAAGTATTAATAGAAGGAAGCTAGTTGAAAACTTACCTTTTATGTATAAGTAAATAGTAGAGGCGATTGCCAATGCGCAAAAACTGGAAAAATGATTTGGCTGAGAAAGTGTGCCAAAGCTAGATAAATATGGCAGAAATGAAATTTCCCCACCAGTGTGTACTACAATTTGCAGTACAACCACTCCTGCGTTAACAAAGCCCGCGATTACTAAAAAAATAGCTAGCGGCGTTACTACTTTTTCCCACCCTAATTCTTTACGTAGGTGATTGCCGAGGATTGTTAATAAAAATGCCCAAATCAAGTATGAACTGACGAGCAATGCAAACGGTGTTGAGTGTAACAAGCCCATCAGCCATTGCACAATTACAATTGCAGATAAACCTAAAAACACAATAGAAATCTGGGGTAATCTAATGTGAGGTAATGATTTTGAGGATAGCAGAGATCCAATAGCAAGTAGTCCAAGCAAGCCTGCAATCCATTCAGAATAAAATGATGGGATTGGAAGATTGTGAATCATGCTTACAAATGGCAAAAAAAACATTAGAGCAACAAAAGTAAGGCTAACGTTTAATGGGCTAATTAAACTAAAGATTAACTTCGACATAGTTTTATGATAACTAATTTTATTGACCTTTTTGACTGTAGACGATTAAAGTTGGTCATGTTTAAAAGATTGATACAGACATGTTAATGGAATCGAGAGTCAAGTTCAGTGTAATAAAAAACTCTGGCTATCAGACACATGTATTTTGCTAAGTAGAAGTTAGCATCAAAAGCATGATGTGCTCATGCTATCAGTTGAATTGAAAATTTATGGGTGCTTAATAAGGATATATGTATCTGGACATTTAGTAACGCTTACTGAATATGTAATTAACCTTGATGCATGGAAATTGGTTTGTTTCGTTTAAACAAAAAAAGAGACTGGATAAGTCTCTTTTTTTGCTAAGTTAAATTCTTAATTAGATGTACATTTGCCACCATTTGCGATGTCACATGTAATGGTTTTTGTATCACCAGGAGCTTTTGGTGTAGCTGTCATTGAAGTCGTTGTACTTACGATTGGGTTTGGAGTAAATGCTGTACAAGCACCTAATCTGCCTGTGCTAGCTGTAGTTGAATCACCTTGGGCAAGCTCTACAATTGCACTATTAACATAAGATTTTGCTTCCATCATACAAGCATTTGTTGCTGATTTGATGGTGTAGTTTTGGTAAGCCGGGATAGCAACTGCAGCCAGAATACCGATAATTGCAACCACAATCATCAGTTCGATTAAGGTAAAACCTTTTTGGACTTGTTTCATTTTGAGTTCCTTTGTTTATAAGTAATTAATTATTCGGACGCCCCAACTTTGATGCAATCAAAATTGTCTGGTCTGATAATCTATAAGCAATGGCTGTGCCAATATTTATCTGATTATTGAAATCATTGATTTTGATATTGTGACTAGATCTACGTTGGACATGTAGTTTAATAAAATAAGTTGGCGGTATCTTTAAATTTTAATTAAAAACAATAGGTTAAGTTTTTTAAATTGGGGTTTACAAGAAAATTGCGACTGCTTAATACTTTTATGTATGTTCTTAACTACGCGAAAAAATCTTATTTCAGGCATAGTGGACAATAAAAAAAGCGGAGCATTAGCTCCGCTTTTTATTTACTAGATGACGGTTATTGTCTTCTATCCCGCTTGGAGTGTCAAAAAAGGTCACGTATCCATTGCATAAATGACCATTTTTGCGATTCTTCGCGGTTGTTTACTTTGACGATTCGGCAGCCTTTTGTAAGCCAGCTAAGCCTGCATCAAAGATGTCATTGATTGCTTTTAATGCGGTTTCGTCATCTTGACCAGCCGGGATAGGTGGGTTCAATTTGTATAGGCGGTAGAAACGGCCAACCCATTGCACGTTAGTTTCACCTGGTTTTGCACCTTTAGTTACCACCATGAATGCAT
>JAHRYP010000032.1 GCA_020622105.1 Methylotenera sp.
GACCCGCGACCTCTCCCTTACCAAGGGAGTGCTCTACCACTGAGCCACATGGGCGCTTAACCAATCAACCCAGTCATTTGGAGCGGGCGACGAGGTTCGAACTCGCGACATCTTGCTTGGAAGGCAAGTGCTCTACCAGCTGAGCTACACCCGCGACCGGTCTAAACAACACAAACGCCTACCAGCTCATACTTCTAATTACTTTTGTATTACAAACTTGGTGGAGGGGGAAGGATTCGAACCTTCGTACTCTGAGAGAACGGATTTACAGTCCGTCGCCTTTAACCACTCGGCCACCCCTCCTCACCGAACCCGAAATTATGCTGACAATTTGACTTGCTGTCAAATGCATAACGGAATTTGTTAAGAACTTGGTGCCGGATGTCGGAATCGAACTGACGACCTTCGCATTACAAGTGCGCTGCTCTACCAACTGAGCTAATCCGGCGTTAAATTTGAGTTGCGTATTATACTGAGATTTTTAGAAATGCAAAGCTATTTCACGATTGTTAGTGTGGGTTTTTTATTATTTTTGTTTTTTGATGGATTTTTAGACGCATCTTCAGACGAAATGTCTTCGCCTGAAGTTAATTTGCCATCAGTGCCTTGCTCTACATCAACAGCTGGTTCTTCCAGTTCAAAAAACATACCCTGGCCATTTTCGCGCGCAAAAATACCTCTCACCGCATCCATCGGCACATAAATATTTTGAGAAACTCCACCGAAACGCGCCGAAAATACCACCGACTCATTATCCATATGCAGATCTCTGGTTGCACCATAATTAATGTTTAATACAATTTCTCCGTCCTTGACGTACGCCATCGGCACACGTGTGCGGCTATTAACTGCAACTACCAGATGAGGTGTAAGGTTGTTATCTACGCACCATTCGTGCATGGCGCGCAGCATATAAGGCTTGGTGGAAATCAACTGTGCCATTAAAACAACCTTACTATCAGATCTATCATCGCAAATTAACAGTTAAAAACGTAATTACTTACGCATCGCTTTTTCAGATGGCGTCATTGCATCAGAGTACAACGGCCTTGAAAACAGACGCTCCGCATACTTGAGAATCGGTGCTGCCTGGTTTGGCAATTCGATACCGTAGTGACCCAGACGCCACAGCAAAGGCGTTACCGCAACATCCAGCATAGAATAATCATCGCCCAGCAGGTAATTTTGCTTAGAGAAGATAGGTACTAACTGTGTCAGATTGTCACGAATAGTTGCACGTGCTTTATCTGCCTTTTGCTCATCACCTGATTCGATATCGGCAATGTGGCTGAATAAGTCTTTTTCAAAGCTGTACAGAAATAATCTTGCACGGGCACGCATCACAGGATCGGGTGGCATCAACTGTGGGTGCGGAAAGCGCTCATCAATATATTCATTGATGATATTAGCTTCAGACAGCACCAAATCGCGCTCTACCAGCACTGGCACCTGATTGTAAGGATTGATAACTGCCAGATCTTCAGGTTTATTTGCGAGATCAACATCGATCACCTGAAAATCCATGCCTTTTTCGAACAAAACGATTCGACAACGGTGGCTATAGGGATCTGTTGTCCCTGAATATAAAGTCATCATAATTTAGTGTATATCCTTCCAATATGCTTTTTTGAGTTTGTAAGTCAGAACTAACAATACACTCAAAAACAGTAAAACAATCCAGCCCAGCTGGTTGCGCTGTTGTTTTGCAGGCTCAGCCATGTAAGCCATGAAGTTAGTCAAATCACCAACGACCGTGTCATACTCTTCAGCAGAGAGTTGTCCTGGTTTGACTAATTTCAGTTCATGCGTTTCATGATCAAGCTCTTGCTCACCCTGCAGTTCGTAGAGCACATGCGGCATACCTACTTTATCGAACACAGTGTTATTCCAGCCGGTTGGACGTGTACTGTCACGGTAGAATCCGCGCATGTAGGTATATACCCAGTCCGCACCACGTGCACGTACTTCAACTGACAAATCAGGTGGTGCAGCACCCAGCCACTTGGCGGCCTCTTTTTTATTCATCGCCACCTTCATGGTGTCACCCACTTTTTCGCCGGCAAACAGCAAATTGTCTTTAATTTGCTGTTCGGTCAAACCGATTTCAAGCAGACGGTTATAGCGCATGTAATTTGCGCTATGGCAGTTAAGGCAGTAATTAACAAAGGTACGCGCACCGCGCTGTAATGACTCATGGTTAGAAGCATCCACCGGCGCTTTATCCAGATGCACTTCTTCACTTGCTGAAGCTGCAATTGAAAAAGCAAACAATGGCGCTAACAATAATGCTGATAAAATATTTTTCATATTATCTATAGTTTTCATGGCTATTATCCTGTCACTCTTTCTGGCACTGGTTTAGTTTTGTCTTTTTTGGTATACCAAGGCATCAAAATAAAGAACAAGAAATAAACAACCGTAAAGAACCGCGCAACCACGGTAGCGCGATCAGCACCACCCATCCACGCACCGAACTGACCCCACACATTTGAAGGCACAGTACCCAGGTAACCCAGAATCAGGAAGCTCACTACAAACGCAGCCAGCCAGCCTTTATACAAGCTACCGCGTTGACGGATTGATTTAACTGGACTTCTATCCAGCCAAGGCAGGAATGCAAAAGCAACTACAGACAGCCCCATCGCAGCCACACCCGGAAATTGAGAATTCAGGATAGGCGGTACTGCACGCAGGATTGAATAGTAAGGTGTGAAATACCATACTGGCGCAATATGTGCAGGTGTCTTCAGCGGATCAGCAGGCACGAAGTTATTTGCCTCAAGGAAATAGCCTCCCATTTCAGGAGCAAAGAACAGAATCGCGGAAAACACGATCAGGAATGCAGCCACACCCACCATATCTTTTACAGTGTAGTAAGGGTGGAATGGAATGCCATCCAGTGGAATACCCGTTGCTTTATCTTTGTGCTTCTTGATTTCAACGCCATCAGGGTTGTTAGAACCAACTTCGTGCAACGCAATCAGGTGAGCAACTACCAGACCAACCAGCACAAACGGCAAGGCAATTACGTGGAATGCAAAGAAACGGTTTAATGTTGCATCCGACACCAGATAATCACCACGCAGCCACTCAGAAACGTCTGGGCCGATGAATGGAATTGCAGAGAACAGGTTCACAATCACTTGTGCACCCCAGTAAGACATCTGCCCCCATGGCAGCAGGTAGCCAAAGAAAGCCTCACCCATCAACGCCAGGAAAATTGCTACGCCAAACAGCCAGATCAACTCTCGTGGATTACGATAAGATCCATAAATGATGCCACGGAACATATGCAGATAAACCACAACAAAGAACATGGAAGCACCGGTAGAGTGCATGTAGCGGATCAGCCAGCCCCAAGGTACATCACGCATGATGTACTCTACAGAACCGAATGCAAGCTCAGCATCTGGCTTATAGTGCATCGTCAGAAAGATACCGGTCAGAATTTGCAATACCAGCACTAACAGCGCTAGCGAACCAAAAAAATACCAGAAATTGAAATTCTTTGGCGCATAATATTCGGTCAGATGCGCTTTGATGTTACTGGTCAAAGGAAAGCGAGCATCTACCCAATTCAAAGTGCCACCCATGACACTAGCTAATTTCGATTTATCTTGGGATTTGTCTTGAGATTTATTATTGTTAGTCATGATTAAGCCTTATCTTCGGTATCAACACCAATCAGCAAGGTGTTATCGCTTAAATATTTATGCGGCGGCACTACCAGATTAATTGGTGCTGGGGAGCCTTTGAACACACGGCCCGCCAAGTCAAATTTAGAGCCATGACAAGGACAGAAGAAACCACCCGTCCAGTTTTCGCCCATATCACCACCCCGACTCATCTTCTCGCTTGGCGAACAGCCCAGATGCGTACAAATACCGACAACTACCGCGATACTAGGCTTAATTGAGCGAGTTTCATTTTTGCAGTATTCTGGCTGCTGCGAAGTTACATCACTGGCAGGATCTGATAGATCTTGATTGTGCTTGGACAATTCAGCAGTCATCTCTTCGGTACGGTTAATAATCCATACCGGCTGACCGCGCCACTCTGCCGTCAACATCGTACCCGGCTGAATTTTGCTGATATCTACTTCTACTGGCGCGCCAGCGGCTTTTGCACGCTCACTTGGCGTCATGCTTTTCACAAAAGGTACCGCCACTGCTGCACAGCCCAGGGCACCTACTGCTGAAGTTGCTATTAGAAAATTACGTTTATCTTGATCTACTTGGGAACACCCGCTAGTTTGCGAGCCAGCCTGCTGCTTGTCATTTTGGTTGTCTGACATGTTTTCCTCATGCATGAAAGGATTGACCGAATTCAGCACTAAGTCCTTTTGAGACTGGTGCCATCATATACATTAAAATAGCGCCAGCTAAACGAGCATTACTCAACAGATGGCACAGCTAAAAATTGAGCTATTTTTAATCGGCTGAATTATACATTTTTTTAGAACCCAATTAAAGCTTTATTTAATAAGTGACTGAAATAAAACAACTAAACCGGATTATTAATATCTATAAATTCGTGCTCCAAATTAAACTTGAATGCAAGATGCTCGCCTAATGCTTTAACACCATAGCGTTCAGTGGCATGATGTCCGGCAGCAACGTAAGCCAGCCCCATTTCAAGCGCCTGATGTGTTGTTTGTTCTGATATCTCGCCACTGATAAAAACATCCGCACCAAGCGCAGCTGCGGTTTCAATATAACTCTGCGCAGCACCAGTGCACCAGGCAACTTTTTTTATCAGCTTATCACTATCGCCAATAGACATAGGGCTGCGCTGCAGGCAGCCTTCAATTCTCAATAGAAGATCATTCAGCGTTATTGGAGTTTCAAGCTCTGCATAAGCAACCAAGTCTTCGTCACCAGCATAATCAACAGCGTTAAAACCAAGCAGTTTGCCAAGTTGCACGTTATTACCGAACTCTGCATGCGCGTCGAGAGGTAAATGATAAGCCATCAGATTCAAATCATTTTTCATCAGATACGCGATGCGGTTGCGCTTTATTCCTACAATTCTGGCATCTTCATTACGCCAAAAATAGCCATGATGCACCAGTATCAAATCCGCATTCGCTTTGTGTGCTGCTTCTAGCAATGCCATGCTCGCAGTCACTCCGGATACAATCTTTCGTACATCTTGCCGACCCTCGACTTGCAGCCCATTAGGACAGTAATCTTTGAAACGCTCTACGTGCATGAGTTGTTGGGTATAATGTGTTAACTCATTGAGTTTCACCATGAATTTTGACCTTTAAAATTTGTGCTATTGATTTTTAATTGCAGTGACCCGACATCAAAACTACTAAATTTTTTACATCTAACTTATGAATAATTCGCTGCATAAAAGAATATGGCTCATTTTTGCACAAACGGCGACCGTGTGCATGGCATTGCTATTTGTATTACGCATTTTTAATCCTGATTTTTTAAATCAAAAGGAACATGCGCTAGTCGTTAATCAGAGCGAACAATTACCTGAGGCAGCGCCTGCAGGCTCTTACCGACATGCAGCAAAAAAAGCAATGCCTTCAGTGGTGAATATTTTCACCAGCAAAGCACCCATCGTCAATCCACATGAGAAGTTCCTGGACGATCCGGTTTTCCGCCATTTTTTTGGCGACCAGTTCGATGATCTGGAGACACCATCACAACCGGAAAACAGTTTAGGCTCCGGCGTTATTGTCAGCGCTAAAGGTTTGATTCTAACCAACAACCATGTAATTGCCACTGCTGATGCGATTGAAGTGGCATTGTCAGACGGCCGCAAACTCTCTGCCAAAGTTGTAGGCACTGATCCCGATACTGATTTAGCACTCATCAAAGTAGATGCAGACAACTTACCGGCAATCACATTTGCAAGTTCGGATAAGCTCAATGTCGGTGATGTAGTGTTGGCAATCGGCAATCCGTTCGGTGTTGGCCAGACCGTCACGCAGGGCATAGTCAGCGCACTGGGCCGCACGCATCTTGGCATCAATATTTACGAAAACTTCATTCAAACAGACGCCTCGATTAATCCTGGCAATTCCGGTGGCGCACTCATTGATACCGAAGGTAATCTGGTTGGCATTAACAGCGCAATCTATTCTCGTAGTGGCGGCTCTATGGGCATCGGCTTTGCCATTCCGGCGACTTTAGCACGTCAGGTAACAGAGCAGATCGTGGCACAAGGTAACGTCACTCGCGGCTGGATAGGCATCGAGGCGCAGGACATTACACCTGAGCTTGCAGAATCTTTCCGGTTAAAACGAGCACAAGGGGCACTGATTGCCGGGGTTCTGCGTAACAGTCCAGCCGATAAGGCAGGGTTACGTGCCGGTGACATTTTACTGACAATTGAAGGCAAGCCGGTAATTGACAGCGGCACCATGCTTAATCTGATTGCAGCGCTGAAACCGAATCAGCGTGCGACCGTTCAGATTGCGCGTGCGGAGGCTATTATTAATATCTCGATCGTTATTGGCAAGCGCCCTAAACCTTCTGAGGTTGTCAGTGAGTAATTGATTATTGAGTAATCAAGCTATTAAGCCGGCGGCTGGATTGTCGGCTCGGCTTTTTGCTTGGTGAATATAGCCACAATAATACCCAATTCATACAATAGCCACATTGGCACTGCCAACATGAACTGAGAAATGATATCTGGCGGTGTAAATATCGCACCGATCACGAACGCACCTACCACCACATAACCGCGTGCATCCCTGAGTGCAGCGATACCCACCCAGCCAAATCTAACCGCCATGACTACAGCTATCGGCACCTCAAACGCTAGCCCAAATGCAAAAAACAAGGTCATGACAAAGTCGAGATAATTACCGATATCTGTCATGACGGCCACCCCTTCAGGTGCTGTACCGACGATAAATCCGAATACAACCGGAAACACCAGAAAATAGGCAAAAGACATCCCCAGCAGGAATAAAAAGCTGCTGAAAATGATCATCGGGATCATGAATTTCTTTTCATGCGTATAAAGACCTGGCGCAACAAAAGCCCAAATCTGGTAAAGCGTATGCGGCAGCGAGATCAGAAATGCTGCCATCATTGCCACCTTCATCGGCACAAAGAATGGCGTGGTTACACCGGTGGCAATCATTTGCCCGCCCATCGGCAGCTTGGTTAATAAAGGCGCAGCGAGCAAGGTATAAATATCATTAGCAAATGGAAACAGTGCGACAAAAACAACAATCAAACCTATGACGATGCGTAACAGCCGGGTACGCAATTCAATTAAATGTGAAATGAAGTTTTCGGTAGGTGTCACGTGCTAGAGCTGTTCTTTATTTGGATTAGATTCGGCTGGGGGAGTAGACTCAGTCGTCTTATCTGCGACTGTAGCCACATTGTTATCAGCTTGAGCAATTTGCAAGTCCTGCTCAATTGTATTAATACCTGATTGCAGACTTTGTTGCGCAGTACTGCCTGCCGATTTTATTTCTTCCTGAAGTTTCTGCAGCTCAGCAAAACGTGACTCACGGTTTACCTCTTCCTTAATCTGCGTCATATATTTCTGCATACGACCGGTCAGGGCACCCAGCGTGCGCGCAACTTTAGGTAATTTCTCCGGCCCGATCACAATCAGTGCAACGATTGCGATCACGACCAGTTCAGAAAAGGCAATATCAAACACGATTAGAAACTGAAGCTAAATATATAGATAACAGAAAGTAACCTTTACCTGATATCAAAAATCAAGCTTCAGCTTTTGGTTTAGCTGCCGAAGCTTTTTTCGCAGGTGTTTTAGGTTTATCTGCAGCAGCTTTTTTAGCGGCAGGCTTTGCTGCTGGGGCTCGTTTTTTTGCAGGTGCTTTTGCTGCCGGAACTTCAACGGCTTTTGACTCAATGATCAGTGATTCTTTAGCTGTATTAGCTGGCGCTGTGGCATCAGACGCATTTTTTTCTTCAGTCATTGCATCTTTAAAGCTTTTAACTGCACCGCCAACATCGCCGCCTAAATTACGTAATTTTTTTGTACCGAATATCAGCACCACTACCAACAAAACAATCAACCAATGCCAAATGCTAAATGACCCCATGATGCTCTCCTTAATAATGTCCGCAACTGATACTGCTAAATTCTTGGTAACGACTCACCACCGCCAAACACGTGTACATGCAGATGAAACACTTCCTGCCCGCCTTCGCGTCCGGTATTAATCATGGTACGAAAACCTTTTAAACCCTGCTCTTTAGCCAGCTGTGGAGCAAGCAGCAGTATTTTACCTAACAATGCCTGATGTTGAGCGTTACAGCTTATCAAACTTTCGACATGCAACTTGGGAACAATCAGAAAATGCACCTTGGTAATAGGATGTATGTCATGAAAGGCAATCACATCGTCATCTTCATAAATTTTCTTTGAAGGGATTTCGCCTTTAACAATTTTGCAAAAAATACAATCTGCGCTCATGACTGCCTCACTATTCTTTCGGCCTGGCATTTTTCTCAGCTATGCCTGACAAGCCTTCACGTCTTGCCAGCTCAGCCAGCACATCCGATGGTTTCAAGTCAGCTTTAGCCAGCATGACAAGTGTATGAAACCACAAGTCAGCAGTTTCATAGATGATTTCTTCTTTGTTACCGCCTTTAGCCGCAAGCACCGTCTCAGTTGCCTCTTCACCGATCTTTTTGAGGATACTGTCCATGCCTTTGGCATAAAGCTTGGCAACGTAAGACGATGCAGGATCAGCCGACTTGCGCTGCTCCAGCAACTCGGACAGTCGCTCCAGAACATCATTCATTGAATCACTCATGTTTATAAATCTCTTGTGGATCCTTGATTACCGGCTGATCAACCAGCCAGTTTTCATTCTCCAGCTTTTTAAAAAAACAACTATGACGACCAGTATGACAGGCGATACCGCCAACTTGTTCTATTTTCAGTAGAACCACATCCTCGTCGCAATCAAGGCGAATCTCATGAATCTTCTGCACATGGCCGGATTCTTCACCTTTGCGCCATAATCTATTACGCGAGCGTGACCAGTAAACAGCTTGTTTAGTTTCGCTGCTCAACTGCAGTGCTTCACGATTCATCCAGGCAAACATCACAACATCACCTGTGTCGTGCTCCTGAGCGATCACTGGCACCAAGCCATTTGCATCCCAGTTAACTGCATCCAGCCAATTTGTCTGATTTGCCAACTTACAGCCTCACTTCTATGCCATGTTTAGCCATATATTCCTTGGCTTGTTTCACAGTATATTCACCATAATGGAATATACTAGCGGCAAGCACAGCATCGGCGCCGCCTTCTTTGACGCCATCCACCAGATGCTGCAGGTTACCTACACCGCCAGAGGCGATTAATGGTACTTCAACCGCATCACTGATAGCCTTATTGAGCGGGTTGTTGAAGCCGATTTTTGTACCATCTCTATCCATGCTGGTCACAAGCAGCTCGCCTGCGCCTAGACTCACCATATATTCAGCCCACTTCACGGCATCCAGACCGGTAGCTTTGCGGCCGCCATGGGTAAATACTTCCCACTCAAAAGGTTGATTTTCTACTTTTTTGGCATCTATTGCTACAACGATACACTGTGAGCCAAAGCGGTCAGCGGCAGCTTTCACCATTTGCGGATTTAGCACTGCGGTTGTATTAATACTTACCTTATCGGCACCGGCATTCAACAAGCGACGCACATCTTCAACTTCGCGCACACCACCGCCAACTGTCAGCGGGATAAATACCTGGCTCGCAACTTCTTCAATAATATGCAGAATCAAACCGCGGTTATCAGAGCTTGCCGTAATATCCAGAAAGGTAAGCTCATCAGCACCTTGCTCATCGTAACGCTTGGCAATTTCAACCGGGTCACCTGCGTCTCGCAACTCAAGAAAATTAACACCTTTTACGACACGGCCATTGGTTACATCAAGGCAAGGAATAATGCGTTTTGCCAAACCCATTTAGATACACTCCATTAACTTAACTCATCCGCAAGCTTCTGTGCCGCAGCAAAGTCGAGCGTACCTTCGTAGATTGCACGGCCGGTAATAGTACCGATGATGCCCTCACTGGCAACTGCACATAACTTTCTAACATCATCCAGGTTAGTTACACCACCTGATGCAATCACAGGGATCGTCAACGCCTGCGCTAGCGCAACTGTAGCTTCAATATTGACACCGTTTAGCATGCCGTCACGGCCAATATCGGTGTAAACAATCGCATTCACACCGTAATCTTCAAACTTCTTCGCAAGATCAATCACATCATGACCGGTCAGCTTTGACCAGCCATCAATGGCGACTTTGCCATCCTTGGCATCCAGACCCACCATAATCTGGCCGGGAAAAGCATAACAAGCTTCGTGCAGGAACCCAGGGGTTTTTACTGCCGCCGTACCGATAATCACATAATCAATGCCATTATCCAGATAACGTTCTATGGTTTCCAAATCACGGATACCACCGCCGAGTTGAATCGGGATATCGCCGCCTACCGCGCTTACGATAGATTTGATAGCGCCCTCATTAACCGGCTTGCCGGCAAAGGCACCGTTCAGATCAACCAGATGCAGTCGTTTACCGCCCTGATCTACCCAATGGCGTGCCATTGCACCCGGATCTTCGGAGAATACTGTCGATTCCTCCATTAAGCCTTGTTTTAGCCTGACACAGTGGCCGTCTTTGAGATCAATTGCTGGAATAATTAACATAATGAAAATTTAATGTAATAAACAAAAAAATAGTGATTAATAAAATGGTTGTATCAATAAATTAAGCTAGCGCCCAGAACTAAACCCTAGCTCGGCGACCAGTTTACGAAATTACTTAACAATTGCAAGCCTGCATCCGCACTCTTTTCAGGGTGAAACTGCACTGCAAACAAATTGTTCTTTGCAACTGCACAGGTGAATTTATTAGGGTAAGTGCTATAGCCGGCGATAATAGCCGCATCGTCGGGCTGCACATAATAACTATGAACATAATAGAATCTGGCACCATCTTCAATGCCTTGCCATAAAGCGTGCGGCTTAGCGCCAGCCTGATATACCTGATTCCACCCCATGTGCGGCACTTTCAGCTTGGCGCCCTCACTATCGAACATATCTTCCGCAGCAAAACGTTTAACGTTGCCTTTAAACACTCCCAATCCCGCAGCATTGCCTTCTTCAGAATGCTCGAACAGCATTTGCAGGCCAATACATATTCCTAAAAAAGGCTTATTCAATGCGGCAGCTATTACAGCTTCACGCAAGCCTCTTGCATCCAGCTCACGGATGCAATCCGGCATTGCTCCCTGCCCGGGAAAGACGACACGTTCGGCTTGTGCAATATCATCAGGATTGCTGGTCACTAATACGTTTTTTGTTGGTGCAACATGCTCAAGTGCCTTTGATACTGAGCGCAAGTTGCCCATACCATAATCTACTACTGCGATATCAATTTTGCTCATGTTATTCTTTGGTATTGCTATGACTTGTATTAACCAATGCTTAAATCACCGCCAGACGGCGAAAAGCCTTACAAACTACCTTTGGTGGATGGCATGATGCCTGCCATACGTGTATCCAGCTCTACAGCCACACGTAGCGCGCGGCCAAACGCCTTGAAAATCGTCTCTGCCTGATGGTGGGCATTATGCCCTTTCAGGTTGTCAATATGCAGAGTGACATTGGCATGGTTTACAAACCCCTGAAAAAACTCATGTATCAGATCGACATCAAACGCACCGATCGCTGCACGCGTAAATGTGCAACCGAATTCCAGACCTGGGCGGCCTGAGATATCGAGAACCACACGTGACAATGCTTCATCCAGCGGTACATAGGCGTGACCATAACGGCGGATGCCTTTTTTATCACCGACAGCCTGAGCAAATGCCTGACCTAGAGTAATACCAATATCTTCAACCGTATGATGCGCATCAATATGCAAATCGCCAACGGCGCTTACTTCAATATCCATCATGCCGTGGCGGGCAATCTGATCAAGCATATGATCCAGAAAACCAAGACCTGTGTTGAATGAAGAAATGCCGGTACCGTCCAGATTAATACTGACGGCAATCTGGGTTTCCAATGTGTTTCTATTAACTTTAGCTGTACGCATACAATGTATATTAAATGTGATGTAACAGCATTTTAACCCATTAAAAGGGTATCACGCATAATTACATGACTAAATCCAAATAAGGGCACTTCTATAAATACATTTATTGGGCGCATTACTGCGTTGCGCGGTACTCGGAACCTCGCTGTATACCGCATACTATCTCGGCTCCTACGCTCCGTGCGCCTTGTACTGCATCCCAAACTCGGCATTTATAGAAATACCCTAAGACATAAAAAAACCCCAGTTTTAAGGCTGGGGTTTTTTATTCAATCGTTTAAAAAATTAGCTGAATAATTTTTTGATAAAACCGAACAAACCACCTGTTGAACCGCCATGAGCGATTGCAGTGATCTCAGCAGCAGCAGCAGCAGGATCAGCAGCGCCGTAGATAGCAGCACCAGCAACAATGATAGTTGCACCAGCGTCACGTACTTGAGCCGCTGTAGCAGCTTTAACGCCACCGGCTACAGAAATATCAACACCCAGGTTCAAGCCAGCAACCAAAGCCAAGTCAGCAAATGGTGTTTGACCAGCTGCTTGTTGGTCTAAACCAGTGTGAACGCCAATGATGTGCGCGCCTAATTTCGCAACTTCTTGTGTACGTGCTTTTTTGTCAGCAACGTTGATCAGGTCAACCTGTGCTTTTTTGCCGTATTTGTTAGCAACGTCGATCACGCCTTTGATTGTACCGATATCTGAAGTACCCAATACAGTAACGATGTCTGCACCAGCTTTGAAGAATGGCTCAGCTTCGTAGTAACCAGCATCCATTGTTTTCAAGTCAACCAGGATTTTGTTGTTTGGGAATTTTGCACGCAATGTTTGCAGCAATTTGATACCATTATGCTTAATGCATGGAGTACCAATTTCTAAAATATCTACATGTGGAGCAACTTTAGTTGCTAAAGCAACTGTTGCGTCGAAATCAAGTGAATCTAATGCCATTTGGGTTTGTGCCACGATACATCCTCCAACGAATAGTGAATCAACTAAGATTCACTGTAGGTTTAAAATACGAAATTGAAATTAATTATTATATTGTGCACAAAAACGCACATTTCGCTATGATAACCGTAGTTATGCAGAAAGTTCAAACTTTTACTGTTTATTTTTAACAGTTTTTTTACAATTTAAGCACTAATTAAACCCCAAGCCGCACCTATAATAGGGTTCGTCTACGAGCACAACTTCTTATAAAATCTCCGATAAAGCATTAATCAGCAATTTAGACTGCTCATCAGTGCCTATCGTAATGCGCAAATAAGGCGAAACGCGTTCTGGTGACTTAAAGTGACGCACGATAATACTGCGTTCGCGCAATTTAGTTGTCAACTCTGCGCCTGCCCACGCCGGATGTTTGGCAAATATAAAATTCGCGCCAGATGGCAATACTTCAAATCCCAGTTTAACCAGGTCATTCACCAAAGCATCGCGTGTTCCAATGACCTGCTTGCACGTTTTCTCAAAATATTCAGTATCTTGTATCGCTGCAATTGCACCGGCGGAAGCAAATCTATCGATAGGATAAGAGTTAAAACTATCTTTGACACGAATCAGTGCTTCGATCAAATCTGGAGAACCCATGGCATAACCTACACGCAGACCTGCGAGTGAGCGCGCCTTGGACAAAGTATGCGTAACCAATAAGTTAGGATATTGGTTAATTAAACCAACTGCAGATTCAGTCCCAAAATCCACATAGGCTTCATCGACTACTACTACCGATTCCGGGTTGCTTTGTAATAATTGTTCGATCTTAGCCAATGCTAGCGGAATACCAGTCGGCGCATTAGGATTAGGGAAAATAATGCCGCCATTTGGACGGTTATAGTCGTTGATATTAATCGAAAAATCTTCTGTGAGCGGCACAGTTTGATAATCTATGCCATATAGGCCGCAATACACAGGATAGAAACTGTAAGTGATGTCCGGGAATAGCAATGGTTTGCTATGCTTTAACAAAGCCTGAAACACATGCGCCAGAACCTCATCGGAACCATTACCAACAAATACCTGACTGGGATTTAAATGATAAGCATGAGCAATCGCCGCTTTCAAGGCATCCGAATTGGGGTCGGGATAGAGGCGCAAGGTCTCTGCCGCCTCGGCTTTCAACGCTTCAATCACCTTAGGGCTTGGGCCATAAGGATTTTCATTCGTGTTCAGCTTTACCAAGTTGTTTAACTTTGGCTGCTCGCCCGGCACATAAGGTGTTAGCTTATGTACGATATCACTCCAGAATTTACTCATACTCAGATCTCAGAATTTTTCTTAAAACAACATCCTCGAACGCGATATTAAAAGGAGCACAAGGCGGCAAGAATGAAGCTTTGAAGACAGTACAACAAGTACGGCGAAAAGCTGAAGACGATGCCAACACAGTGATCGTTTTAATTGCGCGTTTTGAGGCGATACTCTGCGGAACGTGCGTGCGCCTGCAATCCCTCACCATAAGCTAAGGTTGCGGCAACTTTACCTAACACTTGCGCGCCGTCGGCAGACACCATAATCAGGCTGGAGCGTTTCTGGAAGTCATACACACCAAGTGGTGATGAGAATCTTGCGGTACGCGATGTTGGCAATACGTGATTCGGACCGGCACAATAATCACCTAATGCTTCACAGGTATCTCTACCCATAAAAATGGCACCAGCATGCTTGATCTTTGTACTGAACGCTAGCGGCTCTTCAATTGACAACTCCAGATGCTCTGGCGCAATGTAATTGCTGATTTCAGCAGCTTCATCCAGATCACGCACCTGTATCAATGCACCCCGGTTAGTCAACGAGGTCGTGATAATGTCTTTACGCGGCATTTCTGCCACCAACTTTTCGATACTGGCAGACACTTTATCCAGGAATGCTGCATCAGGACTTAACAATATAGACTGGGCTAATTCATCATGCTCTGCCTGTGAGAACAAGTCCATCGCAATCCAGTCAGGATCAGTCTTGCCATCACAGATCACCAGAATCTCTGACGGGCCAGCCACCATGTCGATACCGACCACACCGAATACACGGCGTTTTGCAGCAGCCACATAAGCATTGCCCGGGCCTACAATTTTATCTACCTGCGGTACGGTTTCTGTACCATAGGCCAAGGCACCCACTGCCTGCGCGCCGCCAATACAGAACACGCGATCTACGCCGCACACAGCAGCCGCCGCGAGCACTAACTGGTTTTTCTCACCGTTAGGTGTAGGCACTACCATGATCAACTCACGCACACCAGCAACTTTAGCAGGAATCGCATTCATCAGCACAGATGAAGGGTAAGCCGCTTTACCGCCTGGAACATACAGCCCTACGCGATCAAGCGAAGTGACTTGCTGACCTAGCAAAGTTCCATCCGCTTCGGTATAACTCCATGAACTCATAAGCTGTTTTTCATGGTAACTACGTACACGATCAGCAGCAGTCTGCAGCGCCGCACGCTGATCGGCAGGTAAGCCGTTCAACGCAGCCGTGAGGTCTGCCTGGCTGATTTCAAGTTCTGTTAGGCTAGTCGCAGCAGTCTTATCGAAGCGATTGGTATATTCCAGCACTGCAGCATCACCGCGGCTTTTTACATCCTTGAGAATATTTGCCACTACCACATCAATACTGTCATCCTGCGCGGTTTCAAACGCGAGCAGATCTTTTAAGTTGCCTTCAAAATCACTATCAGTAGTTGAGAAACGTCTAATTTTCATACGATTGAACCTATAGTAAGCTAAATTTAATTTCTGGCAGCAATGACTGTTTTGAATGCTTCCATGATCGGCTGCAGTTTCGCCCGGTTCAGTTTGAGCGAGGCCTGATTCACTACCAGACGAGAGCTGATATCGCCAACTTCCTCTACTGCTTTGAGGTTATTTGCACGCAAAGTTCCGCCAGTACTCACTAAATCCACAATCACATCTGCCAGGCCGACCAGCGGACCAAGCTCCATTGAGCCATAAAGTTTAATCAGATCGACATGCATGCCCTTGGCTGCAAAATGCTCGCGTGCGGTTTTCACATATTTGGTAACCACTTTTAAGCGTGCACCGCTGCGTATTGAGCCAAAGTAATCAAAATCTTCACGCACCGCCACCATCATCTTGCACTTGGCAATCTGCAAATCAATTGGTTGATACAACCCTTCGCCGCCATGCTCATCCAGCACATCCTTGCCGGCGATACCTAAATCAGCTGCCCCGTATTGCACATAGGTCGGCACATCGGTTGCACGTACAATAATCAGTCGCACATCTTCACGATTGGTGCCAATAATAAGCTTGCGTGATGACTCAGGATCTTCAGCCGCATGAATGCCCGCTGCTGCCAGCAAAGGTACGGTTTCTTCGAAAATACGGCCTTTAGATAGTGCTATCGTAATCATTTTATGTCTGTTTCTCTTTAAGCGACCCGCTTAACATTTGCGCCAAGGGCGTTTAATTTTTCTTCCAGGTTTTCGTAACCGCGGTCCAGGTGATAAATACGTTCAATTACGGTATCACCACGCGCAACCAGACCTGCTAGCACCAAGCTTGCGGAAGCTCGTAAATCCGTCGCCATCACGGTTGCACCATCAAGAAAAGGTACGCCTTTTACCAAGGCGGTATTGCCATCAATACTGATATCAGCGCCCATACGCTGCATTTCCTGCACGTGCATGAAACGGTTTTCGAAGATAGTCTCGGTCACTTTTGCCACACCTTCCGCCATGGCATTTAGCGCCATAAATTGGGCTTGCATATCGGTCGGGAAAGCTGGATGCGGTGCCGTGCGGATATTCACCGCTTTCAATTTACCATCACTTTTTACAGTGATAGTATCGGCGTCCGAAGTAACGGTAGCGCCTGCTTCGCGTAGCTTTTCAATTACGGCATCGAGCAAATCAGCACGCGCATTAAGCAACTTGACCTCACCGCCGGTCATTGCGGCTGCCACCATATAGGTGCCTGCCTCAATGCGATCGCACACCACATTATGAGTAGTACCGTTAAGTTTATCTACGCCTACAATCGTAATCACGTCGGTACCTGCACCTGTGATTTTGGCACCCATTTTAACCAGCATCTCGGCCAGATCTATGACTTCAGGCTCTTTCGCTGCATTCTCAAGTACTGTTGTACCTTCAGCTAAAGCTGCAGCCATCATCAGGTTTTCAGTACCGGTTACAGTCACCAGATCCATGTAGTAACGCGCGCCTTGCAAACGGCGATTAGGCAAATGCAGAGTGCTTGCCTGAATATAGCCGTGCGTGATATGTATCGCAGCGCCCATTGCCTGCAGGCCTTTGATGTGCAAATCAACTGGGCGCGAACCAATTGCGCAGCCACCCGGCAATGATACGCGGGCAGTACCGAAACGCGCCAAGAGCGGACCCAATACTAAAATGGAAGCACGCATGGTTTTAACCATTTCGTAAGTAGCTTCGAATGAAGCAACTTCGCTGGCATCCAGCGTTACTTTATCTGCGTTGCGGGAGATTTTAACCCCCATGGTATCGAGCAGTTTGATGGTTGTGTCGATATC
The DNA here is from genome assembly GCA_020622105.1 of Methylotenera sp. Taxonomy (GTDB): domain Bacteria; phylum Pseudomonadota; class Gammaproteobacteria; order Burkholderiales; family Methylophilaceae; genus Methylotenera. Next base: position 17,584 of record JAHRYP010000032.1, read on the forward strand.
CACTAACGCTGCAACACCGCTCAGATGCAATGGCGTTTCCGCCAGCAAAGAAGCACACAAAATAGGCAACGCAGCATTCTTTGCGCCGGAAATGGTGACTTCACCATGCAGACGGTTACCGCCCGTGATCAGTAATTTATCCAATTATTTAGCCGCATTCAATAAAGTTTGCAGCTCACCGCTTTCGTACATAGCTCGCATAATATCTGAGCCGCCTACGAACTCACCATTAACGTAGAGCTGAGGAATGGTCGGCCAATTTGCGTAAGTCTTGATGCCTTCACGAATATTCTGATCTGCGAGTACGTCAACTGCCAGATAATCCACATTACAGGCTTTGAGGATCTGTGTTGCCAGATTCGAAAAGCCGCATTGTGGAAATTTTGGCGTTCCCTTCATGTATAACACTACCGAGTTGCTTGTTACCTGCTCTTTAATCACTGCTTGTGTGTCCATTTGCTTTCCTATTTCATGATGCCTTTTACAGCGGTTGTAAAAAATAACGCTGTAGTTAATTTTTATTGTTCAGCTTCTGCCATGCCTCTGGCGTTAACGTACGCATTGATAATGCGTGTATTTCCGCTTTCATTCTATCGCCTAATGCTGCATACACTTTCTGATGTTGCTGCACCATTGATTTACCTTGAAACTCAGGGCTGACGATAACCGCTTCAAAATGCGTACCGTCATCACCAAGTACTTTGATGTAGTCACAGGCTAAATTCTGTGTGATATATGTTTCTAATTGCTGCGCACTTAACACTGATAATTACCTTTTAAATTCCAAATGAAACCAAGACCATAAAATTATTGCCATTAAACTAAGATCTTAGTTTATAACCGGATTTTAGCATTTTTAGGGTGATCAGTGCTAACACTAAGAATGCACCACCTACAACAATCAGACTAAACATTGGAGAAACATCACCTTTACCGAAGAAACCGTATCTGAAACCATCAATCATGTAAAAAAACGGGTTCAATAATGACACTTTTTGCCAGAATGGCGGTAACGAGTGAATAGAATAAAACACACCAGATAAAAAGGTAAGCGGCATGATAATGAAGTTCTGAAATGCTGCCATCTGATCAAAGCGATCTGCCCAGATTCCGGCAATAATGCCGAATGTGCCAAGCAATGCACTCCCCAGCAAGGCAAATGCAGCAATCCACCAGAAATTTGCCACGCTCAAATCAACAAACCACATAGCCACCAGATAAATACAAAACCCGACCACGAGCCCACGGATAATGGAGGCAATTAAAAATGCCAGAAAAAACTGCACATGCGTAAGCGGGGTTAACAATATGAATACGATATTGCCCATCACTTTGGATTGGATAAGGCTTGATGAACTGTTTGCAAAAGCATTCTGCAATACAGACATCATAATCAGCCCCGGTATCAGAAATGCTGTATAAGGCACGCCGTCATACACCTGCACATGACTTTCGAGCACATGCGAAAAAATCAGCAGATATAACAGCGCGGTAATCACCGGCGCAGCAACTGTTTGAAATGCCACACGCCAGAATCTTAACAACTCTTTTTTCAGCAGCGTCCATGGGCCTCTTAACCCTGCGGGTAGCATTGATGTTGAATTTGGATTTACAGGATTGATCAAGACACACTCCTTACACCATTTTGAGCGTTACCAACCAGAGATAAAAACACGTCTTCCAGATCAGCCTCATTCAGCTGCATATCAAGCACTTTAATATCAGCAGTGCGCAACGCAGACAATACAAACTCGATTTGCGCCATATCATCTAAAGCAAAGGTATAGATGCCATTTTCAACATGCCGAACCAACTGCTCAACACTTGACGGTAAGACCACGCTACCCAATGTTAAACGTAAATGTTTACCTGAAAATTTATTCAGCAGATTAGCAGTACTATCCAAAGCCACTACCTTACCTTGCTTCATCATCGCCACGCGGTTACACAAAGCTTCAGCCTCTTCGAGATAGTGCGTAGTCAGAATAATCGTGTGGCCTTCACGATTCAGTTTTTTAATAAACTCCCACAGCATCTGCCTTAATTCGACATCCACGCCTGCAGTAGGCTCATCCAGCACCACAACCGGGGGCTTGTGTGCCAACGCCTGTGCGATCAGCGCCCTGCGCTTCATGCCACCTGAAAGCTTGCGCATATTGGTGTTGGCTTTATCAGTGAGGCCCAGGCCTTCAAGTATTTCATCCACCCAGACATCATTTTCACGGCCACGGCCAAAATAGCCAGCCTGAAATCGCAACATTTCACGCACATTAAAGAACGGGTCAAATACCAGCTCCTGCGGCACCACACCCAGCAACTGACGTGCCTGCTGATACTGGCTTTGTACATCAAAACCCATAACGGATATATTGCCGGCACTTGGCGAAATTAAACCTGCAAGAATATTAATTAACGTAGACTTACCTGCGCCATTAGGTCCAAGCAGTGCGAAAAATTCACCTTGCTCTATCGTCAGGTCTATACCTCTCAGCGCATGTAAAGCACCAAAATGTTTATGGATTCCACTGATCTTGATTGCCGGTAAACTCAAAATTTTGCTTTCATGTGTTGATTAGAAAAGTTTAATGAAGTTAGTGTGAATGGCTGGCTTAAAATTCAATAATTAGTAAAAAGAGGCTCTGTAGAGATGCAGAATGCACACTCCGAATTGCCGCCCGCCACCCTACGCTCGCGGCTATAGGCTAAATAGCTTGCAATGACGTCATCATAAGAACCAATACCTTGACGATCCAGTTTGCAGATTTTGTCATTAATTAATTTTACCGAATTAATAGTACTCAAAGAACTCAAACTGCTACAAAAACAATAGGCCAATAAAAATTGGCCTTATTAAAAATCAAATCGATTTGCTAACTGACTTTTTTAGTCTGCACTGAGTGGAATAAAATCGGTAACGCCATACAGTGCAGCCAGACTGATCAAACTTTCAGGAAGCTTTTTGAATTCTACCTTCTTATTCACAGCCAAAGCGCGCCTTTGCCATTCAATTAACAAACTTAGTGCCGCGGTATCAACATCATTCACAGCAGAAAAATCTATCTGTAAATCATCAGTTATTTCCAAGGCATTACTTTCGCTAAGAACAGCATTGGCGTTATCTACAAGGATATCACCAGAAACATACCACTGATTATCTTGTAATGTAATACTCATTACACCCCTGCCGCTTTATTTTTTTCTGCAAGTTTTTTGTTCAGGCTATCTAATCCGTTTGTACGGATTTCATTACTGAATTGGCTACGATAGTTGGTAACCAGACTTACACTTTCAATTACGATATCGTAAACTTTCCAGCCACTGTCACCTTTAACCAGGCTGTAATCCACAGCAATTGGCTGGCCACCCGGCTGCAATATCTGAGTTTTAACACTCACATTTTTTGCACCAGGCTCAGCACGCATCGGCTTATACTCAATGACCTGATTCTTATATTTACTAAGCGCAGTTGCATAAGTACGCAACAACAGGCTACGGAACTCTTTTTGGAAAGCAGCTTGCTGTTCCGGGCTGGCTGATTTCCAGTTTTTACCTAGCACCATACGACATACACGGTCAAAATCAAAGTTAGGTAGAATCTTCTCTTCCGCTAACGCAAATATCTTCTGCTGATTGCCGGCCTGAATATCTTTATCGCTTTTGATGGTAGACATCACATCTTCAGCGGTTCGTTTAACAAGCTCATCCGCAGAGATTTCTGCCACAGCAGCGCCGGAGCTAAACACCAAGCCTGCTGATAAAACCAAACTGGTTAAAAAACCTAAAAATGTTTTCATTGGTACCCTCTAAATTGCTCAATATTGAATAGGTAAAACAGTAACTGGCAGTATTATAATCCCAATACACCAGCATCCGTATTAGAACGGCGCATCACCCAATTCAGTTGACTTAGCGTCGCCAGAATCTTTCTCAGAAGCTGGTGCATCTGTTTTGGGATCAGTTTCTGATGCCTTGCTATACAAAAACTGACTGATCATTTTTTCTAATACAACGGCATCTTGTGTCTGTGTGATTTTATCACCATTTTTTAAAACGTCATCTTCGCCACCGGCCTCAAGACCGAGATACTGCTCTCCAAGCAAGCCAGCAGTATAGATATTAGCGAACGTATCTTTTGGAAACTCAAAGCGTTTATCAATTTTAATGGTTACCACTGCTTCATACGATTTGGAATCAAAATTGATATCAGTAACCCTGCCTACCACTACGCCCGCACTTTTTACCGGTGCGTTTGGTTTTAAGCCACCAATATTTTCGAAAGCAGCAGAAACACTGTAAGTATCCCCCAACTTGTTTGATGTGAGATTACCCACTTTCATGGCAAGACCCAGCAAAGCCGCTACACCTAATGCCACAAAAACGCCAACCCATAAATCTATTGTAGTTCTATCCACTTAACATCCCCTCATTTGTTCTCTCATACACCTTCTTAGTAATTAAAACTAAACGGTAATCATGAAAGACGTTAAAACAAAATCCAAAGCAAGTACGGTTAATGACGAAATCACCACTGTTCGTGTAGTGGCGTGACTCACGCCCTCTGCTGTAGGTGGCGCATCAAAACCTTCAAACAAAGCAATCATGGTACATGCCACACCAAACACAACACTTTTGATGACGCCGTTAATAATATCTTCGCGCACATCTACGCTTGCCTGCATTTGCGACCAGAAAGCCCCGTGATCCACGCCAATTAAAGGCACAGCTACCAGATAGCCGCCTAAAACACCGACCATTGAAAATAGTGCCGCCAAGATAGGCATGGAAATCACACCTGCCCAGAAACGCGGCGCAACCACACGCGCAATAGGATTCACCGCCATCATTTCCATCGCAGACAACTGCTCGGTTGTTTTCATCAAACCAATTTCAGCAGTGATCGCAGTACCGGCACGGCCCGCGAATAATAGTGCGGTGACCACTGGGCCCAACTCACGCACCAACGAAAGCGCGACCAGCACACCAATCGCTTCTGATGAACCATAT
>JAHRYP010000002.1 GCA_020622105.1 Methylotenera sp.
CATAGATAAGACATTACGAAACTAAACTTTGTCTAATGGTGCATCATTCCCGCCTGCGCGGGAATGACATTATTTAATAGAAAATCTGGAATTAGTTTTTCTTCAAGAAACCTAAATCTATTAGCGCAGCTTGCAATTCAGTTGCTACAAGGCGATAACCTTCAGCGTTTGGGTGTATAGGGTCAGCTTTGAGACTGTTTTTTGCCAACACATCAGAAAATAGGTCTTCAATCAACGGCGTATCAGTTTCATCAGCCAGTTTTTCGTAAAGCGGATGGTCTGAAAGTGCGCCGAACGCCGCCCCCACTGGACTAAATTCAGGTATGGCAATTAACGCCGTGTTAATACGCTTGGCTTTAGCCTGACTCAATATGGATTTCAGGTTGCTCACCGTTTCAGGCTCAGGCACATGCTTCAAGAAATCATTACCGCCCAACTCTACAATCAGCAGATCAATCTTCTGCTCACCGCGCTCATGTGCTTCCAGAATCTGTGACAAACGCGCCAAACCTTGATAGGAGGTATTACCCGGAACGCCTTCATTAATGACATTCCAACCGGTATTGCTGGCGAGTATGCTGGCGTAATCCTCTCCACTGCCTGCTCCGGTGCCATAAGTGAGGCTATCGCCCAGAATTACCACGTTTGATGTACTTGGTAATGGGGTATGCCTATATTTACTGTCACATGCGGCAAATAAAAATAGCAGGCAACAGACTAAGCACCATCTTTTAAACATTGCTGACACCATTTTTAAAATTCTATTTCTTCAATGCATATACCAGAATATTATCACCGGCTGTAAAGCCAAAAATAGCATTACCGCCGGCAACTACGGCCACATACTGCACACCATCAATTTCATAACTGATTGGCGGAGCATTTACACCAGCGTCTACCTTGTCCTGCCACAGCAAATCACCAGTACTGCTATTGTAAGCATTAAAGCGGCCATCGCCCTCACCCATAAACAGCAAGCCACCCCGGGTTGCCAGTACGCCGCCCATCAATGGCTGCTCTGTTTTAACTTGCCATTGGATTTTGCCGGTCGCAAGATTAATTGCAGAAACCGTACCCCATCTTGGATCTTTGGTGGGTTCTGATGAAGCATAACGGATAGGTGGTAAACCATTTTTTGCCGGCTCTTCAACCAGGGTATATTTGATTGGCGCATGAATACCTGCAACATAGGCAGTCTGCGTTTTATCATCTAAAGCGCTTGGGCTCCAGTTAGAACCACCAAGAATACCCGGGTAAAGTACTGTGCCCTCTTTTGTAGCTTTTGCAAACAGGTTTTTTTGTGGCACAAAGGCTTCTGACTTCATGAGCAGAGCACCCGTTGCTCTATCATTTACGTAATACCAGCCAGTTTTACCTGCCTGACCAACGGCAGCAACCTTCTTGCCATCTTTAACATAATCAAACAGCACCGGCGGGCTGGCCAGATCATAACCCCACACATCATGCGGCACCTGCTGATAATGCCATTTAATCTTGCCGGTTTCTGTATTCAATGCCACCAGTGAAACGGTGTACAAATTATCACCCGGACGTGAAATATCGTTCATCTGCGGTGATGGGTTGCCGGTGCCAAAAAACAAGGTATTGGTCTTGGTATCAATTGCCGGTGTACTCCAGGCTGAACCACCGCCATAACGCCAGGCATTCTGATGGTTTTTCGCGTTTTCTTTTTCTGCGGCAATGTCTCGGTTAAGTGAAATACCATCAGAGGTTGTAGCTGCAAAAATACCTTCCCAGCCCTGCTCTGGGATCGTATCGAATTGCCAGACTCGGTTACCGCTATTCACATCAAATGCAGCAAGAAAGCCGGGGCGGCCATAAAGTCCACTTACGCCAATGACAGCGCCTAATGGGGCATCAAGCCTAGGCGTATCAACATGCAGTCCATAACCCACACCGGTTACCCCTACAATCACCTTGCCGTGATAAACCACAGGCGCCATGTTAATGCCTATACCTGTGCCGCCATAACTGTCTTTCTTACTTTTAGCATCAGCCTTGCTTAAAGAACTGGTATTTTCTGTGAGCGCAGTGTCATCAGCAACATTGATATCCCAGACTTTTACACCTGTTTTGGCATTCAACGCAATCAATCGTGCATCTACAGTACCGATAAACACCTTACCATCACTCACTGCAACCCCTCTACTGGCGGGACCACAGCACATTTTCCAGTTGGCTTTGCGCTCATGCTGATAGCGCCACAGCTCTTTGCCGGTTTTGGCATCCAGCGCTGCTACATGGTTATAAGGCAAAGCCACATACATTACACCGTCAACCACTATCGGTGTTGCCTGAAAAGTAGCCGCAACACCGGTTTTAAATTGCCAGGCCAAACCAAGCTTTGCTACATTCTGAGTATTGATCTGCGTAAGTGGCGACATACGCTGATTGGTATAATCACGACCGAAACTTGGCCACTCTTTACTATCAGTTAGATGCTTATTGCCAACTCCGGCACATGCCGCAAGGCTGATAACACTCAATGCCAGCAGAGAGTTCGTCAATTTATTAGATTTGAGCATTGCTAAAGCTTTCGGTTAATATTTGTATAATTACTGCGAAGTATACCGATTTGTATACTCTTTGCCAATTACAGAAATAACTGACAATCATTGGATATTCAGCGCAAAAGATATAATCCTTCAGTTGGCGTTATACTAAAGCTACAAACAAAAAAGGAACTTAAATGAACGATCGTATTCAACAAATACTTAATCAAATTACCGAGCTTGAAGACGACTTGCGCATTGCATTAAACGAGCAGCAATCCAGCATGTTTTTCCAGATTAAAGGTAAACGTGTTGAATTCGAACAATCAATCAAAGAAACGCATAAACGATTGAAAACGAATTTTTTCCGCTGGCTTGTTACCTACCGACCGCAGAACCTGCTCACCGGCCCTATCATTTACTCCATGATTATTCCTTTGCTGATCACGGATTTCTTTGTCACCTTTTTTCAACTGACCTGCTTCCCTATTTATGGTATCAAAAAAGTGCGCCGCAGTGATTACATCGTCTACGATAGGCAGCAGCTCAACTATTTGAATTTTATTGAGAAATTTCACTGCACTTACTGCGCCTATGGCAATGGCATGATCGCTTACGTCAGTGAAGTGATTGCGAGAACCGAGCAATATTTCTGCCCGATCAAGCATGCCAGAAAAATACTAGGCACCCATTCACGCTATGCAAGATTTCTTGAGTATGGCGATGCTGAAAACTATGAAGAAAAACTCGAGGAATATCGCCAAGCTTTAGGGAAAGAGAAAAGCTGATGAGTCTGGTGATGCATTCAGGTGGATGGTTTAATTCAGTGGCCTAAATGCAAGTTACCTGAGTTTAGATAAATGCAAATTTAACTGTCATTGCGAGCGAAGCGCGGCAATCTAGCTTTTAGTTCTAAGGAATACTCTGGATTGCCGCGCTTCGCTCGCAATGACGGCTTTAAGTACAATAGCAATGCGTTAGTACTGAGTGCTTTTGTAATTGGAGCCAAAAAACTCCATCATAAGAAAATCTTCCAAACCTGAATTATCTTCCGGCCGTGCTGACTGCATCACAGATCGGCCTAAGCGATGTGACTCCCATTGAAAGTCACCATCATAGTGTTCTCGTATTAATGCAATCATGCGCCGAATCATGATTAAGCGCACATCCTGCCCACTGCTTGCCTCCACCTCATAAAACTGTCGTTTAGAAGCGCTGTAATCATTAGTCCAGCCGCGGAAGGCAAATGTCGCGTTGCGCTGACCCAAACTGGTAATTTCGAAAATACCGTTTGTGCCATATTTTAGATTTTTCTTAATCCGTTCTTCACGCAATTGCTCTTCTGATGGGCCACGTTCACGCGCTGCGGCTTCGGCATTAATCTGCGCTGCAACTGCCTCAGAATCCTGTCGCTTAGACTGCATGGCCTTTACATAAGACGCCATGTCAGTATATTGCTGCTCTACAGGCAGCTCTTTAACTTGAGGCTCTTTGAGTGGGCGCTTGTCTAACTCAGGTTTCACGGCAGGCTCAGGTGGCTGCGGCACGACAAAACTCGGTGTTTTATTCGGAAGCGGCTTCTGGGCAATTACTTTAGGCACTGCGGATGGAGGTGGTTTAACCTGCGGTGGCGGTTCAGGACTAGGCGGCTGAGGTTCTTGTATGGGCGCAATCACTTGTGTAGGTATGACGGGGGGCGCCAAACTTACCTGAATAGCACTCGCCGGAGCTGATGGAGGCGTGTCGAACTTGATTTGTGGCACAGCAAAAAAAATCAAAGCATGCAATAAAAGCGAAAACACTATTGCCAGCAGTGTGTTACGGCTGATTCTGATATGGAAATGCTGATCAGTGCTATTCGGCTTTAAGCTCACTGTAGATAAGTGAGCAAAGCTATGGTTCAAATTTTGACTGTGGTTATCAGGCCGCATGAATGTCTAAAAACGCATATCCTGCCAAATTTTTTCAAGACGCTTAATCGAGACGGGGAAAGGTGTTTTAAGTTCCTGTGCAAACAGCGATACACGCAACTCCTCAATCAGCCAGCGAAAATCCAGCAGCTGTTGCGGGATATCCAAATGCGCCTGATTCAAGGCGTTGATTTTATCCTGCCATTTTTGCCAAATCAAACCGACACTGCCGGCATTCTTACCGTCTCGCTCCGGATTTGCCGGGTGTTTTTCAATGCGTAACCGTAGCGCTTTCAAGTAACGCGGTATGTTCTGCAGGTATTCCCAAGGCGTCTGACTAAAGCAGCCTTTATATACCAGCAGACTGATCTGTTGCTCCAGATCGCGTTTTAACCGATTGACAGTTGCCGCCATCTGGCCTTGTTTTTGCGTCAGCAACTGGTATTCCGTTGCGATCGCCTGCGCCTGCCTTGCCACAGCTTCAGTCACTGCCGGCAGACGCGTTCTTGCGCGTTGCTTGAGTTTCATAAAGTCTGCATTGGTGCGTGGCAGATCATCTTCACCGATAAATGCACGATCTGCAATCGCTGTAATCATGTCATCTCGCAGATCGTCCGGCGACATCACGTTACGCAGCACCAGCGCATACTGATTAAAGTTCGGCAGGCTTTTTTCCAGCTGCTTCATCTGCTCTTTGAGCTCAAAACGCATGAGTCGACAGACACCTTTGCGATGACTTTGCTCTGCCTCGCGCTCGGTATCAAACAATTTGACTGAAACCGTGTCGATGTCATCTTCCAGTGCCGGATAGCCGGTCACTTTCAAGCCATCACGCTCAAAACTCAGGGTTTGCGGCAGATCGCCGAAATCCCATTGCTTGAGGCCGGTTTTTTCAATATCCGGTGACGCATTGCGGAAAGTAAGCTGTGCGGCAGAACCCAGCTGTTTTTTAAGCGCATTCCAGTCGCGCCCCATTGCCAGCTCACGTCCTGCGTCATCGATCACGCTGAAGTTCATCAGCAAATGCGCCGGTATTTCATCTGTCCAGTCTTCAGCAGAGATTTTTAAAGTAGTCTCATGTTGAATATATGCAGCCAGGGTCGGCTTAATCGCGCCCTCACCTACTTTGTTTTTTTCCAGGAAACCGGTCACAAACTCAGGCACCGGTACACATACACGGCGGAAAGTCTTGGGCAATGCTTTAATAAGATAAGTAAGCTTTTCACGCAGCATGCCCGGTACCAGCCATTCGGTCTGTACCGGATTCAGCTGATTTAACAAGGCTAGAGGAATTGTCGCGGTAACACCATCCAGAACATGCCCGGGTTCAAAGCGGTATTTAAGCGTCACTTCAACACCATCGAGCATAATCTTTTCAGGGAACTGCACCGCAGTAATTGCATCCGCACCATGGCGCATGAGGTCATCACGTGTCAGATAAAGCAACTTGGGATTGGTTTTTTCAGCTTCTTCACGCCATTTCTCAAAGCTGGCGGCATTGTAGATATCGGCAGGAATTTTGCTATCGTAAAAGGTAAACAGCTGATGTTCATCTACCAGCACATCCTGACGGCGGGCTTTGTGCTCAAGCTCCTCAACCTCGGCAATCAGGCGTTCATTTGCGGTAAAAAATGCTGCTCGCGTATCAAACTCGCCATTGGCCAGTGCCTCGCGGATAAATATCTCACGCGATTCTTTAGGATCAATCGGTCCGTAATGCACACGGCGCTTGGGTATGATCGTCAGTCCATACAGGCTTACGCGTTCCCACGCATTGACCATACCCATTTTTCTATCCCAGCGTGGGTCAGAATAATGACTTTCAGTCAGACCACGCGCTAATGGTTCAATCCAGTCCGGTTCTATCTTGGCTACGCAACGCGCATACAGCTTACTGGTATCGACCAGCTCTGCTGCAATCACCCATTTCGGACGCAGCTTTTTGAGCGTTGACCCAGGGGCAACAAAGAAACGGATGCCGCGTGCACCGGCGTAAGATTCACTTTCACCGTCTTTAAAACCGATATTACCGAGCAGGCCAGCAAGCAGCGCTTTATGAATCTGCTCAAAGTTAGCTTCTTTTTCGTTGAGCTTGAATTCCATCTCAGACACGATATCCAGCAGCTGCCCGTGCAGCTCGCGCCATTCTTTGAGGCGTAAGAATGACAGAAAATTGCTGTGGCACTGGTTGAGCAAGTCCTTATTGGATTTTTTCGTTTTCAGTGCACTGTCGAAAAAGTCCCAAAGTTTTAGGTAGCTCATGAAATCCGAGCCTTCGCCTGCAAACTTGGCATGGGCATTATCTGCCGCTTCACGTTTATCCATCGGCCGTTCACGTGGGTCCTGTATGCTCAATACACTGGCTATAATCAGGATTTCCCTCAGACAATGCTCGCGTTTAGCCGCCAGAATCATGCGCCCAACACGCGGATCGAGCGGTAGCTTGGCTAACTGTAGACCGGTTTCGGTAATCTGACGTCGCGCATCTACCGCGCCCAGCTCCTGCAGCAGCAGATAGCCATCGGCAATCAATCTGGAACTTGGCGCTTCAATAAACGGAAACTCGGTCACATCACCCAAGCGCAATGCTGCCATGCGCAGAATGACAGCAGCTAGCGAGCTGCGCAGAATTTCCGGCTCGGTAAATTCCGGGCGGCCGTTAAAATCCTGTTCCGAGTACAGTCGCACGCAGATACCATTAGAAACACGTCCACAGCGACCAGCCCTTTGCTTGGCAGCGGCCTGCGATATCTTCTCGATCTGTAACTGCTCAACCTTGGCGCGTGTACTGTATCGATTAACCCTTGCCAAACCAGCATCAATTACATATTTAATGCCCGGCACTGTCAGCGAGGTTTCTGCCACATTGGTCGCCAGTACGATACGGCGGCTACTATGGCTCTTGAATATCTTCTGCTGATCTTCAATGCTCAAGCGCGCAAACAGCGGCAGCACTTCAATATGCTTGAGTTTGGCTGAACGACCCTGATACTTTCGCAAATGCTCAGTGACATCACGAATCTCGCGCTCACCCGGTAAAAACACCAGAATGTCACCATCGCCCTGACGCAGCAAATCATCCGCCGCATCCAGAATTGCTTCTTCAATAGCTTCTTCTTCGTCGTCTTCTTCCAGCCAGCGCGCTTCGGTTTTAGCCTTACGTGCAATGCCAAAGATGGTTTCGTCTTCCAGATCAAACTGTGCATTTTCTGCCTCAGCCATTTCCCTGGCACGGAAACCTGCCGCACCGAGTGGACGATAGCGGATCTCAACTGGATAAGTACGGCCGGAAACTTCAATCACCGGCGCACCATTAAAGTGTTTAGAAAAACGATCGGCATCAATCGTAGCAGAGGTGACAATAATTTTTAAATCCGGACGTTTTGGTAGCAGTTGTTTCAGATAGCCCAACAGGAAGTCGATATTCAGGCTGCGTTCATGCGCTTCATCGATGATGATCGTATCGTAAGCATTGAGGAATTTATCGCCCTGTGTTTCGGCGAGCAGAATACCGTCAGTCATCAGCTTGACATAGCTGGATTCTGACAGTTTATCGTTAAAGCGTACTTTATAGCCAACCACTTCGCCTAGTGGACTATTGAGCTCCTGCGCGATGCGGCTAGCTACTGAACGTGCAGCAATACGGCGTGGCTGGGTATGGCCGATTAGACCGGAAACACCACGACCAAGCTCAAGGCAGATTTTAGGCAACTGCGTGGTTTTACCGGAGCCGGTCTCGCCACAGACAATCACCACCTGATTTTTCATGATCGCAGCAGAAATTTCATCTTTTCTGCCGCTGACCGGTAGCTCCAGAGGATATTCAGGTTTTGGTAACGCCATAAGACGCTGCTGGAATTTTTTCTGTGAGGTATGCAGCTTCTGGGCGATCTCGTTCATCAACCGCTGTGCTTTTGACTGTGATTTTTCATCACCTGCTTTTTGCAGAACGCACACTTCCTGCATCTTGCGACGTAACGTGTAGCGATCAGCAAGCATACAAGCCTGTAATGCTGCATCAAAATTTGCGGGGATTAACTGTACCGGTTTACTTTCGTTCATAGACGCGAATTTTATCATGCCACGACCATCTACTTTACTGAATCGTGTGATGAATCAATAAAACCAAGCGTAATAAAAAAATGATGAGTACAATAAAATTCAATGCTTAAGCCTCACAGTAATTGAGGTCATTGCTGCAGAGTGCTAATATCAATGCTTGAAATCAGGGATATTGAGTCTAAGCAATGATTGCCTTTCTGGAAGCCAAGCGCGCAGGTTTATTTAAAAAACCGCATTGGGCTAACAATCTGTTAGCGGGGATTATCGTCGGTATCGTTGCACTGCCACTGGCAATGGCCTTTGCGATTGCCAGCGGAGCCAAACCGGAACAAGGTATTTACACCGCCATTGTTGCCGGTGGCATCAGTTCACTCATGGGCGGCAGCCGTTTGCAAATATCAGGCCCGACTGGTGCATTCATTGTGATTCTGGCGGGCATCACCGCGAAATATGGCATCGCCGGTTTGCAAATGGCAACCTTAATGGCTGGCATCATCTTGCTGATTATGGGCTTGGTACGTTTTGGTGCTGTGATTAAATATATTCCTGATCCGGTCATTGTGGGTTTTACCAGCGGCATTGCAGTGATTATCTGGGTCGGACAGTGGAAAGATTTTTTTGGCCTAACACCGGAACTGGGTGCAGAGCATTTTCATGAAAAAATATGGGATTTAAGCGTCGCCTTTCCTAGCCTGCATTTTGAAACAACCTTGCTGGCAATATTAACGCTGCTGCTGGTCATTTATTCGCCAAAAATTTTTAAACGTATTCCATCACCGCTCATTGCAATGGTAGTAGCTACCGTCATACAGGCAAGTTTTGAATTCAAAGGCGTTGCCACAATAGGGTCTGCATTTGGCGGTATTCCGCAAAGCCTGCCCAGTTTTGAGTTTTTGCCGATACGTTTTTCACAAGTTCTGCAGCTTATTGGCCCGGCTTTTACCATTGCATTATTAGGTGCTATTGAATCACTGCTATCAGCAGTGGTTGCTGACAGTATGACCAACACCAAACATGATTCCAATCAGGAGCTGGTTGGCCAGGGTATCGCCAACATCTTTTCACCGTTATTCGGCGGTTTTGCCTCAACCGGCGCCATCGCGCGCACAGCAACCAATATACGCAACGGGGCCACGGGGCCATTAGCCGGTATCGTGCATACTTTAACCTTGGTGATCATCGTCTTGGTATTTGCACCGCTGGCCGCACATATTCCCTTATGCGCGCTTTCCGCAATATTGTTTGTAGTAGCCTACAATATGAGCGAAATGCATCGTTTCTCACATATGGTTCGCACCGCGCCGAGTGCAGATGTAGTAGTGCTGCTGATTACATTCTTGCTCACTATATTTACCGACCTGGTTGCCGCAGTCAATATTGGGGTAATGCTGGCAGCGTTATTGTTTATGAAGCGCATGAGCGAATCGGTCAGCATCAAACAACAGTCTATCGAAGAACTAGTCCAGGAAACCGGTGATCAACATTTTATACTGCCCGAAAATGTAGCGGTTTACAGCATGGAAGGTCCGTTCTTCTTTGGTGTAACAGAGCGCTTAATGAGCGCTCTGGAACATGCGCACACTCATGCTGACATATTGGTGCTACGCATGAAAAACGTACCGGTGATTGACGCCTCAGGCTTGCAGGCTTTTGAGGCATTGATCAAAAATTGTGAGCGAAATCATACCCGATTAGTGATTTGTGAAGTCCGCACTAATATCATGGAAAAAATGGTGCGTTCCGGCATTGCACATAAAATAGGTCCGGAAAATATCATTGATAACATTGAATCTCTGGCAGTACCACTCTAAGCTCCGCGCTCTATAAAGCAATATCAACTCTGTTAATTTAATAGCTTGTGTTATCACATCAGCAATGGCTCCACAATTTTTGTGGATAACTTTGTGGGTTAGGTGGGGACAGGCACGCTAAGTAGCTGGCATGGCTCAGGAAGTAGTAATCGTAGAAACTTTGACCATAAAAATTGTTAAAGCGCTTACTAAGTCGGTAATCAGATTTTCCATGCAATAAAAATAAGCGGCTGTCTTAAAACAAACTTTGATTACAGCATCATTACATTACTGGTTTAAAATCCGATCTTTATAAAAATTCGAAAATTTAATCGCAGTGGAATTAGCTTATATATTTGGCCGCTTAGTATTTTCTATCACATCTAACGTTTATCAGAAAAAATTATCGCATACTGGTCTGCATCCGTTTTATATTGTCGCCACTACTTATTTTGTCCTGAGTCTGCTGGCAGCCCCGCTATTGGGAATCATTGAAATAAGCGCACTAAATCATGCATTCTGGCTGAATGTTTTGCTAGCGTCAGTACTGGATGTTGGCGGCTGGATGTTTCTAGTCCTGTCTTTATCTAAAACAGATATCTCAGTCTTTGGGCCGCTAAACGCTTACAAGGTCATTTTTTCGCTGTTACTTGCAGTTGTGTTTCTGAACGAAATTCCAAGTACGCTAGGGTTGGCAGGCGTAGCTATCATCATTATCGGCAGCTTTTTTCTTACACCCGCTGCAAAATCGGTAAGCGCCAACAGAATATTCAGCCTATTGAAAGACAAAGGCGTTCAGGCACGCTTTCTTTCAATTGCATTATTCTCGATAGGCACAATATTTCTGAAAAACTCGGTTGTTGATGGCGGCCCATTAGCAACGTTGGTGTGCTGGTCACTGATTGGGTTGCCACTCGTATTAATAAGCAATCTGATATTTCTGACTGAAGGGGTTAAAGCTGACCTGACAGCCTCCAGAAAGCATATTCATACTATTTTCATGATTGGCATCATGGTATTCGTCATGCAGTACTTCACACTGCTACTGTTATCCAAAATGCTCGTCGCCTACGCACTCGCACTGTTTCAGTTTGGTATGGTGATTCAGGTTTTTGTGGGCTATAAAGTATTCAATGAAAAATATATCGCCAGAAAACTGCTTGCCTGTTTGGTCATGATGTTAGGAAGCATGCTTGTATTGATGGCTAAAACTTAACAAAAAACGCATTCGCCTATTTCCCGCTACTTCTCTGAACTGTCGTAACTTTCTATCTGGGTTGCAACAGCAATTCCTCAAATTTTTCAGGCGGCAATGGTCTGGAAAACAGATAGCCTTGTCCATAATCGCAACCAATCTTTTTCAGAAGATCTCGCTGCAGTTCGGTTTCCACACCCTCAGCAATCACCTTTACCCCCAGTTTATGTGCCATTACTACAATAGCCTCGCACAAAGCGAACTCCGGGGCACCTTGAGCCAGGTTGCTGATAAACGAATAGTCAATCTTGAGGTAGTCTATGTCGAACCTTATCAGATAAGCTAGCGATGAATATCCGGTACCAAAGTCATCAATGGATACCTGCATGCCAGCCTCATGAAATGCACGTAACTTGTTGTTGATTTTGGCATCATTATTAATCAATAGCCTCTCGGTAATCTCAACAACAATGGAACTGCCAGGCAACTCCATTGCTTTCAGTTCCTCAATCCAATGGTCGTGGCTGCGGTCATCCCGCATAAATTGTACTGGAGACTTATTAACGCTGATCTGGAAATCAAGCCCGTGCTCTGATATTAACTTCTTCACCTGCATAATCGACTGCATAAACACCCAGTCACCGATCTCGCGGATAGTACCGTTATCCTCAGCAATTGTAATGAATTCAGCAGGGTCAATATAACCCAGTTTTGGGTGCTGCCAGCGAAGCAATGCCTCAGCTTTGTGTATATGACCAGTAGCCAAATCAACGATAGGCTGGTAATAAACTTTAAGCTGCCCCTCTTCTAGCGCGTTGCGGAGGTCATTGCTTAGCCGCATACGCCTTTCAGCTGCAATTTGCATGGTATTTACAAAGAAACGGAAACAACTGCGGCCATCATTCTTGGCTGCATACATAGTCTGATCGGCATGTTTGATCAGATCAGCAACACTTAATGCATCATCTGGATAAATCGCAATGCCGATGCTGGCAGAGATATAAATCTCGCGATCATTCAAAATAAAAGGCTCTGTAAGCTTATCTATAATATCTTTTGCGATTCGCCCTATATCAGAGATTTTGTGTAACTCGGAGAGGATAACTGTAAATTCGTCGCCGCCAAGACGCGCAACTGTATCGTAGTCGCGTACAGAAACTTTGATTCTTGCCGCAGCCTCAATCAGCAGTTGGTCTCCTACTTCATGTCCGAGTGTGTCATTCACTTCCTTGAACCGGTCAAGATCAATAAATAGCAATGCAACCAGATAATGTTCACGTTGCGCCCTTTTCACTTCCTGCTCCAAACGGTCATGGAACAAGCGGCGGTTAGGCAACTGGGTTAACTGGTCATAGTTTGCATAATTCTGAATTTCAGCCAAAGCATGCTTGCGTTTAGTTATATCATGGCCGATTCCGAGCACACCGATCAAATTGCCACTATGATCGTAGACTGGCGTTTTTGTAGTTTCCAGGGTTTCCTGATGATTATCGCTTGCAAAAGTAATGACTTCCTCATTAGCGTGGATAGCGCCCTTTTGAATAGCGGAAAGGTCATGTTGACGAAAGAAATCAGCGAGCTCCTTATCAAAAAAATCATAATCGGTCATACCGATAATTTCATGCTCTTTCTTACCAACAAAGCTTTCAAAGCGCGGATTACAAGCAAGATATACTCCATTAACATCCTTAAGCCAGACTAAATCCGGGATGGTGTTTAGAATGGTTTTAAGTTTGGTTTCGGCATCTTTTAATGCATCTTTTGCTCTTGTCCGAGACTCGACAAAAATTGCTAGTGCAATCCCTACAAAAGTAAGAATAAGCATATAAAACCAGAAGTTCTGCAATCCGGTTTCTGCCATATCATGTGCAAATAAACCTTTGCCCTGTGAAGCACCAAATAATGCCTGAACAGCGGTTATACAGACAATAAGCGAAGCACCATGCTGGCCACGGCGAACGGCTCCCCATACTACAAACGGAAAAATCCAGTATCCAAGTGCCATTTGCCCCGAGATAGGCGTCCAGTTTAGAAAAACAACTTGTCCAATAAGCAAAGTGAGAATAATTAAGGCAATGGTCTCAACAAGGCCTTTACCAGAAAACCAACCATGAGGAAATTTTCGCCAGATTAGAAAAAGCGGAGTTCCCAACAGTATCCCTAGTGTGTCAGCTTGCCACCAATGCAGCATATTGCTGGCTGCAACTTGCCAGGAGAGATAATCGGCCATTACAAGTGTAAATGGGCCTATTAACGCACTAATCACAGCGCTGGCAATAGCCACTAAACCCAAGTAAAAAAAGTCTCGCGGTTGATTCAGATTAAGCTTATCACCTAGAAGTTTATGAAATAACCAGACGGCTAACAGCGTTTCCAGCGTGTTACCTGCCGCAAGAAAAAATGAAACGCCAGGCGGATCATTTACCATTATCCCGGCGGCAAAAGCACCCAGAAAAACAGCCGGCCAGTATTTCCAACCCCAAACCAGCAATGCTGCCAGCGCCAGACCTCCGGGTATCCAGAAAATAGTGGCATTGCCATTTGCGGTGGATACTGTAAGCACCAGCCTGGCGAGAAATGCATAGCCAATAGCCAAACCAGCCATTCTGGCTAAATCATTTCGCTTATAAGTGGTCACTTTCATACCGGATATCTACTCTTGATGTTTGGATAAATCATAACATTAATAAAGCATTCAACTGACAATCATACCAGCTGAAATTAGCAGACTTTTAATAGTCATAACTAAGCCAATTCCTGCTGAAAACAACCACACTCAAGCGCCGTGCCGAAAAATTAATCAGCCATTGCAGTCAGGTGATAGCACATTGAAACAGCATGCATATTGATTCATTAGCAACCGGACTGATACCATAAATCGAAGTGATCGATGAGTCTATTGACGCTTTCAGTTCAAATAAATTTTGAATGTTACAATAAACCTAATCAACAGAACCGTTACTAAAATACCAATTCATGAACACGAAAAATGCCACCGGAAGATGATGATGTGCGCGCAGTGGTACAGACGCAGCAATATTCAAAGCCTGTTTGAGCAAGGTATGGATATGGAGGCTATTTCCAGATGGACAGGTGCACTCTCAGGTTGCGGTGGCTGCGAGTGGGATATTGCAGAGTTTCTAAAAAATCTAGAAGAACAAAAGAAAAGTAAGCTATAGAACTCACTGGAGCTTTCATAGACCACTACCGCTTTTGAGTGTCTTTAATGTCAATAACCTTGTCTGGCAAGGACTTATCCCTGTTGACAGCTAAAGGTTCAGTAAGGTGCTTTGAAAAACTCGTCATATCAGAAAATCTTGCACAGTTGATGCCTTTTTCTCTTAAGTTCGTCACAATCTTATCAAATCCCGGATCGTTACTCAAAATTGAAAACTGCTCGTCAGGATGCTGGATGGCTAACTCGCCCAGCTGAAAGGCAATATTGAAATCAATAGTATTACGCCGTCCATTATCAAACTGAATATATTCAGCATCTGTACCTAAAGGCTGTAAAGCACAAGCCAAAGCAAGGGGGATTACGTTGTGATGCGCCCCCAAATAAATCTTGATAATTAACTTTTGTGAGCTTTTGCTAATGAGGATGGAATTCCCCACGTGCGTGTTGTCATAATCGATAAAAACATAATGCGTTTGCATAATGTAGCCTCTGATAATGTCATGCATCTATTATATACATTCAGCCACACACAAAGTCTATATATTATTGAATCCACTGTTTTAACTTCTACATTATCATCTGTAAATCAATCACGATTCAATTGCCAAATGAATTTGTACATAAAATTTAGCCAGGTCTGTATAGTGAAATAGCCATATATAGTTTAGAGTTTGTATTTAGGTGAATTGAGTATTTTTCGATTCATTAAAAGACTAAATATATAATGAGTTCATATGATTAAAAACGGCCAAAATATTCTTGTTTTAACCTCTAATAGCACTGGAAATAATGTCTTCATGACGCCAGCTATAAAACTTCTTAGAAAAAACCTGCCAGACAGCATGATCGAAGTAGTTGCATTAACAAAACTTAGCGCACAGGTTTACAACTCTAATCCTTATATTAATCGGCTTCATGTCATTAAAAATGTATCAGACTTTGATAAGCTCGCCGTGAACTTCGATCATGTTATTCCGCTGCATCAGAATACGATTAAAAAATACAAATCCATTAAAACAAAAATTCACACTTTACCAAAAATTACCAGCGAACATCATCATGCTGATCAACTGCTTGATCATGTTGCCAATCTTTTAAGCGTAAAAGTTGATAGCGCTGACAGGCAATATTTCCTGGGTAACCCATCAAAACATTTTATTATCGAGAAATCGTTTTATGACAACGAACCGATAATTAACATTCATTTAGGTAGCGCAAGGGCTAATCTTCATGGATGGAAGTTCTGGCATTACAAGAGAGCGGAAGAAGATAAAGTCTGGAATATTGAAAACTATATTGCACTGGCTCAAAAGCTGCTTGAGCGCTACCCAAACTTGAAAATTACGCTTACCGGCAGTAAAAATGAGTCATTTTTAGCTAAAAGATTTATTAAAAAAATACCAGATGCCATTAATCTCACCGGAGAAACCACGGTACAGGATTTACTCCAACACATAAGCAATTGTGATTTGTTTATATCACATGATTGTGGAGTGCTTCATATTGCCTCGGCAACCAAAACGCCTATCATCGCCCTATTTGGCCCAACCAGCTCAGTCAGAACCGGGCCATACCCTGATAGATCTGACAATATTGTAATCAAACGCGAGAAAATGTCAGACATTCAAGTCAATGATGTTGTTGAATCTGTTAATCAATTATTAATTCAGGCCAAACCAAAATAGCTATATCCAATCTTGCTGAATTACTTGAATTCCATATGCTTTACAGCAAAATTCAGATTCCGTGTATGAGGCATACACTTAACTGTGGTGTAACTAACATAGTGCTTGGCGCACTGTAATGTAATGATTTTGGACTAGCTTTAGATCATGTAAATTAACAAAAAAGGCTTATGCACACACATAAGCCTTTGATTTACTTGGTAGGAGATGCGAGGCTCGAACTCGCGACAAACGGATTAAGAGTCCGCTGCTCTACCAACTGAGCTAATCTCCCAAGCCTTTTATTATAAGGCTTATAGAGCATTTTAAAAAATTAAAATTAATTGTGTGCTATATTTTTTCTGTTGATTAGAGCAATATTAGTTGCAACTAATTGATTTTATTGTCCATTTTTTAAAACTTTTTAACCCATAAAATCATGTGCTAAAAGAGTCCGTTGGTCTACTTACATCATAGCCCTCATAATTTGCATAAACAGCTTAGCTAATCCTAGTTTACTTATTATTAAACTGGACTTTATGACCAAGGTTAATTATGGCGAAATTTTTGATAAATACCTGCTATAAATGCAAAAAATCATACACCGAATAAATTAAATAACAGCTGAATCGTCTTTACAGACGGTCAGTTTTAGCAGTCATTTGACTGCCATCGCCCTAATAAAAACGTTCGTACAAATTCACTTATTGAACACTCAATAGCTATTGAGGCCATCTCATTCAATACTGGTTAATCACGCATAAAAGCTACCTGATTTTATTTTGGCTATTAGACCAATTGGGATCGTAGTCAGAATCATTCACACCTACTTTTTTTAAGTTACCCCTTTCAGACATTAAGGTATTAAGTTATTTGAATGAAAGTTACCCAACGCACATACGCGACCCAAGCTTAAATTTAATAATTACGTTTTTAAGAGTGCGCACTGCTAAGTGGGTAAGCAGAATTTATAAATCATCCTATGCTTATCCAACATCAATCAAAAATTATCACATGTTCAAAAAACCTGTTTGAGTCTATTTTTTTGAGTTGCGCTTACCCAAGTAATGTTTTGAGTGCACCTATTTTAAAAGTTAGAAAACAGAATCCAATATATTTAATTTGTTCGTAAGTCCAAATTTTCAGTGATAGGAATCATTAAATGTCCATCATAAATAAACCAATACATGATCCTAGACAAAATAACATACTTGCAGCGCTGAAAAAGGAAGAATATGAGCGGATTCTTCCTGATCTAGAGTTAGTCGAGATGCCCTTAGGTTGGACGCTTTCTGAAGCGGGTGACCATGTAAAATTTATTCACTTTCCAATCAAAGGAATAGTCTCGCTAATTTATGTTTTAGAAGATGGTTCATCTAGTGAAACTGCGATTGTTGGAAATGAAGGGATGATCGGAATTTCAATCTATATGGGTGGTGAAAGTATGCCAAGCAGCACTGAAGTACAGTGCGCTGGTTTTGCTTACAGGCTCAGTAGGAAAATTCTGAAGCAAGAGTTTGCTTTAGGCGGACAATTACAAAAAATTGCCTTGCTTTACACGCAGGCATTAATTGCACAGACCTCACAAACTGCAGTGTGTAACCGACATCACGGAATTGAACAGCAACTTTGCCGCTGGCTATTGATGAGTGTGGACAGATTGCATGACAATGAAGTAAAAATCACACAAGAGTTAATTGCTAATTTACTGGGCGTACGCAGAGAAAGCGTAACCGACGTAGCCGGTAAATTGCAAAAATATGGCATGATTGCCCGTTCTCGGGGCCGAATTACGGTGCTGGATCGACCAAAACTAATGAAACACGTATGTGAGTGCTACGATACTGTAACCAGAGAGTATGAGCGTTTACTTCCATTAGTTAAAACATAAATTGATTATTATTCAGCACATTTATTTGTGCTATGCAAGTTTGTAGTAATTTTAAAGTACGATCTTAATAACAAGACTCAATTAATTCTAGTGTAACTAGCTTGCAATTAAGATTTAAATATATTGCTTAATTGTTCTTTAGACGCAGCTTCTGCGGCTTCCTCTGCGGCTAAAATAATTGATTGAGATGCTGATTTGCTGCTTTATTCGCAGCATTAGCAGCGCGCTGGGTTGCCTCAGTTGAAAGCTCGGTCAATGATTTAAGTGATGTAAGGACGTCTGCGTATCTTTTATTTGTAATCGTATAACCGCGACGTAAATGGCCTATCTAATCTTCAAGCACCGCTAATTTTGCAAAGATGATTTTTTCTGATTCTGTACTCATCACGTGCTCCTTTATTTATAGAACGATTGTGTACGAATCAATTGCCAGCGTCAATTATTTACATGTAAATACAGATTATAGTTATTGGATTGTCTAAGCATTAATATTCTTTGGTAGCATGGCAAAAAACCCTAGGTGTTTACCTAACTCTGGCTAGTCAAAAATTGCGTAAATGGCATCTCATTTTAATAAACGTTTACAATAAATCAATGAAATTAATTAGCCAAACGCTAACATTAGAGTAAGCAAAAATGAGAACTATTCGAAAACCTCTTATCGGGCTTGCATTAGGCGGTGGAGCTGCACGCGGCTGGTCGCATATAGGTGTAATTAGAGCTTTAGATCAGGCAGGAATTAAGCCTGACATTATTTGCGGCACCTCAATTGGTGCTTTAGTTGGCGCGGTGTATGCAGCCGGGGAGTTGGATCGCTTTGAACAGTGGGTACTTGAACTGAAAATCAGTGATGTCGTCTCCTATATAGACGTGAGTCTCAGCGGTGGTTTACTCAAAGGCGAGCGTCTCATGGAGTTCTTTCGTAGAGACTTTGTTGATCGTGCAATAGAAGACCTAGCTATTCCTTTTGCAGCGGTAGCGACATCACTGAAAACCGGTGCAGAAATCTGGCTGCGTGATGGTTCCACACTTGAAGCTGTACGCGCTTCCATTGCTCTGCCTGGGCTTTTTGAACCATCCCTGAAAGATGGCGAGAGAGTGGAGGGAGGATTGGATCAACCCGGTACCAGTATCACTCGCACGTGCAATGGGCGCAGATTTTGTGATCGCAGTTGATCTAACCGCTGGCGTATTGAGTCAAAAACTTGATTTTGATCAACAGAAAGATAAATCAGACGACCAAACTGTTAGCTGGATGACAAAACTTCAAGAGGGACTAGACTCCCTGGTTCCTGCATTTGTACAAAAAGAGACCGACTTACCTTCTATGCTAGATGTTATTACTTCCAGCATTAATATTATGCAGATCCGTATTACGCGAAGCCGAATGGCTGGAGACCCGCCGGAAATTATCATAGCGCCACACCTCGCACACATCGATCTCCTTGATTTCCATCGAGCGAAAGAAGCGATTCAAGAGGGAGAACAGGCTATGAATGCCATGCTACCCTTATTAATAGAGCGTTACGATTCCATTTAAATGACTGAATATTCTAGAATTGAAGCAGTCTGGTGGCGTAATACTAGAACTAGAGGCGTAATTTTTATAATCTCAAACCAGAGTACGCTGATCCAAACCCCGGCTACACAATATAAAAACTGTAATGGTGAAATCGGCGCGAAATGAAATATTTCGCGAAGTATCGGAAAACTTAGTATTAGCAAAAGAAACACAAATGCACCCAAGATCACCCACCATAAAGCAGGATTATATTGACTGGCGGTTTTAAGTACGCTGTGACGCCATGAACGATTAACCAGAATCAAGCCTAGATTACCAATGACCAAAGTTGAGAAGGTCAATGTCCGAGCCACTTCATCACTTGCGTCATGCAGCAGCGCATAACTTAATACCGATAATGAAGACAACAGCACAAATACGCCCTGCCATAGACTGATTAAGAAAATACGGCGACCAAACAAAGCTTCACTGGAGGGTCGCGGTGGACGCTGCATGATATTTGCTTCTGCTGGCTCAGCTTCAAAGGCAATTGAACACGCGGGATTAATGATCATTTCCAGAAATACGATATGCACAGGCGCGAACACTGGCGACCAGCCGAACAATAAAGGTATCAGTGCCAAGCCAATAATAGGAAAATGCACCGCAAAAATGTAAGCCATGCCTTTGCGCAAATTGTCGAAAATAGAACGGCCCAAACGCACCGCATGCACAATCGATGCAAAATCGTCATCAAGCAGAACCAGACCAGCAGCCTCACGCGCCACGTCAGTACCGCGCCCGCCCATCGCAATTCCAATGTGTGCAGCTTTTAATGCAGGCGCATCATTCACACCATCGCCAGTCATTGCCACAATCTCGCCATTCGCTTTCAGTGCATTGACTAGACGCAGCTTTTGCTCAGGAACCATGCGCGCAAATATATTGCTGTGATGAATACGCTCGCGTAAGGTTACCTCATCCATCTGGGTTAACTCTGCACCGGTAATTATTCCGCCATCACCGGCAGGAAGCCCGATTTGAGATGCGATAGCGATAGCAGTTGTCGGATAATCACCGGTAATCATCACCACGCGAATCCCGGCAGCATGACATTGTTTGATTGCCGGCAATACCGTTGGCCGTACCGGATCAGCCAAACCGATGAGCCCAAGAAACTCAAATTCAAAATCATGCTGAATGTCAGGCCAAGTGTTGCTGCTATGATTAGCTTTAGCCACCCCTAGTACGCGCATACCCTGTGCAGCTATCTGATCTACCTGCTGAGCCAGTTGCGCCAGCTGTGTTGCATTGAAATGGCACAGATCAGCAATAGCCTCTGGCGCACCCTTTGCAGCGACCACATAGTCGTTACTATCCACCGCTTTCCACACCCGAGATAGTGCCAGCAACTCAGGTGATAACGCATACTCGTGAGCCATTTGCCAACTCCCATGCAAGTGCTCAGTATCGGCTAAATAACGCTTACCTAAAGTATGAATGGCTTTTTCCATTGGGTCAGACGGTGCAATGTCACTGGCTAAAATAGAAAACTCTGCTAATTCATGAAACATCTCCGGCATCAGCAGTTCTGATTGAGTGCAGTCAAAGACAGCATTATTGACTACTAGCTGTCGTACCTCCATACGATTAAAGGTCAGCGTGCCAGTTTTATCTACACACATGACAGTGGCCGAACCCAGCATCTCGACCATATTAACGCGCCTTGTCAGCACGCGGTGCTTGGAAATACGCCAGGCCCCCATCGCCATAAAAACAGTCATCACAACCGGGTACTCTTCAGGTAATATCGACATCGCCAAAGTGATGCCAGATAACAATCCATGCAACCAATCGCCGCGTGTCAAACCATATACAAGCAGTAGTAACAGGCTTAGAAAAGCTCCAAGAATAGCGAGATTGCGGACCAAGTGTTTAATTTCATTCTGCAAAGGGGTTGTTACACTGTCTAATTCCTGCAGGGATTTACCTATTTTGCCTATTTCACTGTTGAGGCCAGTTGCCAACACCAATGCTTGTCCTCGTCCCTGTACAACTAAAGTGCCGGCATAGATAAACGGCAAACCATCACCGCCCGGTGGCGAAACTTCAGAAATGGGCTGCTCAATCCGGTTGGTCTGCGCAATTTTGGTAACAGACACCGACTCTCCGGTTAGTAATGATTCATCTACAGCAAGATTATGACTGGAAGTTAATACGGCATCCGCCGGCACGCGATCGCCTTCGGATAATATGAGCATGTCACCGCGTACTACTTCACGTCCAGCAATACGTTGCTCAACGCCATCACGCACTACTAAAGCGCGCGGACTGGTTAAGTCGCGCAGAGCATCCAATACACGCTCGGTTTTGTTTTCCTGGTAAATAGTGATTGTCATCACCACACACACAAAACCTAGCAACATCAGCGCATCAGTGACATCTCCTAGCAGTAAATAAATACCCCCGGCTGCCACCAATAACAGAAACATAGGCTCTTGTACGACCTCCCATGAGATGTCCCGCAAATTTCTCTTGCCAGACACAGGTAGCTCGTTCGCACCATCTTGCTTCAACCTGACTTTTGCTACTGCACTTGATAAGCCAACATGCTGAAAAATACCAAGCCCTTGCTGCGGCTTACGCAAGTTTTTAACAAAACGCTGTGTGTTTTTAATCTGCATAATTTGCGCAGTTGCTAAGCTCGAATGTTCCTGTATTAAGAAGAAGTATCTTTAAATGATAATATCATCTGACCTAGCTGCTTCAAAATTGACTGTCGTTTTGGGCGATTGCTGAAATCTGAACGGCAGATTTATGTCCGTAACTAAACTAGATCTATGTGAATTATGGCTGGCATCATTCGCATAGATGACGCAAAAAATGATATGACAATATCGTGGACTGTATTTGTACTGTAAATTAGATGGGGATAGCTGCCAATGGCATTCAATAGAGTAATGTCATTGACATAAGATGCTATATGACTGCGGTTTAAACACTAACACCTTCCTGACTCCGATTTAATCGAGAAAACTCTAAATTCACCCCTCTTTTACACGCTGTGCAATATGCGCCAAGGCTTCATCTACCTGATCAATCAAAATCAGACATAAATCACCTTCACCTAAACGTGACAGCCCAGTATCAATAGCCAAAAACTCGCCTCGAATTTCATCAATTTTCTTGGATCGTTTAGCATTTAGCAGGCCCTGTTGCAAAAGCTGCAACACTTCACCATCTGCACGACCACGCTGACATTTATCCTGATACAGGATTACTTCATCAAACGCGTCACCAACAATCTCTGACTGGCGCATGATATCAACATCACGGCGATCTCCTGCGCCGCTGATCACGACTAAACGTCTTTTTGCAGGAATATTTTCGACCGCTGCTACAAGGGCAAGTATGGCATCCGGATTATGCCCATAATCCGCAATTACATTTGCACCGCGATATTCGAAAAAGTTAAATCTACCGGGTGCAGTCGCAGCATCATTTACAAAAGTGCTGACGCCTGCTTGTATCGTTTTCCAATCCACATTTAAAGCCCAGGCAGCGGCAATTGCCGCCATGGCATTCTCAACCTGAAAACCGATGATACCGTTTCTGGTAATTGGAATTGACGCCAGGTCAAAACGCTGTTCTTCCTGATTTTGTGCGGCCACGATCTGGTTGTTTTCTACATAAACAATACGATGCCCCTGTGCGCGATGCGTTGCCATGACAGGATTTTCGCGATCATAAGCAAAGAATGTAACGCCTCCAGGACACGAAGCAGCCATCGCCACAGTCATAGGATCCGCCGCATTAAGAACAGCCATACCGTCCGGTGCAACATTCTGCACTACTACGCGTTTAACAACAGCCAGATCTTCAACCGTCGTAATAAAGCTCAAACCAAGGTGATCGCCAACGCCAATATTGGTAACGACTGCGACATTGCAGCGATCAAATGCCAAGCCCTCTCGCAGCACACCGCCGCGCGCGGTTTCAAAGACTGCTGCATCAACATCAGGGTGCATCAATACATTACGTGCACTTTTCGGCCCACTACAATCACCGGTATCAATGCGTTTACCTTGAATATAAACACCGTCAGAATTGGTCATACCGACCCTTAAACCCTGACAACCAAGAATATGTGCAGTCAAACGCACAGTAGTCGTTTTACCATTGGTACCGGCAACAGTGACTAAAGGTATACGCCCGTTATCTCCTGGTGAAAATATGGAGGAAACAATCGCCTCTCCTACAGGCCGACCTTTACCGAAAGAGGGCTGCAGATGCATGCGTAACCCTGGCGCTGCATTCGCTTCAACAATACCGCCACCTTGCACTTCGAGCGGCTGCAACACACTGTCGCACACCACATCAATACCGCAGATATCCAATCCTACCATCTGTGCCGCGGTGACTGCACTTGCTGCCAGATCTGGATGAACATCATCGGTTACATCCGTTGCCGTACCTCCGGTACTTAAATTGGCGTTATTGCGTAATATGACACGCGCACCTTTACCGGGAACAGAGTCCAATGCCAAATGCTGTTCAGCCAAACACGAAACAGCAATATCATCGATACGAATTTTGGTCAGCGACGTTGCATGCCCCGAACCGCGACGTGGATCACTGTTAACCTGATTAACTAAAGTCTGAACTGTGCTGATGCCATCACCGATCACCAGTGGTGGCTCACGTCTGGCTGCTGCAACCAGCTGATTACCGACTACCAGTAAGCGAAAATCACTGCCGGGAATGTATTTCTCAACCAGTACCTCTTCACTGATAGCGCTAGCAGCGGCGTAGGCAGCATTGAGTTGTTCGCGGGTGCTGATATTTACGGTAACGCCCTTACCCTGATTACCGTCTTTAGGTTTAACCACGACGGGTGAGGCTATTTCAGCCATGGCACGCCATGCGTCTTCAATGTCTGAGACTTCACGCCCGACAGGTACTGGCACACCGGCTGCATCCAGCAGTTTTTTGGTCAGCTCTTTATCCTGCGCAATTGCTTCTGCAATCGCACTGCTGCGATCCGTTTCTGCAGCCTGAATTCGACGCTGACGACTACCCCAGCCAAACTGAACCAGGCTACCCTGTGTCAAGCGGCGGTATGGGATGCCTCTTGCCACAGCTGCATCTACAATTGCACCGGTACTCGGGCCAAGCCGCACGTCCTCATCTAAATCCTTAAGCTCCGTTATTGCTCCAGCAAGGTCAAAAGGCTTACTCTCCACAGCTGCCTGACATAGCTGCTCTGCCAGCTCAAGCGCACGGCGGCCTACAGCCTCTTCGCTATATTCAATCACTACCTGGAATACATTGGATTGTTGTGTAGTAGCGGTACGGCTGAATGTCACTGGGCAGCCAGACTTTGCCTGAAGAGCAAGCGAGGCAACTTCGAGTACATGTGCCATAGACACTGGCCCGCTATGACCCATCAGCTGCAGGCAACCTATTTCAGGAAAATGCTCTCGCAATCTCGCTTCAAAACCATCAATGCTGTCAATTTTGCACTCTTCATCGCTACAGGACACCACAGCTTCAATAGCAGTGTGACGACTCCATAAATTAGGACCACGTAGCGCACGTATGCGTGATACTTCCATTAAACAGTTTTCCTTGTATTAATTTTTATCGAATATTTAAAATCGCTCACAATGCTTCCGACATCGGCATTTCAAACATCCGGCTGTTCCAAACTATAGGTTTTAACTCCGGCGCTTATTAAATCCGGAGAAATTCCAAGTGCCCATGCTGCAGCCACTGCTGGCAGCAATGGCTGCATACTCTGTGCTGAAATGGGTTTTGCCGCTGGATTCGTTAACAGAATCTTGCACAGCGATGATGCCAGAATCAGACCGCCGCCTTTTTGCAGCACGGCCCGCCCACCTTGCTTCAGATGCTTGCGAATCACAGGTGATTCAGAATTTGTAGCGAAAAATATTACTTCTCCATCACATAGCTCCGCCATCTGTGCGACTAACGGATCTTCTGCATTCAGCACGGCAACGCCATCGCCAAGCACTACATCGACCTGAGTGCGCAGCACGTTATAAACCTGTTCTGGCGTTTCAGTATAAAAGGCACCAAAATGCTTTTCAGATTGAATATTAGTCACTACTCCCACCTGACAACGATCGTAACCGAGACCTTCTGCCAGTATCGTAGAAACACTGTTCTCAATCACAGCAGCTTCTACTTTACGGTTCATTAATAGCTTCTGCGCAGCTGTCCAGGTAGCGCAATTACCCTTCTCAATCTGTCGCTCCCCAGAAAACAAGCCATCACTGCAAGCCAATCCAACGTGACTGCCACTTAAATGAATAAATCTGGCCAGAATCTTTGCAACTCTTGTTTTACCGCTACTGCCAGTAATGCCAACAACAGGAATACGGCCAGTCTCATCATCTGTAAACAGATGATCAACAATCGCTTTACCTACCGGACGCGGCTGGCCTTCTGCCGGTTTTAAGTGCATAAGAAGACCAGGTCCGGCATTTACTTCTACAATGGCACCACCTTGTTCACCCAGTGGCTTAGAAATATCCTCAGCCACCAGATCGATGCCCGCGATATCCAGACCAACAACACGTGCAGCCAGTGAAACGGCTGCAGCGACTTCAGGGTGAACAATATCGGTGACATCAAACGCTACGTTACCGTTACGCTGAACAATAATTGAAACATCTTTTGGCAAAACTGAATCGGCGGTATAACCCTGCCGTTCAATTTCAAATTTTACTGCCGGGTTTTTATCTACTAGCAGCACGTCCAGCGGGAACTCTTCCTCCTCACCGCGCCTTGGGTCTGAATTGACCTGCTGATCAATCAACTCACGCACAGTAGCAACGCCGTCACCAAGCACAGAAACCGTTTCTCCACGCGCAGCAGCTGCAAGCTTACCGCCAACCACCAGTAAACGATGTTCGTTACCACGCACAAAACGCTCAACCAGCACCTCGCTGCCTTCAGCATCTGCCAGATGATAAGCGGCTTCTACTTCTGCGCGCGTCATGAGTTCAGTAGAAACACCGCGTGCATGGTTAGCGTCCGTGGGCTTCACAACAACAGGAACACCAATATCTTCAGCCGCATCCCAGGCATCCTCCGGGCTTTCTACAATACGGCCTTCTGGCACTGGAACACCGCAGCTGGTTAACAATTGCTTGGTTAAGTCTTTATTGCGCGAGATACCTTCAGCAATCGCGCTGGTACGGTCAGTTTCCGCTGTCCATACCCGATGCTGGCGGGCGCCATAGCCAAGCTGTACCAGATTGCCATCAGTCAGGCGAATTGAGGGAATGTTTCGTGCAGTAGCGGCATCAACAATGCAAGCCGTGCTTGGCCCCAGACAATGTGAATCTATCAATTCGCGCAAATGATGAATAGCGGCTTTCACATCAAAGGGTTTATCTTCAATTGCTGCCATTACCAGATCGCGGCCTGCGTGTAGCGCTGCAATACTTACTTTCTCATTTCTGGAACGCACTACAACCTTGTAAACACCGCGTACAGAGGTGCTGCGCGCCTTACCGAAACCGCCCTGCATACCTGCTAGCGTTTGCAACTCAAGGGTAACGTGCTCAAGAATGTGGCCCGGCCAAGTACCTTCACGCAGGCGCAGCAGAAATCCGCCAGGCTCACCGATGCCGCAGCGATGCTCTGCCAGTGAAGGCAGCCATGCTGTCAGTCGTTCATAGAATCCGGGAATAAGGTTTGAAGGTGAATCCTCCAAAGGGCCAATGTCGAGCCATACCTCTAGCACAGGGCGATATGTCCAGATATTCGGCCCGCGTAGCGCTAAAATCTTTAAGAACTTCATCAATCTTTCCAGATGAAAAAAATCACAATAAAGTGTGCCGCCTTACTACAAGAAACTTGCATCTAACTTACAACTAGCTTTTTAACTATTTTGTAAGGCAATCTGAATGTAGTAAACTCGGTACCTGTGAACAGCAAAATATTACACCTAACTCCATCCAGTAGACTGCTACCGAACTTCTGGCAATCAATAGTTCAATCACATCTTGAAAATGCAGAAGAACTAAAGGCCTGGCTAGAGATCAACCTTGATGAACAGCTACATTTTACAGAACATTTATTGCTTATTACCAACCGGCGATTAGTATATTTTTGTCCAGATAAAACGCATGCAGATATACCGAATGTTTCGGTGTATGAATACGCTTATCAGCCAGATTTAAAGTTACTTCAGCATGATCATGCCGGGGTCTACAGGCTGGAGTTGTTTGAACATAATTTGCGCATAGCCAGCTGGTGCTACACGCTGACCAGCGACACTTCATCCGCAAGATTTATCAAGCAGTTCGAGCAACAGTGCACCAGTTTTATTACTGGCAAACCTGTACCTGCCGAAGCAACCGAGCCTTGCCCAAAATGCAGATACCCGCTCACAGCAGAGCAGGATGAATGCCCGCAATGCAGTAGCGAAATTGATACGCCACCCTCTACATGGACACTGTTCAGACTGTGGCGATTTGCCAAACCCTATCAATGGCAACTGCTGGCGGGCTTTTTATTAATGCTGGCATCCACCGCCGCCACGCTGGTACCGCCCTATTTAACCATTCCGCTAATGGATAAAGTGCTAATCCCTTATCAAAATGGCGTACCTATAGATACCGACCTGGTTGCGCTTCTGCTAGGTGGGCTATTAGGTTCAGCACTTTTGGCATGGAGCCTTGGCTGGTCAAAAACCTACATACTGGCACTGGTCAGTGAGCGCATAGGGGCTGATTTGCGCACCATCACTTACGACCATTTGCTCAAACTTTCGCTTGAATATTTTGGCGGCAAACGTACCGGCGACCTCATGGCACGCATCGGTTCTGAATCCGACCGGATTTGTGTATTCCTGTCATTGCACCTTCTGGACTTTGCAACCGATGTACTGATGATCATTATGACGGCTGCAATCCTGGTCTCTATCAACCCGGAACTTGCCTTGGTCACTTTACTGCCGCTACCTTTTATTGCGTGGATGATCCATATCGTGCGCGACAAGCTGCGCACCGGCTTTGAAAAGATAGACCGCGTATGGTCAGAAGTCAGCAACGTATTGGCCGATACCATTCCGGGGATACGCGTAGTGAAGGCTTTTGCACAGGAAGCCCGAGAATCATCACGTTTTCGCGAGGCTAACCAGCACAATCTGGCAGTGAATGACCGTATCAATAAAATATGGTCATTATTCTCTCCCAGCGTGACTTTACTCACAGAGATTGGCCTGCTGCTAGTGTGGGCGTTCGGTATCTGGCAGATATCTAAAGATGAAATCAGCGTCGGTATACTGACAGCGTTTCTGGCTTATATCAGCCGCTTCTACACACGGCTGGACTCCATGAGTCGCATCGTTTCAGTCACGCAAAAAGCTGCATCCGGTGCAAAACGTATTTTTGATATTCTTGACCATGTATCCAGCGTGCCGGAACCAAGCAATCCGGTTCATCTGGATAAAGTTTCGGGAAAAATTGAAATTCGCTCGGCTGGTTTCCGTTACGGCAATCGTACCGTGATCAAGGATTTAAACCTGACTATTGAGCCGGGTGAAATGATTGGCCTGGTTGGTCACAGTGGTTCAGGCAAGAGTACTCTGGTTAACCTGATGTGTCGCTTTTATGATGTCAGTACAGGCTCTATCAGCCTCGATGGCGTCAATATCCGCTCTTTACCGATTTCCGAATATAGACGCAACATTGGTCTGGTATTACAGGAGCCGTTCCTGTTTTTTGGCAGTATTGCGGAAAACATCGCTTATGGCAAACCGGATGCCACTCGCGCTGAAATCATTGCCGCAGCGCGTGCTGCACATGCGCATGAGTTTATTCTGCGCCTGCCGCACGGTTATGACTCGCTGGTAGGTGAACGCGGTCACGGCCTTTCCGGCGGTGAACGCCAGCGCATCTCAATTGCGCGCGCCTTGCTCATAGACCCACGCATTTTGATTTTAGATGAAGCGACAGCTTCAGTTGACACAGAAACTGAAAAGGAAATCCAGAAAGCCTTGGATAATCTGGTGCATGGGCGTACCACCATCGCTATCGCGCACCGATTGTCTACACTGCACAAAGCCAACCGATTAGTCGTGATGGATCAAGGCCAGATTGTTGAAATTGGCAACCATGACGAACTGATGGCGAGCGAAGGCGCTTACTACCGACTGTATCAGGCACAGGCACGCAATGTAGATACTGATCTGGATGACGTGATCAGCAATGAAACAATCGCCAATAAAGAAGCGAGCGCATAACGATGGCAACGATCAACCCCAATAAAGATTTCACGCTGGCACGTAACCCAACAGGCCAACTGCAATTTACTGATAGCGATGGCATTGTGTTTGATAATGTTTATCTCGTGCGCGCTTTTCCTATCTCAGCACCTGACGAAGGGCTTTCAATTATCAGCAAAGAAGGTCACGAGCTTGCATGGATTTCCAACTTAGTAGATATGCCGATTCAATTGAAAGAACTTATCGAAGCCGAACTTGCGCAGCGTGAGTTCATGCCGGAAATTCTGCGTATTAATCAGGTATCAAGCTTTGCTACACCTAGCATGTGGGATGTATGGACAAATAAAGGTAGCACACAACTGATCCTCAAAGCAGAAGACCAGATATGGCGGCTTAAAAACAACAGGATTCTCATCACAGACAAAAACGGCGTTAATTTCATGATCAATAACATAGAGCAGCTGGATAAGCACTCCAGAAAACTGCTGGATAGATTTTTATAACACTAGAATTTTTGAGGTTGGACAGAATAATTAACCTTAAAATCTCTGTGTAACAGCCATTCTTTGCACTTCTTTTTCCTAGCTAAGTTACTGCTATCTATACGAAAAAATGATAGCAAGATTTCAAATATTGGCATATCGTTATAGTTATGAATATTGGGTTACTGTTTATACCTATAACTACTAAAAATGGCCTCAAATTCTTTCAAGATCAGTTCGATTAAAAGCAGGGTAACAGCCCTGACGCTTGCCATTTTCATTATTGGCGTGTGGTTACTTTCGTATGATATCAGCCAAAAACTGCAAAAGGATATCGCTAAACAAATCAGTGAGCAGCAACTTTCCACTACCGCTTTATTAGCAAACCAGATCAACAACGACCTTGTGGACAGACAAACCACACTTGAAGATCTTGCTAAAAGAATAGGTCAGATTGGGCTAGACGATCAGGCACAATTACAATCATTTCTGGATGACCGCTTTGTTATTAAACGGGATTTCAATGTAGGTGCTTCTATTATCAACTTTGATGGCAACGTCATTGCCTCTGTTCCTAGTAAGTTTCAACGCATTGGCATTAATTATAGAGATAGAGCCTTTATCGCTACTGCACTCGATAAAGGCAAACCGACCATCAGCGAAATTTTTATTGGAAAGGTACTGCAAAATTTTGTTTTCGGCCTAGCGGTGCCAATCCGTAACTCACAGGGTAAAGTCATTGGCGCTCTTGCTGGCGGAATCGACCTGACAAAGCCAAATTTTCTGGATAAAATTGCCGACAACCGTTTCGGAAAAACCGGTTATTTTCTGTTAGAAGATCAAAAAACCAGAATCATCATTACCAGTACTGACAAACGCCGTGTTTTGCAGCAACAGTTGCCACCTGGCACCAATCGGCTAGTTGACCGCCATTTGCAGGGTTATGAGGAAAGCGGAATCACAACCAATACTTTCGGGGTTGAAGTATTAGCTTCTGCCAAGCGTATTCCTATTGCAAACTGGGTAATGGTCGTAGCTATCCCAACGGCAGAAGCTTTTGCACCTATCAAGGAAATGCAATCACGCATCATAGCAATTGCAAGTCTGTTGACATTAATATTAGGCGCTATCATTTGGTGGCTGTTATGGCGTGAACTATCACCAATATTTTCCACCATCAAAAAACTGGGGATTCTAGCGAGGCTGGAAACCCATAATGTGCTATTACCAGAAACCAAACATGGTGAAATAGGCGACCTTATCAAAGCTTTTAACCTTTTGCTGACAGCCTTGCAGCAACGTGAACAGGCTTTGGAGGAAAGCGAATTTCGCTGGAAATTTGCAATTGAAGGTACCGGAGATGGGCTCTGGGATTGGGATATTCCTAACAATACCGTCTATTTCTCAAAAACCTGGAAAACAATGCTGGGCTATTCTGAGGGAGACATCAGCAACAACCTGAGTGAGTGGGAAAGACTTGTGCATCCTGATGACCTGCATGACACCATGATTGCTGTACAAGAACATCTGGATGGAAAAACGCCAGCCTACATCAATGAGCACCGCTTACTCTGTAAAAATGGTAGCTACAAATGGATACTTGACCGAGGTCTGGTTGTAAGCCGAGACGAACAAGGCAAACCACTACGTGCCATCGGCACACACACTGATATCACCGAACGCAAACAAATGGAAGAATTTATACGTCAGCAGGCACTGTATGACCCTCTGACCAAACTACCTAACCGGCGTCTGTTAGTTGATCGCCTCGGGCTGGCAATGTCGACAAGCAAACGTACCGGTAGTCACGGCGCACTGCTATTTCTCGATCTGGACAACTTTAAACCGCTTAATGACACCCATGGCCATGAAGCTGGTGATTTGCTGCTGATCGAGGTTGCCAACCGAATAAGGCGTTGCTTGCGAGAAACAGACACCGTTGCCCGCTTGGGTGGTGATGAATTTGTGATTGTGCTTGCACAGCTAGATATAGATAAGAACATATCAAAACAACAGGCTGAAATGTTAGCCGAGAAAATTCGTACCGAATTGGCTAAAACCTATGCTCTTGAACTGAAAGGCGAAAATGGTAAAGTTTTTATAATTGAACATCACTGTACCGCAAGCATAGGCGTCACACTGTTTATTGATGAAAGATCTTTTATTAACGATATTCTAAAAAACGCCGATGATGCCATGTACCAAGCTAAAAACGCTGGCCGAAATCGTGTCTGCTTTTATGACTCAAACAAGAAAACTTAACGCATTATTACTAGCTAAGAATTAAACGGAAAAACGACGTTGCAATTCGTCCAAGTTCAGTTCATTCAAAATTGCATCTAATCTATCTTGCGCATTTTTACGCGGCTGCCCAGTATATTTAGCAATAATCAATTCGTTTTTCATGGAGTGCTCCCACCCTACCAGCTCGGTCACAGTAAGGCTGTAGCCAGCGCTTTCCAGCTGCAAGCAACGCAATACATTGGTGATCTGGCTGCCGAATTCACGCGTATGGATAGGATGACGCCAGATTTCACTCAGCGGTGTTTTAGCAAAACTTTCGTTTTTATGCTTTCTCAACACTTCGGCTACTTCAGCTTGGCAGCATGGCACCAGCACCATATATTTGGCATGTTTTTTCAATCCAAACTGAATGGCATCATCGGTTGCGGTATTGCATGCGTGAAGTGCTGTCACAATATCCACACGCTCTGGAATAGCTGGTGAGGAGATGGACTCCTCTACAGTCAGATGTTCAAAGTGCATACGCTCAAACCCAAGCTGGGCAGCCAGCGCCTTCGAACGCTCCACCAACTCTGCACGTGTTTCGATACCTATCACTAGACCTGCGTCTAATTGCTTTAACAGCAGGTCATACAGAATAAATCCGAGGTATGACTTCCCTGCCCCATGGTCAACCAATACCGGATTAGTATTGCTAGCCAAAACATCATTAAACAAGGGCTCAATAAAATTAACCAGATGGTAGACCTGCTTCAGCTTACGGCGGCTATCCTGATTAAGCTTACCGTCACGCGTTAAAATATGCAGCGCTTTGAGCAGTTCTATGGATTGATTAGGTTTTATTTCTGGGATAAGTGTCATATGCGCATTTTAAATCAAAAACAATTTGGCCGCTGATTCTCACTGATTAACGCAGATAAAAATTTGAATCGTTGCGCTAAATGCTAAAATACGCCTTTAGTAGCAACCTGAATTTCGTTTCATCATCAAGAGATGACGAGGCGACAAGCCGAAGGCAGTGCGTATAGCACGACTAGGCGCAGGCAACAAAGTCAGAATTGATGAGGAAATGAAATAAATGGCGATTCAATGGTATCCGGGACATATGACCCAAGCACGCAAAAAAGCCGAAGAAACCATGGAGTTTACCGACATGGTGATTGAGGTGCTGGATGCGCGCGTACCTGCTGCCAGCCACAATCCGATGATTGACGAGATGCGCCTGTTCCGTCAGCGCCCGCAGCTCAAAATTTTAAATAAAGCTGATCTTGCAGATCCAGACATTACTCAAGCGTGGCTTAATTATTTTAATGCGCAGCCCAATACTAAAGCTGTGGCGCTTTCATGCAAGAAACCCGGTGATGTTAAGAAAATTCCTGCCATCTGCCGCAAAATTGCGCCGCACCGTGG
Source organism: Methylotenera sp. (assembly GCA_020622105.1). Lineage (GTDB taxonomy): Bacteria > Pseudomonadota > Gammaproteobacteria > Burkholderiales > Methylophilaceae > Methylotenera. Next base: position 34,102 of record JAHRYP010000002.1, read on the forward strand.
AACACACTTAAAACCATTGCGTATGCTGATTATGGGCATTCCGAACGTTGGCAAATCTACACTCATGAACGCCCTGCTCAACCGTCGTGTAGCAAAAGTGGGCGATGAACCTGCCGTGACCAAAAGCCAACAGCGTTTTGATATTGACGACACCATGAGCATCACCGACACACCGGGCATGATGTGGCCTAGAATTGCTTACGAATCAGACGGTTACATGCTGGCTGCTAGCCATGCCATTGGTCGTAATGCGGTCATTGATGAAGACGTCGCAACGTTTTTAGCCAACAATCTGCTCAAAACCTATCCGGCTCTGCTGAATGTACGCTATAAGCTGGATGCAATGAAGCTGGACGTGACCAAAATGGATGGCGTGGATTTGCTGGAAGCAATTGCAAAACGCCGCTCTTACAAACGCCATGATGGCCTATGGGACATGGAAAAAACGGCTGTTGCTTTCCTCACCGATTATCGCAGTGGCGCTATTGGCCGCGTGAGTCTGGAATCGCCAAGTTCCAGAGTTGAAATGATTGCACACACAAAACCAGAACAAGCTGAACAAGCAGATAAATCAGAAAGTAGCTCAGATAGCGCTTCAGATAACGACAGCACAGCTGACACAGCACTGTAAGACCCCGTAATGCTCAACTCAATGAATGCGCCTCAGCGCGAGGCAGTAAAATATCTTGATGGTCCGCTATTGGTACTCGCTGGTGCCGGTAGCGGCAAAACCCGCGTGATTACCCAGAAAATCAGTTACCTGATTAAGGAAGCGGATTATAGCCCGAAAGAAATTGCCGCAATTACCTTTACCAATAAAGCCGCACTGGAAATGCAAGAGCGTGTAAGCAAGTTGATGCAGGGTACAAACATCAAGGGCTTAACGATCGCAACATTCCACTCGCTAGGCCTGCAAATGCTGCGCGCCGAGGCGGCACTGCTTGGTTATAAGCCACAGTTCTCTATTCTTGATTCATCCGATAGCTTCAAGATACTGGCTGACGTACTGGCAACTACCGACAAACAACTGCTGCGCAAAACGCAGTGGCAGATCTCCAGCTGGAAGAATGCTTTCATTAATCCGGATCAGGCCAAAGCGCAGGCGGATGAAGACCTTACCGTAGCTGCAGCGAAGGTGTATCAGATCTACCAGCAAACACTCAAAGCGTACCAAGCAGTAGATTTTGATGATTTAATCAAACTGCCGGTTGAATTATTTGAGAAGCATGAAGAAGCGCTAAATAAATGGCAGCGCAAACTGCAATACCTGCTGATTGATGAATACCAGGATACCAACGCCTGCCAGTACAAGCTGGTGAAGATGCTCACCGGTGTGCGCGGCCAATTTACCGCTGTGGGTGATGATGATCAGGCCATCTATGGCTGGCGCGGTGCTGATGTTGAAAACCTGCGCCAGCTCACTACCGACTTCAGCAAGCTTAAAGTGATTAAACTGGAACAGAATTACCGCTCTACCGTGCGCATTCTGCGTGCCGCCAATCAGGTCATCAGCAATAACCCGAAACTGTTCGAGAAAAAACTGTGGAGTGAGCATGGCACCGGTGACATGATTCAGATTACTGCAGCCATGAGCGAAGAACACGAGGCAGAAAGCGTTGTGATGAAGTTACAGGCGCACAAGTTTGAAAACCGCACCTACTACAAAGATTATGCCATCCTTTACCGCGGCAACCATCAGGCGCGTATTCTCGAGCAGCATTTACGCAACCAGAAAATCCCCTACACAGTGTCGGGCGGACAATCGTTTTTTGATAAAGCTGAAATCAAGGATTTGATCAGCTACCTGCGCTTAGTGGCAAACGAAGACGATGACCCTGCATTTATCCGCGCTGCGACCACGCCTAAAAAAGGCATCGGCAATACCACGCTGGAACGCCTAGGCGAATATGCCAGTGCACATAAGATATCACTGTTTGCGGCCGCTTTTGAAGGCGGCTTTCAAAGTGAAATCGGCAACAAACAGCTGGAAGATTTACTTAATTTTTGCCAATATATCAATAAATTGCAGGATAGAGCCGTACGCGACCCGGCTGGCGATGTATTAAATGATTTGCTGGCAGCAATTCAATATGAAGCATTTCTATATGACAGTGAAGAACAGCGTGCAGCCGAAGTTAAATGGGCTAACGTATTGGACTTCATTGGCTGGCTGACTAAAAAAGGTGAGCCAAGCACCGAATATGGCAATGAAACCGATGGTAAAAACCTGCTGGAACTGACACAGATGGTGTCACTGATGAGCATGCTTGAGGGTCGCGAAAATGGCGAGCCGGATGCGGTAAAACTATCTACGTTGCATGCCTCCAAAGGCCTCGAGTTTGGCCATGTGTTTCTGATCGGCTGTGAAGAAGGCATATTGCCACACCGCGAGAGCGTAGATAATGGGAAAATTGAAGAGGAACGCCGCCTCATGTACGTTGGCATTACGCGTGCGCAAAAGTCACTGAATATTTCATGGTGCAAAAAGCGTAAACGTGCCGGTGAAATGGAAATGTGCGAACCTAGCCGCTTCATTGCAGAGATTCCCAAAGATGACGTGCGCCATTTTGGCAACCCGTTCAATAAAGACCCGGAAGCCAGCAAAGATTTCGGAAAATCCAAAATGGCTAACATCAGAGCCATGCTGGGTAAGAATTAGCAGTTTTTAAGATACTTAAGCCGGCAATAGCCGCAACCATACAAAAAATATTTGAAAGTTACACATGCCGTACATCACCTTAGATAACGCCTCACTTGCCTACGGCCATCACGCCTTGCTCGACCATGCATCTTTTCAACTGGATGCCGGCGAACGCGTCGGCCTGATCGGCCGCAACGGTGCCGGTAAATCCAGCCTACTGAAAGTCATTGCAGGCACATCAAAACTGGATGATGGTACGGTATGGCGCGACCCCGGCGCACGTGTCGTTTATGTACCGCAAGAGCCGGAACTGGATGCCACACATACCGTATTTGAAGCGGTGTCTGAAGGGTTAGGCAACTTACAGCAAACCATTGTAGATTATCATCAGGTCACGCACGATATGGGCATGCCAGATGCAGACATCGATGCGCTTATGACACGCATGCAAGCCTTGCAGCATGACCTTGATGCACATAATGGCTGGGCTGCACAATCGCGTGTTGAGGCGGTTTTGAGCCGCTTAAATCTGGATGCCGACGCACTGATCAGCACCCTGTCTGGCGGTTGGCGAAAGCGCGTAGCATTGGGTCGTGCATTGGTTGCCGAGCCTGAGGTATTGCTGCTGGATGAACCGACCAACCATCTGGATCTGAGTGCAATCGAGTGGCTGGAAGATTTGCTGCTGGGTTTTAACGGCAGTGTGCTGTTTATTACCCATGACCGACGCTTTCTGGATAGGCTGGCAACACGTATCACCGAACTGGATCGCGGCAAACTGACAGACTTCACGGGTAACTTCACCCAGTACCAGGCTAAAAAAGAAGAATTATTAGCAGTTGAAGAAACCCATGCTGCAAAATTTGATAAATTCCTGGCGCAGGAAGAAGTATGGATACGCCAAGGCATCAAAGCACGCCGCACACGTAATGAAGGCCGCGTACGCCGCCTGGAATCGCTGCGACTGGAACGTGCCGCACGCCGTGAACGCCAAGGCAATGTAAAACTCAATGTGGATGCTGGTGAACGCAGTGGCAAACTGATTGCCGAGTTAGAAAACGTCAGCAAAGGCTATGGCGACAAAGTGCTGATTAAAGATTTCAGTACGCGTATTTTACGCGGTGACAAAATCGGCTTACTGGGCCCGAACGGCATCGGTAAAACCACCCTGCTCAAACTGATTCTCGGTGAAATCGAGCCAGATAGCGGCCATATTGAACGCGGCAGCAAACAAAGCGTTGCTTATTTTGACCAGATGCGCGAACAATTGGATGAAGAAGCAACCTTAGCAGACACGATCAGTCCGGGTTCTGACTTTGTAGAAATCGGCAACGAACGTAAACATGTCATCAGCTACCTGGAAGACTTTCTGTTCCCGCCACAGCGCTCACGCTCACCGGTAAAATCACTTTCCGGTGGCGAACGCAACCGCTTGCTGCTGGCGCGTCTGTTCGCACGCCCTGCTAACATTCTAGTGCTGGATGAACCCACCAACGACTTGGACATTGACACACTTGAACTGCTGGAAAACCTGCTGCAAGACTTTAATGGCACCTTATTCCTTGTCAGCCATGACCGTGCTTTCCTCGAAAACACTGTGACACAGGTCATTGCGTTTGAAGGCAACGGTAAGCTGACAGAATTTGGCGGTGGTTATGACGATTGGCAACGCTATACGCAAAAACGCATCGAGGATGAAAAAGCAATCAATAATGCTCAGCAGGCTAAAGCCAAACAATCTGCTGTATCTGCAAACGCAAACCAGTCTGTATCAAAACCGGCAGCATCGAAACTGAGCTTTAAAGAACAAAAAGAGCTGGAAGAGCTACCGCTTGCCATTGATAAACTTGAAAACGAACAAGCCAGTATCAATGCAGAGCTCATAAAACCGGAAAACTATTCAAATGCTGCGCTAATAAAAACATTGCAGACACGTTTAGACGAAATTACTGCAGAAATAGAAAATAAAATAACCAGATGGGATGCGCTGGAAAAAAAACTATAACGGCATAGGCTTGAATTAGCTTGAAGCTAATTCAAGCCTATTGGCTGCTAACATTTGCTACCAGTTATAGAATTAAGACGACACAGCAAGCTGCTCCGCCTCATAACCCCGCATTTTCAGTAATTCTTCGAACTGCACAATTGGTAGAGGTCTGCTGAACAAATAGCCTTGGTAGGATGTGCACCCTTTATTGAGCAGGAATTGCAGCTGTTCCTCGGTTTCTACGCCTTCAGCAATAATATCCAGGCTTAAGCTTTTCGCCATTGCAATGATGGTATGCACAATCGCCTGATCACTGACATCCGTGATCAAGTCACGCACAAAAGATTGATCGATTTTCAGTTGATTTAATGGCAGGCGTTTAAGATACATCAATGATGAATAGCCGGTACCAAAATCATCGAGGGAGAACTGAACGCCAATTTCTCTCAACGTAGTCATGGTCACAATAATTTCCTCTACATCATCCAGCAACAGGCTTTCGGTAAGTTCCAGCTTAAGTAATGATGGATTAATGCCATGACGATTCACAGCATCCTGCACTTGCTCAACAAAGTCAGCCTGACGGAACTGTTTTGCGCTGACATTAATTGATAATACGATATCTTTGGTGAACGCACTTTGCTGCCAGACTTTCAACTGAGCGCATGCAGTTTCGATCACCCATTTGCCGATTGGCAAAATCAAGCCGATTTCTTCAGCGAGCGAGATAAAATGGAAAGGCAACACCATGCCGCGTTCGGGGTGCATCCAGCGGATCAAGGCTTCTGCACCTAATGCCTGACCTAAATTATTAACCTGAAGCTGGTAGTGCAACTGGAACTGGTCGTTATCGAAAGCCTTATGCAATTCTCTTTCAAGCACAGCTCGGTTATTGATAACCTCCTGCATGACAGGGTCGAAGAAACGTATTGCATTACGCCCGGCAGTTTTGGACTGATACATGGCAATATCAGCCTGTTTGAGAAGCTCATCCGAGCCTACTTCGTGGCCGCTGAATAATGTAGCGCCAATGCTGGTGGTACTATGATACTCGTATGTATTCAGGTGATAGGCCTGGTTGAGAACGTTTAGAATCTTTTCACAAATAATTTCCGCTTGTCTGGCAGCCTCAAATATAGAGTCACTGAGACCTTCCAGCATGATGACAAATTCATCACCGCCAATACGGGCAACGGTATCACCTTCACGCACGCACGAAGTGAGTCTTTCCGAAACTTGCTTCAATAACAAATCACCCACGTCATGACCGAGCGTATCATTCAGCGTCTTAAAATGGTCAAGATCAAGAAACAGAATAGCACCACCACCTTTACCTCTGGCGCTGGTGACAAGTGCCTGGCTTAAACGATCCATCAGCAGTCGACGGTTTGGTAAACCAGTCAATGAGTCATAATAGGCTAAATGCTGAATCTCTTCTTCAGCTGACTTACGTGAAGTAATATCAACTAGTGTTGCAACGTAGTTTACTGTCGCGCCATCGCGTCCTTTTACTGCGGTAAAGGTGAGGTGTGCTGGGTATACCTCACCATTTTTACGCCGGTTCCAAACTTCACCTTCCCATGAGCCGGTATTGACAATGCTTTCCCACATGCTAGCGTAAAAATCCATATCATGACGACCGGAACTGAGCATACCTGGATGTTTTCCTATGATTTCATCTTCGGAGTACCCGGTGATTTGGGTACAGGCACTATTTACCCTGAGTATTACCCTGTTGGCATCGGTTACCAACATACCTTCTTGAGATTCAAAAGCGATGGCAGCAATCTGCAGATTCTGTTCAATCATCTTACGCTCGATCGCAATTCCAGCCAGCCTGGCAGATTGCTCAAGAATGGAAAGGTCGAACTTGGAGTGCTCATGCGGCTCGTTGTGATATATGGCAAACGTACCCAGCAACTCTCCGGATGATGAACGGACTGGCTGTGAGCAGCAAGCGCCAAATCGAGCCTGCATCGCTAAATCTTTCAGCGAAATCCAATATGGATGCGTAGCAATATTTTCAACAACAACGCGCTCACCGGTAAATACAGCTGCAGAACATGAGCCGAACCCTACGCCGATTTCAACTCGGCTAATGGCTGTTCTAAAGAAAATTGGCAGGTTATTTGCAACGCATTTACTGAAAAATTTACTCTCAGGATCTAACAGCATGACGGTGCAGGTCATTTCTGGATTAAGTTTTTCGACCCCGCGTACGATCACTTTAAGGATATTAGGCAGTGGTTCATCGCTTGCAAGTTGTTCAAAAATAACATTGCGCAGATGTTCGTATTTTTCAGATCTTTTCTGTTCACGATTTTTCTCGATCAAGCTGGCCTGCATTCTTGCTAAACATGCCAATGCACTATTGTCCATTTCATCTGTAACAGTATCTGCATGCAATAAATTTCCATTACTTATTCTAGTAACGTGCTTATGTACATCATCTACAGAGCCGCCCAATTGCGCCCTCAAAGCCAAATAAGCCTTTCTACCCGTAAATACAAAGGCGAAAGTAAATAATATGGCCAAAATTTTCAGAATTTCAGAAAACGTTTCCGCAGATTTTGCCGCATTCAAGCTACGCTCGGTGACCGTTGCACTGACATCGTTAATCGACTTCATAATGCTGGCAATTGCCTGCTGATAGCTTTCATCCTGTAGCATCTGAGTTGCTCTGGCGCGCCTGACATCAACATCTGCGCCTGTTGCTTCAATCAATCGCATCGCGTTAAGTTCGGTAGTGTTGATATCGGCAAATCTGGAGTCAGCAAGTTTAAGCTTTTGATACTCCTGCTTTGAAAAGCCTTCATAGCTAATTAAATCAAGTAATGCTATCGGCTGCTCAGCAGACATTCTATTTTTGATAACAAAACCCAAATAAGGTAGATTGTATTTTTCAGGCCTAACCTGATGACCTTCGCGTATATCCAGAATATTCTGATATTGCTTTTTATAAACCGGATTAGCTGTTGCAACATAGGTTAACGCCATTCTTCTCTGATCATCCAAAGACTGACGATACTCACTCAACAACAACACGGATTGATATCGGATCCCTTTGGCATCATCGATCTTTTTTTCCAATATTACATGCGATACAAAATAAATTGCGATAGCTATGAGTAGCCAGATGGAAGTCCATATATATCTGGCAAACGGACTCATTGACATGTATTTTATTGCCATAACCTGCCCTGAAAAGATGTGGCTATGATGAACATCATTCTTATTAATGATTGCACAAAGCCAAATGTTGTTTTATCTGATTCAGCAATCATAATTAAATATCTTCCGGACGCCCTACTCCATAACCCAGCACCCCATCCACGTGTAATTCAATGAGCAATTTCCATTGATCTGCATCTTCTACAGATACACCGTACACTTTAATATCAAGGCCATGCGCGACCTTGGCTACAGATTCAATCAGGAACTGGTTGTCTTTGTTATCGACAATGCCATGTACGTACCCACCATCAATCTTAATATAATCAAGTTTGAGCTTGCTAAGGTAACCAAATGAAGTGAACCCTCTACCAAAATGATCAAGGCCAACGCGCGTGCCATAAGCCGCAAGTTTTTTAATAAACTCTCGCAGTGCATCAATATTCTCGAGTACACCATATTCTGGCACTTCAATCAGCAGCCTTGCAGCAGCCTCAGGATTTTTTGCCAGTTCAGCGCATAGCCAATCAACAAAAGCATTATTTTGAACACTGGATGGGAAAATGTTGACGGCTATCGGGATATCCCCATAACGCTTGGCAACCAGTCTAGACAGTACCTCAGCAACCATCAGCTTATCGAAATCCATCGCAAGACCATGCCTGTTAGCCATTTGCGTATAAATCATGGCCGGGATCATTTCACCTTTAGCATCAGTCAGCCTCATGAGTGCTTCGTAATGCAATATAGAGGCCGCAGCATCCTTAACCGGTTGCATTAGCAAAGACAGCCGATTGTTCTGCAATGCGTCTCTGAGCACTTCACCCCAATGGGTTGATGTATTCACTACGCTTGCTACAGACTTGGATGGCACTACTAAATACATTGCATTGGGGCCTGCCTGCTGCGCGGTACGCAGCGCCAGATCTGTTGCTGACATCACTTCACCATAAGTTTCATTACTAAATAGTGCGATACCAACATGCCCAACCTCATCAGACTCAACCAGACCACGCTCTTTAAATCTAGGCAATGAGCGCGCAATTCTGTCTCCTAGATCTCTTGCTTCCTGTTCATCCACATTACTGATCACAATGGCAAAACTTGCACCAGATAAATGCGCCACAAAATACTCTTGATTTGGCTGGGCTTTGCAGATTGCATTGATAAAACTTGCTGCATTGCGCAGCAGTTCATCACCAGCTTGAAAGCCGCGTTTCCTGTTGTATTCTTTAAAGTTTTTCAGCTCAAGAAGAATGACCGCACCATGCTCACCAGCTTTAATGAGATGGCTAAGCTGCATATCGAAATAGCGTCTGTTAGCGAGGTTAGTCAGACTATCAAGATAGTTTTCTGAGCGCAGGCGTTCAATAGATGCCGCTTGCTCCTCGAACATATGCCTGACCTTGTTTGTCATGCGGTTCATCGCTTCAACCACGCTGCGTAATTCAATGGTCCACGGCAGTTTGGTCTGAATTGGATACTCTCGGTCGCAAATAGCACGCGCCTGTGCCTCAACCTTGCGTAAAGGATTGAGAATGTAATGTAAAGCAATGACTCCTAAAACAGACGCCAGCACCGACATACCGGCAAACCATAGAAAAGACTGTATGGCACTCGTCCACAGCGCCATATAGGCATAACCTGGATTCACCAGTACCTTAACCATGCCAGCCTGCTGCCAGCCCGCCATGATCAAAGCTTCACCTTGCGGCGTATCAAGTTTGAACATATTAATGAACCAGTCCGGCACATCATCCAGATTGACCTGCTGTGTTTTGTTGATGATAGTTTTACCTTCAACATCCGTAATAAGTACCTGACGATAGTAACCGCTGTCTGAAACAGCACTAACCATGCGCTCCACCATCACATAATCATGTTCGCTAATATGCGGAGACAATGACATGCCTAATGATGTTGCAGTATCCTGAGAAATCGTACGCAATTGATTATTTAAATAACTGCGCGTATTTTCTATGCTTAGTGAAAATGATCCAATAAATAGCATAGTAAAAAGCAAGACTATCATCGCTAAAAGCTGCTTAAGTAACGTCATCTTGATTCCTTTGCGTGTTTCACTCGAACTCCTTACCCATACGCGACGTCATTTGACGCCACAATGCGATATTACTTGCGCTGCTTGACCCACTTTTACCTGCAGCACGTTCTTTCGCCAGCCACAACCCCTGCCCGTTAAACGTATACACAGGAGCAAGGTCTTTTCTTTCTGTCGCCAATTTAATCTCAGGGTTAAGGTTATCTAAAACTAATGGTACTGCTGCGGGCTTCTCATAATAGGTCAGCACCATGTGCGAACGGTTTATGGGGTTAGGGGTGTCAGCCTTAACATAGGTAATTGTCAGCTTTTCCATCGGCACATTTAACGCGATTAATGTGAAATATTTGGCAATTGAAAAATCCTCACAATCCCCGCCACCTGATGCAATCGTTTCCAGCGGGGTAGACCAGTAATCCGCAACACCATAATGATCGTAGTCTGATACCCAAAGTACATTCTGGTTAAAAAAATCATTTACTAGCACTAGTTTATCTCTTGTAGATTTACCCTGGCTGGCATTCACCAATTGCACCCAATCAGCAACACGTTTACGCCCTAACTCCTTATACTTTGCTTCAATCGCTACAAACTGCTTATCCGAAATAGATATATTGAAACTATCGCCAACCACCGCTGGCAGCAATAGTGATACACCCAATAGACAAACTACGGCAGTTAGACGTAGATACGGTGCAATAAGTCTTAATGTGATGCGATGAGGCATTATCTATTTGAGCATATTTTCAAAACTTAAGCGAATAACACACATAAAAAAACCGGACCATTAAATCCGGTTTTTAAAGAAATTACTCTCGCTGTACTATCGTCTCACTTACTAAAGTATTAGGCGTCATGCTTTACCATTACCTTATATAAATTATTTTGCTGCAACTTCTTTAGATTCTTCTCTTGGGTCAACACCAAGTGTACCAAGAAGTTTACCCATGTCAGCCATTAAACGGTAACGAGAAAACAGATCAATATACTGTGCATCAAGATAGTTTGAACGTCCAATATAAAGCTCATTTTCTGAATCTAGTAAGTCGAGCAATGTACGTTGACCTAAATTAAATTGTTGCGCATAACCATCACGTGTACGTGCAGCTGCTTCAGCTGTTGCCAGAAGTTTTGGCAAGCGATCCTGAGCTGTCACCATAGAGTTCCATGACAAGCGCAAGCTTTCTTCTACCTGACGCTGCGTGCGATGGAAAACTTCGGTAGCCTCTTGAATCTGAATCGTAGTTTCTGCGATCTTGGCGACGTCTGATCCGCCATTAAACAGGTTATAACGCATGCGCAACATAGCATAGGCATCGTTATTTTTATAATTAACACCGTCCAGATCATTGTTAAAACTAGTGCCAAGCTCTAAATGTAGACGTGGCTTTAACAAAGACTCAGCAGTTCTATTCTGTGCCTGTGCAGCCTCAATATCAGCCATTGCAGAGCGTAAGATCGGGTTGCTTTCCAGAGATACGTTTAATGCTTCATCAACACTTGCCGGAGCTTCAGTCACTTCTGGCTTAACTAGAGAATCAGGCATCACACCAACAACACGGTTATATGCAATGTTAGCTTCGCGTAAATTTGCTTCCGCAGAAGCTACGTTAGCTTGAGAAAGTGACAACCTGGCTTGTGCCTGATCCAAGTCAGCCTTACGTCCAATACCACCTTCACTACGAATTCTAATCTGGGTAAATGTTTTCTCATGCACATCAAGATTAGCCTGCGCTAACTTAAGCAACTCAGTACGTCGCAGTACGTTTAAATAAGCCTCAATCGCCTTTAAACCTATTTGCTCAGAAGTACCCATCACCTTGCGTGATGCAGAGCTTGATCGCGCTTGTTGACGATCAACTTCACTGCGGGTTGCAGAGCCATCATATATCAACTGTGAAAGACTCAGACCTGACTCACGGCGAGTAAGCGTGTCGTCACCACCGCGTCTAGGTCGTGTTGTAATATTTTTACTCCACTCGTTACCATAACCTAAATTAAAATCAATTTTTGGATAGTAACCACCTTCAGCCTGCTTGACTGCTTCATCAATAGAAAGTTTGCGATTAGCATCAATCAAAACATCTGGATTAGTCCTGATCGTCTGATTAACTGCCTCCGAAATTGTTGTACCATTTGCAGCGCCAAGTAAGCCCAATTGAGAAGCAGAAAGCACTGCTAACATAATCAGTTTTTTATTCACGTAATACCCCTTATATTTCATTTTGTTTTTTTGTAGGCCACGTCTAATTTAAATCTTTATTAATGTATATGCAATTTACATAGGAGAAACTTTGTTAAATTATGTAAATTGTTGTAAAAATGAGACACACGCAAATAAGAAATTAAGTTTCTCAAAAATTACCACACTAAGCATGAGCAATTACAACAATATTTATTAATTAAGATATTAATAAGAAGACAGGCGCCTGAAGCGCCTGTCTTATCAAATCAAACCAATCAAACTAAATTAATCAATAATATCGTTATTAAGTAACAAAGAATTCATAACACTTGTTGCAGTTACATCAGTTGCTGCAACTGAATTCACATCAATAGTTTGAACAACTGTATTGGTATCGTTCGTGAACTGAAGTTGCAAATGACCATCTACTGCAACGGCAGTCATCACTAAGCCACCAGAGAGCAAATCAGCAACATTCAACACGTCATTGGCAATGTCAAAGTCTGTGACAACGTCATTGCCTGTATTGCCTGCATTCCAGATAAATGTGTCACTTCCTCCGTTACCGGTCAACGTGTCATTACCGCTACCACCGATCATGATGTCGTCACCGGATGTACCTACAAGAATATCATTCAACGATGTTCCCGCAATTGCTTCAACTGTGAGCTGACTACCGGTATCACCATCAATGGAAACATTGAATGTTTGAGATGTAGTATCGCCATCACCATCCGTCAGCGTCACTGTAATGTTCTGGAAAGACAGATCGGCAGGAGGCGTATCGGAACTGGAGCCAACCTCAACGCCATTCAGGCGGAATGACCCGTCAGGTTCGGCACTGATCACCTCGACACCATAGATCGAACTACCTGCAATATAATCACCTGTACCAGCATTAAGATCTGCTGACCAGTTCAGACTGCTGATCTGAACAACCTGACCTGATGTCACATCGAACGTCATCATATCGTAAACCGTCATCGCTGTGTCCAAATAGACCTTGACAGTGATCGTAGCCGACGTGATACCACCTGTAAATCCTTCAGCCTTGAACTTGAAGTCACCGATACCAAAGCCTGTCAAATTGTTGCCATCGTCAACGAACTTAAACAGGATAGACTGGTTGATCTCATTGGTCTGCCCTTGCAAGCCCTTGACTGCCCAACCATTATTGCTGGTATTCACCAAGTCAGCATCCTCTCCTGGAGTATTATCCCCATCGCTACCGATAACCAAGATGTTGAAATCAGTGGCCGCTCCCAAATCTACCACCAGCGAACCGGTCGGGCCGCCTGCAACTGCAGAAGTTGCAGCGACCGGGGTGAATACGACCTCCGAATCCCTGTGCATCACTTGCAGGGAGTCAGTGCCGTCGGCATTCAGCGTCAAAGTACCAACCTGCGTAGTCCCTTCGTAAAGCCCAAGCACTATCTGGGTTGCACTTGTGGAAATTACGGTAACGTTGCTTGGCACCGTCACCGTAGCACTACTGAATCCATCGGCTCCAAACTCCCAGTCTGCAAACTGAGCGTTGTAGGTCGTGTTGGTAGCCGGATTAAGTGCCGACAAGGAGACTGCATCACCACCATCAGCACCATCATTCACGATAGTGAAGAGAACTACATCATCAACGATATCAATATTCACCGTTGCTGTTGCCGCAGGAGCGGTACCATCTGATACGCTGACGACGAAGCTGTCAGCATCCGGTACCGTATTGTAGCCGGCACCCAAGCCATTACCGTCGTAGGTATTGGTCAGCGTGTAGGTGTAACTGAACGTACCATTACTATAACCCGTAATATCTACTGTGCCGTAACCACCAGCAATGGCAATCGGTGCCGCAGCAATTATTGCTGCGGTAAAAGCTGCGAAGTTAGCATAATCTGCAACCGTGAAGGTCTGTCCTGCGATCGTTACCGACTTGATGTCATCCAGACCATCCGTATCTGCAATTGTAAACGAACCCGTCGCGCTGATGCTGGCACCAGGACCTGTACCAGATCCAGAGATTAAGCCGGCTTCATAGACGGTATCGCTGGTTGCATTAGCGATAATTGTAGGCGCATCATTCAGACCAGTGATCGAGATCGTCAGCGTCGCAGTATCGTTTGTCGTACCATCGCTCATCGTGTAGTTAAACACGTCTGTCAGCGGGGTGTCGCCGTCATCCAGCGCTTGCACCGCTCCATATGCCGTCGGGTTCTGACCCACTGTGTACAACGTGTAGGTGTAGCTGCCGTTAGCGGCAATTACCAGTGTGCCGTATGCGCCATTCAGCGTCGTGACACCATCCACCGTGCCAGCTGTGCCAGCTCCTTCTGTGCCACCTGTGCGGATTGATGTCACAGTCAGTGTGTCACCATCCACGTCGGTATCGTTCAGCAGTACGCCATTCAATACAGTCGTGGCAGATACAGAACCTGCATCTTCAGTCAGACTGTTGGTGTCGTTCACCGCTACTGGCGCATCATTCAGACCAGTGATCGAGATCGTCAGCGTCGCAGTATCGTTTGTCGTACCATCGCTCATCGTGTAGTTAAACACGTCTGTCAGCGGGGTGTCGCCGTCATCCAGCGCTTGCACCGCTCCATATGCCGTCGGGTTCTGACCCACTGTGTACAACGTGTAGGTGTAGCTGCCGTTAGCGGCAATTACCAGTGTGCCGTATGCGCCATTCAGCGTCGTGACACCATCCACCGTGCCAGCTGTGCCAGCTCCTTCTGTGCCACCTGTGCGGATTGATGTCACAGTCAGTGTGTCACCATCCACGTCGGTATCGTTCAGCAGTACGCCATTCAATACAGTCGTGGCAGATACAGAACCTGCATCTTCAGTCAGACTGTTGGTGTCGTTCACCGCTACTGGCGCATCATTCAGACCAGTGATCGAGATCGTCAGCGTCGCAGTATCGTTTGTCGTACCATCGCTCATCGTGTAGTTAAACACGTCTGTCAGCGGGGTGTCGCCGTCATCCAGCGCTTGCACCGCTCCATATGCCGTCGGGTTCTGACCCACTGTGTACAACGTGTAGGTGTAGCTGCCGTTAGCGGCAATTACCAGTGTGCCGTATGCGCCATTCAGCGTCGTGACACCATCCACCGTGCCAGCTGTGCCAGCTCCTTCTGTGCCACCTGTGCGGATTGATGTCACAGTCAGTGTGTCACCATCCACGTCGGTATCGTTCAGCAGTACGCCATTCAATACAGTCGTGGCAGATACAGAACCTGCATCTTCAGTCAGACTGTTGGTGTCGTTCACCGCTACTGGCGCATCATTCAGACCAGTGATCGAGATCGTCAGCGTCGCAGTATCGTTTGTCGTACCATCGCTCATCGTGTAGTTAAACACGTCTGTCAGCGGGGTGTCGCCGTCATCCAGCGCTTGCACCGCTCCATATGCCGTCGGGTTCTGACCCACTGTGTACAACGTGTAGGTGTAGCTGCCGTTAGCGGCAATTACCAGTGTGCCGTATGCGCCATTCAGCGTCGTGACACCATCCACCGTGCCAGCTGTGCCAGCTCCTTCTGTGCCACCTGTGCGGATTGATGTCACAGTCAGTGTGTCACCATCCACGTCGGTATCGTTCAGCAGTACGCCATTCAATACAGTCGTGGCAGATACAGAACCTGCATCTTCAGTCAGACTGTTGGTGTCGTTCACCGCTACTGGTCCGTCATTGCTGCCAGTAATTGTAATAGTAAGTGAAGCGGAGTCTGTTGAACCTACAGCATTAGTGATTGAATATGGAGCAGAGACAGAAATCTCAACGCCTGCAGGCAGAGCACTAATTAATGACTTACCATCATTATTCAATACCAAAGTATACGTACCATCAGAAGCAAATGTAATTGTGCCAATCACTGTCCCTTCAACAGAAACATCCACAGGACCAGCTGTGGTAACAACTAGAGGACCAAATAAAGGCGTTGTACCATCTGCAGCAAATGCGTTAGTCAGATCATCATTAGTAAGCACATTTCCACTAGCAAAAACACCAACATTTGATTCAAGCTGACTTTCTGTTACAGCATCGGTATCATTATCAGCATTAACATCATCATCAATGATGGTTACTAAAGCTGAATTATTAGCTGGGTTAATGGTGGCATTGGTTGCGCTAGTCAATTGAATGGAGAAGTTTTCATTCTGCTCCAAGTTGCTATCCTGAACAATTTCTACCGGCACAATAAAGCTGGTCTGCCCAGCAGGTATTGTTACTATACCTGTCAGCACCCCTGTATAATCGGTACCAGATGTAGCAGAACCTGAATTAATAACATAAGTCACTGTAACATCTTGCGTATAAACCGCATTTAAAGATATGACGAAATTTACAGTTCGAGTAACATCCTCAGTCCCCTCAACAACACTCACACCTTCAACTACCACACCAGGCGTGGTTGCAAAAACTTCATCAGGATCTGGCTCCTGTGTTTCCGTATCCACTTTAACTTCAACCTGAACTGAAACTGTAGGTAACACAGGTTCAACTGCCGCTAATTCCTGTACTGGGGGGAGCTCTTCTTGTGGCGGCGGAAATGATAGTGAAATCGGACCAGTAGCAAATCCACTCGTCACATTACCTTGAGTGTTATCAAAGTCAACAACAAGCGGTGTTGTTGTACCTTCATCACCAGTCTCACCACCTGCGGCAGCTGGGTCAGCAATGGCATTAGGATCTCTGCCTTCGGCAATTGCTCTAGCAATACGTGCCGCTTCATCTGAAGCTTCTTGTTCAATTGATTTTGAAGCGTTTGCGCTGTATATTTCAGGGTCGAGCATGATATGTGCTGAGCGTGGTAGATCAAGGTGACTACCATTTGGGAATTCAATGATTACGCCGCCATCAGCAGAAGTAATAATGGTTTCATTGGCAAACACTTTGTCGCCAACTTGCAGAACTCGCTCTGCGCCATTGGCATCAACTGCCTTGACCAAACCCACTACTGTTTTAACGGTACCTACAGAAGTTAATTGTGTACCTGAAGTAACAGCTTTTACTGTGGTTGTATTCTCAATTGCCATGATGAACTCCTTTTAACTGCACGATTAATAATCAAAAATATATGTTTCACGATTTTTGATTATGTTAGAGCACAAGCTATAGGAGTTATATAGTACCTTGGTACTAGGCTATGTCTGGATCAAACAGAGGTTTTCTGCCAATGTATACTAAACAATATAAGTTATAAAATCTTTTATAAACAATCACTTAAATAATATCATTTTTCAGATAGTTTCAAACACTGAATCAATTCAAAGCGTACTTTTGTATATTAAAGAGAATACCAATAACATCAACATTTACTTCATCACTATTGTAAAAAGGTTTCTAAGGCGTAAGCTTCTATATCGTAAGCTTTTGTGTAAGGAGATGGAATCGATGAGATGCCGTATCTTTTTTAGTTCTATTGGATGTGCCTATATTTTTGCATTAGAAGCAGGTATTGCTTTTGCAGATGCAACCTTCGACTCGCAAGAAAAGCTGGAGCCGCCCAAAATCCAAGCAATATTGATGGCTGCAAAAAACCATGAAAAAAACCTGAATAACCCTGATGCAGCTTGGCAGGTAGCAGTTAATTATTGTGAAGCATCAAGGCTAGGCAGTATAGAGGCGCAATATCGCCTGGGCATGCTTTACAGGTTTGGCAAAGGTGTGCCGATAAATCAGGCATTTTCTGGAGCACTTTTTTCACTGGCAAGTAGTCAAGGCCACAGTGATGCAACAAAAATGCTGGATACCATTAATCTATCATCATCAGAGTTGCCGCCTTGTGTTATTAGCGAAACCTTTCCTGAACGTCCCGTTGCAATAGAAAATCCAATAGCGAGCAATACCATTGATATCGAGCGCCGTATCGCTGCATTATCTAATGCTAAAAGATGGATTGTAGAACTGGTTGATACGATTGCGGAGCGTCATCAAATTGACCCGAAACTGGTATTGGCAATTATTGCGGTTGAATCCAACTTTAACGTCAGAGCGCAATCGCCTAAAGATGCGATGGGATTAATGCAGCTGATACCAGATACTGCAGATCGATTTAATATCAAGAATGCTTTCGATGCCTCACAAAATATAAAGGGTGGCGTGAGATATTTACGCTGGTTATTGTCTTATTACCATGGCGACATCAGATTAGTTGCCGCTGCCTATAATGCTGGAGAAAGGGCTGTAGACCGTTACAAAGGTATACCACCCTACCCTGAAACCAGAAACTATGTGAAGCGCGTATTAGAGCTATATCAGCATCAATCACACCCATATGATGAAAAAATCACAGCACCGTCGCCAATAATGGTGCGGCCTGGTTAGTTTACGTTTATAAAACGATCGTTTTTTAGAATATAGCTGCCTTGCACATTTATTTAGGCCACATGTGCAAGGCAGTATTTGTTTTTAACAACTTAACTTAAATCTAGCGCTCCCGCATCGCATCATATCTAGCCTTAATAATAGGCTTGAGCAGGTAGTTCAAGATCGTTTTCTTCCCTGTCCGTATGTGCACAGTCGCCACCATACCCGGCATAATAGGTAATGCCTTTTTACTGGCGCTGAACGCAGTGGATTTTGTTCGAACACGGACGATGTAAAAACTCTCTGTCTTATCGCCCTTCTCGGTTGTAATGGTATCAGCGGTGATATTCTCTACAAGCGCATCAAGACCACCATAAATTGAGAAATCATAGGCAGTCACTTTAACTGTAGCTTCCTGTCCTGGTCTTAAAAAACCTACATCTGACGGACGAATCTTGGTCTCTACCAGCAAATTATCCTCCAAAGGCACAATTTCCATAACTTCCATGCCCGGCTGAATCACGCCACCAACTGTTGTGACTTTGAGCTGCTTGATAATTCCGGAGACAGGAGACCTTACCGCAGTTCGAGCAAGACGGTCTTCTGCAGCTAAACTGACAGCACTGGTGCCTGCCAGCTCAGCTCTTGCCAAATTAAGATCAGCAGCAGCATCAGAACGAAACTTTGCCATAGAAGCCGTTATTTTAGAGCGCGCTTCAGCAGCAGCCTGCTCCAGACGCGGTATTGCCAAACGCGCTGCATCCATCTGCCCTTTTACATCGCTTAATTGGCGTTCCAGGCGTAAAATTTCTACCGCTGACATAACCCCTTGAGCGGCCATAGGCTTGCTGATTTTAAGTTCCTGGCTAACCAAATCCTGGCTTTCCTGCAGTTGCTGGTAATTTGCTTTCTTTTCACTCAATTCTTGAGCGCGCTGTTCAGCCTGCTGGCGAAGCACCATCATTGCAGTGCTCAGCTCCTGCTGACGCGTTTCCATGAGAGTACGTTCTTCGTTGACCAGTTGTGGATTGGTTTTCATAAGCTCATCCGGAGCCTTAAACGGCATGCCGGTTGCTTCTGCCTCCAGTCGTGCCACCTTAGCCAGCAAGGAATCCCGCTTAGCCTGCGTCTCACTCATGGATGAAGAAAATCGCGTAGGGTCAAGCTTCATAATGATCTGCCCTTTGCTGACAAGATCACCCACTTTGACTGGAATATCAGCAACAATACCACCTTCAAGGTTCTGAATAATCTGCACCTGACTGGAAGGAATGACCTTGCCTTCACCTACTGTAATTTCATCGATCTCGGCAAAATAAGCCCAGATAAAGAAAATAATAATGAAAGCAAAAACACCGCGAATAATCATTGAGCCAAAACGCGGTGCAGACTCAAACAGTGCCGCATTGCTATCCGATAGCAATTCAATGTCACTACTGCTTACTTCTTGTGGCTGGATTGAAAACAGACGAAAAATTCTGGAAATAAGCGATGTAGCGCCTTGCTTACCAGCACTTTTTTATTAGTAAATTGCTGCTTGGATCAGTTTTTTGCGACATTTAAACCTCCACCTGCTAATGCTTTTAAAATCTGATCTTTCGGCCCATCTGCAACAATACGTCCGTTATCAATCACAATCAGTCTATTCACCAGAGAAAGCATCGAAGAACGATGCGTGATAAGGATCAGTGTTTTGCCCTGTGTATGCTGATCCAGCTTACCTTTCAGGTTATCCTCGCTGCGGTTATCAAGTGAGTTACTTGGATCATCCAGCATTAAAATCGGCGGATCTAGGAGCAAGCCACGCGCAATGGCGACAGACTGTTTTTGTCCGCTGGACAAGCCAACGCCACGCTCGCCAATTGGCATATCAAAGCCTTGCGGATGACGGTTGATAAACTCAGAAGCACATGAAATATTTGCAGCACGTATCACCGCCAGATCATCAACATAAGGCGCACCTAGCACGATATTGTCGCGCACGGTTCCAAAAAAAAGCAAGGGCTCATCCGGTACGTATCCAATATTTTTGCGTAATTCAGCTGGATCAATTTGCCGGATATCCACACCATCAACCCATATAGAGCCTTCTGTCGGCTGATATAACCCTAAGATGAGCTTTTCAATCGTAGTTTTGCCTGATCCTATACGACCAATGACCCCAAGACGGTCACCAGGTTTAATATGAAAAGAAACATTCTGCAACGCTGCAACCTGTTGCCCAGGATAGTTGAAACTGACATTTTTAAATTCAATTTCACCCTTCAGATTCTGGCGATTTACAAAACTTTTTCCTGGTTCACGTTCTACAGGGAGCGCCATCATGCGATTAATGCCATCGAGTGCAGCGCGTGCATGGTGAAAGCGAGTTAACAGCGAGGCAATTTGTGATAGCGGTGCCAGCGCACGACCGGATAGCAGTGTGCAGGCTACCAATGCACCCATCGTCATTTCTTTTTCTGCGATCAGATATACCCCTACAACAATTACACCAACCGTAGCCATTGCCTGAAAAAAGGTAGCGGAATTGATCGCTAATAATGAAAGTACTCTCGCTTTCAAACTCAGCTTGCCAAGGTGACCGATCTGCTGTTCCCAACGACGCTGCATTGGCCCTTCAGCACCAATTGCCTTGATGGTTTCCAGCCCGGTAAGTGTTTCAATCAATGTGGCCTGACGCTGTGAAGATGTGCGGAATGTCTCGCCTATCACTGCTGCGAGAGATTTTTGCACCATAAAAGACATCATCAGAATTAATGGCGCTGCCACTAATACCGGAATAACAGCCACACCACCAAGCCACCAGATAATGAACAAAAATATCACCAGAAATGGTAAATCAACAAGGGTGGTAATGGTTGCAGAGGTGATGAACTCTCGAAAAGACTCAAACTCCTGAACGCTGCTGGCAATCGCACCAACAGACTGTGGACGTGCCTCCATTCGGATAGCTTGAATTCTCTCAAAAATATTTGCGGATAAAATAATGTCTATTTTTTTTCCCGCAACATCAATGAAATAGCCTCTTAATGTACGCATGATAAAGTCAAATATATAAATGACAGCGACACCAATCACCAGAACCCACAAAGTTTCAAACGTATTATTAGGAACAACACGATCGTAAACATTCATCGTGAACAGGGGGATAGCCAATGCAAAAAGATTGACTAGAAATGATGCTGCAAGTACTTCGCCATAAATCGGCCACGCAAGTTTAACGGTATCCCAGAACCAATTCGTGGGGCGCGGAATAAAACTGATATCAGAACGGCTATCAAACTGAAAAGCTGGTTTCACATAGATCGCAAAGCCGGTATAGAGTGCATCAATCTCGTCAAGTGACACCTCTGTGTCCGCAGCTCCAGCTTCTGGACTTAACAGGCGAACTTTACCATTCTGAGCGTTACGCAGCAGAATGGTTGCGCCACCATCTTTTAAAAGCAATACAACAGGTAAAGTAATATCGGCGATTTTCTCTAGCGGACGTTTAACAACACGTGCACTCAAACCAGCACGCGCTGCTGCCCGCGGGAAAAGCTCGGGGGTAAGCCTAGATGATTCAAGCGGCAGCCCTGCGATTAAAGTTTGTGCCGAAAATGGGCGATGCTGAATTCTCGTCAGCAATACTAAACAATTAGTCAGTGGGTCATCAGGAAGCAATGCATCTTTTGGTATATTCCAAACATCTTTTTTTATTGCACTGTCTTTTATTGGACTATCGGCCATCATGTTCCTTAGCAAAGTCAATTATTGAGCAAATTATTGTTTTAAATTACATACGGAAAAATCTTATAGAATCCCGTTATCTGACACGACAATGTCATTAGTGCCGGCTAATCGGCCTCGTGCATCAAGGCGATTGACAATTTTTTCACGCACTTTTGATGGGAGATCAGTAAAAGTGATCACATTTTTATTGATCAAAATATCAACCAGATCTTCAATAACACGGATAAAATCAATATCGGACTGCGTTAAATCCATCAACGCATTATTTGTAAGATTTTGAGGAAGTGCACCGCCGAAAAAACGAAGAATATCAGGATGGTCGTTAGGCAAAAACTCTGTTACGTTTGATTGCGATTTTAAAAAAATCCCCGTGATCAAACCTGATGCATCCCTGCTTACATAAGGCATAACAATACCTTTCTATTAATTATTGCATTTGATAATAACATGGAAAATAATGCGCTCATGTACCACCTGATTGGCGGTTAGCCATATTAACAATTATTTACAATCATCCGCTGTTAGCATAGCTATTATTGGACAAAGTTTAAATAAAGGCGTAGTAATGAATTTTCTAGTGAGCAAAAATCCAGTTTTGATCAACTTATATTGGAATATATTGCTAGAAAACGGTGAATCATTATTGCTATCTGATTTATCAGACCTGTTATGGAGAGCAAAAACTTCTGATAAAGGATTAGTACTCATAGACACAGAGGCTGATGGCTTTGCAGGCATGCAGAACATTAGCGATTTAAAACGTATCAATCAAAATCTGAAAGTCCTGGTGATGGCAGCTGACCTCACCACCGAGGATGAACTGTCAGCACTTGCTGCTGGTGCTTCCGGTAGCTGTAAATCAAGTTTATTACCCGACAAGATCCGCCAGATTTTTACTACTGTACAAGATGGCGGCGTTTGGATTTCAAGTGCTGGGCTACCGCATTTATTGCAACGTTTAAAACGCTTGGAAGAACTGACTAAAAAGAACTCTCAAAAAAATGAAACTGGCCAGCAACAAGAAAAAATATCATGCTTAACCCCGCGTGAACGCGAAATCGTAGAATTGGTCGCGAATGGCGATTGTAATAAAATTATTGCGAGCAAACTCAATATTGCGGACCGTACTGTAAAAGCACATCTGTCGGTGATTTTCCAAAAATTAAAGGTGAATGACCGCTTGCAACTAGCATTGCTGGCAAACAAAACTTTCAACAGAGAAAAACACCTGAGCTTATAATAATTTGCCAAGGTAATTAGCATGCCATTTCCAGCGGTTCCAGCCTGGATATGATTCCATACTTATTACAATTATGCTGCGCTATGACTATTGATGGCGCAAATACGTTGTGTAACCGCAGGAACAGGATCATCAACCTTACCCTGCTCGAATGCGTATATTTTCAACAAAGGTGTATAAACCAATTTCAGCTCATCAGGCTGCAATAAATAATCCGGATTACTCGGCCTGCCATAATCTTCATTCCCCAACATAAATGTTTCATAAATCAACACGCCGTCAGGTTTCAGCATTGCGGCAAGCGTGCTTAATAGCGGTCTGAATAAATACCGGCTAACGACAATACCATCGTAAATGCCGTTATAAACTCCACCGTATCGCGGATCTGCTGCAGGCCAATTTCCCGTCTCAATATCCGAGATGCTGACGTCAACATTTTGTATGCCTTGCATACCAGCCAAAGCTTCTGCATCACGATCAACCGCATCAACCCGATAGCCTTGCCCGGCAAGCCAGACGGCATGACGGCCACTGCCGCAAGCAAGGTCAAGTATCCTGCCCCCTCTACGGATTAGTGTTGCATGCTCAACTACCCATTTAGATGGGGCTCCAATCAAATCAAATACTCCAAATATAAAGCACCTCACCTAAAGCAGCGAGGTACTAACTACGCTCCCCGATTCACTACTTTTTAATCAGTTTCGCCTTAGTCGGCGGGAATGGAATCCGCAGAGATTAAAATAGGCTAGGCTGTTTTTTGACTATGGGTTTGCTATCCTGCACCGAATGGCCTTTTCTGGCGCGTTTCTGCAAATATTTAGTTAAAGCTTCACCTTCAATCACTTTGGGTTTTCCTTTTACCCAGATATTAGCTGCGACGCCATCACTCAGTTCAACACGAGATAATGACGCTTTATCCGGAATATCCATCATTCGCACACCTTTACCGCCATTCGGATATTCATTCACTTCACTGATTGGGAATACCAAGAGCTTATTCTCGGACGAAGTAACCGCAACATGCGTCCTTGCATCCAGCTTAATTGGCGGCAGGATAGTCGCGTTATCTTCCGGCTTCATGAAAGCTTTGCCTGCTTTGGGTCTCGCCACAAGGCCTTTCAACGGTGCAACGAAGCCATAGCTGTTTGATGTGGTGAACAAATATCTGTCATCGTCCTTACCGGAAAGCGCATGGGCTAATTTAGCGCCGTTCTGCACCTCAATAATCGAGCTGACAGGGATACCGTCGCCTTTGCCGCCGGGTACTGTAGATGCATCAAATGCGTAGCAGCGGCCATTTGTATCCAGTAATACAATCGGCAGCACCGTGCGCGTTTCAATGACTGCAAATTCACTGTCACCCGCTTTCCAGGTAATGGCGTCACGCTCAATACCATGGCCTTGTCTGGCCCTTACCCAGCCATTTTTTGATAGCAGAATGGTCACCGGCTCATCTACCACAAAGGCTTTCTGGCCGCCCTGTGCACGCTCAACTGGCTCAATTAAAGTACGACGATCATCGCCATATTTTTCTGAATCCTGCTTGATTTCTTTTGCGGTCAGCCTGCGTAATTTCGTATCGCTGCCCAAAATAGTTTGTAAGCCATCCGCCTCTTCGCGCAGGTCTTTGAGTTCTTTTTCAATCTTAAAGCCTTCAAGGCGCGCCAGCTGACGCAAGCGGATTTCCAGAATATCTTCCGCCTGTATTTCAGTCAGCTGAAAAGCGGCAATCAAATCAGTTTTCGGTTCATCTGAATTACGGATGACCTTAATCACCTCATCAATATGCAGAAAGGCAATCATGCGCCCTTCCAGAATATGGATACGTTTATTAATCTTGTCTAGATCAAACTGGCAGCGTCTGCGCACAACATTGAGTCGGAATGCTATCCACTCTTTAAGAATCGTTACCATGCCTTTTTGTGCGGGCAGACCATCGGTACCGATCATCACCATATTCACTGGGCACGACACTTCCAGACTGGTATGCAACAGCAGGAATGCCATCAGCTCATCGCTGGAAACCTTGCTGGTCTTAGGTTCGATGATCAGGCGCACATCTTTTTTGCCTTCACTTTTGACTGTATCAATCATGCTCAGCGCAGATTGTTTGATCAGCAACTGATCCTGATCGATAGTCTTTTTATCTTTTTTCGGTTTGGGGTTGGAGATGGCGAGGATTTCATCCTGTATCGTTTCTACAGAAACCCCATGCGGCAATTCATTGATGATGATGCGCCACTGACCGCGCGCCATCGGCTCAACTATCCATCGCGCGCGCAGCCTTAATGAACCGCGACCGGTTTCATAAGTAGAAAGAATATCCGCAGTTTGAGTAATCAGTTGGCCGCCTCCAGGGAAATCCGGCCCCGGCACATGCTGCATAAACTCAGCCGTGGTGCAATGTGGGTTATCCATGATGTGCAGCACTGCATTTGCGATTTCACGCATATTATGCGGCACCATTTCCGTCGCCATACCGACGGCAATACCGGAAGCGCCGTTCAATAGCATCATCGGCAGACGTGCCGGTAACAGCACTGGTTCTTGGAATGCGCCATCGTAGTTACTCTGAAAATCGACAGTGCCACGATCAATTTCAGACAGCAGCAAATCTGCAATCGGAGATAAACGCATCTCGGTATAGCGCATGGCAGCAGCGCCGTCACCGTCACGCGAGCCGAAGTTGCCCTGGCCATCAATCAGAGGATAGCGCAAGGTAAAGTCCTGTGCCAAACGCACGGCAGCTTCATAAGCAGAACTGTCGCCATGCGGATGATACATACCCAATACGTTACCGACCACACGCGCTGATTTCACCGGTTTGACGCCTGATACCAGCCCCATTTCTTTCATTGCGTACAAAATACGGCGCTGTACCGGCTTCTGACCGTCTTCTACTGAGGGAAGCGCACGTCCTTTTACTACAGATACGGCATAGGCCAAGTAGGCTTCTTCCGCATATTCCCCAATCGGCACTGCATTTTCTTCGTTATTATTATCTTGCATACTGATATCCATTAAACATCTGCCTCCACATCATTACCGCGACGCTCCATCCATTCTTTTCTGGCCGCTGACTCATTCTTTGCCATGAGCATATCAAACATTTTAAGCGCACCTTCTACTTCACCTTCGGGCAGACGGACCTGCACCAAGCGGCGCGTATCCGGGCATAACGTGGTTTCCCATAGCTGCTCCGGGTTCATTTCACCAAGACCTTTAAAACGCTGGATGCCCAAGCGCTCTTCTGCAATGCCTTCGCGTTTAAGCTTTTCTATCGTGGATATTTTCTCGGCGTCATCTGACACATAGATTTTACGCAAAGGCTTGTTCTTGCCATGTGCAGGCACATCAATGCGGTACAGCGGCGGCTGCGAGATATACACATGGCCACGCTCGATGAGTTTAGGCGCGTGCCTTAACAGCATGGTCAGCAGCAACACCTGAATGTGCGAACCATCGACGTCAGCATCCGACAATATGCATAGCTTGCCGTAGCGCAGGCCTGAAAAATCAGGGTTGTCTTTGAGCGTATGCGGCTCAATACCGAGCGCTACGAAAATATCATGCACTTCAGAATTGGCAAATATGCGCCCTGCATCAACCTCCCAGGTATTTAACACCTTACCGCGCAGCGGCAATAAAGACTGGAATTCATTATTACGCCCCATCTTTGCGCTGCCACCAGCAGAGTCACCTTCTACCAGAAACAGTTCTGCCTCCATCGTGCCAGCCGCTTCACAGTCAGTGAGTTTGGCCGGCATGAGATTAATACCGCTGGACTTACGCTTTTCAATTTTCTGCGTGGATTTATTACGGGCAGCTGCAGAACGATTCACGAGGTCAGAAATACGCTTTGCATGCTCCACATTCTGCGTCAGCCAGTTTTCCATGAGCGGCTTCACTGCGGTAGCTACCATCTTCATCGCATCACGGTTGGTGAGCTTCTCTTTGGTTTGTCCCTGAAATTGCGGATCCAATACTTTTGCTGCCAACACATAGTAGACGTTATTCCAGACATCCTCAGATGAGACTTTAATGCCGCGCTGCATCATGCTGTGATGCTCCATGAACGACTTCACCGCCTCGAATACGCCATTACGCATACCAGCTTCATGTGTGCCGCCAGAGAGCGTAGGAATCAGGTTCACATAGGATTCACCGCGACCGCCACCCGCACCAAACGACAATGCCCATATCGCGCCCTCGCCTTTAGAGATGCCATCGGTGTTTTCCTGATGATAAAACTCATCCGAGATAATCGGGATGGGGACTTCATCATCAGCAATTTCACGTTCGCCGATCAGTTCATCCAGATATTGCGGCAGACCATTTTCATAGGTCCAGGTACGCTCTTCAAAACCTTCTGCACCTTCGATAGAAAGCGTGACACTGACACCGCGCAGCAACACGGCTTTGGATTTAATCAGATGTTCCAGCTGTTGAATTGAAACCCTGGGTGAATCAAAGTATTTAGGATCAGGCCAGCATTTCACTGTGGTGCCGGTATCTTTCTTAAGACACTTTCCGGTTTCTGTTAATGGTTCAACACAGTCGCCATTCTCAAAAGACAGGCTATAAATCTTACCGCTTCGCTTCACTTGCACATCAAGCCGCGTAGATAATGCATTGGTCACAGAAACGCCTACGCCATGTAAACCGCCGGAGAAACGATAAGAACTGTTTTCGTCCTCTTTATCGAATTTACCGCCGGCATGGAGCTGCACGAATACGAGTTCTACCGCTGGCTGCGTTTCACCTTTAGGCACCTCTACCGGAATACCGCGACCATTATCTGAAACTTCAACCGCGCCATCTTTAAAAATGGTGACTTGAATATTGCTAGCGTGGCCGCCGAGTGCCTCGTCAGCTGCGTTATCAATGACCTCCTGCACAATATGCGTAGGTGAATCAGTACGTGTATACATCCCTGGTCTTGCACGTACAGGCTCCAAGCCTCTTAGTACTTTTACCGAGTCTGCGTCGTATTCTTTTTCTGCCATTACTCTAACCTTTAAGATTTATAGCTCAAGTTTAATTTACCTGCGCTTATTTTTAAAAATTAATTAACTGTTTTGGACAATATTTTATTAAAAAATCGCTATACCCGGGATAACTGCATAGTCCTATCAACTTTATATAATCGATATATTATTAAAAGTGAACGCTTAAGCTTATTTTTGCTGATTTCTTCAGCAGTAACTTATTCCACAGTTTTTGTGGATAAAATTGTGGGGTGAGTGCTGATATAGATGCTAAATAGTTGATATATTTATGAATCTAACGATAGAAACAATTTTAGGCAGCCAAAAATATGCTTAAAATTTCTCAAATTTAGACTTTCCTAAACACTCCAGTAGCTTAGCGCCCATATCCCCATGCACCCCACAGCGTTATCCACAGAAATTGTGGAGTGGTTTTGCGGCAGAAACATCTAATGCCAGAATGGCATTGCTAGATTGTCAGGTAGTCTTCTACCACCAGACCGAAGGCATCCATCGGCAGGTCTGAGTGAATGCTAATCTCTTTTTTATTCTTAGGCTGATTCATCAGGTCAACATGGATAGGTGTTTCCAGTTTTTCCTTATGCTTGTTCATTACCACCATGACCACGGGCTTCATACGCCAGGTTTTGTTCTGCTTAATCACGAAACCAATATCACCGGTATTCAACCTGACTATTGTACCAACCGGATAAATACCAATGACCTGGATGAACTGATCAAGCATTTGTGGGTGAAACAAGCGCCCCTTTTGCTTGTACATAAAATCCAGCGCCTTATTTGGCGGCAGTGCCACCTCGCAGTTACGCCCATTAATCAAAGACACATAAGTATCAACAATACAGATCATATTTCCGTAAA
This sequence comes from Methylotenera sp., assembly GCA_020622105.1. Classification (GTDB taxonomy): domain Bacteria; phylum Pseudomonadota; class Gammaproteobacteria; order Burkholderiales; family Methylophilaceae; genus Methylotenera. The sequence goes on from JAHRYP010000002.1 coordinate 63,288, forward strand.
GGCCTATCTGGCCGCCTTTTCTACCCATTGGATAGCCGCTACCATCAAAGTGCTCATGGTGATTTGCAATAATCTCCCGGACAATTTTGCTCTGATTCGACTTCATGGCGATATTAATGCCATTTTGCACATGGTCATCCTTATACACCCTGAATTTAGTGATATTTTTGATAGCGTTAATTTTTGATACGCCTTTGGGTTTGACTTCACCTACATCATGCAGCATGCCGCCTAGCCCGACTTCAATCAGGTCATCTTTAAACAAACACATCTCGCGCCCCAGTGCCACCATCAACAATGACACATCAATCGCGTGCTGGTAAGAATGCTCATCCAGCCTGCGGATATTATTCACCAGCTGCATGGCTTCCGGGTTACGCGTAATACTGTCAACCACATCAGCCACGGCCTCTTTAGCTACGTTTACAGATTCGTGTAATGTCGAATCATTCATATCCAGCGCTAAAGTGGTCTGTGTAACATCCATAAAGTTATTCTGCGTAACCTTTGCAACCGGTACTTCCTGCGCTAAAGAACTAGTACTAACGTAATTGGTAAACTTGTCTGAAATCTGGCTATTGCTGAACTCAAACTGTGCACGCAGATCTTTGGCTAATTGCATGCGGCGCATGTCTTCTTTGACTGCGGTGTTCAGATGTTTTTTGGATTGATGTATTTTGTTGGGGTTAAAGTTCTCTTTAACTTTGGGCGTACTGCTTATCAAATCTACCAGCGGGGAAATAATCGATCTGAACAACCTGCTTCTGGCAGCGGGAACAATAAGCTCCGCGGCTTTATTTTCCTGAGGTTCAACAACAGCTTCCGCATGCAATATTGAAGCAAGCGTGCCTGTAGGTTTTGGCGGAACTTCGACTGCCTTAACCGGTTTTACGACTTCAGTCACTTTTACCGGAGCAGATAATGGCTTGCCGTTTTTAGCTTCATCTTCAAGAAACTGCTGCAGCAAATCTCCCTGAGCTACCGGCTTACTCTTGTCTTGTACCGGCGCAATTTGCTCGAAACTGACATTTACCGAACGGTCTTTGTCTACAATAATGTACTTACATACTCTCCTGATCTCATTTAATTCTTTGTCTTCTTCGATCAAAAAGCCTTTAAATATAAAGCGAGACTGCTCCCATGGAATATCGAGTGCAGACACATACATGCCCATTTTGACATGATCGGCCTCAACTTTGATCTCATTATTCAGTAAAGGCTTATCTAATAAATCACTCATTTTCAATCACTCTGTTATCAGGAAAAGTCATCTTATTTTCAGAATATTATTGCACTACCATCTAGCAACGATTCAATCTTTTCCTGCCTTACCTTGCCATGTCATGTACTTACCAATCCTTAAACTGGCCTGTGACTCATCATCTTTAGTTAACTATCATTAACAATTTACATTGTTTAACACTTTACGATAATTCCCCATAAATAAATAGTGGCTTTATGTTCCAGACCAAGATATACAAAAAAGCAGCAGGCCCATTTCCCTTCAATCGATTGTCATCACAACACTAACAAACCATATTAAAAACACTTACTGAACATGCCTTTAAGCCTAATTTAATAAAATATTTGCTATTTAAAGATTGAATATGATTAACTACCAAAAAGACCATAAAGAAAGTTCTGTATGGGAGTGCAATTTAATCTTAATGATATGCATGCAAAGCTATCGCTTCCGGTACGCTTTGCTATTGCGATCATGATATTTTTTATTGCATTACTACTCCGCATCACCATATGGACTGCTGAATTCGGCCTGACTTTTATCACTTTTTATCCTGCCGCATTTCTGTCCTTTTATCTTTGCGGTACCAAGCCGGGATTTCTTGTTACAGCTCTTTCTGCTTTTTCTGCCTTTTATATTTCGTCATCACCGTATTGGATAGCCGATATATCCAATGCAAATCTTGTTGCTATTGCCTTTTTTCTCGCTTTCTCCTGGCTGATGGGTTATGTGCTCACACGGGGTCATTATTGGCACAACCTGTTAATCAACAAAGAGCACAACAAATTTGAAGAAGTTGATAAACAGCTGCTCACAACCAATGAGTTACTTACATTAGCTGAGCGCTCAGTGAGTGCTGGCGCATGGCGCTGGTATACAGACACAGGAAAAATGGTCTGGACCGAGCAATTATTCAAGCTTTTCGGTTTAAATCCTGAAACTGATGAGCCCAGCTTCGATTGCTGGCGCAAAATAGTACATCCTGACGATCTCAAGGATGCGGAAGATCTTATCAAAGAGGCTGGACAGAATCTTCATTCTTTCGTTACCTTTTACCGAGTCATCTTGCCAACAGGGCATGTGCGCTGGATTGATTCATACGGAGGGCCAGTCTATGACAAACTTGGCAATCTGATTGAGTTTTCTGGAATCTGCATCAATTCAACCAGCCTGCATCTGGCGGAGCAGCAAATACAAGAAAGTGAACAAAGGTTTCGCAATATGTTCACAAACCTCACTGTGGGATACCAGGCGCTTGATATCAATGGCTGCTGGTTAGACGCTAACCAAAAGATGGCTGACATACTTGGATTTACTACACCAGAAGAAATGATAGGTCAGCGTTTTATTGAAAGTTGGTCAGATACAGGTGAAGGATTCAGCACGTTCTATCAGCACTTTAAGGACAACAATTTTGTTGAAGGTGAATTCATGTTAAAGCGCCGTGATAGCCAGCCAATCACGGTGATTATTTCAGGTCGTATTCAGCGTAATAAAGAAGGTGATTTTATGTGTGCCCATAGTGTCATTATTGACATTTCCGAGCGCCAAAAGATGGAACAAAAGATTATTGAAATGAATGCTGAATTAGAGTTAAAAATTGCAGAGCGCACGACTGAGTTATCTAAAGCTAATGAAGAACTACGGCACCTGTCTAGGCATGATGCCCTGACAGGATTGCATAACCGCTTATCTGCCAATGAAAGGTTACACGCAGAATTTATCAGTATGAAGCGCTCACAAAATAATTACGCAGTGCTGTTACTGGATATCGATTTTTTCAAAAAAGTTAACGACACCAACGGTCATAGCGTTGGCGACAGCGTTCTGCAGCTACTAGCGCATATCTTGAAATCTACACTGCGTGAGAGTGACTTCGCAGCGCGTTATGGCGGGGAAGAGTTCTTGCTGCTATTGCCAAATACCGAGCTGTTTGAAGCACGTTTAGTTGCAGAAAAGATTCGTCATACCATAGAGGCCACACCTCATCCTGTTGCCGGAAAAATTACCGTAAGTATTGGTGTGGCGATGGCAACACCTGATGAGCCGGATGAATATATTGCAGTAAAAGAGGCAGATGATAATCTTTATGCTGCCAAGAAATCGGGTCGTAACTGCATTATGGCGGCAGCGCATCAGTGACAGCCATAAGATGTAAATGACAGCCTTCTGAATTACCCCTTCCGTCATTGCAAGGCATTAATCGTTCTCGATGTTATAAACCATCAATTTTTGCCGTGAACGTTAATCAACCTCTTCAACTCAGGTACACAAGAGCCACACTGCGTGCCGCATTTAAGCTTATTTTGTAGTGTAATAAAATCAGCGCCTCTTGATACAGCATCAATGATTTCATTCTCTGAGACATCCAGACAACTGCAGACAACTTTGCCTCTACCCGCATGACCGGTTGGTGGTGCACTTAGTGGCGCCAGAGCCCATCTTCTGACATCCGCAGTAAACTCCCCGGAAGTCATCACCTCTTTCAACCAGTCTGAAGCGATGGTTTCACCCACTAAACGAATACCAGTCACACGTTTATCTGCACCTTCAGTATCTACAGACTCCACCAGAATACGTTTACTGATGCCGCGTTTATCATCCTGATAGTTCAGCAGCGGCATGTCATCTGTCATGCCCAAAATATCATCAATCTCAGAGATCAGTGAAAGATCAGGCGCCACATCATTTGCAGCCTTGAATATGAGCATACCGACATAGCCATGCTGCTGACGCCCAAACAGACCGCAAGTTGCATATTCAAAATGACGCATTAAGGCGCGCAGCTTTTGCAGCGAAGACAAGTCATGAATTGTACGCATGATGGTCATACGCCATGGCAAGGTTAACTTCTCGAGTTTAATTGCGGTATGTTTGAGTTCCGGCTGTTTTGAGGTCTGGTCAAATGCAGGCGGCATCATGGCATTGACGCCCAGACCATTCATGAACTCACTACCCCAGTGCATCGGAATATAAGTCTGCGTCACCTGAATATCATCAGATGATTTTACCGGTAATACCAAGCTACCGCGCTTATTAGTGACCTTAACGATGTCGCCATCTTTCACCAAGCGGCGCGACATATCATCCGGGTTCATATAGATAAAAGGCTCTTCAGCGTGATTAAACAACTGCGCCACAGTGCCGGTTCGGCTCATACCGTGCCACTGGTCGCGCAAACGTCCGGTTAACAGATGCAGTGGATGACGTGCATCAATCTTATCTGCCGTCGCTTTATAGCTTGTATTGATGAACCTAGCTTTACCATCCGCGGTTGGAAACACACCGTCAGCATATAAGCGTGCTTTGCCAACGCTGTCTCCCAATTTAAACGGCCATTGCTGTGGACCTTGTGCGTTCAGCAACGTATAGCTTAAGCCTGTGATATCCAAATCACGGCCGCGCGTAGTTTCCCTATGTTCGTTAAAAACAGCTTCTGTTGTTTCATAAGGAAATAAAGTAGAGGTTTTGCTCAGTCTTTTTTCAAGACGCCGCGCAAAATCTACCATAATTGCCCAATCATGGCGCGCTTCTGCAGGCGCAGGAACGGCAGGGTTTACACGCGTGATTCTGCGTTCAGAGTTTGTAACAGATCCTTCTTTTTCACCCCAGGTACTTGCTGGGAGCAGCACATCGGCATATTTTCCTGTACTGGTATTATTAAACGCATCTTGCACAACAACCAGCTCTGCATTATCAAGCGCTTCAAGCACACTATTGAGGTCAGGCATGGAATGTGCTGGATTAGTACAAGCGATCCAGATCGCCTTGATATCCCCTGCTTTGACTGCATCGAACATTTCCACAGCGGTTTTACCAGCTTTTTCAGGAACAGTATCAACACCCCATAACTTGGCAATTTCTGCACGGTGTTCTGCGTTGGATAGATCACGATGCCCTGACATCAGGTTAGCCATCCCGCCCACTTCGCGTCCGCCCATTGCGTTAGGCTGGCCAGTCAGTGAAAATGGGCCTGCGCCTGGCTTGCCGATCTGTCCGGTTGCGAGATGCAGATTGATCAGTGCAGCATTTTTGTCAGTACCGTGTATGGATTGATTCAAACCCATGCAATACATGGATAAACTTGGACCCGCGCCAAACCATTTAGCCGCCGTGACAATATCTGACTCTTTAATGCCGCAGATGTCAGCAACCATTTTCGGCGTGTATTCGCGCACCGTATCTTTTAACACCTCAAAACCTGTAGTGCTGGATTTAATAAACGCGTTATCCAACAGCCCTTCCCACAGCAGCACATGCAGCATGCCGTTAAACAAGGCAACATCTGTTCCCGGCAAAATTGCCAGATGTAAATCTGCAGACATGGCAGTATCGGTTTTACGCGGATCTACTACAATAATTTTAAGGTTCGGATTTGCCTTTTTAGCATCTTCAATGCGTCTGAAAATAATCGGGTGGGCAAAAGCGGTATTTGAACCTGCAATCAATAAACAATTGGTGTGGTCTATGTCCTCGTAGCAAGCTGGCGGTGCATCAGAGCCCAACGTTACTTTATAACCGGCAACTGCAGATGACATGCAAAGGCGCGAATTGGAATCGACGTTATTGGTGCCGATCAAGCCTTTAGCCAGTTTATTAAAGACATAATAGTCCTCTGTGAGCAACTGACCTGAAATATAAAATGCCACACTGTCAGGGCCATACTGCTGAATGGTTTGTGCAAACTTATCGGCAACAAAATCAAGTGAATCATCCCAGCTTACCCTTACCCTTTGTGCAGTTCTTTCATTCCGCATCTCCGGGTACAGCAAGCGGTTATCCAGTTTGGCTGTCAGATGCAGGGTGGAACCTTTAGTACACAAGCGGCCAAAGTTGGCAGGATGGTCAGGATCACCCTTCACATCAACAATCACATCGTTTTCAGAATGAATGATAACGCCGCAGCCAACGCCACAGTAACAGCAGGTAGATTTTGTTTGCTTGATCAATTGATTACTCTTTTAATTCCAAATATACGAATCCATCTTCAACCTTGGTTTTAAAGCATGCTGTTTCGCCAACATCAGGCTCTTCTGCCTTACCGTCGACCAGGCTGATTTTCCAGCTATGCAAGGGGCAGGCAACTTTGTCACCGTAGACAATTCCCTGCGACAGTGGTCCGCCTTTATGTGGACATTGATTGTTAATAGCATACACCTGATCATCAGCCAGACGAAACACGCCGATTTCCTTGTCCTTTGTACGTACCACGCGTGCACCTAATTTTGGAATATCTTCCAGCAACAGTACTTTTACCCAGTTACTCATCTTGTTTAATCCTTTGTGTAAAGCTTAGTATCGTCTCAAAATCAGACGATGATTAATAAATAAATTAATAAAAAATTCAAAAATAAAGAAAAAATAGCAATCCACTGCCATTTTAAAAATCTAGCTCTGGCGACCAGCGGCGTTCTTGCAGGCGCCAGAATCGGTTTTAACTCGCCATATTCAAGAGCCAGCAGCATTTCTTCAGCTGTTTCAAAACGTGACTCCGGATTGCGGGAGACCGCTTTCAGAATAATATTTTCCAGCCAGTATGGGGTATCTGGCCGGTATCTGGATGGTGGTATCGGCTCACCGAATTTAGGATGCTGGAACGGCTCGATTTCACCGTATGGGTATTTACGTGTCAGCAAGTGATACAGTGTGACACCCGCAGCGTAAATATCTGTACTCGCATTTGCAACTTCACCGGCAAACAGTTCTGGTGCCATAAAACTCGGCGTCCCCGGGTTCTGCATTGCTTCAATCTTGCCGATGCCGCTACTAATAGCAATGCCTAGATCCAGAATCCGCAAACGCTGATCACTGGCTTGATGCACATTGGCCGGCTTGATATCACGATGAATGATATTCAATCTGTGTAGCGCACCTATGCCGCGCATCATATCTATGCCGATTTTAGCCACGCCAGCCATCGTAAAGTGATGGCCGTTATCCAGACGCTCCTGCAACGTGGCACCTTCATGCCAGCTCAAAATGAAATAGAGCTTGCTGCGCCTTTCAACTGAAACCGGAAACACCTGCGGCACGTACTGTGAAACCACCCGCTTTGCCAGCCACTCTTCATTCAGCAAGGCTGCACAAGTATCCTTATCTTCAGCAAACAGCGGCTGCAGGGTTTTCAGTACAAACATTTGGCGCGTCTGCACATGCCGTACTTTATACAACAGGCTGGCACGTGATTCATGCAGAGGCTCCACAACCTCAAAGTCGTCCAGCACATCACCAACATTTAACTTCTCAGGTGCTTTTAAATTTCGGCCACTGGCAATCAGCTCTGAAAGCGTGTCTGGTCCAAGTTCTACGACCCTGATTGCAACTGCAGAGCAATTATCCTGACTACCTTTTTCAAGTGCAGTCCTGGTCAGATAATTGCACAGCAAAGCTGGGTCATCGTAAAGCGTAAGTGCTTTCTGAATATTTTTTTCATCCAGCGCACCCCAAACACCATCACTCATCACGATAAAAACATCACCGGCCTTGAGCTCCCCCTCAATAAAATCAACTGACAAATGCTGATCCAGACCTACTGCACGTTTCAGAACATGACGCATATCCGGCCTATCCCAAACATGGTCAGTAGTAAGCTGTTGTAGCATACCGCCTCGGTAAAGATAAATGCGCGTATCACCGACATGTGCCCCGTAATAACGCTGGCCACGCAATAAAAGCAGTGACAATGTAGTCGCCATGCCAGCCATATCGCGGTTAGCATTGGCCTGCGCAATCAGCCAGCGATTGGCTGCTGTCAACACTTTATCCAGCGCAATCAATGGCTCCCATGTATCAGGAGTTGCGTAGTAATCCGTAGTTACCGTTCTGATTGTCATTTCAGCAGCTTCACCGCCGCCGGCATTACCACTCACACCGTCAGCAACGGCAATAATCGCACCCTTAACACTCAACTGCTCGCGAGCCGGGGTTACCAGACCCACGTAATCTTCATTACGTGGTCTGGGGCCTTTGAGGCTGGATTGACCGGTGCTGAATTTTAATGACATATCAGTGACTCTTATGATTAAACTTTAGCACTGGTTGTCGTGCCCCAAGTCGTTCTCCAGCGCGTTTTCACGCCGGTTAACCCAAGCATGGCCAACACTGCCAGGGCTGAGAAAATAATCAGGCCAATCTGATAGCTGCCAAAATTTTGTTTGAAATAACCCAAGCTGGCAGCAAGGTAGAAACCACCGATACCACCTGCCATACCAACCAGACCAGTCATTACACCGATTTCTTTACGGAAACGTTGTGGTACTAATTGGAACACCGCACCGTTACCCATGCCTAAAGCTGCCATCACCGGTAGAATAATTGCCAAAGCCCATTGATACGTTGGTTGACCGAAACTCATGATCAACAGTAATACCGCAGCAGCAGCATACATGACCAGCAAGGTTCTCACGCCACCGATTCTATCAGCAATTGTGCCGCCTAAAGGACGCACCAGCGAGCCCATAAAAACAGCCGCAGCAGTACAGTAACCGGCAGCAACCGGGCCTAAGTTGTACAAGTCATTGAAATAAATAGTCAGTGATGATGCCAGGCCGACAAAACCACCAAACGTTACGCTATAAAAAAACATAAACCACCACGCGTCTTTATCTTTGAGGATAGCCAGATATTGGCTTAATGACTTGGCTGGCGGTGCATCCGGACTGTCTTTAGCAAACATACTGTAAATCACAAAAACAATGACCAGCGGAATCAACGCTAAACCAAACACGTTGTTCCAGCCGTAAGCAACCGCTAAACCCGGTGCAAACAAGGCTGCAAATACAGTGCCTGAGTTACCTGCACCGGCAATACCAAGTGCAGTGCCTTGATGCTCAGGTGGATACCAGCGTGAAGCCAGCGGCAATGCTACGGCAAACGCAGCGCCGGCAAAACCCAGCCCCAGGCCTAGCAGTAAGGCCTGCTGAAACGTGTGAATACCATGCAGCCATGCCAGCAGCAGGCTCAGAATTACAATTACCTGCCCAACCAGGCCTGCCATTTTTGGTTTAATCTGGTCTACCAGAACACCCATGACAATACGCAGCAGCGCGCCAGCCAGTACTGGTGTTGCCACCATCAAACCTTTTTGCGATGCTGATAACTGCAAATCTGTTGCCATCTGTACAGCTAGAGGCCCCAGCAGCACCCAGACCATAAAGCTCAGATCAAAATATAGAAATGAAGAGAATAATGTTGGTTTATGTCCAACCTGCCAAAAACTGCTTTTCATGGTATTTCCTTTAATTAACTAATCTATCAAACTGAAATCGTCTCAAACTCTTTGTATTGATCGCGTTTTTCAACACGCTCAGCCCATGGGTTTACTGCGCCTTGCAGTGCATACAGTAAGCGCTCGTAGGCCGCTTTTCTGCCTTCAGCATCTTCCACTACGCGCTGTTTCACATAGTCCAACCCTACCCGCTCCAGCCAGTGCACGGTACGATCAAGATACCTGGCTTCTTCACGGTAGATCTGAATAAAGGCACCTGAATATTCCAGCACTTCGTCATGGGTTTTAACTTTGCACAGGAATTGTGCAACTTCAGTTTTAATGCCACCGTTGCCACCTACATAAATTTCCCAGCCGGAATCAACACCGATAATGCCAACGTCCTTGATGCCTGATTCAGCGCAGTTACGCGGACAGCCGGAAACCGCGAACTTCACCTTGTGCGGCGCCCACATGTGGTCAAACGCTTTTTCGATATCAATACCCATCTGTGTGGAGTTTTGTGTGCCAAAACGGCAGAACTCAGAACCTACACAGGTCTTCACGGTACGGATGCCTTTGGAATAAGCGTAACCGGATGGCATGTCGAGGTCTTTCCACATGTCGACGAGGTCTTCTTTTTTCACGCCCAGCAAGTCGATACGCTGGCCGCCAGTCACTTTTACCATCGGCACCGCATACTTATCTGCCACATCGGCAATTTTGCGCAGCTGGTCAGGCGTTGTTACACCACCATACATACGCGGCACCACAGAGTAAGTACCATCTTTCTGGATATTGGCGTGCACACGTTCATTGATAAAGCGTGACTGCGGATCATCCACCGCCTCATGTGGCCAGGTAGATAGCAAGTAGTAGTTCAATGCCGGACGGCAGGTTGCACAACCATTCGGGGTGTGCCACTGCATGCCTTTGATTGCGTCCGGAATATTGAGATACTTATGGGTACGGATTTCTGCGCGAACTTCTTCATGGTTCTTATCACTGCAGCCGCAAATCGCTTTGCTGGTAGATGGCGGCGCATAACCGCCACCCAAAGTGCTAGCCAGAATCTGCTCAACTAAACCCACGCATGACCCACAGCTTGAACCAGCTTTGGTCTGTTTTTTCACATCATCAATCGTAAACAGGCCTTGATCCTGAATCGCCTTGACAATTGTGCCCTTGCACACGCCGTTGCAGCCGCACACTTCCATTTCATTGGTCATGGCTGCTGCTTTGTTCTGGCCCTGATGGCCAGTATTACCTAATGAATCTTGTCCAAACATCAGGTAATCACGAATCTCGTGGATAGGTTTGCTATCCCTGAGCATTTGAAAATACCACGAACCATCCGTGGTATCCCCATAAAGCACGCTGCCAATGATTTTGTCATTTTTGATGACGAGCTTTTTGTAAACCCCGCCAACAGCATCGTGTAAAACTATTTCTTCAGTATCTGCACCGCCTTCAAAATCCCCTGCGCTGAACAGATCAATACCGGTTACTTTCAATTTGGTAGAAGTTACTGAACCTTTATATAGACCAATACCAAAGTTAGCCAAGTGTGTTGCACATACTTTTGCCATTTCAAATAATGGCGCTACCAGACCGTAAGATATGCCGCGATGGCTTACACATTCACCCACTGAATAGACGCGCGGGTCAAATGTCTGCATCGTGTCATTCACCACAATACCGCGATCACAATGTATGCCTGCCGATTGTGCCAGTTCAAAATTAGGGCGTATGCCTACAGCCATTACCACTAAATCAGCAGCGATTTCTGATCCATCACTAAACTTTACTGCCTTGACACGGCCATCTTCAGTGCCGATCAACTTCTCGGTATTGGTTTGCAGCAAAAATTTCAAGCCTTTAGCCTCAAGGCTTTTTTGCAGCATGAGGCCAGAGGTTTTATCAAGCTGGCGATCCAGCAACCATTCATTTCTGTGCACAACCGTCACATCCATGCCCTGAATTTTTAACCCGTTTGCAGCTTCAAGCCCTAGCAAGCCGCCGCCGATCACAACTGCATGCTTATAATTTTTAGCAGTTTCAATCATATCGTTAGTGTCTTTGATATCGCGATAACCCAGCACACCAGTCAGCTCTTTACCGGGTACCGGCAACATGAATGGCTTGGAACCTGTTGCAATCAGCAGACGGTCGTATTCGGCACTTGTGCCATCAGCGGTATACACTACACGGTTTTTACGGTCTATTTTATTGACACGCGCACTGGTATATAAAGTGATATTGTTTTCTGCATACCACTCACGGCTATTCAAAATAATATCGTCTATGGTCTGCTCGTTTGCCAAAACCGGTGACAGCATAATGCGGTTGTAATTGGGGTATGGCTCATCACCAAACACGGTGATGTCGTAAATATCAGGCGCTATCTTTAACAGCTCCTCGACAGTACGCATACCTGCCATCCCGTTGCCAACCACTACTAATTTCATTTTTTTCATACCATTCTCTCCTTCTATGCTGCCACTTCTAAAGTAGCTAATAATTTATTATTGCTTGCCAAGCGCACTACATTGCCGATGACAATAATCGCAGGGCTTTGCAGCTTTTCCTGATGTACAGCCAGCGGCAGCATGGCCAGAGGCGCACTAACATGACGCTCTGTATCCAAAGTGCCATGCTGGATGGCAATGGTCGGCATATCGTGTTCCATACCGGCTGCCAGCAAATTTCTGACAATTTCCGAGACTTTTTTAATACCCATATAAATGACCAGCGTGGTTTTACTTGCCACCAACGAATTCCAATCCAGCTGATCGCCATCCTGCGTGTGGCCGGTGAGCATGGTGACGCCATGCGTATAGGCTCTGTGCGTCAGCGGAATGCCCATACTGGCCGGTACCGCAATACCGCTGGTGACACCTGAAATCACCTCACAATCAATACCGGCATTACGTAAAGCCAGCATTTCTTCTCCACCGCGACCAAACAGAAATGGATCACCGCCTTTTAAACGGACCACTTTCTGCCCCTGCTCGGCTAGCGCGATTAACATGCGATTGATGAAATTCTGCGGTGTTGACTGGCAACCGCCACGTTTGCCGACATTCACCACACGCGCCTGCTGGCAATGCTCCAAAATGGCATCATTTACAAGATCATCCACCAGCACCACATCAGCGACCTGCAAAGCCTTTACAGCTTTTAACGTCAGCAACTCCGGATCACCTGGGCCAGCGCCTACTAAAAAAACTTTACCTGTCATGTTCGATTCAGCCTTTTTGCTACCTGATAATTTGTGTTAATTTCTAAACCTGATTTAAAACTTGCGCTTTTAAAATGCAATGCTGGCTAGTACCTGATGCCGAATTGATCTACATAAGCATCCGGGTTATGTCCATCCCAAACCACACCATCCATCAAGCGGCTAGTTCTCATAACATCTTCAGGAACTGTAATTTCCAGCGCTTGCGCAGCCTGCTGATAAATATCTATCCGGTTCACCCTGCTTGCTACTGCCATATAATCTGGTGATGATTTCAATAAGCCCCAGCGCTTGAACTGAGTCATGAACCACATGCCATCAGATAGGTATGGAAAATTCACTTTGCCTTGATTAAAGAATTTCACGGCGTTAGCGTCATGCCATTTTCTGCCGTTGCCATTGTCATAATTACCAACAAAACGATCGTGTATTACCTGATTAGGTGCATCTATATATTCTGGTCCTGCAATCAAATCTGCAACCTGAGGCCGATTTTCCATCACATCCAGATAACGGCAGGCTTCAAGCACTGCCATCACCATGGCACGGCAAGTTTGTGGATATAAATCAGCAAAATCAGCAGTAACGCCTAACACCTTCTCCGGATGATCTACCCAGATATCCTGGCTGGTTGCAACCGTAAACCCGACGCTGTCATATACAGCACGTGCATTCCATGGCTCCCCTGCACAATAGCCGGCAACATTGCTGGTCGTGATATTGGCTACCATTTGCGGCGGCGGCACAACGATGGTTTTTACATCACGCAGCGGGTCAATACCGTGGCTGGCTAACCAGTAATACAGCCACATGGCATGCGTACCAGTAGGAAAAGTCTGCGCAAATGTGAGTTTGGTAGCTTGTTGTTTTAAGAAGCTGCTTAAATCGTTGCCATTATTAACACCTTGGTTTTTTAACTGGTTCGATAAGGTAATCCCTTGGCCATTATGGTTAAGCGTCATCAGCACCGACATGTCTTTTTGCTGGCCGCCGATACCAAGCTCAACCCCATACACCATGCCGTAAAGTGCATGGGCGGCATGCAGATCGCCACTGATCAGCTTGTCACGTATAGCTGCCCAGGATGCCTCTTTGTGCAGTTTGATCTTGATGCCATATTTTTTATCGAAACCCATCTTTGAGGCGACAACAAGAGGAGCGCAATCAGTCAGGGGAATAAACCCAACCTGTACTTCTGAAAGCTCTGGCGTAAATTCTGGCTTTACTGCATTTTTTAAAACCATATCGCTCACCTAAAATTAAAAAACAAACTATAAAAATCAAGCCCTAAAAAACAAAAAGGCGTCCTGCAGCTGATTAAAAAAATAACCATTGCAAGGACGCCTTTGTCCGCGGCAGCTTTATCTGCCAAATTCCGTTTACTACTTGATACTGAATTTTTTATTGAATCCAGCATAAAAAATCTTTCATCAGTCACTAAAGCAGCTTCGTTGCGGCTTCAATCACTTCTTTTGCTAAAACTACTATCCGTTTGTTCTGACGCATCGCCATACTTCGCAACATTGCATAAGCATGATCCTCATCAAAACCGTGTTCTTTCATCAAGAGACCTTTAGCTTTCTCAAGTACCTTGCGCTCAGCTAACTTCAGCTTTGCTTCGCCCAGCTCTTCTCTTAAAGACTTTACCTCTTCAAACCTGACTACTGCTGCGTTAATCACAGGGGTCAGGCTTTCACTTGTCAAGCTGCCAACCACATAAGCAGACACACCTGCTTTTGTTGCTGCCCGCATTTTTTCAATGTCGCCATCATGTGTAAACATGACAATCGGCTTAGGCACGGTTTCATTCATGACGCAAAGATTTTCCAAAGTATCGCGACTTGGTGAATCTGTATCTATAATGACAATATCCGGTTTTAATTCACGCACTGCATCATCTAAATTGGCAGTGCTGGATAAATGTGCAATGACCTCATATCCTGCATCGGTTAACGACTGCTTTAGCGGCGCAGTTCTCAAAAAATCATCATCAACCAACATTACAGAAAGCATGCATAACCCAGATAAAGCATTTACATGTTTATATAAGCAATATGTATGCCTGAATTTAATACATAGATTAAGCACATGAAATATAAATAGAAATTAGATATTCGGCATCACTTAACCAACAATTGACATACTTTGCGCATGCACCATTAATGTGCATTGGCACGCTAACATGCCTACTAATATTGCATTTTGGGATACGCTATCGAACAAGGGTAAGAAATTTATGCGTCGGGATTAGCAATCATGAGGTCTGGGATCTGGATGCTGACCTGTAGGCGTTTGCCATACTTATTAAAAGTCAGTAAAGTCGGCATAATGTGTAGTGTAGAGCTAAAACAGTACAACAACCGGGAGTAATATCATGCATGACGCATCTATTAAGACCAAAATAGAACGGCTGGAAGCCAAATTAGCCGTCATTCAAAAAAGACTACAGTGGATAGCTGAGGAAGAAGCCAAGTCACCTCACACCAATGAACCAGCGCACTACTTTAAAGATAAAGACGCCTTATTAAAAAAAGCCGATATCGTCTTGGATGATTTAAAAGCGCTATTTAATAAGCCGTGGATTTAATTCAATTCTATGGAAAAACTCTTGGATTTGAGCATAGTGAAAACTTCGGCTTGAACAAGCCATAGTCCGTTTGATTGTTTAAGCCATTTGGCAGAATATACCCCACCTGCCAAAGTAACGTTCTGATTGAGCAAATACTTTCCGGTCCAGTATCCATGCTCTTGTGCAGCACTTGACCGTTCGCTTAGGCGTATAGCCTTTGTATTTCTTCGGTAAATGACTACTGGATCTAGCGCAAATACAGCACTCCAGCGTTTACGCTGCTCTTCTATACCGTGAGACTGCAAACCGCGCGCTGTAATCACATGGTAATCCTGCGTGAAAAATGCACAAATTTCATCTGCGTTGCGTCTGAATATAGCTTCGTTATAGCGCTGGCGTTCTGCTCTTATATGAGATATCTCGTCAGAATTACTGGTTAGATTCATAACGGTGCTGGCACCTATAGCAGATCATTCTTAATATTCGGGAGTTTATATATAAAACAGGCTGCACACGTTATGTGCACAGCCTGTATGTATTTTCACTAGGTTATTAAATCAACTTAGAAAGTACGTTTGATATAACCAATCACACGGTCATTACCGGTTTCCCAGCCTTTGGCATCTACATACCAGCTGTCATCCGCATCTGTGGTGGTGTAGTTCAAGCCTGCGTTCCAGCCTGTAGTACCTGCCATTGAGAAGTCTTTATTGATGCCTACCAGCCAGTCAGTGTAGTTGGCCTGTGAGTAGTTACGTACGGTCTGACGGCCTACATGCAGTGCCAGGTTAAGGTCAGCCACCGGTAGTTTGTAGTTGAAGTTGAGTTCAGTGTAGCCTGAACCACGGGTGTTGCCATCGCCGCCAAAGCGGTCATTGATGCCGAAGAAGTTGGTAATGGCGTAAGAGTGTTTCAAGGTGAAGTATTTGTAGGTCAGCGCAGCATTGAGTTCGGTGGTGTTAGGTGAGCCGCCTTTGCTGGCAGTGCCGGCACCTGGGTGGTTGCTGTCCGGGTAGAAGAATTGCAGGAAGCCTACATTCATACTCAGGTTGTCAGTTAACGGACGCAGGTAGCCGCCGTAAACATCGACTTCTACTGTGTTGCCGTAGAGGGCTGCATTGTGAACGTTGGTGCCCCATACGCCCAGGTAGAGTCCGCTGCTATGGGAGTAGTCAATACCGCCCTGCACTGCGCCGCGTTCTCTGGTATAGGAAATACCGCGGAATGTGTAGTCAGTAAAGAAGCCAATGTTGGTTGATAAGGTATGCGGTGAAGCTGGAGCTGCGGCTGGTGCGGCGGCATCTTCTGCCGCATGTGCAAAAGGCACGCTTAATACAGTTGTTAACAAACTGGCCATTAAAACTGGCTTGATAGAAGTACGCATTACATCCCCTTAAGTTAATCAAAAATTAATAATATTTACCCACATTAAACACTAACATAATAATTTAATTAATTCACTAAATTAAATTAATTTTAACCATATGAAATTTTTATTTAATATCCGGTGCTTAAATAAAACCTGAGATCAGCAGAAATTGGCAAGCAGACTGCCAGAAATTGAATCCGCGTCAACCGCTACAAACTCAATTACTTCGAGCCCAAATCCGGTCATACTTGGCATCTTGCGTGGCTCTGCCATCAGTCGCATTTTCACTACACCCAAGTCACGCAGTATCTGCGCACCAATGCCATAATCCTTAAGTGTATGTTTATTGCTTACAGCCTTATCAGCTGACTTGATTGCATCAATGACATCTGTGCTTGTTTCATCACGTCTCAACATTACAATGATGCCCGTACCTTCTTCACTAATCAGCTGCATGGCATGCGGCAAACTCCAGCTGTGGCTTTTACTACTCGCATCAAGTAAATCAAACACCGATAAAGGTTCATGCACTCGCACCAAAATGCTTTTATTGGCAGCAACATTGCCTTTTACCAGCGCCAGATGCGTTTCGCTGGTAGACGAATCATGAAATGCGATTAAATTAAACTGGCCATAAGCGGTTTCAATCACACGCTCAGCCACACGTTCAATCAAGCACTCGGTCTGACTGCGATAATTAATAAGGTCGGCAATCGTGCCTACTTTCAGGCCATGCTCTGCGGCAAACTCCAGCAAATCCGGCAAACGCGCCATTTCGCCGTTATCTTTGAGGATTTCACAAATCACAGAGGCGGGTTCAAGCCCGGCTAATTTTGCAATATCACAGCCAGCTTCGGTATGCCCTGCCCTGACCATGACTCCACCGTTTTGTGCAATTAAAGGAAAAACATGACCCGGGCTGACAATATCTACAGAGCGAGCATTGGCACACACCGCTGCCTGTATCGTATGTGCCCTGTCTGCGGCTGAGATGCCGGTAGTCACACCTTGTGCAGCTTCTATCGACACCGTGAAATTAGTGCCCATTTTGGTGCCATTTCTTTGCACCATAGGTTTTAGATTCAACTGTTTTGCGCGCACTTCAGTAATCGTCAGACAGATCAGGCCACGCCCATGTTTGGCCATAAAATTGATATCGGCTGGCGTTACAAACTGTGCCGCCATGACAAGATCGCCCTCGTTTTCTCGATCTTCATCATCAAGCAGCACCACCATGCGGCCTTGCCGCATTTCCTCGACGATGTCGGCAATAGGGCTGATGTTGACAGCGGAGGCTGGTTGCAGACTAAACTCAGGCAATGCATGCGAATAGTCTTTGGGCTTTAGATCCACAATGTTGTTCATAAGTTATTCACTGTAGATGCATGCATAGGCAGAATGGTTATGAATAGATTCAAAGTTCTCACATTCAACAATGTAGCTTTTAAGGCGCGGCTCACGGTTAAACGCACCCGCTATATCTCGCACCATATCCTCAACAAATTTCGGATTATCGTAAGCGCGCTCAGTCACATATTTTTCATCTGGCCGTTTGAGCAGACCATACAGTTCCGATGAAGCCTGCGCCTCTACCATGGCGATAATGTCTTCTATCCACATAAATTCGTGCATTGAGATAGTTACCGTTACATGAGAGCGCTGGTTATGTGCGCCATAAGCAGAGATTTTCTTTGAACACGGGCAAAGGCTGGTCACTGGTATCAGCACTTTCACTTGAATATCATGCTGCCCATGTTTTATTTCACAGATAAAAGTGACTTCGTAATCCAGCAGGCTCTTCACCCCTGAAACAGGTGCAGATTTATTAATAAAGTACGGAAATGTCATTTCAATATGACCGGATTCAGTTTCAAGACGGCTAGCCACTTCATTCAATAGTATTTGAATATTTTCTGGAGAAACTTCAATTTCATTCTCGTTTAATATCTCGATAAAGCGCGACATGTGTGTGCCTTTTAAATGCTGCGGCAAATGCACGTACATATTAAACATGGCAACTGTGTGCTGAACACCACCGGTTTTATCTTTCACGGTTACCGGGTGGCGTATTGCTTTAATACCAACCCGGTCAATTGCAATCTGGCGCGTATCAGCCAGGTTTTGCACATCCAGAATTGAAAGATTTACCGGGGAATTCATATTGTTAATCCATTAATTTATTGTTCAGTTTTGCAAAATCTAAATTAAAATTGCTGCTTTGAATGGTCATTCTCTTGAATACTCAGGCGTTAACTATCCAGCTTGGCATTGGCTATCCAGCGCTGATAAACACTTTTAGCCAGATGATTTAAGCCGGCAACGCGATTGCCGACATCTGACAAGATTTGCTGTTTAGTCATGACGGATTCCGACATCGACATTGCATCCAGATCGTCCTTGCTGTCTTCACACCATTTTTTGACCATTGCCTCTGTCATTTCAATATGACATTGAAAACCGATGTGCAGGCCATTGAAAACATAAGCCTGATTTGTGCAGTATTTGCTGCTCATAACACGCTTGGCTCCTGCTGGGATTCCGAAGGTTTGATAATGCCAATGGAAAACATCAAACTTTTCCAGCCCGCCAAACCATTCTGCAGCAGCGGTATCTTCAACTGCAACCTCACCCCAGCCAACTTCCCAGCAGGCATTGTCAGACACTTCAGCACCCAAAGCTTTTGCTAAAAATTGCCCGCCCAGGCAATGACCAATCACAGGCACATCTGCAGCAACGGCTGCCTGAATAAAATTGATTATCGGGTCACGCCAGCTCAGGTCATCATTAACGCTCATCGGGCCGCCCATGAGCGCTACAGCAGCAACCTCTTGATTAAACGCAGGTACTGTCTGGCCCTCATCTAATTTGATTAATTGCCAATGGATTCCACGTTCATTCAAAAATGTTTCCAGATAACCTGGCTGCTCTGTGGGAGAAAATCTGAATACTAAAACTGGTTTCATATGAAACTTATCGCTTCACTAATGGCTGGCCATCACGCTTGAATATCTCCTGACGGTATTTAGCCCAGTAATAAGCATCGATGACAGAAATTGCATATATGAAAACTCCACCAGCCAGCTTACCCACCCAGGAACGCTCGGGTTCAGCCAAGTTAAAGGTGATCAAGCCAAGGATAATCATGAAACATGCCATGAAAAATCCTTTTTTAGGCGTGTTGTTGACCACTTGTCCCATGCCGGGTAAAAAGATGGCAATCAACAATACATAAATCGGGCCAAGTGGCCTGTCGTTTTGCGTTGTATTACTTGTAATAGTTTTCATAGTTCACCTTATTAAATAACAGCGCTTTCCATATTGACTCTTATTGCGATAGCCTTCTTTATCAGGCTCTCTACAACGTCTTTACTTACCGGCACATTGTCGTATACCGCATTGCGCATCAGCAGATATTCCCCACGCTCGCCCTGTTTTATCAGGTAAGTCAGTCTGGTCATGGCTGGCGTGACCAGTAACTCTTTCATTTTTGTGTCAGCAAATAATTCAGGCACATATTTATCCAGCAAGCCAGTATCAACCGGCTGTTTCAGGTATTTCAAAATGGCATGTTGCGGCCATGCTGCCGGTATTGCCATACTGCCATCCCACTGCCAGGAAGGACTGTAAAACTCGTTATTGGCGGGTCTTGCAATAAAATCCAGAGTGCCATGACTTGGATTGTTAGCAATGACTTTAATCAACAGCCATAACGGTGGAATCTTTCTCCAGCCCAAGGTATCTTCAACCACACTCAGATGCACTTTAAAACCGCCATAATCCCCGTAAAGAACCGGCAGGTTTGCCTTATCCAGACTGGCTAACGGTTTTTCTAGCAGCGAATTACATTCATCAAACACGCAACTGCGCGCCTGCTTTTTACTACTCACATCTTTATTGTATTTACGGGTCATGATGACAATCATCGTCATGAGCAAAACTAAGACCGCAATATTCATTTGAACCTCACATATGGCAGCGGCTTGAGGCCGCTGCCAGTTTTGTTTAAAAGCTCAATATTATTAATCTAATATTTATACCTAACTTCACTACTAATATCCTTTAGGACGCGGCCACGGCATTGTGAACTGGTCTGCACGTTTCACAAATTTGTACCTGCGTAATACAAACCAGACTGAAGCCAGGATATAGAACGCCATGATAGATAACAGTGAAGCACCGTAACCCAGGAAGGTCGCAAAATAGGTAGCACAGCACAAGGTCAGCAATGTGATCGCCGGTATTGGGTGGAACGGATGAATGTAACCTCTATGTATCGTGCCTAATGGCCACATTTTTCTGAACTTGATCATATTGAAAGTCATGAATGTGTAGCCTAGTAAACCAGACAGAATAGAGAAAGTAATCACCTGATCCAGCAAACCGGTGAACGCAAACGATACTGCGATTGGCACCAGGAACAACACTGAACGATAAGGCGTGCGGTATTTTGGATGAATTGCACCAAAAAACACTGGCATATAACGGTCACGTGCCAGAGAGAACCATGCGCGAGATGCGTCATTGATACAGCCATTTGCTGAAGCAGTTGCCGCAAAAGCCGTGGCAATAAACAGCATTAATTGCAATTGCGTACTGCCGAGCAGTGTTGCAGCGTCATACATCGGTGTTACAGCTTGACCCAGATATTGCCAAGGCATTAAACCGGTAGCCACAAACCAGGTAATCGTTGCTGCTACCAGCAAAGTCATAATGCCGCCCATAGTACCTAAGGGAATAGAACGACCGGCAGAACGCACTTCTTCAGCAGCCTGACACGTACCTTCAATGCCAAGGTAGTACCACATACCAAATTGCAGCGAAGCAATCACACCAATCCAGCCATAGGGCAAGTCAGTGAGTAAACCAGCATGCTGTAACACCACACCTTGATTGAGCGGATCAACAGCAAAAAACAGTACGATCAATGATAAGAAAGCCAGGAAAGTAATGACCAGATTAAGCGTCAGTGTTGCAAATACGCCCCGGTAGTTGAGCCAGGCCAAAAATGCAACCGTCAGCACTACAAAGGGCTTGGTATCCAGATTGGCATACCCCATGACCTCTGCCCCGGATTTCATCAGATCGCCCACAACCAGCGCATCCGCCGCACACAGCATGGTATAAGCCATGACCAGATACAAGCCGACATTAAAGGCCATGAGCGGCCCCACAATATGCTTGGCCTGCGTGTATTGCCCGCCTGCTGCAGCTACCGTGGAAGTTACTTCAGAGTCAATCATCGCGACACAGGTATACAGCAAGCCAATGACCCAGCAGGCAATCAGCGAAGCATAAGCGCCGCCCTTACCTACTGTAAAGTTCCAGCCCATGAATTCGCCAACCAGCACGATACCGACACCCAATGCCCATATATGAAAGGGATTGAGTACCTTAAGCATGGCGATTGGCTTATTGCCAACGCTCGTTATTTTCTCGGTTGCCATTATACGTTCCCCTCTTCGAGATGCGTGCCGTGAACGACATCATCCTCGCCACCTTCACGCGAACTCATTAAATACTCTTCGTCATACTGTGAAGAGATCATAAACGCATCTACCACCATCCATACCAGCATAATCGCTGACGCACTCCAGGCGGCGTATACCAAAATATCCCAGAACTCCATAGCTGATCTCCTTTGCTTGTGAGCAATTTCTATTTATTATCAAATTTCTCTGCGATGACTTCACGGTATTGCTTATCTGACACTTTCAACATAAAGATGAAATAGCCAGCGACAACTGCGATGGTTATCAGCAACATTAAAGGGTCTATCGTGTAGTCAAAACGACTGTTGATTAAAGTGGCGGCTTTTTCCGGGTCATAACCTAGCTTTACCCATTGTGCCTGCTGAACTGCATTTTGCCCTAGTGACTCCCAGGTAGATTGCACCGCATGAGTCGCTGCCTCAGCTGCTGCCTCGGCCTTCTCCTCAGCTTTGAACAGTAAAGGAATCATCAGACTGGCATACACCAGAACCAACACCAGTATCGTGTCGAACATCTGGCCAAACATGCTCTGATTAGGCGGGGTATAGTTTTTTTTCATAATATTGTCCTAGCGATGATTTTTGGCAGATCGATTGATATCGAGGTGTTTGATATCCAGACCGTAGATGAACTCTTTATCTTCTTTAAAGTGTCTGGTCATGGCAAAAACGGAAGCTGTGTTGAAGAGTATCAACATAGCGCTGGCGATATAAAGCACAAGACGAATATTGGGCTCCTGCACTATGCCAAGGATGGCAATTAGCACAAAAACAACAGCCCCGAATAACAATGCGACGTCGAACCAAGCCATAAAACAATCGCGCAGGTACATCTCGTTCATTCTTTTATTTATATTATTTCTCATTACGCTGCTCCTATCCCTTAGAAAATGGAAAATCAGTGTACAGATGTGAGTAGTCACCAGAATGGGAGGGGTAAGAAATAACGGCTAGGACGTGATGCCTGAGTAGAAATGACTGAGCCCTTTTTAAACAACAAGGGCTTTGACAGTAAGCGTTTTGAAAATAAGAATTTTAGAAACTTGAAGGTATTAATTAATGCACTGTTAATTACAGCACTATTAATTACAGTGCTATGGCAGTTGCAGGTTTTACCCTTCTGCAAATAAAAATAGAGGGTATACGCATTAAATATGAATGTCTTTTTTACGTTATTCCGGTCGTTGGAAGTGAAACCCGTATTCAAGCAAAATAAACTATCCATTGCGCATACCCTCATAAAACCCAACAAATATATTGGGGGGGAAATACTTAAACTAATTTAGAATTTTGTAACTCCTGGAATCCAGCTAGTACCAGCAAGCGGCACTTGTGCCATTGCTGAAGCTTCTATCGTCAGCGCTACCAAATCTTCAGGTTCAAGATTGTGCAGATGTGACTTACCGCAAGCACGTGCAACTACTTGTGCTTCCATCGTCATTACTGCAATGTAGTTCGCCAGGCGATGACCTGCCTTGATAGGATCCAGACGTTTCATCAACTCAGGATCTTGCGTTGTAATACCGGCAGGATCTTTACCTTCATGCCAGTCATCATAAGCACCGGCTGTTGTACCCAGTTTTTTGTACTCTTCTTCAAGGTGCGGATCATTATCACCAAGGGCGATTAATGCTGCCGTACCAATTGCAACTGCATCTGCACCTAAAGCAATCGCTTTAGCTACGTCAGCACCGTTACGAATACCACCGGAAACAATCAGCTGCACGCTGTTTTTACCGTTACGGTAAACACCTAAATCTTGTAACGCTTTAACCGCTGGACGAATCGCAGACAGAATCGGCAAACCTACGTGCTCGATAAATACTTCTTGTGTAGCCGCAGTACCGCCCTGCATACCATCAAGCACCACCACGTCGGCACCGGCTTTAACTGCAAGCGCTACGTCAAAGTAAGGACGAGTCGCACCAATTTTTACGTAAATCGGTTTTTCCCAATCCGTGATTTCACGGATTTCCGCAATCTTGATTTCCAGGTCATCAGGACCAGTCCAGTCTGGATGGCGGCATGATGAACGTTGGTCGATACCTTCTGGCAAGCAACGCATTTTTGCGACACGTTTAGTGATTTTTTGACCCAGCAACATACCGCCGCCGCCTGGTTTTGCACCTTGACCAACCACTAACTCGATAGCATCGGCTTTGCGCAGATCATCAGGGTTCATACCGTAACGTGATGGCAGGTATTGATACACTAATGTGGTTGAATGACCGCGTTCTTCCGGTGTCATACCGCCATCACCGGTAGTGGTGCTGGTACCGGCTGCTGTTGCACCGCGACCCAATGATTCTTTAGCCGGGCCTGATAATGAGCCAAAGCTCATACCTGCAATCGTCACCGGTGTTTTCAGGTGGATTGGTTTTTTAGCATGGCGTGTACCCAATATCACGTCGGTACCGCATTTTTCACGGTAGCCTTCAAGTGGGTAACGGCTCACTGAAGCCCCTAAAAATAACAGGTCATCAAAGTGTGGCAATTTGCGTTTAGAGCCTGCACCGCGGATATCGTAAATACCCGTAGCTGCAGCACGTCTGATTTCTGAATTGGTGTACTCATCAAACGTAGCCGAGTAACGCGGTGTCGTTTGCGGAGTTTTATGTACTGTTTCTTTTGATTTATCGTCACTCATTTTAATAAGCTCCTGCGTTATCGACATGGAAGTGGTACAGCGTGCGTGCAGAACCATATTGTTTAAAGCTATCTGGATTCACATCTTTATGACCAGATTTAGCCAACAAGTCTGCAAGGATTTTTCTATCTTCAGGACTGGTTGTTTTTTCTTCACAATCAGCGCCTAGACTCTTAACCTTACCGCGTACAAAAATTTTAGCTTCGTAGATTGAGTCACCCAGGCCTTCGCCTGCGTCACCTAAAATCACAAAGTTACCGGCTTGTGCCATAAAGGCTGAGAAGCTGCCTACAGAGCCGCCAACAACTACATCAGCGCCTTTGAGGGCAATCGCAGTACGCAGGCCTGCATCACCGTCAATGATCAGCAGACCACCATTTGCAGTAGCAGCGGCTGCATTGGATGCAAAGCCTTTTACATGCACAACACCTGACATCATATTTTCAGCGACACCGCTACCGGCACTGCCTTCAATCGTCACTTTAGCCAACTGATTCATACCGGCAGCGTAATAGCCTGCGTGGCCTTTAATCGTGACGTGAACGTCTGATTTCAAACCAACAGCGATGTTATGCGCACCATTAGGGTTTTCGATGACGATTGATTTACCATCGAGTGTGCTTGCATCACCATGCAGGAATTGATTCACTTCACGCAATGGCTTAGCATCTAAGTCAAATTTTAAAGTTTCCATACATACATCTCCTTAGGTGAAGGTTCGAAAACCTTTGCGTTTTTAATATCTGGCAAATGTGCCAATGAGCGGAACTCTGAAGCAATCGCTACGTAGTCATCATGTTCAGCAATAATTGCTGGTTTACAACCGAATGGATCACGTACCAAAGCCAGCTGGTTGCTTGTACCCATCAATAAGGTATAAAAGCCATCAAGCTCTTCAAAACCGTGGTTCAAAGCTGTTTCCAGATCATCACCTTCACGCATGCGCCATTGCAGAAAACGGCAAGCTGCTTCAGTGTCATTGTCAGTTTCAAACTCGATGCCTTCATACTGCAATTTACGACGCAGGCTGTTAGCGTTTGAAAGTGAACCGTTATGTACCAGGCACCAGTCTTCACCTGCTGTGAAAGGGTGTGCGTGCGCTGGCGTAATCGCTGACTCTGTTGCCATACGTGTATGACCAACCAGGTGTGTACCTTTAAAGTTTTTAAAGTCGTAACGTTCAGCAACTTGTGCTGGTGTGCCTACGTCTTTATAGATATCCATCAACTGGCCTACTGACAGCAGGTGCAATTGTGGGTAATGTTCTTTTAACCAGATTTTTACTGTTTCTGGCTCTAAAGTAGTCGTTAAAACAGCGTGGTTAACTTTTGGCTCAACCTTGGCTTTAATGCTCAGGTGTTTTTCGAAGTCATGACCCAGCTTTGTCCAGTTGAAATCAGCAACGCCTGAATAAAGGCTGAACTTTCTTTCATTCGCCGCTACCGGTGCGCCAAACATCGCTAAACCTGCAGAGTCTGGTCCGCGCTCAGTCATACCAATTAACATTGGCAGCATAAGCTCGCCAATCGAGTCACGCATTTTTGGATTTCTAACCAATAATCCTACAATTCCACACATACTTTTCTCCTTACAAATAAAGTTAAACCAATGAAGTTAGTTAAACCCTGCTCTTTAAATAAAATCTAGAAAAAGTCTACGTACCTGTTAATTTCCCAATCAGAAACGTGACGTTGATACTCCATTGACTCGGCACGTTTAATTTTGATGAACTCTTCTGATAGAGAATCACCCAGCGCATCACGAATCACTTTGTTACTTTCAAGCTGGTCGATTGCGTCGCCCAAGCTTTGCGGCAATATGCCGATACCTTGCTCACGCATTTGCGCCGGTGATAAGTCATACAGGTTGTTGGCATGGCCACCACCTGGATGCAATTCACGTTTAACACCATCGAGGCCTGCCGCAATTACTGCAGCGGTTGCCAAGTAAGGGTTGCAGCTGCCATCCGGCAAACGCAGCTCAAGGCGGCCGTACGGAATACGTACCATGGTTGAGCGGTTGTTATTACCGTATGAAATATAAGCTGGCGCCCAAGTTGAACCGGTCAGTGACTGGCTGACAACGAGGCGTTTGTATGAGTTAACTGTTGGGCATGCCAGTGCCGTAATGGCTGGTGCATGCGCAAGAATACCGCCCATGAAGTGGTAAGCCAGTTTGGATAAACCGTGGCCGGTGCTATCACTGTCATCATGGAATAAGCTTTTGTTGCCATCACCAATTGACATATGCATGTGCATACCATTGCCTGGTCGGTTGCCGAACGGTTTCGGCATGAATGAACAAATCATACCTAGCTCATGCGCAATATGACTCGCTGCCATCTTGAACATCAGGTAGTCATCTGCACTTTTCATACAGTCAGCATAGGTATAGTTGATTTCAAACTGGCCATTGGCATCTTCATGGTCGATTTGATAAATATCCAGACCTGCCGCGATTAAAGTATCGGTCAAGCGTTCCAGAAACTCTGATTGCTTAGACATCGATTTATAGTCGTAACAAGGTTTTTGCAGCGTATCGCTTTCGTCGTATGGACGAATCGCGCCTGTTGCAGCATCCCTTTGCAGCAATGAGAACTCTGGTTCTAAACCTGTGTAAAGTGTCCAGCCTTGTTTAGCCAGGCGATCCGTTTGTGCTTTAAGCACAACACGTGAATCGTGACCGTAAGGCTTGCCTTCTACATGACCATCACAAATGATGCGGGCATAACCTGGCTGCCACGGCATCAAAGTCAATGTTGATAAATCACCGACCGCCATGTAATCCGGGCCATTAGGCGCAATGCCCATACCCCAGATCGCACCGCCTGCAAAACCAGCGCCGCCCTTAAGAATGCTGCCAAGATGCTCAGCTGGGACAGACTTGACTTTGGCAACACCGTGAATATCAACAAACTGCGCTAATACATATTTAACATTGTTGTCTTTTAAAAACTTCTTTGCTTCATCTAACGTTTTCATCTACTTCTCCCTGAAAATCCAAAATATCCGCATTTATAAAAAATATTTCTGAATTCCGTGTAAGTCGCATTTACTATCTATCGGCCTTGGATTTATAAGCACCAAGTATCATTTTTAGATAACTAGTGAACGTGACTAACTCTGATAACAAGCAAGTCCAACTGCCCCGCCACCTAATTCAACCGCAATCTCTACCATCACATCCCACAGATATGGGCCATATGTTCCGTCACACCAAATCCTGTAAACCTGTTCACCATTTAAATCCTGGCGCAGCACAATTGCCGAGATGCCTGCAATTTGCGTCATGATCACTTCTTCAGCACCCAGTGATTTTTCACGCAGGTCTAATGAACATAATTCAGATAACATATTGAGCACTTCGCTTCCGCTCAAAATAAAAGCTGCATCGGCGCGCGGCACTTTGTAAACATTCGGCACTCTGTTGGTATCACTTGCCAGCCTTGCACAAGTTGAACCAGCAAATTGATCCTCAAGCACAAACTCGCTGCCACCCAATCTCAACACCAGCGTGTTTTGATCACTCACGCTCCATGAGTTAGGGTTAGCTGGCGTTGTAACCTGACGCTCCGCCAGCCATTTCGCGGCTTGCGCACCTTTCACGCCGTAGCGTGATAAACAGCTGACATCTGTCACGCCGAGTATTTTCTTTCTGGCTTGCTCTACTTCAGCACTACCAAACTCAACTGCAGTGTTAATACCGTTGACCAGTGCCCATTTTGCGTTGCTTTTCAGTTGTGCATGTGCAACCGGTGAAGTCTGAGAAATCGTTTTCATATTAGATACTTGCATCTCAAGCTCCTTTTTGATTCTGGATGAATGGCGCTGCAGCTACGGTAGCCTTAACCAGCGTGCCGCTATCCGTACGTATTTCAAATGTTGAACCTACAGCTGTTTTGGCCGGTGACACATAGGCAAACCCTATGCAGCGGTTAATGAACTTGCTGTAAGCAATACTTGTGACGCGGCCTAAAATCGCACGACCATCCACCACCAGATTGCAATCCATCGGCATTTCGCCTTTAAAGTTTTCAGCCAATACAAAAGGTACCAGCTGTTTTCTTAATGGACGTTTAGCTAAAATCTGCAAGCTACGCTGACCGATGAAATAAGGCTTATTCATTTCAATTGCCCAGTCCGCACCAATCTCAAAAGGATTCGTCAGGCCATCGGTATCAACGCCAGGCATTGGGTGTCCCATTTCCAGACGTAACAAACGCTGTGTATCACTACCGAACGGACGTAAACCATGTTGTTTGCCTGCTTCCAGCAACGCATTCCATACATGCGGCACATGCGCCATCGGGATATGTAATTCATAACCGACGTCAGAAACGAATGCCACGCGAATCAATCTGGCTTCAACCCCGGCCACATGACTTTCACGCACACTGCTGATCGGGAATGATTCATAAGACAGATCAAGATCCGTCAGCGCAGATAAAATGGTGCGCGCTACTGGGCCAGCAATATTGATGGCACCGAATGCACCGGTCACATTAACCAGGCCGATATCCAGCTGCCACATTTGCTGCGAACGCTGCATTTCACGATATACGGCTGCGGCGTTTGAAGTACCGATTGAAAGGTAGAACAAATCATCAGCAAGGCGGCTGGCGATACCATCATCGGCAATCACACCGGAGTCATCCAGCAACATGACATAACGGCAGCGGCCAACTTTTTGCGTCTTGTAACTACCGGTAAAGAAGCGTTCCAGAAACTCAGCCGCATCCGGACCATGAACCTCAATCTTGCCGAATGAGCTGCCGTCAATGATGCCGGCAGCAGTACGCACTGCCATCGCTTCTGTTTGAATTGCCTGCTCTTTAGTTTGACCATTAGTCGGGTAATAAGCGGCTCTTTTCCATGCGCCGATATCGGTAAATACTGCGCCATTGGCTTGGTGCCAATCGTGCAATGAAGTCAACCGATGTGCGTGGAAACCACGTCCGCCTAAATGGCCGATAGGAGTTGGATGAAAGAACGGTCTGGATGTTGTAGTACCAATTTTTTCAACCGGTAAATCACGGATTCTGGCCAATATACGAATCGCATTCATATTGGAATGCTTGCCTTGGCTAGGACCCATGCCCACCGTAGTAAAGCGCTTCATGAGCTCGATATTATCGAAACCTTCTTTAGCGGCATTTACAAAGTCTTTGATCTGGATATCTTCGTCAAAATCTACAAAGTTTTTACCTTTGTCATGCGGTACCATCGGGTATGGATGACTTGGGCAAGATAAATCACTAGGCTGACCCACTGGTCTTGCAACTGTGATTTGTGGCGCTTCGAGGCCTAAATAACGCAATGCTTCATTTGCAGCACGTTTGCCATCTTGAAGGCGTTGCTCAAGATCGAAAATACCGTTCACTTTACCTGCCGCAAAAATGCCAGCTGGTAAACGGCTTGGTACAAATTGCTGCACACTGTTATCAAACTGCATGCCTGTGCCTGCCTGATACAAGAGCGCGCCTGCAGGTGCCCAACCGGCACTCATGGCGATACCGTCACACTCTAGTGTCAGTTTATTTTTGGTTAATGCAACATTTGCAATATTGTCGTATTCACACAGCACCGCACCACGCACGCTGGATTTATCTGATGATGCCAAAGCTTCGTATACGCAATACCCGGCGTAAATTTTAATACCGCGTTTTGCAAGTGTAATTGCAGCGCCACAGGTATTTGTACCTTTGCGTAGATCAACCACAGCCACTACTTTAGTACCGGCTTCCAGCAAATCCAGCGCTACGCGATATCCGTAATCATTAGCAGTTACCACTATGCCGTTATTGAAAGGCTTAACACCGTAACGATAAATTAAACGTTGCGCTGCTGAGCCCAGCATTACACCTGGCAAGTCGTTGTATCTGAATACTGGCGGCTGCTCAAAAGCACCGCTGGCAACAATGACGGTTTTAGCGCGTACTTTATTAATGCCACCCTCAGACACCACAGGGATCAGATGATCAGGATAATAGCCAGCTGCATAAGTACCTGTGAGCATCTTGATATTTGACTGATTAGCTACTTTAATCAGTAAGTCATTAAGCTGTTTACTAGCCGCTGTTTCACCACCACGGTCATAAGTGAGGCTACCGCCAACCTGGCGATTCTCATCAACCAGTGTGACTTCCAAGCCTGCTTGTGCTGCTTCATAAGCTGCTGTTAAACCTGTTGGGCCTGCACCAATCACCAGCACATCGCAATGTGAATGCTGCTTACGTTTTAGGATGCGTGGATAGTCAAAATTGACGATACCCAAGCCAGCAGCATTACGTATTACTTTTTCCCAGAATGGAAAAAAACGGCGTGGCGTATGGAAAGCTTTGTAGTAAAAGCCGACTGGCAGTAACGGCGAAATAGAATCAATGTAACTGCTTTTATCTTTCTTAACGCCGCCGGTAGTATTCACAGCTGTCAGCACCATGCCGTCTTTCACTTCAACCACGTCAGCACGAATGTTGGTATCAATACCGTCCGTCATGAGTACGTTCACGTCATGATTTGCCAAGCTCAGCACACCACGTGGACGGTGATACTTAAAGCTACGACCTAATACTTTTTGGTCAGCTGCCCATAATGCACTGCTGATGGTATCGCCTTCAAATGCGGTAAATTGTTCACCTTCAAATTTGAAGCTGATTTTCTTATTACGGTTAATCCATTCACCAACCTGCTTAGATGTACGTAAAGTCATTTACTTGCCTCCTGCGCAGTGTTTGAATTATTGTTATTTGCACCTAGCAAATAAGTGCGTGACACTTTATCTGTCAGCGTATTGCGTTCTGCAATAAACCAGGTACCGCTTGGTGAGTGATACCACCATTCTTTTTTATCGCCTGGTGCGCCGCTGCGGTTATGTACAAAAGCCGCCCATTCCGCATCGGTACAGGTATTTTGATCTGGGCCTTCGCGATACTCACCGCCGAAGATAAATTCGCTCAGTGGTCGCGTGCCGTTCATTGGACAAGTGAGAAGTTTCATTGCATATTCCTCTGATGATTAAGCTGGCGTTAGTGGCGGTTAATGGCCAACAGATGCCGCTCCTTTTTCCCCGGTCAGTTCGTAATCTTCAAAACGTGACAAGCGGAATGAGTGAATTAAATCTGGCGCACTATCGTTAGCAATGGTTTGCGCCATGGTCTTACCGCTAATCGGTGTCGCTTTAAAGCCCCAGGTACCCCAGCCGGCATCAATATAAAAGCCTTCAATCGGCGTTTTACCCATAATCGGTGCAAAGTCTGGCGTCATATCTGCCATACCAGCCCATTGACGCACTACTTTTACATTTGATAAGAACGGGAACATATCCAGCATGTGCGATGTGAGCCCCTCTACAAAATCAAGCGTAGATCTGGTTGAGTGCACTTCGTAAGGATCTAGTGAAGAACCCATTACCAGCTCGCCGCGTGAAGACTGGCTCACATAAACGTGCAAGCTGCCTGATACCAGAATCGTGTCTAACCAAGGCTTCATAGGCTCAGTCACACAAGCTTGCAATGGATGAATAACGATAGGTGTTTCCAGATCAACCATTTCAGTGATGCGCGGCGTGAAACCAGCAACCGCACACAACACTTGTTTAGTTTCGATATAGCCTTTATTAGTCTTAACACCGCAGACTTTGCCATTTTTAACATCAATCGCCAGCACTTCAGTGTTCTGGTGAATTTCAGCACCCAAGCGATCAGCACCGCGTGCATAACCCCAGGCAACACCATCATGACGTGCCACAGAACCTGGCGCATGAAACAAAGCACCCAAAATCGGCGCCTGGCCGCTACAGCTTAAATCCAACTGCGGACAAGCTTTAGCAATTTCATCTGGCCCTACTACGCGGCTTTCAACCCCTACATGCTTATTGACTTCAGCACGCCAGCGCATGGTGCGCATCGCAGATTCAGTGTGTGCAAGTGTGAAGTGACCGCGAGTTGAATAAAATAAATTCAGATCCAGCTCTTCTGACAAACCTTCATAAATTTTTACGCTGGCGTCATAAAAGTTAACACCTTCTGGTGTCAGGTAATTAGAACGCACAATCGTTGTGTTACGGCCAGTGTTACCGCCGCCGATGTAGCCTTTTTCAAGCACTGCAACGTTGGTGATGCCGTGATCTTTAGCGAGGTAATACGCTGCTGCCAGACCATGTCCGCCACCACCGATAATCACCACGTCATATGATTTTTTCGGCGCCTCATGAGACTTGAAAAAACGTGGTGCCGGGTGATCTTTTGATACTGCAAATTTAAGTAGTCTTAATGGCATTTATAAACTCCAAGAACCCTATTTTTTAGCTACTGATTTCTTTTACAAACATCAGCAACTGTATGTTTAATTTTTTTTAAAGCTTAACTGCTACAACAAACTTTCGAATTAACTTTTTTAACTACTGTGAAACATTTGATCGTATTAAGCCACTGTAATTAACAGCTGTCAATAGATAAATGAAACTTTTTTAATTGCTGTGAAACATGTGATAAAGTAACTACGAAATCATTTTATGTATTAAAGACTTAGCATGCTTAGAAACTAAGTATTACTACTAAAGTGGTAATGGAATTTTTACTTGGGACAGATAGACTAATCAGATTCGGATACTGATATATATGAACAGAAACTATAATTTTTTAAGCGGTAACTCACCGTTAATCATCTCCATGCCACACGCGGGCACAACAATACCTGACGAGATTGCCTCTGCAATGACGCCTGCTGCGCTGGAAATGCCAGATGTAGACTGGCATATACCGCAGCTGTACGAGATGGCTAAAGATTATGACGCCACAGTGATATCTGCAGAATACATGCGCTATGTGATTGATTTGAATCGGTCACCTAACGATACGTCGCTGTACCCAGGGCAAGATACCACCGGTTTGTGCCCGATAGATACTTTTAGCAAGCAGGCTATATATAAAGCAGGCATGCAGCCCGATGAAACTGAGATAAAAGCCAGAATCAAGCAATATTGGCAGCCTTACCATGACAAATTAAGCAGCGAAATCAAACGCATTCATGCGATTCATGGCATAGCCGTATTGTGGGATGCACATTCAATCGCCTCTCATGTGCCGCGTTTTTTTACTGGGCAACTACCGGACTTTAATTTTGGAACTGCCGATATGCAGTCATGTGATGCGTCGCTGCAAGATGCATTTGCTGAAACAATACAAAAGTCTCTGCATGCGAGTAAATTCAGCCATGTTTTTAATGGCAGATTTAAGGGTGGCTACATTACCAGGCATTATGGAATGCCCGCAGAAAACATACATGCGGTGCAACTGGAGCTAAGCCAGCGCATTTATATGGAAGAGAAATTGCCGTACCGGTATGACCCGGTACTGGCTAAAGATGCACAGCTACTGATTGGCGACCTGCTTGAAACATGTGTAACATGGGCAAGCCGCCATAAACAGAAATTATAGTTTTCCGTCTAAACCCAATTGATAGTATTTATGGGTAATTTTGTCTTGATTTTCAAGTAACCAGTCAATATCAGGTTTATTGGTCATCGCTTTATGGATGGCCAATGCAGTTGCCTTGCGATGAATATCAAACAACACTTTATGATCCAGCTTGTCGTCTTTAGTCACCATCGGGTTAAGCCATACTGAAACGATAATGCCCAGATCATTCGCTTTTTCTTTAGGCAGATCACCAGCTCGCACTGCATCCAGCACGCCGTTTGCAATGGCAGCCTGCACGGTACCCATTAAAATATTGGTGTATTTGGTATCTTTAACAGTCACTTTACTTACCATTAAAGTCACAGGCCTGACTTGAATGTCAGTATTCAGCAAAGCAAACACGCGAGTATGCCCGGCAACCTGGTCACCGGTCAGCGTCGCAATTGCAGTGCCAACAGGCCCATCCAACTCTCCAATAATTACTTCTGGCTCAGCCGCCGTTCCTGGAGGACCTCCGGCTACTAAAGCTTCACCCGTACGCATTACAATCCGCTCGCTCAAAATACTCTCCTAATGATTTAAATGAGATTTAAAAAAATATATTTATCAATAAATTTTTATCAGTAAATTATTGTATATATTTTAATATAATTAACCTATAATTTTATTATATATTAACTATTGTTACTTATATTAAACTTTTTACATAGTAAATACTATTCCCAGCAAATTAACTTTGCTTAACTTGCATCAAGCTCTGCTTGCGGAGTTTGCCGGGTTGATATAGTTTCTGTACAAAACTTTAATCAATATATTTGGCGATAATTAATTGAGTGCGAAGTGTCTAGTACGTTTGCATAGCGCCCATGATGCTAATAGGCGTATGATTGCCGTCATTATAAAAATGAATACAGTTACTGTTAATTAAGGGGCTATTTCAAAATGAATCAATTAGCGTTTTACCGATAGTCAGCTCTCTAGTAATATTTCCCTATATTTTATTGCAGGTATTGACATGGCAGCAGCAAAAGAAAAAGAAATCGAACCTATTAAAGTAGATGATCAGAACAGATCACTAGGCCGACATTTAGGAACCACTATTCGCCAGCTGCGATTAGAGCATAACTTAACGATTGCAGATGTGGCCGAAAGAGCTGGCATCAGCCGCGGCATGCTAAGCAAAATTGAAAACAACCTCGCCTCTACCAGCCTTGAAACACTTGAACAACTCGCCAATGCACTAGGCGTGACTTTATCCAAACTTTTCCAGAATTATAATTTACCGCGCGGCGCAGCCCAGCTGGTTAAAAAAGGCGAAGGCATGGAAGTGGTCAGAAGAGGCACTCGCGTTGGCCACACCTACCAACTGCTTGCCTATGATCAAGGCCCGCATAAAACAATTGAGCCATTCTTGATTTCATTAGAAGACTCATGTGAAGAGTTCCCTGCTTTTGAGCATCCGGGCACTGAGTTTCTTTACATGCTTGAGGGAAAGCTGGAGTACAGAGTAGGCAAAGATACTTTTGTGCTCACCAGCGGCGACTCACTCACCTTTCAAGGTGAAATTCCGCATCGGCCAGAAGCGCTCATCGAAACACCCATAAAATTTCTCGCCATTATTCACTACGACTCTCCTGATAAAGATCATTTTGAAGAGTAATAAGAAAAACTAAGGCAGGCTCTATATAAGCCTGCCTTGCTGTTAATGTGACAGAGAATTAGTTTTGAGTATTAACTTGAATCCATTGGTGAACAGTATGAATACCTGGAGTTCATATTAGATTCTAATTTTGTAATCTCTTTCACCACCTCTTGTACTCTTTGATTCTGGTTAATCGATTCATATAAACGTCGTGCTTTTAAACGCCAGGCAGAAAAACAAGGGTCATAATCATCCTCAAACAAGAGATAGATCGGCATTCGAGAAGCACAATTCTTGATTTTTTGATCAATCTCATCAATCACGCTAGCAGAACGTTTTATAAAATCACTATCAATAAATAGCAAAGCACATAAAGAATTCTTCAGTACTTCATTTCCATTATCAATAAATTTCAATACATCCATACTTTGTGTTGTACAACCAGCCGCTAAAAACCCTGTACTAATTAGGCCAGGAATATTCAAGCTATCAGAAATAATCAGCACATTTGGCATATTTATCACCCCAGATATGTTCTTAACAAGCACTTAACTAACGTTAAGACATGATAATTATGTTTACATACAGTAAATTTAGTTTCATTAAGAACAGTATAGTACAAATTCTTTAATGCAAAAGTAAAGAATTATTATGTAGATGAAAATATTTCACTGTAGAAGTTGTTTTAAATTTCTGGCTAGTCAATTCTCACTCATTCTCACCAAGATGAAACAATTGAACTCATTTGCAATTATGGGTCAACCTTTATGTTGAATTTGCACTACTGACTTAAAGTGGCCTTGGCAACACGTTGATAGCGTCACTTTATCTGAATGAGCAGACATCTCACCGTTTTTAAACTAGCGATAAAATATTATTCGCCTCTATTTTAAATAGTCAGGTAAATACATGTGCGCAAATTATATTTGTACAAATATAATATTAATGGCATCATGTTTATTACGGTTGACAATTAAATTGTGCAAGTCTTCTCAAGTAATGGAGCTTTAGCTTAATTCACGCTGAAAAACTTAGGCATCATTCACTATTGCGTAATATGTATTTCAGCTAAATAAAGTTTAAATAGAA
This sequence comes from Methylotenera sp., assembly GCA_020622105.1. Lineage (GTDB taxonomy): Bacteria > Pseudomonadota > Gammaproteobacteria > Burkholderiales > Methylophilaceae > Methylotenera. The sequence continues at coordinate 100,200 of JAHRYP010000002.1, forward strand.
GGCAGATATCAAGCCGCGCCCTGCTTAGCTACAATAAACTTCACATCATAAACGCTGGTGCCAGTCAGCCTATGATGTTTCACCTAGTGTATAAGGAGAAACATTGCCACTACATAATCTACAGCCCAAGCGGCTAGCTAAAAAAAACGTGGTCTTATTTGGAGAAGTACTTGCCGATATTTTTCCAGACCAAAGTGTACTGGGCGGCGCACCATTTAATGTTGCGCGTCATCTACAGGCATTCGATTTACACCCTGTAATGATCAGCCGTACCGGCAATGATTTATTGCGTGACGAACTGCTGCGAGAAATGGATAGATTGGGCATGGATACTCTCGGGATTCAATGCGACCAAAACCACCCTACCGGGCAAGTACAGGTGCATATGGAAAACGGCAACCACAGATTTACAATCCTGCCAGATCAAGCTTACGACCATATTCACGCCGGTATAGCCCATATGATTACCATGTCAATTAAACCAGAACTGGTTTACTTTGGCACACTGGCGCAAAGAAGCATGCCATCACGCTTGGCGCTTGATAAATTCCTCAGCGATAGCAAATGTCCGCATTTCTTCGATATCAACCTGAGACAACCCTGGTACAACAAACATACCGTTCGACGCTCATTAATGCGTTCAGATATTGTTAAGATGAATGAAGACGAGCTGGAAATTGTCACCAGCTATTTCAAAATAAACGCACCAACACCGTTACTGAAAGCCAAGGCACTGCTAGATCAATTTGAATTGAAATATCTACTGGTGACCTGTGGTGAGCATGGGGCATGGTTAATCAATCAACAACATGAAACTTACAATGCCGGGCCTGCCACACAGAAGCAGATAATCGTAGATACAGTGGGCGCCGGTGATGTGGCAGTTATCATCATCGGCCTGCTGCATGACTGAGCTATGCCGGTTGCAAGCGTGCCAATCAAGCGCGCCATCTGTGGCATCAGAGGTGGTGCACCACAGCAGCATGATTTTTATATTCCATTCAAACAGGCATGGAATCTATGAATACTGCACAACTCAACAAGCCAATTAATAAATCGGAAAATTCAATTTATATTTTAATGATCAGTTTGCATGGCTTAATTCGCGGTAATGACATGGAGCTAGGACGTGATGCCGATACAGGCGGACAAACCACCTACGTGATTGAATTGGCGCGCGCACTGGCAAAGCACCATGAAGTAGAAAAAGTCGATTTGTTAACGCGGCTGATCGACGATGCGAATGTCAGCAATGACTACGCTAAGCCGTGCGAAGACTTGGGTGATGGTGCGAATATTATCCGCCTGCCATTCGGTCCAAAACGCTATATACGCAAAGAACTGCTGTGGCCACATTTAGATCAGGTCGTCGATAAATGCCTGCATTTCCTGCGCGAGCAAGGTAAATTGCCTAATCTTATTCATACCCATTATGCAGATGCAGGCTATGTAGGCCAGCAACTGTCATTATTGCTTGGCATTCCTCAAGTTCACACCGGCCACTCGCTAGGCCGCCCGAAACTAGAGCGTATGCTAGCCAGTGGACGCAAACCGCACGCACTGGAAAAGCAATTCAATTTTCAACGTCGTATTACCGCTGAAGAAGAAGTTATCCAAAATTCCTCGCTCATTATTACCAGCACCCAGCAGGAAATTGATCAGCAATATGGACTTTACAATAACTTTAATCACGTGCGATTCCGCGTGATACCCCCAGGCACCAACACCTCCAGATTTTCACCGCTCATGCGTAAAACTCTTGAGCCGGATACAAAACAACTAGTGGATAAATATCTGACCGAACCAGAAAAGCCACTCATCTTTTCTATCAGCCGCCCAGACGCGCGTAAAAACATCAAAGGCTTGATTGAAGCTTATGGAAAAAGCCCTGAACTACAACAAGCTGCGAACTTGCTGATTGTAGCGGGTACGCGTGAAGACATCCGCCAGCTGGAAGACTCCGAGCAAAAAGTGATGACTGAGTTGCTATTCGATATTGATCGCTATGATCTATGGGGCAAAGTCGCCATTCCAAAATTTGTTTCTCAGGATCAGGTACCTGAATTTTATCGACTAGCAGCCAGACGCCGTGGCGTATTCGTTAACCCTGCATTTACTGAACCCTTTGGCCTGACGCTGATTGAGGCGGCAGCCAGTGGACTACCTTTTGTTGCTCCGGATGATGGGGGGCCGCGCGACATTGTAGGGAATTGTCGGAACGGTTTGGTGGTGAATACGCTGGAAAGTAAAGCAATCAGCAATGCGCTGTTATATATGCTAGCAGACAGAAAACGCTGGCGCCAATTTTCCAAGAACGGTATTGCCGGTGTTTTGCGACATTACAGCTGGGCAGCGCATGTAGAAAAATACATGAAAGAAGTGCGCAGATTACTACGCCGAGATAAAAAACGTTTGCGTCGTCAGCATGCCATTATTTTCAATGCTGAAAAATCTTACATGCCGCTGGTTAGAAAGGCACTTATCAGTGACATTGACAATACCCTGCTTGGTAACAAACCTGCTCTAAAACAGCTCACTGGTTGGCTGCAATCGCATCGCTCGAAACTGGCATTTGGCATTGCCACCGGACGCAGCATCGAAAGTGCAATTGCTATCCTGAAAAAAAATAAAGTGAAGATTCCAGATATTCTCATCACATCGGTTGGTTCGGAAATCCACTACGGCAAAAAGCTGGTACCGGATTTAGGCTGGGCCGCCCATATACGCTATCTATGGCGCAAAGATTCTCTGGCTGAAGCCTTATTAAAATTCCCAGGTTTGAAACTACAGGCGCCTGAAAACCAACGTGAGTTTAAATTAAGCTATATTGCCAAACCGGAAAGTATGCCGCCGCTTAATGAAATTTACGAATATCTGCATGAGTTAAAACTGCACGCCCAGTTAATTTATTCACATGAGGAATTTCTTGATGTATTGCCAATCAGGGCATCCAAGGGTCATGCTATTCGTTATCTGGCTTACAAATGGGGTTTACCGCTCGAAAACTTTTTAGTCGCTGGTGACTCCGGCAATGACACGGAAATGCTGGTCGGTGATACACGCGCTATAGTAGTAGGTAACCATAGTCCTGAACTCGCAGTATTGCGTGATCAACAACATATATATTTTGCCGATGGGTATTACGCGGCAGGCATTATCGAAGGGCTCAATTATTACGGCATGAATATCAGCATGGATAAAGCCATATTAAAAGAACAGGATCTCAGCCATGTATGAACAAGTTTCTCACTCAATGCTCAATGACATACTGATTGAACTTGAGCACGATATAAAAGATAAAAACCTACAGCACTTCTACATAAGGCTGGGGGCTAATTTCTATGCTATTTATTCTTTGTTTCATCAACTCTATGGCCAGCGCCCGAACTTTAAGCATCAGATGCACCAACTGGTTAAAACGCTCACGCGCTCTTACATGGCAAGACCGCAACCGTTACGCAAACTGGATCTGGCACGTGAAAAAGATCACAACTGGTTTCTCAGTCAAAAATGGGTAGGTTATGCACTTTACTGCAAAGAGTTTTCTGGTGATTTAGTCGGTTTACAAAAACACCTGGGCTACTTACAGGATCTAGGTATCAACATGCTGCATGTCATGCCGATTCTGGATTGCCCAAAAGATAAAAGTGATGGTGGCTATGCTGTACGTGATTTCAGAAAAATAAGCCCTGAAGTTGGGTCACTGAATGACTTGGATGCCTTAGTCAAAAATCTGAAAAAAAACGGCATGCTGCTGGCGCTTGATGTGGTGGTTAATCACACGTCTGATGAGCATGAATGGGCGATAAAGGCACGTAGCGGGGATAAAACCTATCAGGACTATTACCATGTGTATGACAACCGCGAAATACCGGATATGTTTGAGGAAACCATGCCTGAAATATTTCCAGAAACTTCACCCGGTAACTTCACCTGGGATGCGGACATGGGTAAGTGGGTGATGACTGTGTTCAATAGCTTCCAGTGGGATCTCAACTACAAGAACCCGGCCGTATTTATCGAAATGGTTGATATTATTTTATTCTGGGCCAACCACGGGGCAGACATCGTGCGGCTTGATGCTGTGGCTTTTCTTTGGAAGAAAATAGGCAGCACTTGCCAGAATGAACGTGAAGCACATCTTATTTTACAACTGATGAAAGATTGCTGCCAAGTCACCGCACCCGGCGTACTGTTCATTGCAGAGGCAATTGTGGCCCCTGTAGAAGTGATTAAATACTTTGGTGAAGATGCCATTAATGCCAAAGAATGCGAAATCGCCTACAACGCCACCCTTATGGCGTTGTTATGGGATGCAGTAGCAACCAAGAAGGCCACGTTGCTAAACCTTGGCATTAGGAGTATTCCAGATAAATTGGAGCGTGCAACCTGGCTCAATTATGCGCGCTGCCATGATGACATAGGCCTTGGTTTCGACGATAACGATATCCGCCTCGCTGGCTACGATCCTCGGTTACATCGAAAATTTCTGGTGGATTACTATACTGGCAACCACAAGGCATCATCAGCCAGAGGTGTTGCTTTCGGCATCAACAGAAGAAGTGGCGACGCCAGAATTGCAGGCTCTTTAGCTTCGCTGGCGGGCTTGGAATCAGCGATTGAAGCTAATGATCCGATCGCTATACAAGAAGCTGTCCGCACTATTCTGCTCTTGCACAGCATGATTCTCGCCTTTGGCGGCATCCCTCTTATATATTATGGCGATGCAATCGGTGCGCTCAATGATATTTCGTATCTGCTTGATGAATATAAACAGAAAGATAGCCGCTGGGTACACCGGCCTAAAATGAATTGGGATAAAGCCAAGTTACGAAATATACATGGCAGTATTGAGCAAAAGGTTTTCAGCGGGCTGAAAAAGATGATCGCTGTACGCAAAGAAATTAGTGCGTTTGCCGACCATAATAATCGTGAACTACTGGAAGTTGAAAACCCGCATCTATTCGTATTTTCGCGATTCGATAATATCAACACCAATTCGCGCGTATTGGTAATCGGCAATTTTGATAGCAGGCCACAGCCGCTGAATATCGAAGCCCTCCGTAAAAAAGGTTTCTTTCAACATCACACAGCTAGGGATCTGCATAGCGGTGACAATATCGAACTGCAGGATAATACGCTTGAAGTTCCTGCATTGAGCTTCTACTGGCTGCAAACTTAAAGTGAGACTGGAGTCTGGTGAGAGACCAGAATGAAGGTTCGCACAACGGACTAACCTGAACAATCTGCAGCAGGCGCATTGTCTAGGCAATATGTGACATGAATATAGCAGTGATAGGCTTACCAGAAAACCAGAGACCTCCTGCTGAGTCACTTAATTCATCACTCATAAAGCAAGCTATGGTTTAACCATTAGCCCGCTACCAATCTGTCAGTTTTACAAAATAAAGCAATAGGAGTCAACATGGAAAATATAATTGCCATCTTCGGTTTGAACGACCCCTCAGCATTATGGGCGATCATTAAAACAATGCTGCGCATCCTGCTAATTTTATTAGTTGCAGGAATTTTAATGAAATTCAGCGCCAAACTGATTATCACGTTAAAACTTCACTTAAGAGACCGAGCGCTAGATGATGCTGAAGAATTAAAGCGTATTGATACTGTGGGTCGCGTTTTTCGCTACATCGCCACCATCGTTATCGCCATTATCGCTATTGTTGAAGTCCTGCACGAACTTGGTATCTCCATCGCACCTATTTTAGCGGCTGCTGGCGTAGTGGGTGTAGCCGTAGGTTTTGGCGCGCAAAGTTTGATCAAGGATTACTTCAACGGGTTTTTCCTGCTGCTGGAAAACCAGATCAGACAAGGTGATGTAGTTGATGCTGGCGGCAAGGCGGGTCTGGTAGAAGAAGTCACACTTAGATATATCAAAATGCGGGATTACAGCGGCAATGTGCATTTCGTTCCCAATGGCACAATTACGACTGTTACCAATATGAGTCGGGGCTTTGCTCAAGCCGTGATAGACGTAGGTGTGGCCTATCGCGAAAATGTCGACGAGGTCATGCAAGTCATGATATCCGTTGGTGAAGACCACGTACAGACGACAACTTCGTTCAGGTTTGAACAATCGAGATGGCCGGGATCGAACAGCTGGATAACTCATCAGTCGTCATTCGTTGCCGTTTCAAAGTCATGCCTTTGGAGCAATGGGGGGTGAGACGAGAGTTTCTTAAACGTATCAAGACCGCATTTGATAAACAAGGTATCGAGCTTCCCTACCCTCACCTGACAATTTACCCAGGTCAATGCAAAGATGGTTCCGCACCAGCCTTTAATGTGCAAAGTCTTCGGCATGAAGCTAACAAGTAATTAACTTAATAAACAAAAAGATAGCGAAATTGCAGCTTAACTTACTATTAGGCACCAGATGCTATGTTTTATGAATCGCCAGCAGGTCACGGTCTCATTTTCATGGCTGATAAAGTTAATATATCTGTCATATTAAGTAATTTACTTATATTCAATAGGGGTATTATTCACTAGTATGTTGCAACTAATCATTACTAATTTTTAGTAAGGAGGTATCAAAATGACATTCAGCAAAACAAATTATCATATGCATGATGTTTTACGTATATTTGGTAAAGTTAAAATGCAGGATGGTTCAGAATACAGGGGCTTTGTTTATGCTCACAGAGGGCAGAGGCTACAAGACTTACTCAATGATGGCCGAGATTTCATCCCGATTGAACTAGTCAAAGACTACCAACCAGACACAGGTACTATTGGGCACGTTTTAATATCAAAACGCTTCATTATTTCATTCGAAGAAATAAGAGTTAATAAAGAAAATGCACCCTTGGTATAGCTGATATAGATAGTCGTTAAAGGCTACCAAGTCAAAGTCTACACAGTCGCTGCATGACAAAAATGACTTCTTGTTGCTAACAAATCCCGCAGAGCATTGATTTCACTCGTGCCGCCCCGGCCCGAGTCGAACGTGTGACCCTTCTCTTAAGAGGCATTATCCCAGCTACAGCAAACATTGCCTTGCCCTCCTCCGTTCATGTTTAACGCTACATCAAATGCAATGTTTCAGCTTAAGTGATATTCTTTTTAAAAAAACTAATAAGTGAATCGACCAGTCCTTACTAGACACTTTCTTGCCTACTGAAGTATTGCCTTTCAAATTCTACTGGAGAAAGCCGATTGGCGTAACTATGTCGGCGTCTTGGGTTGTAGAACATCTCGATATAATCAAACACATCCTGCCTTGCATTCTCTCGCGTTAAATATGTTTTACGACGTATGCGTTCACGTTTCAGTAACTGGAAAAAGCTCTCAGCGACAGCGTTATCATAACAATTGCCACGCCGACTCTGGCTGGCGCATAGGTTGTGAGCTTTTAAAAAATCCTGCCACTCATAACTGTTGAATTGACTGCCTTGGTCCGAATGAATAATGACTTGTTGCTCTGGTTGCCTGCGCCAAACCGCCATCAGTAGCGCATTGATCGCCAGCTCGCTTTCCATGCGCGGTTGCATTGACCAGCCAATCACTTGGCGCGAGAACAGATCCAATACCACAGCAAGATAGAGCCAACCTTCATGGGTGCGGATGTAGGTAATATCTGTCACCCATATCTTGTTAGGCTCGGTAACATTAAACTGCTGCGCAACATGATTAGGCACGACGGTTGATGGCCGACTGTAGCGAGTACCAGGGCGACGACGATAACCGGTTTGAGAGCGTAATCCCTCAGTGCGCATCAGTCGATACACACGGTGTCTACTACAACGTTCCCCCGTATCACGCATATCATCGGTTACCTTGCGGTAGCCATAGACGCCACCGCTTTCCAGCCAGAACTGCTTAATCAGGCCTAATAACCTGGAGTCTTCACGCTGGCGGGCCGATGTAGGTGATGTGCGCCATGCATAGTAACCGCTGGGATGCACATTCATCACGCGGCACATGCGTCGTACGGAATGCTCCGACTCGTGGTTGCGGATGAATGCGTACCTTACTGGGATTCTCTGGCAAAGTACGCGGCGGCCTTTTTTAGGATGTCACGTTCTTCTGTGATTCGTTTAAGCTCAGATTGCAGACGTTTGATTGTAGCCTGCTGGTCATCAGAGGCCATTCTCACTGGCTCGGGTTGGCTGTATTTCTTCACCCATGCATAAAGACTGTGGGTTGAGACACCAAGCCTTGCTGAAACCTCTGCAACAGGAAAATGCCGCTCAGTAATTTGTTTGATAGCTTCTAGTTTGAATTCTTCTGTAAATCTTTTGCTAACCATTTGATGCTCCTTTTAAGCGTAATTATGAGGCTTAAAAGTGTCTACTGCATCTTGGTCGATTCAAACTACCCAAGGTCAAATAACCTTGGAGATAGATGAATTAATTCCTACTAAGGAATTGCTAGTTAAACTAGGTGCTAAAAAAGATATAGTTGGAAATCTTAAAGCAATAGAATATCTTTGGGACTTTGATACAAATCTTTGATACACTAGGCTTATAAGCAACAAAAAGATAATTTATAACTCATTGATTATGAAGCAATGTTGGTGCCCCCTACACGAATCGAACGTGTGACCCTCCCCTTAGGAGGGGGATGCTCTATCCACTGAGCTACGGGGGCTTGTAATGCAGGGCGCGTAGTATAAGGCTTTTAATGCCTTAAATAAATACGATTATAAATGGAAACATGGCGCACTTGCACAGTAAAACCTATGCACAAGTGCGCCATGTAAATATTACATGATTAAAAGTAAGTTTTTAGTTACTTAACAATCAATCACTTTAATCTGTTCAGATAACCTGATAAAGCGTTCTACCGATGTTACCCATACAATGCCATCGCCAACCTGCCCGGTGTGCCCTACTTCTACAATAATCTGCAACACGCCTTCGAGCATATCATCCGGTACGATCATTTCAATGTGAATTTTAGGGCTATAATCAGTTAACTCTTCTCTGATTCCTTGCTCCGGTTTTGCCACATAGTGGCCGCAACCTTCTACTTTACTGATAGTCATGCCCGGAAACGCCTTGATATTGCGCAGGGCTGAACGGATTTTTGGCAAGCGGTGCGGCTGTATAACTGCCTTGATTTCTTTCATTACAGAAACTCCTTTATCTTTTGCATTATTATCTTGTGCATTATGCTTCGATTCTTGATTCTTCAAACCTGCGGTACAAGGTTGGCACCACTACCAGAGTCAGCAGTGTTGAGCTGATCAGGCCGCCAATCACTACAATCGCCAATGGTCGCTGAATTTCAGAGCCTGGGCCTGTAGCAAACAGGAATGGCACCAGCGCCAGCATGGCAACGGTTGCCGTCATCATCACTGGCCTGAACCTTTGTTTACAACCTTCCACAATCGATTCGATCTGGCCTTTACCTTCATCGCGTAATGAACGTATATAAGACACCAGCACTACACCGTTCAGCACCGCAATACCCCATAAGGCAATGAAACCAACAGATGCCGGCACAGAGAGGTACTCACCGGTGACCAGCAGCGCAAAGATACCGCCGATGGAGGCAAACGGCAGAATCATGATAATCATCGTGGCATACCTTACTGAATTAAACAGCAGGAACAGCAGGAAGAAAATCGCCGCAATGGTAATTGGCACAATAATCATCAGGTGATTTAAAGCGCGCTCCATGTTCTGGAACTGGCCGCCGTACTCAAGATAATAACCGTCTGGCAGTTTGAGCTGCTTATCCAGCGTTTGCTGTAATTCCGCAACAAAGCCACCCAGGTCACGATCTCTTACGTTAATTGCCACCACAATACGGCGTTTGCCTAACTCACGACTGATTTGCGCCGGGCCGTCTTTAATCTCGATCTTGGCCAGATCACGCAATGCAACGCGTGATCCGTTTGGCGAAGTCACCAGTATATTGCCGATCGCTTCAGTGTTATCCCTGAAACTTTCAGGGAAACGTACCGCACCGGAGAACCTGCGCTCGCCTTCATAAATTTCGGTGGCAACCTTACCGCCAATCGCAGTTTCAATGATGTCGTGAATGTCAGAGGCATTAATACCCTGACGCGCAATCGCCTGACGATTGATCGTGATGTTCAAGTATTGCTGACCGGATACTTTTTCTACACGCAAGTCAACCGCACCTGGCACCGTGCCAGCAATTTTGGCAATTTCATCAGCCTTGCTCTTCAGCTTAGCCATATCGTCACCAAATACCTTCACCGCTACGTCTGATCGAACACCGGTCAACAGCTCATCCACACGGTCTGAAATCGGCTGCGCCATTACGATCTGCACGCCCGGTAAACCTTCAGACAACACTGCGGTCATCTTGTCGGCAATATCATCCTGCGTCCAGCCCTCAGGCCATTCGTCCCTTGGTTTCAGGCTGATAATCGGCGTAGATTCGTTCTGCGCTTGCGGGTCAGCCGGGCTTTCACCACGACCGATACCAGACATTGCAGATTTAACGCCCGGCACCTTTTCCATAATCAACCGCATGGCCTCGTTCTCCATCTTGATAGACTCTTCAAGCGAGATATTAGGCACGCGGTTAATACCCGGCACAATCGAGCCTTCTTTCATCTCCGGAATGAAAGAGGTACCCAGTAGCGGCACAACCAGTAACGAGATGACGAACACTGCCGTTGCTGTGGCAATGGTCTTTTTATCATTTGTAAGCGCCCAGTTAAGCAACTTCAAATAAGGGTTTTTAATCGATTGAATCAGCTTGGTGTCTTCACCTGAGCCACCCTTAAGAATGTAAGAGCAAAGCACCGGTGATAGGGTTAGTGAAATCACCAGTGATACAAACAAGGCAATTGCAATCGTCATCGCCAGTGGCGCAAACATCTTGCCTTCCATGCCTTCCAGCGTCATCAGCGGCAAGAACACCAGAATGATAATACCTACGCCAAACAATACCGGCGTAGCGACTTCACTCGCTGCCTCCAGCACCACGCGCACCTTACTCTCGTTTTGCCTGTGCCCTAAATGATGGAAGGCGTTCTCAACCACCACCACCGAACCATCGACCATGAGGCCGATCGCAATCGCCAAGCCGCCCAAGGACATCAGGTTAGCGGAAATACCGTAGTAATTCATCGCCATAAACGTAATCAGCGGCGTCAGTATGAGCGTTGCCACCACAATAATGCTGGAGCGCACATCACCCAAGAACAGGAACAGGATGAAAACCACCAGAATGATGCCTTCGATCAGCACCTTGGTTACCGTAAACAGCGCTGCATCTACCAGCTCGCTACGGTCATAGTAAGGCACAATCTGCAAGCCATTTGGCAGCATGCCTTTGTCGTTGATTTCTTGTACACGCGCTTTAACGCGGCTTACCACTTCTTTAGCGTTACCGGCACGCATCATAATCACAATGCCGCCAACTGATTCGGTATAACCATTTTTCAACACTGCACCAACGCGTACTTCATGCCCAAGTTTTACTTCGGCAATATCGCGCATAAAAACCGGCACACCATTTTGCTCTTTCAGCACAATGTTACGAATATCATCCAGATTTTCAATCAGACCAACACCGCGAATCAGATACTGCTCGGCAAATTGCGGCAATACACCACCGCCGCTATTAGCATTGTTTTTAGCCAATGCCATGTAGATATCTTGCAGCTTCAAACCATAGTGGTTCATCCGGTCCGGGTTAACCAGTGCCTGATATTGCTTAACGTAACCACCTTGCGAGTTGATTTCGGCCACGCCAGGAATACCACGCAGCAACGGCCTGACTACCCAATCCTGGATAGCACGGCGTTCGGTTAAGTCTTCAGCTGTAAGTTCTTTTTCACCATCACCGGGTTTATCCAAAGTATATTGATAAACTTCACCAAGGCCAGTTGCAACAGGGCCAAGAATAGGCGTTACACCCTGTGGCATTTTTTCCATGACTTCCATCAGCCGTTCCATCACGAGCTGACGTGCAAAGTAAACATCGGTTTTGTCGGTGAATACCAGTGTAATCAAAGATAAGCCATTGCGGTTAAGCGAGCGCATTTCTATCAGACCCGGCAAACCGGTCATACTGATTTCCAGCGGCACAGTAATAAAACGCTCTACTTCTTCCGGTGACTTGCCGGTTGCCTGTGTTGCGATCTGCACCTGTACATTGGTTACATCCGGAAACGCATCCACTGAAAGTCTTTGTAATGCAAATATGCCTGCAATCATGAGTGCGACTGCAAACACCATCACAATCAGGCGCTGTTTAAGCGCCGCACGAATTAGAGATTCAATCATGCGTTACTCCAATTCTTTGCGTTTACGTTCATTGTTTACATGGAATGCACCATCAGCGACCACGATTTCACCCTCAGATACACCATTCACGATGGTCACCATACCTTCATGCTCCTGCCCCAGCTCAACTTCACGCAGGCGGAATTTGTTTGGTGCCAACTGCACGTAAACATAGGTAGTATCGTTTTCCCTGACAATGCTTTGTAATGGCAAGGCCAGTTTTTGTTCCGGATGCGATTGAATCAGCATTGAAACCAGCATGTCCGGCTTGATTTCACGATTATCGTTTGCCAGATCAGAACGTACAGTTACAGTTCTGGTTTCCGGATTAACCACATCACCTTCGTAAATTAGCTTGGCTTTATATTGCTTGTTGCCCAAAGCCGGAATTTCGACCACTACTTCTTCATCGACTTGAATCAGATCGATCTGCTGCTCAGGAATCTCAGCCACGACCCAAACATGCGAAAGATCAGCAATGATGAATAGCTCTTCAGCCGGCTGTACTACCTGCCCCAGGTTAACCTTGCGGCTGATCACCGTACCTGAAATACGTGATACCACATTGCTGTAAGAGCGGATTTGCCCGGTCTGTGTCAGCTTATTAATTGCAGATTCACTCATACCCAATACCAGCAATTGGTCACGAGCCGCATTTAACTCAGCCTGTGCTGCACTCAGTTCGGCTTCCCTGCGTTGCAATTCAGCCGCACCGATCACGTCAGCTTCTTGCAGTAAGCGTGCACGCTCAACCGCTTTAGATTGCAAGCCAATCTGCTGCGAAGCTTTGATATAGACCAGCTGATTTTGTGCCAACTCGGTACTGTTGAGTGTTGCCAGTACTTGCCCATTTTTAACATTCTGGCCCAAGGTCGCTTCAATATCTTTAATACGGCCTGTCACAGAAGCGCCGATTCTTGCCATGCGCTGCTCATCTACTTGTATGGTACCGGGTACGCGCAAGGTGCCGCGCATTTCGATATTACCTGCCGTATGCAGTTGAATCTGCTTTGCCAACTGTTCGGTAATTTCCACAATATTCGGGTCTACTACCTTAGCTTCAACTGGCGCTTCTTCTTTTGAATTACAGCCTGCTAATAAAAAACTGGCTGCAAATAAAGCCAGAAACATTTTTTTACTTGGTAAAGAATTTGAAAACATATTTGCAAACATAGATGTAGCAGTCATTAAGATTTAACCTCCAAAAGTTCATAGCCAAGCAAGCGTTCAATTTCCAGCATGGTATTGATATATTCGTAACGCGCAGATAAATAGTCTTTTCTCACCATGCGTTTGGTGCGCTGCGCATCGAGATAATCCAGAATGCCGCGTTCACCAAAACGGTACGCGGCTTCAGCCACTTTAAGCACCGCCTCGGCCTGTGATAGCAAGCCATTTTCAAATGCAGCTACCTGTTGCTGTGCAATCAAATAGCGCTGATAAGCAGACTCGATATCTCGTTTAATCGCCAGTTCACGCTCACTTAAAATCGCATTCACTTCTCTGACTTCTGCCGCGGCTTGTGCAATCGGGCCGGTACGCTTATCCCAAACTGGTAATGGAATTGAAATGCCAAGTCGTAACTGACGTAAATCAGGGTCTTGCTCGACGCCGGCTCTAACTGTTAAACCAGGATTACGTAATTGTTCCTGCAGGCGCAGATTTGCCTCTGAGGTTTTGACAGCTGAGCGGATTTGTTTCAATAGTGTCGCGTCGTTGATTCGATCACGCAGCTCGTCAATTCTTGGCAGGCTGGAACTGAGCGGCAACTCTCCGGTAAGGTTGTAATCCTCTGGAACTGCAGCACCAATTAAACCGCGCAGATAGGCTTTTGCTTCAGTTACACGCACTCTGGCAGCCTGATAGTCTCGTTCAGCAGCCAATGCTTCAGTATCGGCTTTAATCAACTCGTACTTAGGCGACTCACCTACATCAACACGCAATTTAACGCGTCCACGAATATCCTTAAGCAGATTACTATCTGCCTCAGCTATTTCAAGTACCGCCTGACGCTGCAATACATCGTAAAAAGCACTTTTCACACGCGCACGCACTTCCGTTTTTGTAAGCTCAATGCCTAGTGTTGCCACTTGCACATTACTTTCAGCGACTTCTCTTTTAGCATTACGCACACTGGGAAAGTCCAGAGGCTGTGATAACGCTACGCCCCAGTTGCCATTATTACCCTGCCCACCCGGGGTTCTGTAACTGGTTGGGCCAGCACCAAATTCAAATTGCGGATTTGCATAGGTAGTCGCTGTAATGACAGAGGCCCTGGCAGAATCTTCACGCGCTTTAGAAATATTAATTGAGGGATTTTGTTCTGCAGCGATTGTTACAATCTGCTCCAAGGTAAAACTTGGCGCTGAATACGCTACATGGCTGTGCATGAAACCAGCCAATAAAAACACAATAGAAGTTAGATAACCCTTTTTAGAGCACACCAACAGCTCACTTGCACCAAAACTACGCATAAACAGTGTTTTCCTGTATGAATAATCGAAACTAATTAATAACCATTAACTAATAACAAAAATTACTAAGATTGATTTCGCGCTATGCAGGCACTGCCTATCGCTAGGCATTACGCTGATCAGCAACGACCGGGCTCGATATTCTTGCAAGCTTAAATATTAACCTTGCAAGAATTAAGCCATTTGAAAGTTATGCGTTGGGGGGTCTCAAGTGAACCAACAGGGTTGGTTCTTGATAGCTTGCGCTGTAGAAGTAGTAAATAGTAGTTTTTTTAGAAAACTGGTTGTATATCACTGTAGCAATAGCTGCTGTGTCACCAGTATCGCGATTGTTATCTTTATCAAGCTGCACAACAGTCGCCTGCCCATTACCAGGAAAATCACTGGCATGAGCATCGAAATCCTGCTGAATAACAGACGCAAAAATTGCGATTAATCCTACGATTAACAGCAGTTTTTTGAAAACCATGTGCATCTGGGCAGTATTTAAATTAATTAATTTCAATTTATATTTGAAAAATTCTGTTATTTAGAAAGTATTTTAACGCTGTTAAAAATAAGGTTGTCAAAAAACTGTAACTTTTCAAGCGCGCCAATTATAGCAACTTTTTAACCGTTGACATGTTTGTATCGGTATTTGATCAATTGATAGGTAATTTACTAAGCAAAACGAATGATGCTAACATCGGTCACAACTTAATATTCCATAATAGATATTTCGCAATAGCTCAACTGAAAGCAATGATATGTTACTTAAACTATTTTTTTACTCTGCAATATTGTTGATCGCAATCATAGGTTACCGCAGTTATGCTTATGCTTCCAGTAACTTGGTTATTGATGGAGATGCGCCAAACTTCACGCTTAATGATACAAAAGGCAGCACGCATTCTTTGTCTGACTATCGCGGCAAGTACTTGGTTCTTTATTTTTATCCCAAAAATGACACGCCTGCCTGCACCAAAGAAGCCTGTCACTTCAGAGATGATATGACTCAACTTGAAAAACTTGGTGCAAAAGTTGTCGGCATCAGTATTGACAGCAGTGAGTCAAATGGGAAGTTTGCTGAAAAATATAGCCTGCCTTTCACGCTATTAGCCGACACCAACGGCAAAGTCGCTGCCAGCTACAATGCGCTCACCAATCTTTTGGTCATCAAAATTGCCAAGCGCCATACTTTTTTAATTGACCCGGATGGCAAAATCAAAAAAATCTATACCAGCGTTAATGTATCAAACCATTCGCAACAGATCATTGACGACCTGAAGGCGCTTCAGAATAAGCATTAAGCAAAAACTCCAACTGTTATTTTTTTGCTTTTGCTGCAAACGGATGCACTGAGTCCTTATAGGTTTTCAGTAAATCAGCCGCTTTAGGTTCGCGCGCAATCGCATTTATAATGGCTTGCTTGGTGGCGCGATGATTCCATTCCTGAATGCGCTCATCACTATCTGCACGGTGACTGATAAATACGCCTACACAGATAAATACGTCATCGGCTTCTTCCACTGGAATAATTCCTTCTGCGACACAGTCCATCACCGCCATTGCAACGCCACGCTGTGCCGGGCCGAACATCTGAGTTGCTTGCTTGCCGTTTTTAATCGTCACCTTATTAAACATGACGGTATTTGGCTTTACCATCATATTCGGAGCAACAATAGCGAGCAAACCATTCACACCCATCTTTTGATCTGTCAGGGTACGGCAAAATGCATCTTCAGCCGCACTGCCCCTAGGCCCCATAATCAAGTCAATATGTGCAACATTTAATAAATCCAAGCCATGCTCATCCGCACGGTTTTCAATTACTAATGCCTCACCCACTAATACACGATCGATCACAGCCATTTTTATTCTCCTAAAAAACTTTTAGTTATTAAGAATCTCCTGCTTATCAATTAACCCTACTACAAATCACGATATGACTTAACTAGCATTCTGATTCTAAGCGTTTCTTAACAGACTTAACTGTCATTCATATCATGACACAGTTGCAACACTGTGACTGTACGTATAGACACTTACAGCACATCCAAAAATACTTTAGTCACAAAACTTCTCTACAGCCTGCTGCGCATCAGCCTTGCCTTTGCTGATGTCTTCATCTCCCAGATATCGGCGCTCGCCATTTTCATCTGTTGTCATGATTCTGCCGCCATTTGTGTAGGTTCTTAGATTGGTTCTGGCGGCTGCGCAACTTTCCTGCCTGTACTTCAATTCTGCCTGCTTAACCTCATCAGCTTTTTTCTGCGCCTCAGCTTCTTGAGCACGCTTGGCCGCAGCATCCTCTTTACTAAGCGCCGCAGCATCCTTAGGTGCTGCTGTTCCACCTGTATTAGTAACCGGCGGCAATCCGTTTTCAGCCGGAGCGACACTTGGGTCAGTAGGCACTTTAGGTGCTTTCTTGCCAATAGATTCCTTCTTAACATTAGATGGTGGTGGTACGTCGCTGTAACGGGTAATGCCGTTTTTATCTTTCCATTTATAAATTTCAGCCTGCGCCAACGTTGGTGCCATCGAAGCTACAATTGCAGCCAAAACTAATAATGAACCTACTTTCATAGCATTTCCTCTTTAAATTATTCAGCTTCTGTACATGTTATTGCTTATCAGAATTACAATCAATACTGCTGCAAACTTACACGGCATTCAATAAAAAAATCATTTTAATTTTTGAAAATATACTTAGCATACTCGCTAAGCTGCTCATAACTCTGTATAATTTCGTTTTGGGTAAAAGGATTTACGAATGCGTTTACTGCAACAAGCACTTACATTTGACGATGTTTTATTGGTTCCAGCACATTCTAACGTGCTGCCACGCGAAGTGTCTCTTAAAACACAATTATCTCGCAACATCCAGCTTAACATTCCACTTCTGTCTGCCGCGATGGACACCGTAACCGAGGCTCCACTCGCAATTGCACTGGCACAAGAAGGTGGGCTAGGCTTTATTCACAAAAACATGACTGCGATGAAGCAGGCTGCGCATGTAGCACGTGTTAAACGTTTTGAATCCGGAATAGTTAACGACCCTATCACGATTCAAAGCCATATGACGGTTCGCGACGTACTTACACTGACTCGCACCCACAAAATTTCAGGTATTCCAGTAGTTGATAACGGCAAAATCGTTGGTATCGTAACCAACCGTGATTTGCGCTTTGAAACCAATCTGGATCAACCGATCAGCAACATCATGACACCGCGCAGCAAGCTAGTGACTGTGCGTGAAGGTGCTGCCAAAGAAGATGTCATCCGCTTGCTGCACCAATACCGTCTTGAGCGTGTATTAGTGATCGACAATGACGATACGCTTAAAGGCTTGATCACGGTAAAAGATATTCAAAAGTCAACCGACCACCCTAATGCATGTAAAGATGCACAAGGCAGATTGCGCGTTGGCGCTGCTGTTGGTGTGGGTGAAGGCACAGAAGAACGTGTAGCTGCGTTAGCTGAAGCAGGTGTAGACGTAATTGTAGTTGACACTGCGCACGGCCATTCGCAAGGCGTGCTGGACCGCGTGACATGGGTAAAGAAAAACTACCCGCATATTGATGTGATCGGTGGCAACATTGCTACTGCCAGTGCAGCGCTTGCATTGGTAGACGCTGGTGCTGACGGCGTAAAAATCGGTATTGGCCCAGGTTCAATCTGTACCACACGTATCGTCGCTGGCGTTGGCGTGCCACAAATCAGTGCAATCTCAAATGTTGAAGAAGCATTAAGAGGCACAGGCGTTCCATTTATTGCTGACGGCGGCATTCGCTTCTCTGGTGATATTTCTAAAGCGATTGCAGCAGGTGCTTACAGCGTGATGCTGGGTGGCATGTTTGCCGGTACTGAAGAAGCGCCGGGCGAAATTGAATTGTTCCAGGGTCGTTCATATAAGTCATACCGCGGTATGGGTTCTATTGGTGCAATGGAAAAAGGTTCTAGTGACCGTTACTTCCAGGACAACAACGGCAATGCTGATAAATTAGTGCCTGAAGGCATTGAAGGCCGCGTGCCTTACAAAGGCAGCGTGCTGGCAGTGATCCATCAGTTGATGGGCGGCTTGCGTGCTTCTATGGGTTATGTGGGCTGCTCAACCATTGAAGAAATGCGTAACAAGGCAGAGTTCGTACAAATCACTTCTGCCGGTATGCGCGAGTCACATGTGCATGACGTGCAAATTACCAAAGAAGCACCGAACTACCGCGTTGACTAGTAACATCTTAATTAAGTGGGCGGTTATATTAACCGCCCACTTTTCATTTTAATCTTCTCACTCACACTACTCTATGCATTCAAAAATCCTCATTCTAGATTTTGGCTCACAAGTCACTCAGCTTATCGCGCGTCGCGTGCGTGAAGCGCATGTTTACTGTGAGATTCACTCATGTGAAGTATCTGACGACTTTGTAAGAAACTTTGGTGCTGACGGCATTATTCTTTCAGGTAGCCATGCCAGCGTGTATGAAGAAGAAACCGACAGAGCGCCACAAGCCGTGTTTGAATTAGGCGTGCCGGTACTAGGTATCTGCTACGGTATGCAAACCATGGCGCAGCAACTGGGCGGCAAGGTTGAAGCGGGTCACAAACGCGAATTCGGTTATGCTTCAGTACGCGCACATGGCCACTCTGCGCTGTTCCGCGATATTCAGGACAGCACTAACGCTGAAGGCCACGGCCTGCTGGATGTATGGATGAGTCATGGTGACAAGGTCACGGAATTACCTGCTGGCTTTAAAATAATCGCCAGCAATGCAACCACACCGATTGCGGCAATGGCTGATGAAACACGCAAATTTTACGCGGTGCAATTCCACCCGGAAGTCACGCACACCAAACAAGGTCAGGCCATGCTTAACCGTTTTGTGCTCGAAATCTGTGGCGCAAAACCAGACTGGATCATGAAAGACCATGTTGCGGAAGCTGTTGAAAAAATCCGCGCACAAGTGGGTGACGAAGAAGTTATTCTCGGTTTATCCGGCGGTGTAGATTCCAGCGTTGCTGCTGCATTGATTCACCGCGCGATTGGCGACCAATTGACTTGCGTATTTGTTGACCATGGCCTGTTACGCCTCGATGAAGGCAAAATGGTCATGGAAATGTTTGCCGGCCGCCTGCATGCAAGAGTAATTCATGTAGATGCTACTGAACAATTCATGGGCAAGCTTAACGGTGTCAGTGACCCGGAAGCAAAACGTAAAATTATCGGTAATGAGTTCGTAGAAGTATTTAAAGCAGAGGCAGCAAAACTTAAAGCCGGTGACGGTGGCCATAAAGGTGCAACCTTTCTGGCGCAGGGCACAATCTATCCTGATGTAATCGAATCAGGCGGTGCAAAATCCAAGAAAGCGGTCACGATTAAAAGTCACCACAACGTTGGCGGCCTGCCAGAGCAGCTTGGCTTGAAATTATTAGAACCGTTACGTGATTTATTTAAAGATGAAGTGCGCGAACTTGGCGTTGCTTTAGGTCTGCCAGCTGAAATGGTCTATCGCCATCCTTTCCCGGGACCGGGTTTAGGTGTGCGTATTCTGGGTGAAGTAAGAAAAGACTTTGCAGATTTATTACGCCGCGCTGATGCTATTTTCATTGAAGAATTACGCAATACTGTTGATGAAAAAACCGGAAAAACCTGGTATGAACTCACCAGTCAGGCATTTACCGTATTCCTGCCGGTAAAATCAGTAGGTGTGATGGGTGATGGCCGTACTTATGATTACGTTGTTGCATTGCGTGCAGTAGTAACCAGCGATTTCATGACTGCACACTGGGCAGAACTGCCCTATTCATTGTTAGGTCGTGTATCTAATAGAATTATTAATGAAGTACGTGGTATTAACCGCGTTGTGTATGACGTTTCTGGCAAGCCGCCAGCGACGATTGAGTGGGAATAAGGAGTCATTATGAGTCGTGCATTTGTCAATGAAGAAAGATTTGAACAAGCTGGCGGTGAAGAGCTCGTCGAGCGCCCGGTCAGCGAGCATCCTAACTATGTCACCCCTAACGGTGCACTTGAGTTGCAAACGCAGGAAGAAGCGTTGGTAGCGCAGCTTAATAGCCTGAAAGATGCGCATGATGACACTTTTGCAAAAGATAAAGTGTCTGAAATTGAGCGTGACTTACGTTATGTGCGCGCACGCCTGGACTCAATTATTCTGGTTGATCCAAAAACACAAAATCACGACACGGTTTTGTTTGGCGCGATTGTAGAAGTTGAAGACGACGAAGGTAATCGTCACACGTTCCATATCGTGGGTGAAGACGAAGCCAATGCTTCAATCAATAAAGTGAGCTGGGTTTCTCCACTAGCCAAGTCACTCATCGGCCATAAAGTTGGCGAAACTGTTAATTGGCAGCGCCCGGTTGGCAATATCAATTTAGAAATTCTGGATATTCACTACGAATCATGAACGTTAGCCAAGCCATATTAGAGCGCCGCTCCGTCAAGGCGTATGACCCGCAGCACAAAATGACAGAAGATGAGATCGCCAAGCTGATGTCGCTGGCGATGCTGTCACCAACTGCATTCAACATCCAGAACTGGCGTTTTGTCGTTGTGACCGACCCGGCATTGCGCAAAGAGATTCGTGCAGTGAGTTGGGATCAGGCACAGGTTGAAGATGCTTCGCTGCTAGTTGTATTAACAGCAGATTTGAAAGCATGGGAAAAACAGCCTGAGCGTTACTGGGAAAATGCATCAAAACCGGTGCAGGATTATCTGGTTACGGCCATTGGGCAGTATTATTCCGGCAATGAATTAGTGCAGCGCGATGAAGCCATGCGCTCATGCGGCATGGCTGCCATGACACTCATGCTGGCAGCAAAAGAAATGGGCTATGACACCTGCCCGATGGATGGTTTTGATTTTGATGCAGTTGCCAAGTTGCTTAACCTGCCTGACGACCACACACCAGTGATGTTTGTGGTTGTA
This sequence comes from Methylotenera sp., assembly GCA_020622105.1. Lineage (GTDB taxonomy): Bacteria > Pseudomonadota > Gammaproteobacteria > Burkholderiales > Methylophilaceae > Methylotenera. Next base: position 121,835 of record JAHRYP010000002.1, read on the forward strand.
GGTAAAGCACTTAAAGAAGCCCAGCCTCGCGGCGGCCAGCTGCCGATCCATGAAGTCGTTATTTATAATAAGTTTTAATTTTTAAGCAGTTTTAATTTTTAAGCAGTTTTATTTTTTAAGGTCTTGAATTTTGTTAATTTCTAACAATATCACCATGCAGTTTGGCGCTAAGCCACTGTTTGAAAACATTTCAGTTAAATTCGGCGATGGTAACCGTTACGGTTTAATCGGCGCTAATGGCTGCGGTAAATCTACCTATATGAAGATTCTGGCAGGGGTTTTAGAGCCAACTGCCGGTAATCTTTCACTCGATAACCACGAACGCATGGCTTTCTTGAAACAAGACCAATTCGCGTATGAAGATCAGCGCGTGCTGGATGTGGTTATGATGGGCCATGAACAGATGTGGAAAGCCAACGTAGAAAAAAATGCAATCTACGCAAATCTGGAAGCCACTGAAGATGACTACATGCGCGCAGCCGAATTAGAGGCTGTTTTTGCAGAATTTGATGGCTACACCGCTGAAGCACGTGCTGGCGAATTGTTATTAGGTGTTGGTATACCGATTGAACAGCATACCGGCCCGATGAGCGCAGTAGCCCCCGGCTGGAAACTGCGTGTACTGCTGGTGCAGGCACTGTTTGCCAACCCGGACATTCTGCTGCTGGATGAACCAACCAACAACCTGGACATTAACACCATTCGCTGGCTGGAAGATATACTGAACAACCGTAGCTGCACCATGATCATCATTTCGCATGACCGCCACTTTTTAAACCAAGTGTGTACACATACCTGCGATATGGATTACGGCAAACTTGCAGTTTATCCAGGTAATTATGATGACTACATGGAAGCCAGCACCGCAGCCCGTGCACAGCAGGCTAAAGATAACGCTAAAGCCAAACAGCAAATCGCCGACTTGCAGGACTTTGTGCGTCGCTTCTCGGCAAACGCTTCTAAAGCTAAACAAGCGACCAGCCGCGCAAAACAGATTGATAAAATAAAAATTGAAGAATTCAAACCTTCTTCACGCCAATATCCGTTTATTCGCTTTGAATATGATGACCGCGAAAAACTGCATCGCAATGCAGTTGAGTTGAAAAAACTCAGCCATGGCTTTGACCGTCCGTTATTCAATGACATCGACATGATGTTTGAAGCAGGCGAAAAAGTAGCGATCATCGGTGAAAACGGTATCGGTAAAACCACGTTCCTGCGTTGTCTGGCAGGTGATTTACAACCTAAACACGGTGAAGTGAAATGGGCTGAAAAGGCAAAAATCGGCTACTTTGCGCAAGACCATGAGTACGAATTTGAACAAGGTGAAGACCTGTTTGAGTGGATGTCTAAATTCACACAGCAAGGTGATGATGACCAGACTGTGCGCAGCATGCTGGGGCGTTTATTGTTCTCTGGTGAAGATACCAAGAAATCAGTTAAAGTGCTGTCAGGCGGGGAAAAAGGCCGCATGCTATACGGCAAGCTGATGCTGGCGCGCACTAACGTATTGCTGATGGATGAGCCGACCAACCACATGGACATGGAATCTATCGAAGCATTGAATACCGCTTTAGATAAATACAAAGGCACCCTATTCTTTGTCAGCCATGACCGTGAATTTGTAAGCTCTATCGCTACGCGTATTCTGGAAATCAAGGCCGATGGTATTGTAGACTTTACAGGCAACTATGAAGACTACCTGCTCAGCCAGGGCGTTGAGTAACCTCGTTAAGTATCATTGCAGTAATTTAATTCAGCACCGCGGCAATCGCGGTGCTGAATTTACTCCCTCGTAGCACTCTAGCGGAATATCACAGCACGCATGTCCTACTCATCCGCACAGCACTGCCTGCAAGAAGTATTTGGCTACACCTCATTCCGTGGCGAACAAGAAGCGATCGTTGACCATATTATCAGCGGTGGTGATGCGCTGGTATTAATGCCTACCGGCGGCGGAAAATCTCTGTGTTATCAATTACCAGCACTATTACGTGACGGCGTTGCCATTATTGTGTCGCCACTGATCGCACTCATGCAGGATCAAGTAGATACTTTGCAGCAGCTAGGTGTCTCCGCCGCTTTTCTTAATTCCAGCCTGGATGCTCAGGCCGCCGACACAATCAGTGATCAACTGATGCAAGGCAATCTGAAAATCCTCTACGTTGCACCGGAACGCTTGCTGACGGGTAACTTTCAGTATCTGCTCGAACAGCTTGATAGCCGTGTGGGTATCGCATTATTTGCGATTGATGAAGCACATTGCGTATCGCAATGGGGCCATGATTTTCGCCCTGAATACCGTAAACTCACCGTACTGCATGAACGCTTTCCAAACGTACCGCGTATTGCGCTAACCGCCACAGCCGACGCGCCTACCCGTGCGGAAATAGTGGAGCGGCTCAACCTCGAAAATGCGCATCAATTCGTTTCCAGTTTCGACCGCCCTAACATCCGCTATCGCATCACACAAAAGAACAATGCGCGTCAGCAGCTGGAAGCTTTTCTAGAAGCAGAACACCCGAATGATGCCGGCATTATTTACTGCCTGTCGCGTCGCAAAGTAGAAGAAACTGCTGAATGGCTGAAATCACGCGGCTGGAATGCACTGCCCTACCATGCCGGGCTTGATGCAGCGCTACGCAACACCAACCAGCGCAAGTTCCTGCGCGAAGAAGGCATCATTATGGTGGCGACCATTGCGTTTGGTATGGGCATTGATAAACCCAATGTGCGCTTTGTGGCTCACCTTGATTTACCTAAAAGCATGGAAAGCTACTACCAGGAAACCGGCCGTGCTGGACGCGATGGATTGCCTGCAAATGCATGGATGACTTACGGTTTGGGTGATGTGGTCAGCATGCGCCAGATGCTGGATTCCGGCGATGCGCCCGAAGAACGCAAACAGGTTGAGAGAAGGAAACTCGACGCCCTGCTCGGCTTCTGCGAATCCACCGGCTGCCGCCACCAGACCATATTGCGCTACTTTGGCGAACAACATGACGGTAGCTGCAATCAATGTGACAATTGCCTGGAGCCGGTTGACACCTGGAATGCAACGCAAGCCGCACAGATGGCACTCTCCTGCGTGTACCGCACCGGACAAAGGTTTGGCGTCGTGCATCTCATCGACGTATTGCTGGGTAAAAACAACAGCAGAATCGAGCAATTCCAGCATGATCAGCTCAGCACCTTCGGTATCGGTAAAACACTGTCACAACAGCAATGGAGCAGCGTCTTTCGTCAGTTGGTCAGCGGCGGCTATCTGGAAACCGATATCCAAGCCTACGGCGGCATCAAACTTACGGAAACGGCACGCCCAGTATTGAAAGGCGAAACCGAAGTATGGCTGCGTCGCGATGAAGACACAACTAAGCGCAAATCCAGCAAAGCAGAACGTGGTGCACGGGTTAAAGAAGGTTATGAGCAAGCCAATGAAGACCCGCTCTGGCATGCGCTTAAGGCAAAACGTACCGAACTTGCGCGCGAACAGGGTGTTCCTCCCTATGTCATTTTCCATGACAGCACGCTATTGGAAATTCTCAATCAAAAACCCGGCAGCCTCACAGAAATGGGCAATATCAGCGGCATCGGCCAGGCAAAACTCACACGCTATGGCGATGCGTTTTTACAAGTGCTGGAAGACGTCGCGAATGGCCTCTAACAGATTACATAAAAATTGGGCACTTCTATAAATGCAGAGTTTGGGATGCAGTATTACCCGTACACCCGTAAAGGGCGTCCCCACCAAGCTAACCTGCTAAAGCAGGAAACTTGGCGTGAAAGGGCATGTCCGTAGAATATATGCGCTGAAGCGCATTATTTCACACTTGACTTGCGCTTCAGCGGCTTAGTCAATTGGGGAAGCCAAATACTGGCTCATACGCCAAAGGCGCACGGAACGCAGAAACCGGAATGTACACAAAGTACATGAGGATTTCGAGTACCGCGCAACGTAGTAATGCGCCCAAAGAATGTATTTATAGAAGTGCCCATATCTAAAATAACTGATTTTAGATTAACGTGAATGATACAAAGTGTTGTAAAATTACGTCCGGCGGGCCCCCCCGCATTGTGAAGTAGCCAATCTGGTCAGGTGCGGAAGCAAGCAGCCACAACTATTGAGCAAGTGCCGGGGTAAAGGCTCGCCACCTCTTTTTTGTAGATTACATTTTGAAAATAAATATCACAAAAAATCCACCAAACTTACAGACGAAAACATGTTTTTCAGCTAAAGTTTAGGCTATGTCATATCAAGTTCTAGCGCGTAAATGGCGCCCAAAATCCTTTGAAACACTGGTCGGACAAGACCATGTAGTGCGTGCACTCACCAATGCCCTCGAACAGAATCGTTTACACCACGCCTACCTGTTTACCGGCACGCGCGGCGTTGGTAAAACCACACTTGCCCGCATTCTGGCAAAGTCACTCAACTGCGAAACTGGCATTACTGCTAAACCTTGTGGTGTCTGCAATGCCTGTACAGAAATTGATAAGGGCCGCTTTGTTGACCTGATCGAGGTCGATGCGGCAAGTAACACCCAAGTCGACGCCATGCGTGACTTGCTTGATAACGCCCAATACGCACCGACAGCCGGCCGCTTCAAAGTGTACATCATCGACGAAGTACACATGCTTTCCAAAAGTGCTTTTAATGCGATGTTAAAAACACTGGAAGAGCCGCCTGCACATGTTAAATTCATCCTAGCTACCACTGATCCGCAGAAAGTACCGGTGACGGTACTTTCACGCTGCCTGCAATTCAATCTGCGTCAGATGGCTGGTACGTCAATCATCGGTCATTTGCAGAACATTCTCAGTCAGGAAAATATTCAGTTTGAACCAACTGCGCTGCATCTGATTTCACGCGCAGCTGCTGGCAGTATGCGCGATGCTCTGTCATTGACTGACCAGGCAATCGCCTATGGTGGTCAGACCGTGAATGAAGCTGAAGTACGTGCCATGCTGGGAGCGATTGACCAAAGCTATCTTTACCAGCTATTGGAGGCGTTACTTGCCAACGACGGCGGCAGTATCATCAATCAAGCCAAGCTGATGGAAGAGCGCAGCATTTCATTTGAAGCCGCGCTTAATGACTTTGCACAGCTACTACATCAGATAGCCATTGCGCAGACCGTACCTGAAAGTGTGGCTGACGACTTGCCTGAACGCGAGGTTTTGCTGTCACTCGCGCAGAAAATCTCGCCTGAAACCTTACAGCTTTACTATCAGATTGCACTGTTGGGACGTCGCGACATTGGACTAGCACCTGACGAATATGCAGGCTTTACCATGAGCTTGCTGCGTATGCTGGCATTCACACCAAATGAAGCTAACACTACAACTACAGCTAATACCAGTAAGCCAGTACAAACCACAGCTGCAGTTCAGCGCCCTGCTCCTGCCACTCCAGTAACCAAACCACCAGCATTTACAACGATAGCTGAACCTGCTGAAAAGCCAGCTGCACCGGTTGAAAACGTTCATCAGCAAATGCCTGCTGCTACACAAGTTCAGATTGAGGCTGTAGCACCCTCGGAACACAGCGGTGAACAGAACAGCAGTAACTTTAATGGTAACTGGCGCGGACTCGTTGATGAATTAAAGCTCGGTCTCGCGCGCGAACTGGCAAAGCATTGTGAACTGGTCACTTATGATGAAAACAGCATTTCACTTAGCGTACCCGAAGCTCAAAAACATTTGGTTTCTCCGAACTATCAGGAAAAATTAGGCACCGCCATTACCCAGTATTTTGGTAAAAAGATCAAACTGCAATTCAGCATTGGCGGTACCGGCAACACTCCGGCCAAGCAGATTTCTCAAGAAAAAGCACAAGCGCAAGCCAATGCAGAAACAGCAATAGAGGAAGATAGTTTTGTACAAGCGCTTATTAGTGATTTTGGCGCTACCATTATCCCAAACTCAATCAAACCGGTTTAATCACCGCAGATTTTAATTTCTATCAATATTTAAGCATTAATTAAGGAGAGATACATGATGAAAGGCGGCATGGGCAATTTAATGAAGCAAGCTCAGCAAATGCAAGCAAATATGCAAAAAGCACAGGAAGAACTGGCAAATATTGAAGTTGAAGGTGTTGCAGCCAACGGCCTGGTAAAAGTGCTAATGTCCTGTAAAAACGAGGTAAAACGCGTGACTCTGGACGATAGCGTAATGGATGATAAAGAAACGCTCGAAGATCTATTGGTCATTGCGTTAAAAGATGCAACCGCAAAAGCAGAGGCAACTTCTACAGCACGCCTGTCGAGTTACATGCCAGCCGGTATGAAACTGCCATTCTAGTTCGGCACTGACCATTCACGATGAAAAACCCGCCAGCACTTGAGCAGTTAATCGAAAGCCTGCGCTGCCTGCCCGGTGTTGGCCCAAAGTCTGCCCAACGTATGGCTTATTACCTGCTGCAGCGTGACAGAAAAGGCGCAAGTGGCTTGGCACTGGCGCTGGATAATGCCTTACAGGTAGTTGACCACTGCAAGCTATGCAATACTTTCAGTGAGCAGCCTATATGCCCGCTATGCGAATCAGCACAGCGTGACAGCACCGTGCTTTGCGTCGTAGAAATGCCTACCGACCTCATGATGCTTGAAAGCACGCGCGCTTATTCCGGCATGTATTTTGTGCTGATGGGGCGCCTCTCCCCACTTGATGGCGTAGGCCCTAAAGAAATTCATCTAGACAAACTGTTGAAGCGTGCACAGGATGGTATTGTGCAGGAAGTAATACTGGCCACCAACTACACCGTAGAAGGTGATGCCACCGCGCATTACATCAGCGAATTGCTACGCGCACGTGGCATCAAAGTCAGCCGCATTGCACGTGGCATGCCTATGGGTGGTGAGATCGAGTACGTAGATACCGGCACACTGGCTCAGGCCATGCTTGAGCGTCGCAGCGTCTAATATGTAATAAGCTAGGTAATTACCGCTGATAAATAATACTGTGCCAGACCAAATCCGGCACACAAAACGACCAGTTTTATAATACTCAGGTTTTTCTTCACCAACAGCCACAAAGCTAGTATTGCCAGTAATACGGCAATTAAATCCGGCTTGTCATAGGTCATCTCAGGAAAAAATACATGCTGAGAAAAGAATAGTGCCAAACTCAAAATCACACCTACCACAGCTGCCGTGATGCCTGTTAATGGAGCAGTTAATCTTAGATTATTTTGTGTAGACTCAATCAGTGGTGCGCCGATAAATATAAACATGAATGACGGCAAGAAGGTAAAAAACGTCACCACTGATGCTGCTACAACCCCTGATAGCAACAGGCTATCGTTACCAAACACCGCCTGCGTCCAGCCACCTACAAAACCAACGAAAGCCACCACCATAATCAACGGGCCAGGCGTAGTTTCCCCAAGCGCCAAGCCATCTATCATCTGGTGCGGTGTCAACCAGTGGTAATGTTCTACTGCACCCTGATACAAATAAGGCAATACCGCATAAGCGCCACCGAACGTTAGTAAGGCTGCCTTGGTGAAAAACCAGCCCATCTGCGTTAACACTGCCTGCCAGCCATAAATCACAGTCAGCGAACCGATAGCCAGTCCCCAAATAGCAATCCCAGCCCCCAGCCATTCCATCATTCGCCTTAGCCTGAATTTAGCATGCAATGGTGTTGGTGTATCATCGTCAATAATCGCTTTACTATGTTTCTTGTGGCTGGATGCATGCGCTTTCATGACATTCAGTTGGTTTGGAAAGTAATGATGTACTAAAGAGCCGATTAAAGCCGCTGCGATAATCACAAGTGGGAAAGGTAGATGTGCTAGCGTAATTGCAACAAAAGCCAGCAAGGCGATACACCAGAGCAGCTTGTTTTTAAGTACACGAGAGCCAATACGATAAGCAGCAAACAGTACAATTGCCACTACTGCAGGTTTGACGCCGGCAAGCATGGCGGCCACTTGCGGCAGATCGCCAAAGCGCATATAGACCCAGCTTAATCCAATTAAAATCAGCAGAGATGGCAGCACAAACAGGCCGCCCGCAATCAAACCACCCCATGTACGATGCATGAGCCAGCCGATGTAAGTTGCCAATTGCTGTGCTTCAGGGCCGGGCAATATCATGCAGTAATTCAAAGCATGTAAAAAGCGTTTATCTGATATCCAGCGCTTTTTATCAACCAGGTCATGATGCATCATCGCAATTTGCCCAGCCGGTCCGCCAAAACTTAAAAAACCTAACTTGAGCCAGTAAGCAGTAGCCTCACGTAACGTCGGCGGCGTTAATTCAGCATCAGCTGATTCAACATGCTGAATTTTAGCCATTAATGAGCTCTAATAATTCTAAAGGCGTATTTACAAATACATCGGCGCCCCACTCTTGTGGTCGGTCTTCAACTCCCAGATAGCCATACATGGCAACGACAGTTTGCATACCAGCTGCCTTGCCTGCCTGAATATCACGCTCGGCATCGCCTACATACCAGCAACGCTGCGGATCCACACCAGCCTGCTCGCAGGCAAGAAACAAGGTGTCAGGATATGGTTTAGGGCGTGGCGCATCATCGCCGCTCACTACGCAGGCGGCGCGCTCCAGCAAGCCAATATTTTCCAGTAAGGGTTGAGTAAAACGACGTGGCTTATTGGTCACCACACCCCAAGGCACGATCTTTTCATCCAGTTTAGCCAGTAACTCTGCAACACCTTCGAACAAAATAGGCTTACGTGTGAGCACCTGATCATAGAGCGCCAAGTACTCTTCACGCATCGCTTCATAATTTTCATCCTCGGGAGATAAATCAAACCCTACAGATAATAAACCTCTGGAACCATGCGAAGCGTATGGGCGAATCACATCCAGCGGCAAAACAGCCATACCATGCCGCTCTCGCTGCAAGTTAAGTGCATAAGCCAGATCATGCGCGGTATCAACTAGCGTACCGTCTAAATCAAATAGAATCATTTATTAACCAGTGCTATTTACTTAATTGAGTGTGTATGAGGTAATTCACAGAAACATCATCGCCCAAGGAGTAGTGCTGTGTGATTGGGTTATAACTCATACCACGTAAGCCAGCTATGTCTAAACCTGCATGTCTAGCCCAACTTGATAGCTCGGATGGTTTAATGAACTTGGCATAATCATGCGTGCCTTTAGGCAACATATTCAGCACATACTCTGCACCTATCACTGCAAATAAATAGGCTTTAGGTGACCTATTGATGGTAGAAAAAAATACTGCGCCGCCTGGCTTTACCAGTCTGGCACAGGCCGCTACGATGGCTTCCGGGTCGGGGACATGTTCCAACATTTCCATGCAGGTTACCACGTCGAAACTGGCTGGCTGCTCGCTGGCTAATTGCTCAACAGACACCAGACGATAATCAACCTTTGCACCGCTCTCATACTGATGCAATTTAGCAACATTGAGCGCTTTTTCACCCAAGTCGATACCTGTAACAGCAGCGCCTTTGAAATACATAGATTCTGACAAAATACCGCCACCACAGCCCACATCAAGTACGCGCTTATTTTTCAAATCAGCCCGACTATCGATATAATCCAGCCGTAATGGATTAATCTCATGCAAGGGTTTGAATTCACTATTTTTATCCCACCACTTGTGCGCCAGTTCACCAAATTTCTTCAGTTCAATTTCATCGGCGTTTATTGTTTGTGCTGTCTCAGTTTCGGTTGCCATTTTTGAATAATTTCCTTTAATTCCATCGGCTCTATATTGGCATAGAGGCCATTGCTGTAGCGTAACTCACCGGCAACCCAGGTGTGGGTTACATGTTCACGTCCACAAGTATAAACCAGATGCGAAATCGGGTCGTAACAGGGCGATATAGTGATATCACTTAGCTTGATCGCCACAACATCAGCTTTCTTCCCGATTTCAATTGAGCCTATTTTATCATCCAACCCTAAGGATTTAGCCGCATTAATCGTTGCCATTTCCAAAGCCTGATGCGCAGGCACTGTAGTTGGGTCTTCACTTACACCCTTGGCTAACAAGGCGGCTAATCGGATCTCTGTGAACATGTCCAAGCGATTATTACTTGCGGCGCCATCGGTGCCGATACCGACATTCACATTGTTTTTCAACATCGAAGAGATAGGAGCAATGCCACTGCCCAACTTTAAATTGGAGCTTGGACAATGTGCAATATGACAGCCATGCCCGCTTAACATATCAATCTCGCTCGGCAGTAAATGAACACCATGTGCAGCCGTAAAATTAGGACCCAATAAACCAAGTGCTGCCAATCTTTGTATCGGCCTTACCCCATATTGCGTCTCGCTTTGGCTGATTTCATCGCGCGTTTCGTGCAAATGGGTATGAATACCGATGCTTAATTGCTCTGCGTAGGTAATAATTTTTTCAAAAGTACGATTTGATACCGTATATGGGGCATGCGGGGCAATCGATGACGAAATCATGCTATTCCCACGCCAGCTATCATGTGATTCAAAGCCTTTTTGCAGATAATCATCAGCATCATTCGCATAACTGTTTGCAAACTCTGATACGAACAAACCTAAATTTGCACGCATGCCCGCCTGATTAATGGCAGCCGCAGTAGCCTGTGGAAAAAAATACATGTCATTAAAGCAAGTTGTCCCACCGCTTAACATTTCAGCACAGGCATGTAACGAGGCATCTCTAACATAATCAGATGAAACAACAGCGCGTTCTGCAGGCCAGATATGTTCATTAAGCCACTGCATTAACGGCAGGTCATCGGCAATACCACGCATTAAATTCATCCCAGCATGCGTATGCAGATTAATCAAACCAGGAATAAGAATATGCTCGTCAAGGCTAACTGTATCTGCACTTGTATATTGGCTTCTCGCCAACGCTGTCGACAGCAGATCAACTATAGCGTCATTTTGCACAATGACACTATAGTGCTCTAAAAGCGGTGCATTTTTAACCGCTGTTGCCAACCAACGCGCCTCAATAATAAGGTCTACCTCAGTTGGTGCTTGATTTAAGTGTTTTAAATTCATGATGCCCATTCTACCAATAAAAAAGCCTCGCAATTGCGAGGCTTTTTACTAAAAACTCAAATTTAATAATTTAAGTTTTAGATGGTATTAGTTGCACTCATTAACTGGATGCTGTCTTTCACCAGTAATTACTACACGACGGTTAGGTGACAGGCATTCGATCAATGCTTTTCTACCTTTAACACCATCACATGCAACTAAAGGTTGTGCTTCACCTTTACCTACTGTGCGGATACGACTAGCGTCAATACCGTGGTCGTTAACCAAATGATTCTTGATAACTTCTGCACGTTTTTCTGAAAGTTTTTGGTTATATTGTTCTGAACCAAGACGATCTGTATGACCAGTCACTACAACAACATCAAATTCAGGATGTGCTTTTAATTTCGCAACTGTATCATTCAACTCAGGAACGCTGTCGCCGTTCAATTTAAACTTGTCGAAGCCAAATAATTTCTCAGCTTGTAAAGTGATTGTTTCAAATTTTGGCTGGCATGGTTCTTCAGCAACTACTGGCGCTGGCGCAGGTGCTGGCTCTGGAGCTGCTACTGGCGCTGGAGCAGGTACTGGCTCAGCTGCAGCAACTACTGGAGCAGGTGCGCCAAAACGGAAAATACCGCCAAGACTTAATATTGTGTTACCAATTGTCTCGCGTGAATTACCTGCAAAAATATTATTTTCATCAATAACATCAGCACGCGACCACTGATGACGCAAATCAGCTTGCAAACCAAAATTATCACTGAATAAGTATTGTGCACCTAAGCCCACATTTGCCATCCACGATGTATTTGAATCACTTACATCAGCAGTAGGATGACTGTAGTCAACGTTATTGCGTGCGGCACCCAGACCAGCTAACAGGAATGGACGGAATTTATCACGGCTAAACATATACAATGCATCTGCACTTAATGTAGTTTGCTTATAACGGCCACCTACACCAGGAATACCTGTATCTTCACTAGCACGGTTATAACCTACACCAGCTTGAATATCCCAATGCTCAGACAATTCTTTACCTAATTTAAGGAAACCGCCACCACCGTTATTAGCCTCTAAATCGCCATCTGTGTCCATGTAACTTACACCTGGCAATGCATACCATGCACCACGATACATATCTTCAGCACTAGCGGCAAATGCAGCCAAACCTAATGAGGCAGCAACTGCAATATTAATAATATTTTTCTTCATTATTTACTCCTGATTAAAGATAACCCCACAAACGGATAATACGCACACATACTATCAAGCGCAATGCGAACACCCATATAAACATTGTGCCCAAACAAGTAATGTTGTATTTTTACAACAAAATTTATACAAGCTCTCGTATTGCAATGATTTTCCCCGCGTCCAGTGCTGATCTTCGCAGATTATTAATACAAACCCCACCTCTAAAGCCGATATAATCGGGCGCTATTGCTTTAACCATGGTCACATGCTGTAAGTTAAGTGATCCAGCCAAGCCAAATATCAAACCTTGAGCTTGCACGTTATTAGCGATTTCTTTCATTTCATCCAAAGAATGATATTTCAAGAAAGTTGCACCATTTTTTACAGCTGTATCAAACATCACACCATAAAATCCTGCGTTTTTAATAGCGGTCATCAAGCTAGCGGGATATTCGTATTCAGAAAATAGTACTGCAATCAGTTTTACACCAGATTCAGCAACCGCTTTTAATACTTCCAAACAAGGCTGATAATAGGTGGGTTTAACGTTAGGATCACTAAAAAAACCAATTTTAATAATATCTACGTTAGTTTTTGATAAAGCCAAAACATGCTCTAATATTAGCTCCGGCTCCATAGGTAAGTCACCAATCGTGGCACTGATCACTTTTCTTTCGGACTCGCTCTTTACATTAACATAAGTAACTATTTCTGTAATTAGGGCTAATGGCAAAGCACCTAGCGCTCCCTGATCAGGGTCTTTCAAGTCAATAATATCGGTGCCAGATTGCAGAGCGACTTGTGCCTCATCGACGGATCTAACACTAATTAAGAGTTGCGGCATATCAACTAAGCCAGATTTTCATTATTTAATGCAGCTTGGTGGTTGCTGACAGCTTCCGTCAGCCATGACCATGCCTCCAGCTCACGCTCCCCAGCAGTTTTATCTATTGCAATACGCAGATAATCCATTTCCTGCTGAATTTTTTCCATTGGCAGTCTCTTTAATCTGCTCACCAATACTGCCAGCTCAATCACAGCGGCCTGCGCACGGTTAAATCCCTGAAAAGATGCATGCTGTGCTTCATAAACCACTTCCAGAAACAACTGCGGCCTGAGCTCGTCATCTTCAACTTTTACCAGCTTTAATTCTTTGTGCGCCAAGGTATGTTCCAACCTGAAACCGTGCACATTTTCTGTCGCCTTCAGGTTCCATGCTTTGCGTCCGGTTAGTGCGCCGGCAAATACACGCACATCATCCGTCAAACTCAGTACTGCATGTCCGGTAGCCAATATATTTTCTAAAGTAACTGAAGGCTTGTATGGCGAGATAATGACCAGCCCATCCTGCATACGCACGCCAAATGGGGTTGTATGTGCTGCGCCTTGGGCATTAACTGTGGTGACTATAGTTTCGTAAATCATAGGTCTACCTGTTTTTATTACGCTTTTCTTTCAACGAAGCTTCACGATGGGCAGTCTTGGCAATTTTATTCTGCGCCTCACTTGCTGCTCCCCAGTCCAGTTCCTGATCCTGAACATAACGCTTTTTCAGTTGCCATGCGATCTGCGCACGCGCCAACTCCACTCCAAGATAGAACGCGTGAGAAGCGTCATCATCCACTTTAAGATGCGGATATAGCGCAAACGGGTCAGTGTGCTCAAATAAACCATCTCGATTATAAATATGCAGTCCACTTTCGCTGACCTGAATACGGAAGCTAGGATCTTTAATCTGCGCAGCAATTTCTCTGATTTCGTCTTCACTATAGGTAAATGGCCGCCTGTCGTGCAAACCTAGCAAATCATTACTATAGCCACGCGGCAACCTGCTATCCTGTTTTGCAGCAAACATCATACGTCTGGCAATATCAGCTTCTGCAATCGCATTCACTGCATGCGGGCTTACTGATGTGGCAAGCACCGCATTAATACCGAGTTCACTGATGATGCCGAATAACAATGCATTAATACCTGTTGTATCTGCATCCGTCAGTTCTGTTAAATTGCCTATGCCCATCATGATCTGAATATCAGGATATTTTTTACGCAGCTTTTGATAACGCACGATTGAGTCGGTCAGGCCAAAATGTATCGGGTCCAGAATGGCATCGGCAATAAACGGCTTGCCGCTTTGAATGCAGAGATCAATCGCACGATACAGTGAGACTAAACTATGCGGCTTTGCAGGAATCAATACTGGCGTAGAGGCCACTTCGTTGGCAATCCACAAAGTCTTTTCGGTCAGGCTAAGTAAATAATCAGCGCCGGCATGGCCAGCTGTGAGCAGGTCGTCAGTATTCAGTGAATCCACACTGACTTTGAAGTCGAGCTGTTTTAATGCTTTAACAGTATCAGCCAAATGCGGGAAAGGTACGCCGGGCAAGCAGCCCAAATCAATGACATTTGCGCCCTGCTGCCGGAACTGTTCTGCTTTTTTAATAACCCCTGCTACACTCAGATAAGGTGCATCCACAATCTCAGAAAAAATCTGTACGCTGTAGCGACTTAAGTCAGGTTCAACGCCGGCATGGCCAAAGTACTGCGGTAAATCTTTCAGATCTTCAGGGCCACGTTCAACCGGTATGCCATATTGCGCCTCGAGTTTTGTTAAATCTCCCTGACACAAGCCCGGTATAATCACTTTGTCGGCATCGCCTGTTTGTTTCACTCTGCGTGCAATTAAATCCGGCGTCATCAAGGCTGCAACTGACACACCAATTTGTTCTATCCGATATTTAAATGGAGGCGTTTTAGGATTTTCTTGCACCTCACTCAAAACCTTGTTCAGGCTTTTTTCTGCAAGCTTACCGGTTAAAAAAAGAAGGTTTTGGGTCATGTATTCAACCTAGGTCAGCGTTTTTAACCTAGCCTGAATAGCCTGTGTAAGATCATGCATGTTTGCAACCACAGTAGTCTCTTCGAAAGTTTTAAGTTTGCTGACATTATCCAGATCAATGCCGCGCGGATAAACCTTAACCATGTGCTCACGTGGTGCTTCAGACTCTAGTTCCGGTGCTGTATCACACGCAAATACGATGCTGGGCACGCGTGTTTTTCCAGCTTGTGCATATAGATTAGTGACCAGGCTGTCAGAAAACCCATAAGCCATTTTGGCAATCGTATTGGAGGTAGCTGGCGCAATAACCAGTGTATGATATTTACCATGATAGAACAGCTCAACCGGCACACTGCTCGCTGTTTTATCCTGATAAACGCGATGACCAGTATTGATTAACTGTTCCTGGAATCCATATTGCTGAATAATTTCTGCTGCAGCTTTACTTAAAAAAACGTCAACATCTTTCAACGTTTGCAAGATTGCAAGTGACTCACGCAGATAGTGACCAGAGCCAGTAATGGCCCACGCTAGGCGTTGATTCATTCAATTACCAACTTTCATACCGACACCAGCATGGCTGCTGGCAATAAACTTACTGATAGATTTAGCGCTTGAATACACATATACATTCAAGCGCTAAAAATTAGCTATACAGCAAACGGGTGCTCAATCACAATAGTTTCGTCACGTTCTGGGCCAGTAGAAACAATTGCAATAGGCACGCCGCAAACAGCTTCTAAACGCTTAAGGTAGTTCTGTGCGTTCTTAGGTAAGCCATCCCAGGTTTTCACGCCGAAAGTACTTTCAGTCCAGCCTGGCATAGATTCATAAATCGGCTTGCAACCCTCAACGTCATCTGCACCCACTGGTAACAAATCTATTTTTTTACCATCCAGCTCATAGCCAACACAAATATTGAGTGTTTCAATACCATCCAACACGTCTAACTTGGTAATACACATACCAGTTAAGCCGTTGATCATAGCTGAACGGCGTAACGCAGCAGCATCAAACCAGCCGCAGCGGCGTTTACGCTTGGTCACTGTACCAATTTCCTGACCTTTATTTGACATCTGATAACCAGGTGTACCTGCAGTCTCAATATCCAGCTCGCTAGGGAAAGGACCACCGCCGACACGCGTCGTATAGGCTTTGGTAATGCCAAGCACGTAATGCAGCATATTGGCGCCGACACCGGTACCGGCAGATGCCTGACCGGCGATACAGTTACTTGAAGTCACATACGGGTAAGTGCCATGATCAATATCAAGCAAGGTGCCTTGTGCGCCTTCAAACAGGAGATTTTCACCTTTTGCATTCGCTGCATAAATTTCGGCAGATACATCTGCAATCATCGGTTTTAGTGCAATCGTATGCTGCATGCTTGCATCGTATTGCTGATTAAAGTCTACCGCTTTTGCACCAAGATAATTGGTCAATACAAAATTGTGATAATCCATCACTTCACGCAGCTTGTCAGCAAAGCGCTCTGGATAAAATAAATCGTAAACGCGCAACGCTCGGCGTGCTACTTTATCTTCGTAAGTCGGGCCAATACCCTTGCCTGTTGTACCAATTTTTTTATCAGCGCTGCGTTTAGCTTCACGCGCCACATCTACTGCAACATGATGGCTCAAAATCAATGGGCAGCCTGGGCTGACTTTTAAGCGGTTTTTAACTTCCAGACCGTCTTTTTCAAGCGCAGCAATCTCACCCAACAAATGACCGGCATCCAGCACAACACCATTACCGATATAGCAGTTAACGCCAGCACGCACAATGCCTGACGGTACGAGGTTAAGTTTGTAAACACGCTGTGCATCACCCTGACCTACAACTAAAGTATGGCCCGCATTATGACCACCTTGAAAGCGCACTACGCCTTGGGCATGGTCTGTCAGCCAATCTACAATTTTACCTTTACCTTCATCGCCCCACTGGGTACCGATGACGACTACATTCTTTGCTGCTTTATTTGCCATAACGTCGACTTTTTAATTAAATGTTAATATTCAAATGGTTAGAGATGCCGCCATTAACGACATCTCTTATTATCTTTTAAGCCTTTGCAATGTCTACGACATGCCAGCCGGAATTGTAATGCTCAAGTTTTTTATTGCAATTCAATTCAGCAAAATCAGATTCGGTATCTGGTAGCTCTTGAATGACTACATGTCCTTCTGCGCGAAGTGCAGCTATTTTAGCAATCAGCGCACTGTCATTTTGCGCAGGAGCGAAAATCGCCATTTCTGATTGTGCCGGCGATAGCGCAGTCACTACGCCACGCAAATCAAGACTGAATCCAGTTGCCGGACGTGCGCGGCCAAAGGCCTGCCCGACTTCATCATAACGGCCACCAAGTGCTAATGGCCCTTTGTAACCTTGTGCATAAGCGGCAAATACGATGCCGCTATGATAGTGGTATCCACGTAGCTCGCTTAAATCAAAACTTACACTAACGCCTAGATCCTGCAAGCCATCCGCTACCTGCGCCAGATTGTCCAAAGCCTGTTGAATTGCCGGTGTAGATGGTAATAATTTAGCAGCCTTGGCAAGTATGGTTTTATCGCCATTCAGTTCGGTGAGGTGAAGTAAAGCTTCGCGTGTGGTGTTATCAAGCTCCATAGTCAATGCAGCTACTGCAGACTGATCTTTGCTTTTCAAGGCTGCGTATAAATCCTGTTCAAGTTGTGGATTGATCTCGCTGGATTCTATCAAACTGCCGAAAACATTGACGTGGCTAAAATCTAGATGCACCTGCTCAATGCCGATCGCATGCAAGGCCTTAATTAACAAACGCTGAATTTCTATATCACTGGCAATACCGGCATGGCCGTACAACTCCGCACCCAACTGCAAGGGCTCGCGCGTTTGCGCCAAGCCGTCAGGCTTAGTTCGCAAAACACTGCCGGCATAACACAAGCGTGTAATGCCTTGGTGATTAAGTAAATGTGCATCGATACGTGCTGCTTGTGGCGTCATATCTGCGCGAACACCCATCAAACGTCCTGTTAACTGATCCACAACCTTAAATGTTGCTAGATCCAGATCATGACCAACACCGGTAATCAGAGACTCCATATATTCCAGCATCGGCGGAATCACATATTGATAGCCATGCACCTTGAACAGGTCAAGCAAGCTGCGACGCAGCGTTTCAATACGTGCAGCCTCTGCAGGCAAAACGTCTTCTATATATTCTGGCAGTAACCAATTACGCATTTTTATCATCACTTTTTACAAGTAACCTTCAGTATCAATAGCTAAGAATGAATACTGATAACTATTACCTGGAATTATTACTTACTTAATAAAATTAATATCAAACCGCCAACTATTGACGCGAGACCAACAAACCTTAACTGACCGTCTTTAAGCTCAACCATACGCCTGAAAGTATCGCGCCAGGCTTGCGGCATTAACAAGGGCAAAACGCCCTCGATTATCAGCATCAAACCCAGCGCAGTTAACAATGTATTATTCACAGGAATTACCTATGACTACTTTTTAGGACTTTTCATGTATTTGAAGAAGTCTGAGTTCGGATCCAGCACCATCACGTCACTCTTGCTCTTGAAGCTGTTTTTGTAAGCTTCCTGGCTACGATAGAACGCGTAGAATTCAGGATTACGGCTGTAAGACTGACTATAAATTTCAGACGCTTTAGCGTCACCCTCACCCTTTGTTTTCTGTGCTTCACGGTAGGCTTCAGCAATGATCACTTCACGTTGCTTGTCAGCATCGGCACGAATCTTTTCTGAAGCAGCAGAGCCTTCAGAACGCAATTGATTCGCAAGACGTTTACGCTCGGCAATCATACGGTCAAATACTGACTTGCTGATTTCTTCTGAGTAATCAACACGTTTCAAGCGAACATCCACCACCTCGATACCCATCTGACGTGCTTCCAAATCAGCTTTTTTGCGTAGATTATCCATAATCACACCACGCTCACCGGCAATCACGTCATGCACAGTACGTATACCAAACTCGCTACGTAAGCCTGCGTTAACTACTTTTGACAATCTGTCTTCAGCTGCCACTTCGCCGCCTTCTTTAATTGAAACATAGTACTTTTTCGGGTCAACAATACGCCATTTCACAAAAGAGTCGACCATCATGTATTTATTTTCACTGGTGATAAACTTGGCTGGCTGTTCCCAATCCAGAGTCAGGATGCGATTATCAAAATACTTCAGGTTATCGACAAAAGGCACTTTAAAATAAAGACCTGGCTCTTTCTTAACTGACACAATCTCACCCAAACGCTGTACGAGCACATATTGTGTTTGATTTACTGTAAATGCTGATAGTGAAAGCAAAATTAGGCCAACAATAACGACAATAACAATATTTTTTGAATTTTTCATCATTACTCCTTACCTGCTTTCTCTGTCACGACTGCGAAGGGCTTCACGTGAGCGATCACCTGCTGCAGGTTGAGTCGCTGTTGTTGCAGCATCAGGCTGTGGATTTAAAGACTGCATCGATTGTGACTGCTGAACGGCATCACTACCGGATGCGTTAATTAACTTATCCAATGGTAAATACAACAAGCTGTTACCGGACTTCTGGTCAACAATCACTTTACTTACACTAGACATAATCTGCTCTTGCGCATCCAGATACAAACGCTGACGCGTTACTTCAGGTGCCTTGTTATATTGTGCAAGAATCTGGTCAAAGCGGCTGGCGTTACCAATGGCTTCACTTTCAACTTTCAACTTATAACCAGCTGCCTCAGCCAGCAAACGTGAAGCGGTACCACGTGCTTTTGGAATCACATCATTAGCATAAGCCTGACCTTCGTTAATCTGGCGCTGATTATCCTGATTCGCACGGTTTACGTCTTCAAATGCCTCTTGGACTTGCTCAGGCGGCTGTGCACTTTGCAGTGATACGCTGATAATTTTCACGCCAGTTTTGTAACTATCAAGAATAATCTGCATACGCTCAGAAGTATCTGCAAGGCCTTTTTGTAACAAATCATCCAGCTTGTTCTTACCGACCACTTCACGAATTGCAGTTTCTGCAGCTGACATGACTGCATCATCAGTAGAACGGTTGTTGAACAAGTAATCTTTGGCATTATTAAGGTTATATTGCACCGCAAATTGCAAATCGATAATATTTTCATCTTCTGTCAGCATTAAAGACTCTTTTGGCAATCTGGTTTTGCCGCCGCTGCCTTCAGCGTTGCTTCTATAACCCACCTCAAGCCTGCGCACCTGTTCCATATTCACGACTTGAACACTCTCAATCGGGTAAGGCAAATGCCAGCGCGGGCCAGGCGAAGTAACTTCATCCTGCACCTTACCGAAACGCTGCACCACACCAAGCGAACCTTGATCAACAATATAAAAGCCTGTCGCCAGCCAAATCAGACCAACCAGACCGAATATTGGAAGTAAAGGTAAATTAACAGTTGTTGGCTGTGGACGGCCGGATTGCGGATTAGACTGATTGCCGCCACCCTTACCGAATAAAGTGTTAATTTTGCGGCTTAAGTCACGCATCACCTCATCGAGGTCTGGTGGACCTTCATTATTTTGTGCTCTCCAACCAGGAAATTTAATCATTCATTACTCCAGAAAAACATTTGTTAATTATTATCAAACTAAGAAATTATTGCTTATTCTGGATTGCCGCACTCCGCTCGGAATGACGTCATCGCGAGGCCATAGGCCGAGGCGATCCAGACTAGCAGGTAACATTACAAATAAATCGTACCGAATCTATAATTAAATTATGCATAAGCACTTTCTTCAGTGCTTAGTTTTTGTAAATACTGATAATGTTCTGCCATTGCTAACCTTAGCAGATCCATTCCCTCTCCTGTTTTGGCTGACACATGCAAAGACGAAATTCTACCACATTCATCACGTGCCAATGCAGGCTCTAAGCCTATACGATCGATTTGGTTATGTACTAGAATCTGCGGCACTTTAGCTGCACCGATCTCATGCAATACTTTATTTACCTGGGCAATCTGCTCATCGCGATTACTGCTAGCGGTATCCACAATATGCAACAGCAAATCCGCCTGCACAGCTTCTTCAAGCGTTGCGCCAAATGCCTCAACCAGCGCATGCGGCAAATGTTTAATAAAGCCTACCGTGTCAGACAGCACCACTTGTCCGCAACCCTCAATAAATATCTTGTGCGTAGTTGTATCCAGCGTTGCAAACAACTGATCAGCTGCATAGATATTTGCCTTGGTAAGGCGGTTGAAGATCGTGGATTTGCCGGCATTGGTGTAGCCGACCAGAGATACTGTCATTACATTTGAACGTTTACGTGCACGCCGCTGCATTCCACGCTGAGATTTGAGCTTGAGTAATTTTTCACGTAGCTGCTTTACACGCACGCGCAACATACGACGGTCTAATTCAAGCTGCGTTTCACCAGGGCCGCCACGTACACCAATACCACCCTTTTGACGTTCCAGGTGAGTCCATCCTCGAACTAAACGAGTTGATAAATGCTCTAGCTGAGCCAGCTCAACTTGCAGCTTACCTTCATGCGTTTGTGCACGCTGGCTAAAAATATCCAGAATCAAGCCAGTTCTATCTACCACACGCGCCTGCAAAAAACGCTCCAGATTGCGCTGTTGTGAAGGTGTAAGGTCGTGATTAAATACTGCAATATTAGATTCAGTCGCTCGCATCATCTGCAGCAACTCATCAGCCTTACCGCTACCGATAAAAAGCTTGGCATCCGGCGCTGAGCGTTTACCTTCAATAGTACCCAGTACGGCTAAGCCTGCACTCAAACTTAGCTGGCGAAGCTCTTCAAGGCTTTCAAGGTAATCACTTTCACCGAAATCTACACTTACCAGAATGGCAGACTCGCCGCCACTCGGTCTTTCAAACAAATCTTTCAATGCTTAATTATCACCTTCCGGTAAACCGATACTTACCGCACGTGCAGGTACGATTGTAGAAATGGCATGTTTGTAAACCATTTGGGTCACAGTATTTTTGAGCAGAATGACATACTGATCAAATGAGTCAACTTGACCTTGCAACTTGATGCCATTAACGAGATAAATTGATACAGCGACATGTTCTTTACGTAAAGCGTTAAGGAATGGGTCTTGTAACATTTGCCCTTTTTGATTCATGGTGTCTCCTATTGTTTGGAGTTAAATAAAATTTCTTACGTTAAAACAGCTAATTAAATACACTTACTTCTTCTACATTGCAATACTACTCTCGTTCAGAGTAAGAACAACTCAAATCGTTCTGTTTTTACTTAAATTAACTATTCAAGTTTTTTGCACAACACTCAAAGTGCCAGCTCAGTTCCAGCAAAAAGATTAACATGACCTTCAATCCGCCATCGCTTCAAACAAACACTTGTCAGGCAAACTATAAAGAACCATCCTGATGAAATATGTACGCTAGAGTACATAACTTGTATATGAAGGCCTGCATAAAAAAAACAAGAGGGCTAAGGATAAAAAATATTCGTGCTGTATTCTTTATTTAAATTCGCTCATTCTAGCCAGCACTTCATCCCGGCTTAATAAAGCCATTACCTGATCAATGCTCGGAGATTGTGCAATACCCGTCAGCAGAACACGTAATGGCATCGCCACCTTAGGAAATTTCAACTGAAACTCCGTAACAACTTCGTTAATTGCATGATGAATTGTTTCTGCAGTCCACTCTACTGAACGCAGCAGCTCTGACAATTTCTCTAAAGCGGGCTTAATATCCGCAACCAGATGTTTTTCAGCGGCAGCCTGATCAATGACCGGCTTATGGTAAAAATAAACGATACTTTCTGCCAACTCATTAAGCGTGCTTGCACGCTCTTTGTATAAATCAATCACTGCAGATAAATCCGGTGCAGCAGTCACTGCAACATTAAGCTGAGCAAGCCGTTCTGTTATATCACTCACCAAATAATCTTTATCCGCCAATTTGATATAGTGCCCGTTCAGCCACTTGAGCTTTTCAGTGTTAAATTGGGCAGCTGAAGGTGTGATATGGTCCAAATCAAACCACTCACAGAACTGCTGCATGCTGAATATTTCTTCATCACCATGGCTCCAGCCCAAGCGTGCCAGATAGTTAAGCACCGCTTCAGGCAGATAGCCATCTTCATGATATTGCATCACACTCACTGCGCCATGGCGCTTGGATAACTTTTGACCGTCATCACCCAGAATCATGGATAAATGTGCATATTGCGGAATAGTTGCACCGAGCGCCTTCAGCATATTGATCTGACGCGGTGTGTTATTCACATGATCGTCCCCCCTGATCACCTGCGTAATCCCCATTTCCCAGTCATCAACAACTACACAAAAGTTATAGGTAGGCGTGCCATCTGCACGCGCTATGATCAGGTCATCCAGCTCCTGGTTTGCAATACTGATTTCACCTTTGACCAGGTCATTCCAGACCACATGCCCGTCTTTAGGATTTTTAAAACGAATAACCGGCGGGATACCTGACGGAGGTATAGAAAGGACTTTACCTTCTTCAGGACGCCAGCGACCATCATAACGCGGCTTTAAGCCTTGCTGCATCTGGCTTTCGCGCAGCGCCTCCAACTCTTCTTTTGTAGAATAGCAATGATAGGCCGAACCATCCTGCAACATTTTACCGATCACTTCCTTGTAGCGATCCATACGCTGCATTTGGTAAAAAGGGCCTTCATCATAATCCAGCCCCAGCCAGTTCATGCCATCCAGTATCGCCTGCACCGCTTCAGGCGTGCTACGTGCTACATCGGTATCTTCAATGCGCAGAATGAATTTTCCACCATGCTTTTTAGCAAAAGCCCATGAGAATAATGCAGTACGGGCACCGCCGATGTGAAGAAAACCTGTTGGGCTAGGGGCAAAACGTGTACGAACAGTCATATTGAATAGAGCTTAACCATAAATTTAATTATTAGTATTTTACCATGCGGAGACTCACTGCTTACTAACAAAGCTTAGCCAATTTATCTAAATCAAACAGAACACTGGTGAGCAATGGCATGTTAATTGCCTAATGAATTAAAAAGCACACAACGTCTCATTGAATAATGAATATATTGCATAAAATTTTTAGTCTCAAACTAAAGACAACAACCCCACTGCCGTTAGCCTGGATGGCTGAGTTATGCAAAATAGATGACATTTCAGCACTAGAGCTGACTACTAGAAAATTAGCAGATGCTTTAAAACATAATCTGTTTCAAGACATCCAGAATCTGGAAGCGCTATTTTATATCGACGAAAAAACACACAGTATTGTCGAAAGAATCACACAGCATTTCATGTGTAATGAAAATAATGATGAGGATATCAAAACACGTATTTCAAATGCGGCTTACTTATATCACTGCCAGCTCTTCTTGGCTTATGATGAATCAAGCAAGAACTGCATGCCTTCTAATAAAGGCATACAACACATTGTGCTGTCCCGTGCATTAAGAAATGCTACACAAATTATCAAATGGCAACATCACGCTCAGCATCATGAGCCAGCTAACTTCTGGTCAAAGATTACAAGTATATTTAAAATTGCAGAACAGCTTTCTTTGCTGAACGCAAAGATACAATCTTATTCTGAACAAGAGCCCATATCATTAACCAGCGCCTATATTCAGGTATGCATGCTAGGCTCTTTAAAGCACAGCAATTTCAAACTGCAGCAAATTGAGATGGTTAATCGACTTTTAAACGCATGGACTTCAAAAATATCGATTGATACAACATATGATGCGGAACAACATCTATTCTATATAGATACTGCTGCCAACACTCCTGCCAGACCTACCACAAACTTCAGAACAGCCAATAGTCAGCGTTACTGGTGCTTTGAAGATGTGAATTCAAAAATAGACTTGTACATGCTAAATATCTTAAACAACATATCACCAGAACCGCTGATGATGAAAGAATGGGGCACAAGCGAGTATGTGCTAAAAACACTGGTAGCACTGAGGGCAGAATGGTCCTTAGGTATTACAAACAGAACCAAGGTAATGCTATCTCGTTAATCAACAACAGAATCAGGCAGTCAATATCGATTCAGCATCACCCTGCATTCATCATTTGTTATCTGCTGAATGCCATCCACCACCAAGTACTTTGTAAAGTGCGACGCGATTCGCCGACTCAATCAGTCGAATGTCGATCAGCTCAAGCTCTGCCAGATAAAGCGCACGCTGCGAATCGAGTAAGCCAAGATAGCTATCAATACCACCCTTATAGCGCGCTTCAGACAACGTAAAGCTAGCTTTGGTCGCCTCTACCAGTTTGCGCCTGGCATCCAGACGCTCAGTTAAGGTAGATTTTTCTGCAAAAGCATCAGATACTTCGCGAAAAGCAGTTTGAATAGACTTTTCATACTGGGCTACATTAATCTCACGCTGTACTTTTGTAGCTTGCAGATTGGCAGTCAGCCTGCCCGCTTCAAAAATTGGCAATTTTATCTGCGGAATAAAACTCCAGGTACCGCCACCTCCACTGAATAATCCACCCAGAGAATCACTGGCAATACCGGCACCGGTTGTTAGTGTGATACTTGGGAAAAATGCTGCACGTGCAGCCCCAATATTTGCGTTAGCCGCACGTAATATACGTTCAGCCTGCAGAACATCCGGACGACGCGTCAATACCTCAGACGGTACCCCGGCTGGAACTTCTGTTATTGCGCTTACAGCGTCGCTGAGTTTAGCAGGCAACAGATTAGCTGAGACTGGTGTACCTGTTATCAATGCAAGCGCATTGGCATCTTTTGCCTCTTGTGCTGTGTAGCGTGCTACATCGGCGCGCGAACCTTCCATCAACGTTTCTGCCTGACGCACATCCAGCGCTGACCCCACACCTACTTCAAAGGTGCGGCGAATCAGCTCATAGGATTTCTGCCTGGTCTCAAGCGTGCTGCGAGCAAGCGCCAAACGCTCTTTATCAGCAGCAAGCGTAAGCCACGCATTAGCGACTTCAGCAACGAGACTAATCTGGGCACTGCGCTTTGCCTCTTCAGTTGCCAAATACTGCTCTAAGGCCTGCGCATTCAGGCTACGGATACGTCCGAAGAAATCCAGCTCATAGGCAGAAAAACCAATCGTAGCGCTATATTGATGCGTTGTTGTTGCATTACCGCTAGCAGTTAAATCACCGGGCAGCCGCTGTGCGGTTTCTGTGCCGGTGATACCTACGCGTGGAAACAGATCAGCACGCTGAACACGATAAAGTGCACGTGCTTTTTCTATATTCAGCGCAGCCACGCGTAAATCACGATTATTATTCAATGCCAGCCCGATTACTTCGCGTAACTGGGCATCGGCAAAATAATCCTGCCATGGAATATCACTCAACTGCGTTGCAGATGATGCTGCCTTCGCGTCAGTGTTTGGAAAAGTCTCTGGTACAGGTGCCTGTGGACGCAGGTATTCCGGCATCAGGCTACAGGCACTGGTTGTTGCAATTGTTACCGCCACAACCAATGTTTTCAATTTCATCATTACTTACTCTCCTCGGCAGTGATTACTGCCGCATTAGAAGCTGCCACTTTTGGCTTATCTTTAAAAATTCTCTTGATCACGACGTAGAACAGAGGAATAAAGAATATTCCCAGCAGGGTCGCAGCAACTGTACCGCCCAACACGCCGGTACCAATTGCGTTCTGGCTACCTGAACCAGCACCTGTGGCAATTGCTAACGGCAATACACCGAAGCCAAATGCCAGCGAGGTCATCAAAATAGGCCGCAGACGCATACGCACTGCATTCATAGTTGCCGTGACCAGATCTTTACCGGCTTCCATTTCCGATTTTGCAAACTCTACAATCAGAATCGCATTCTTGGATGAAAGACCTATCGTTGCCAGCAGGCCAACCTGGAAATAAATGTCATTGGATAGCCCGCGGCCGGTTGCTGCCAGCAACGCACCAAGCACACCTAGCGGCACTACCAGCATTACGGCAAACGGAATCGACCAGCTTTCATACAATGCCGCCAGACACAGGAATACAACCAGTAATGACAAGGCATAGAGTGCAGGCGCTTGTGATCCGGTTGCACGTTCTTCGTACGACATACCTGTCCACTCATAACCAATTCCTAGCGGCATTTTTGACATAATATCTTCTACTGCAGCCATGGCCTCGCCTGAGGATTGGTCAGGCCCGGCCTGACCCAGCAGTTCAACTGCAGGTTGACCGTTATAACGCTCCAGTCGCGGTGAGCCATAAGTCCAGTGCGCGCTGGCAAAGGCAGAGAATGGCACCATTTCAGCTCTTGCATTACGCACATACCATTTATTTAAATCATCCGGCACCATACGCGCATGTGCATCACCTTGCAGATACACTCTCTTCACGCGACCACGATCGATGAAATCATTGATATAGCTGCCACCCCAGGCAGTAGACAAAGCATCATTGATATCAGCGACTGTTACGCCAAGCGCACCGGCCTTCGCATGATCAATGTCCAGCCTGTATTCAGGCGTGTCATCCATCCCGTTCGGCCGCACACCCATCAAACGTTTGTCCTGAGAGGCCATACCAAGAAACTGGTTACGTGCCGCCATCAGCGCATCATGTCCTAAACCGGCACGATCCTGCATCTGTACATTAAAACCATTCGAAGTACCCAGCTCAATCACTGCTGGCGGCACAAAAGCAAATACCATGGCTTCTCGAATTTGAGAAAAAGCACCCATCGCTCTGCCCGCAATAGACTTTACGTCCTGCCCTGGCTCAGAGCGTACTTTCCAATCTTTCAGGTTTACAAAAGCGATACCCATATTCTGGCCGCTTCCGCCAAAACTAAAGCCTGCCACTGTAAACATGGCTTTCACATTATCTTTTTCATTCTCCAAAAAGTGATGTTCAACTTTTTTCAGCACTTCGATGGTACGTTCCTGAGTTGCGCCTGCTGGCAGCATAATCTGATTAAAGAGAATGCCCTGGTCTTCTTCTGGCAGAAACGATGTCGGCATACGCACAAACAAAACACCCAATACGACAACAGTAGCGACATAAATAAACAGAAATCTGGTACTGCGCTTCAATAAACCGCCAACTGCAGTCTCATAACGTTGCGTATTACGATCAAACATACGGTTAAACCAACCAAAGAAGCCACCTAGCAAGCCACCCTCACCATGGCTATGACCTTTTTGCACAGGTTTTAACATGGTCGAACATAATGCAGGCGTAAACACAATCGCCACAACTACAGACAGTGCCATCGCAGCCACAATCGTAATTGAGAACTGGCGATAAATGACGCCGGTTGAACCGCCAAAGAAAGCCATCGGAACGAAAACAGCAGACAGCACCATACCGATACCAATCAGTGCCCCTGTAATCTGATCCATGGATTTACGCGTCGCTTCTTTTGGCGATAAGCCTTCTTCCGTCATCAATCGCTCAACGTTTTCAACCACTACAATCGCATCGTCAACCAGCAAGCCGATAGCCAGCACCAGACCGAACATGGTCAAGGTGTTGATTGAAAAACCAAAAGCCGCCATGATGCCAAAGGTACCTAACAGAACCACTGGTACAGCAATTGTCGGAATCAGCGTTGCGCGCAGATTCTGCAGAAACAGATACATGACCAAGAACACCAGTATCATGGCTTCTATCAGTGTTTTAACAACTTCCTGGATAGAAAGCTTCACAAACGGCGTCGTGTCATAAGGCACAATTGCTGTCACACCAGCCGGAAAATACGGCTTAAGCTGATCAATTTTTGCACGTATCGCATCGGCAGTATCCAATGCATTGGCACCAGCTGCGAGTTTGATACCGATACCGGCTGCCGGCTTGCCATTCAAGCGCGCAATAATGCCGTAGTTTTCAGCGCCGATATCCACACGGGCAACATCACCCAAGCGGACTTCGCCCCCTGCAACAGACGTGCGTAATAGAATATTTCTGAATTGCTCAGCCGTTTGCAGTCTGCTCTGTGCTGTAATTGTCGCTGAGAAACCCTGACCCGGCAACGCTGGCGTGCCACCGAGCTGGCCTGCTGCGACCTGTGTATTCTGTGCACGAATCGCAGCCTTGATATCAGCTGCTGTCAATTTGTAATTATTCAGTTTGGTAGGGTCCAGCCACACACGCATTGCATATTGTGAGCCAAAAATCTGCACTTCACCTACGCCGTTAACGCGAGATAATGGATCCTGTACCGTTGCAACTAAAAAGTCAGCAAGGTCATTCGCTTCTAAACGACCATCTTCGGAAGCAAAGCCAATCACCATCAGAAAGTTACGTGCAGATTTCGCAACAGTAACCCCTAGTTGCTGCACCTCTTGCGGCAGCAATGGCAATGCACCCTGCAACTTATTCTGCACTTGCACTTGGGCAATATCGGGATTAGTACCTGCCTTAAAGGTGAGTGTAATCGTAGCGCGGCCAAAACCGTCACTGGATGAGTTCATGTAAATCAAGCCATCCAGCCCGGTCATTTTCTGCTCAATCACCTGCGTGACTGAGTCTTCAACTGTTTTCGCAGACGCACCTGGATAGTTTGCGTTGATAGCCACCTGCGGCGGCGCAATAGCAGGATATTGCGATATTGGTAAGCTCAGAATAGAAAGCGCACCGGCCAACATGATAACGATGGCAATAACCCATGCAAAAATAGGACGATCAATAAAAAAACGTGCCATAGTCAGCTACCTCACTTAGCCACGGCAGTAGCCGCGTTTTCTTGAGCTACAGCAGACTTAGCCTCTTGGGGGTCAACTACAGCATCAGGTCTCGCCTTCTGCAATCCTTCTACAATTACGCGCTCGCCGGCAGTCAGCCCTTCAGTCACTACCCATTTATCATTAATTGATTGCGCAGTCTTCACTACACGTAGCTCAACTTTATTTTCAGCATTTACTACCATCACGGTTGCATTTCCACGTGGGTCGCGGCCTACCGCAGCATGCGGTACCATAATTGCATCACTGTTTACACCTTGCGTCATGCGCGCACGTACATACATACCAGGCAATAGCTGGCCTTTTGCATTAGGAAACACCGCACGCAATGTCACACTACCAGTACCTTGATCCACCGTAACTTCTGAAAATGCGAGTTTGCCTTCTTTTTCAAAGATACTGCCATCTTCCAGCACCAGCTGCACAGAAACAGAGTTATCGCCCGCACTCTTCAGCTTGCCTTGCTCCAAATCACGGCGCATAGCCATTAATTCAGCACTTGATTGTGTCACGTCAACATAGATTGGATTTAATTGCTGAACTGTAGCAAGTGCAGCTGCTTGATTAGCAGTTACCAAAGCACCAGGAGTGACGGTTGAACGGCCAATACGGCCTGAAATAGGCGAAACTACTCTTGTATAAGCGAGATCAATTCTAGCTCTATCCAATGCTGCCCTTGCTGACGCCACTTCGGCCTCTGCCTGCTTCAGTGATGCATCAGCTTCATCATTAGCCTGCTTGCTGACTGCCTCGATCTTAACCAGCTCTGCATAACGCTGCGCCTTTAACTTTTCTGAACCAACACTAGCCGATGCTCTAGCCAGATTAGCTTTTGCACTATCATAAGCAGCCTGATATACCGCCGGATCAATCTGGTATAACAACTGTCCAGCCTTCACTTCACTGCCTTCATTAAAGGCACGTTTCTGCACAATGCCACTCACCTGCGGCCTGACTTCTGAAATCAGGTATGGCGCAGTACGCCCAGGCAACTCATTTACTGTAGGTACACTCTCGGTCTGCACACTCACCACTGTAACTACAGGTGCCGGCATGTTGGCTCCTGCATTGGCCGCGTCGTCTTTTTTGCTGCAAGCAGACACAGCAATCAAAGTGAAGGATATTAAAATTGCACTCAGTGTGAAAACTGTACTTCTATCCTCCGCGACCTGCGTACTGTTTTGTGATGGATGATGCTGACTTGTTTTAAATACCATTGCTTACTCCAAGCTTTTGTATTGATAACTTATTAATTAGATTATGTTTTTATTAAATTTGAACTGATTAAAGGCTTGCTTATATACATTTTTGAATGTATATTATATACAAACAGGAATGTATGTAAACGAGAATTTAATACAATACGCGTTAAATTTTGTAAAAACAGGTAAATCTAATGGTCAGAAAAACTAAAGAAGATGCAGAGCTTACACGACAGCGGATCATAAATGCAGCACGCGCGGTATTCCTCAAACGTGGCGTAAGTAAATCAACATTAGAGCATATTGCAACAGAAGCTAACGTGACCCGAGGTGCGGTTTACTGGCATTTTGAAAATAAAACAGATATTTTTCATGCCATACGCGAACAGGTTTTCTTGCCGCTGATAGACAGTATAGATGATACTCTGACGCCTGCCGCCAATAGCAATGAAAACCCGCTGAACCAGATTGAAGCCAGTCTTTGCAATACGATTAACGACCTGAGCAGCAATCTGGAAATGCGTGAAACCTATGAAATCATTATGATCAAATGCGAGTATGTTGATGAGTTTGCCAGTGTACTGCATCAAATGCTGAATAATTGTTCATGTATCGTTGAAAAACTTGAGGCTGCATACGAACGCGCACAATCCCAAGGCCTGCTAGCAACCTCTCACAGCCCACGCGCACTGGCACTGGATACGCACTTATTTTTTGGTGGCCTGCTGCACATGTGGGTCAAGGATGCCGATGGAAGCAGATTCCGCTATCAGGCGATTGACCTGATCAAATCTCATATTAATCTGCGCAGAAAATAAAAATTACTGGCAAAATGCTTGTTAGTCGTCGCCCATAGCGCTAACATACGCGCAATTGTGGCAAGGAGGCATTGTGATACAAACTGGCGAAATTTACGGCAAACAAACCGCAAACAAATTCGTGATGTACCACGTGCTAAAAGTCAGTAAGCAGCTGATTACCCTGCAAAATATAGACAATCCGCTCAGCCTGTTTGAGACCACAGAACAAAAACTGGCAAGCCTGGGTTACATTCGTGTCAGCCAAACACCATATATTGACTTGAGCCCAGCTACAACCAAACACAAAAAAGCCGCAAAAAAACCAACGCGCTGCCCCCTCACGCTGGACTTTTTAGAAGAACGCGCTGATAGCGAGCGCCCTGCTCCAATCATGCCGGATTTATTCAGCGCTTAAGTATTCAATTACCTGAAAACACTATTACCTAGCAAAACGGCAAATGATTACTCATCTGCCGCCTGTAATTACTCTTTACTAACTTAAACATTCAAACTTAGCTTCTTGGTGGGCCACCTATCAAGTCATGGCCGTCCGCGCTATAAATTTCCACTTCAACAAAATCACCCGGTGTCAGACCTTCAGCATCTTCTAAATAAACAACGCCATCGATTTCCGGCGCATCGGCTTTAGTACGGCCAATGGCTTCCACATTGCCTTCTACATCCGTTACAATCTCATCAACCAGCACAGTTTGGATGCTACCGATTTTAGAATGCAGTTTTGCTGCACTGATACGCTCCTGCACTTCCATGAAACGGCTTAAGCGCTCTTGTTTTACCTCTTCCGGCACCTGGTTCGGTAAAGCATTTGCCGCCGCACCATCCACTGCCGAGTAAGCAAAACAACCTACACGATCCAGCTGTGCCTCTTCCAAAAAGTCGAGCAGCATCTCGAAGTCATCTTCAGTCTCGCCCGGAAAACCCGCGATAAAGGTACTGCGAATCGTGATATCAGGACAGATTTCACGCCAAGCTTTGATACGCGCCAGATTATTCTCACTGCTGGCCGGACGTTTCATAGATTTGAGAATGCGTGGGCTTGCATGCTGGAACGGTACATCCAGGTAAGGCAGAATCAAGCCATCTGCCATCAGCGGTATCACTTCATCTACATGTGGATATGGGTATACATAATGCAGCCGTGTCCACACACCCAGTTCGCTGAGCGCTTTGGTTAATTCTGTCATGCGTGTTTTTACCGGGCGACCATTCCAGAAACCCGGACGATACTTCACATCTACGCCATAAGCAGAGGTATCCTGCGAGATCACCAGAATTTCACTCACACCTGCGTTAACAAGGTTTTCAGCCTCATTCAGCACCTCACCAATCGGACGGCTCACTAAGTCACCGCGCATGCTTGGAATAATACAGAAGCTGCAACGATGGTTACAGCCCTCAGAAATTTTCAGATACGCATAATGCTTAGGCGTTAAACGCACACCTTGCGGCGGCACCAGATCAATAAACGGCTCATGCGGTTTAGGCAGATTTGCATGCACCGCCGTCATCACTTCTTCAAGTGCGTGTGGGCCAGTGACCGCCAGCACACTAGGATGCGCTGCCTGGACTACACCAGCTTTTGCACCGAGGCAGCCAGTCACAATGACTTTGCCATTTTTATTGATGGCCTCACCGATAGCATCCAGTGATTCTGCTACTGCGCTATCGATAAAACCGCAGGTATTCACTACTACCAGATCGGCTTCATCGTAGCTGCCCGAGATCTCGTAACCTTCAGCGCGTAGCTGGGTGAGAATACGTTCTGCATCAGAACCGGCCTTGGGGCAACCCAAGGATACGAAGCCCACTTTAGGTGTAGCGTTTTTAGTTACTGTTTTATTTGTCATAAAAAACCTATAAATCTTAAAAATATCGTTATGATTACGCCATGTATATTATTGTTATTGCATGGCTTTACGTCGTGATCTTAATGGCCGCCACTGAAAAATCTATAGCTGCGGGATTGCTCACATTTACTTTCTACGGCTTGGTTCCGTGCGCCCTGCTGTTGTGGATACTGGGTGCAAAGCATCGTCGTCATTATAGAAACAAACAATCACTCGAGCAGAATGTGCGCGAGCCAGATAGTAGCGACACCCAAGCTGATCAGTGAAACCTGACTGATCGTCGCCTTTAATTCAGTACGCTTATGCAAGCTAGGAATCAAGTCTGCTACTGCCACGTACAGCATGCTCGCCGCAGCCAAGCCCAGAATATACGGTATCCAGCTCATTACAAATTGCAGCGCGAAGTATGCAATCAGCCCGCCAATCAAGGTTGCCAGACTAGAAACCAGATTAAAAATAAATGCCTGTTTTTTGCTATAACCTGAGTGCAACAGAATCAGAAAATCGCCGACTTCCTGCGGGATTTCATGCGAAATAATCGCCAGCGCCGTCACCATACCCAGCTTAACATCTACTAAAAATGCTGCCGCGATTAAAACACCATCCACAAAGTTATGAAAAGTATCACCAATCATAATCATCATACCGCTTCGGCCGCTATCATGATGGCTATGCGTATGCGCATGACTTTGCACAATAGACGGCGCATGAGATTGCGATTTTACTGGCCTGAATTTGGCACTACCCTCTTGCGTCGAACTGCTTTGCTGCACATCTGGGCAATTCGCCTCGTTATGAATTGCATGTACTTCGCAATGGTCACCATGGCAATGGCGCCAGATCACCAGCTTTTCCAGTACAAAAAACAGCAATAAACCAAACAGCAGCGTTGCGGAAACACTCTCTACACTTGTCGCCTCTTCAAATGCATGCGGCAGAATTTCCAGAAACACCGCACCCAGCATCGCACCAATCGCATAACTCACCAGCATAGGAATCCAGGCCGTACGCAAATTCAGCGCAAATACTGCCGCCAGAGAAACGCTCAGCAAGCCACCGGCAAAGCTGGTGACAATAATCCAGGTCAGAATGGAAAAATCAGGAATGGTCATGCGGCACTTGAAAGATATAAATAGCCGCCATTATAACTTAGACGACTATCATTTAGAAAAAGGTTCAAACCTAAGAAAGTGCTGATTCATTTACACCCCGTCATTACGAACGGTTTAGTCTTTAGATCATGGGGGAGGCAATCCTTGCGTTCATGTCAATCAACGTGTCATGGATTGCCACGTCGCTTTGCTCCTTCACACTAAACTTGCTACTTTAGTAGCTTAGTTTGGCGGGGATGCCCTTTACGGGTGTGCAATGACGAAATAAATCACTGACTCTTTAACTATTCTCCAGCCAAATTATACTCGCCATGCGTCCGGTAACGTTATCGCGCCTGAATGAAAAAAAGCGCGCTTCATCTGTATAAGTGCAAAAGTCCTCATTCACACTCGCACCGTAAATCTCAGTGACACCCAAAGCATTTAAACGCTGCCTTGCAATTAAATACATATTGCACAGCCATTTGTCGCCATTGCGCTTAAACGCCAGCTCAGCTTTACTATCTTTGGCTAAAAACTGCGCTTTGACATCGTCTCCAACTTCAAACGCATTTGGGCCAATGGCAGGCCCTAGCCAAACAAGAATCTCGCTAACTGGCACCTGCATTTTAGCAATAGCCGCTTCAATCACACCATCACACAAGCCACGCCAGCCCGCATGTACAGCAGCAACCGCTGTGCCTTTTTTATCGCAAAGCAATACCGGCAGGCAATCTGCCGTCATCGTCACACATACTACATTCGGCTTGGTAGTAAACGATGCATCCGCATTTTGCAGACAGCTGCTAACCGCCGCATCAATCACCTCCACCCCATGCACTTGATTCACCCACACCGGCTCACTTGGCAAATAAGGGCTTAATAACTGGCGGTTTTTAGCCACGGCTATCGGTTCATCATTGACATGAGCGCCAAGATTCAAGCTGGCATAAGGCGCCACACTCACCCCACCTACGCGCGTGGTTTGTAAAGCTTTCACGTTAGCAGGCGCAGGCCAATCAGGTTTTATAAACTGCATGAAACACCTCGTTGTTAATCAAGCAAACCAGCAACATTTTGGCTGCTTTCATACTTAACATATGAGTATAAATCATTGTTATCCATTAGTCCGATTAGCCTAATAACTACAGCATTAAAATAAATGGAGTATTCATTTTTGTTTTGATATATTGAAAAAGACAGTAATAGATCATGATTTGTTCTAGGTTAATATTGATTGAATAAAAAATGTGACCTGCCCCCATTACGCGATTCAGAAGGCTTGCCCATATATTAATCATTAACTCACATATGCGTACACATCTTAGAACCGTTTTCAAATTTCTTGCATATACCTGGGCTTTGCCAAACACAGCGCTTGGCTTATTGTTTGGACTGCTTATACTTGGGCTTGGCGGCAGAGTGCACGTCGTGGCCGGGGTAGCCGAGCTTCATGGAGGCACAGCAGGACGTTTCTTTGCTTCTCGCCCACATCCGTTTTGCTTTGGTGCCATCACACTTGGTCATGTCATTCTGGGCACATGTCAAAAGCAACTTGAAGCACTGCGAGCCCACGAGCATGTGCATGTCAGACAGTACGAGCGCTGGGGTATGTTTTTCTTGCCGGCTTACGCTTTGTCAAGCCTATGGGAAGTCAGTCATGGCCGTTGCGGTTACCGGAATAACTTCTTCGAAATGCAAGCCTATGCAGTCAAAGATCATCAGAAAGCGCAGAACGACTCATGTGCCAAGCAGGATGAACTAGAAAGTAAATGTGTCTTCACAAGCCAACTAAACTGCTGTAGCGTAACAATAGAATAATAGATGACGGATCAGGATTTATTATGAAATTGAATATTTCTAATTTAAAACCCCGGGCTAGTTTAGTCTATCCGTTATTGTCTTTATAACAAACACCTTACTTCAAGCATTAGGCATCTGGAGCACTCACATGAAAACTTTATTGGTGATGGTTTTTCTCTCACTATTCTGCACTCAACCCGCATTGGCATGTGATCCAAAGCCAGACTGGAGACCCCCTACACCTCAAGGTGCCTACGCTACTGCTAGTGTCGTTATCCATGCTCGCGTCGTTTCAGTGCAAGGTGCAGATCCTTGGAATGCAAAAGTTGTAGTACTGCGAACACTAAAAGGTGCGTTCTCCGGAAACACAGTCGAAACAGCGTCTCATTCTCTTTGTGGTATTGGTGGGTTAGAGGTCGGCAAGGAATATGTTTTCTTCTTTCCTCACAAATCTTCTTATTTTGTCAGCCATCTGCTACAACCAACAGGCTTCACAACTGATAAAATCCTTAAAGCACTACCTCTGGCACGAAACTGAGTTAAACTTTTCAATCAAGCGAAACTAGCCGAAAACAAGGTTCATGATTTATAGATGACAAATCTGCATTTATAAATATCTACGAACCAACCCTTAATTTAAACCTTAGGCTTTTATGATTCAGATTGAATATGGTCAAAACACTTCACTTGCAGCTGCCGACGTAGCTACAGTGTTTGATACCTCCGGCATTCGCCGCCCTACTAAAGATTTGGCGCGGATTGAGCACATGTTTGCAAATGCCAATCTCGTGATCTCTGCCTGGCATTAAAAACAGTAAGTCGAGCTATGCAAATTACTCCTGCAAACCCCTCTGATATTCCCGTGCTTTGTGACTTATTGGGCATCTTGTTTTCTCAAGAAGCAGACTTCAAACCCAATTATGAAGCCCAAAGCCGTGGTTTGGCACGCATTATTAGTAGTCCAGAAATTGGGCTTATACTTATCGCTCGTCAAGACAACCAAATTATTGGTATGATTAACCTTCTCTTCACCATATCAACCGCACTCGGTGACCGCGTTGCATTACTCGAAGATATGGTAGTTTCCCCTAATGCTCGCGGCAGTGGTGTTGGTTCTTGCTTGCTTGAACAGGCTATTCAATTCGCACACTTGAAGGGATGCAAACGCATCACCCTGCTAACTGATAGTACCAATGAATCAGCACAACGCTTTTATCAAAAGCATGGCTTTGGTTTCTCAGCTATGATTCCTCTTCGCCTGTCACTTAGCGAGTAAACTTCCATGTCTAATCTATCATTCAAGCGGATCTGGCTAAAACCAGCCTCTGGCTTTAAGCATTAACCGGTAAATGCGTACATTTCACAGTGCCATTTTCAAGTTATTTGCATACATCTGGGCTTTGCCAAACACAGCGCTTGGCTTATTGTTTGGACTGCTTATACTTGGGCTTGGCGGTAAAGTGCGTATCGTGACGGGTGTCGCTGAATTTCATGGCGGCAAGACGGGACGTTTCTTTGCTTCGCTTCCTCGTCCGCTTTGCTTTGGTGCGATCACACTTGGTCATGTTATTCTAGGCACATGCCAGCAGGAGCTTGCCTCACTGCGAGAGCACGAACATGTGCATGTCAGGCAATACGAGCGATGGGGTATGTTTTTCTTGCCAGCCTATGTCTTATCGAGCTTATGGGAAGTCAGTCATGGTCGCCACGGCTACCGGAACAATTTTTTTGAAAGGCAAGCCTATGCGGTCGAAAGTACTCAAAAATCGCAGTTAACCTCGTCCACCAAGCGGAACGCGTAAAATACACTCCTTATACCAAACGCTAGGCTACTGAAAGAAACACCATGTCACCCATCATCCATCAAATCCTGCTCTTCACTCATCTAACCAGTGTCATCGTGTGGGTTGGCGGTATGTTTTTTGCCTATTTTTGCCTGCGCCCGGCAGCTGGGGCAATTCTGAACCCGCCTGAACGCTTACCACTTTGGGTCGCCACCTTTCGCCTATTTCTTGCTTATAGCGCACTGGCTGTCGTGCTCATTCTGATCAGCGGCATTATCATGCTAATCAATGTGGGCATGTCGCAAGCGCCAACGGGTTGGCATATTATGCTAACTCTTGGCCTCGTGATGGCAGTGGTATTTTTCATTGTGTACCTAGTGTTGTATCCAAGGCTAGTTGCGCTCTGCGCAGCATCTTCGTGGCCAGCGGCCGCTACTGTGCTGAACAATATTCGTCGCATGGTCGCACTGAACCTTGTGCTCGCGCTGTGCACCATCGTGGCAGCCATATCGGCGAGGTAGAAAAAATGAACGTCACAATACCCACGCTATCAATAGGATATAAGTATTTATGACTCAAATTGAATATCGTCACAATATCTCACTTGCAGCTGCCGACGTAGCTGCAGTGTTTGATGCTTCTGGCATTCGCCGCCCTACTAAAGATTTAGCTCGGATCGAGCGCATGTTTGCAAATGCCAATCTTGTGATCTCTGCATGGGATCAAAACAAGCTGGTTGGCGTATGCCGAGCGCTAACTGACTTTAGTTATTGCTGTTACTTATCTGACCTTGCTGTGGATAAAACCTACCAAAAACATGGCATCGGCAGTGAGCTCATCACACGTTTGCAGGAAGCCATTGGCGATGAGGTGGCCTTGATTTTATTGTCGTCCCCTGAAGCAATGGGCTACTACCCAAAACTGGGTTTCGAGAAGGTTGAGAACGGATTTATCGTCAAACGTATACGTTAAGCTCAAACTTAAGCCATCATGTAAAAGGGGCCGGTATAAACCAGCCCCTTTAATTTAATCCTTCAGTCACACAAACAATGTGCAGAATTATTCTTCTTCCTGCTCCAGATCCAAATCACTATCATCCTCTAGATCATCAAACTCATCATCATCATCGTCATACTCGTAGTCTTCATCGGCAAGGTATGGCTCCATGCTCAATTCAAACTCTTCTTCATCTTTCACGTCTTCATGGCGCATGGCTTCCAGCAGTATTTTCATATCATCAGCCAATTCAATTTGCCACTCGATGAATTCATTAGTAGCAGGGTGAATCAGGCCCAATTTAATTGCATGCAAGGCTTGGCGATGGAAATTACTTACTGCATCACGTAAGGTCTGCGTCATGGCGCGAATCGGGACAATGCCGCGATAACCATAGATGGGGTCGCCCACCAACGGCGCTTTTAGAAACTGCATGTGTACACGAATTTGGTGCGTGCGGCCTGTTTCAAGATTACAACGTAAATAAGTCTGTACCGAAAAGCGTTCCAGCACTTCATAACGCGTAACGGCTGGTTTGCCCATGCGGTTAATCGCCATTTTAGTGCGCGAGCGCGGGTCGCGCCCTATTGGCTGATCTACGGTTCCGTTACGCCATAGCTGTCCCCAGACAATTGCGCGGTACTCACGTTTAACAGTACGTGCCTGCAACTGGCGCACTAAATGCGTTTGTGCATTTAAGGTTTTAGCTACAACCAGTAAACCGCTGGTATCTTTATCTAAACGATGCACGATGCCTGCACGTGGTACATCGTGTAATTGCGGTGCATGAAACAGCAAGGCATTGAGCAATGTACCTTCCCAATTACCTGCTGCCGGATGCACGACCATGCCGGCCGGTTTGTTAATCACCAGAATATGATCATCTTCATACACGATATCAAGCGGTATATCCTGCGCTTTAAAAGCATACTGCTCCGGTTTTGCCTGCACATGCACTACAATACTCTCGCCACCCCAGACTTTTGTTTTAGAAGTACTGGCCTCGCCACCAACGGTAACGAGGCCTTCTTTAATCCAGGCCTGCAAGCGTGAACGGGAGTGTTCTGGCAATAGGCGCTGCAAAGCAACATCTAGTCGTAAGCCGCCTAAGTCATGTGGAATGGTGAGTGTAAGGGAATTGCTAAGAGATTGTGGAGTAGCGTCTGTCATCGGTTATAATTACTGCAAATTCATAAAGGTGGTTTGGCATGAAGTATATCTTAATTTTAACATTTACCCTGTTACTCAATGCTTGTGCGATTTTTGGCAGCCCTACAGAGCTTGACGATACCAAAGGTTTGTCTGCAGAACGCATCTATCAAATGGGTGCTGAAAAAATGACAGATAGGGATTACGTCAAAGCGATCGGATATTTCCAAAAACTGGAATCACGTTATCCGCATGGCAAGTATGCAACACAAGCACAGCTGGAAACAGCCTATGCACATTACAAAAAGAGTGACCCGGTTTTAGCCGTGGCTGCGGCAGATCGCTTTATTAAGTTACACCCTAACCATCCAAACGTAGATTACGCCTATTACCTTAAAGGTTTAGCTATTTTTAACGAACGTGGCATTTTGGAAAAACTAACCAAACAACAAGTGAGTGATCGTGACCCACGTGCCCTACGTGATTCATTTATGACATTCAAGGAACTCGTTACGCGTTATCCAAAAAGCCGTTATGCGAAAGATGCCGCGCAACGCATGGTATATCTGGCTAACAGCCTCTCAGACCACGAGCTGCATGTTGCGCGTTATTACATGAAACGTCAGGCCTATCTGGCGGCAGTTAACCGTACCAAATATGTCATAGAAAACTACCCGCAATCACCAGGCGTTGAAGAGGCATTGGTCATCCAGATCAGCGCCTACGACTTACTGGGACTGGAAGACTTGAAAACCGACACATTGCGTGTTTTACAGAAAAACTATCCTGACAGCGCAATGTTAAATAAAAACGCGCCAGCCGATGAACGCGTATGGTGGAAGTTCTGGGAAAGTCTGTACTGAACTAATCAATAAAAATCCACTCCCATTTATTCAATGAGATACTTTAATAAACTTCCGGGATTTATTAAGACACCCTCTGGAATAGAATGGGTGCTTCTAAAAAAATTACCGTTAATATTCGGTATATGCGCAGCAATACCGACTGCTGCAATACTGTTTATTTACTTTGGTAATCAGCCAGTTAACCCAGAGCAACTGAAGACGATTTACATGTGTCTGGGAGTGTTGTTCAGCATCTGTTTTTTTGTTGGCGCAGCAGCAATCGGCTGCATCGTGGTGATATTAATGAAAGGGCCTGCTTATGTAGCAGACCCTTATGAGTTACCTAAAGAGAACAAAAAACTAGAGCAACATCCCAACTTGTAGACAGTAATCCAGCCCACTGCCTACTAAAGTTAATGATTAACGCTTTGTAGCTTTTCTGTCTTTCTCTTCAACGTCTTTTTTAGCTTTAAGTTCAGCACGTTGCGCAGTTTTACGACGACGCATACTTACAATACCCTCGCCCGGTTTACGTTTATCTTCATCTTCTGCAAACGGGTTGCTGCCTTGCTTATATTGCACACGCAGCGGCGTACCGGAAAGCTGAAAAGTTCTACGGAATGTCTTTTCCAAAAAGCGCGTATAGGCATCTTTTACACCATCTACATGGCTGCCATGAATAACTACGATAGGTGGATTGCTACCGCCCTGATGCGCATAACGCAGCTTAGGACGAATACCTTTACTGATTGGCGGTTGATGCTGCTGCAAAGCATCTATCAGCACACGTGTTAACTGCGGAGTAGCCAGTTTTGCAAATGCTGCCTTATAGGCAATATCCACCGATTTAAATAATTCAGGCAGACCTTTTTTACGTAATGCAGAAATATAGTGAAATTCGGCAAAATCCAGGAACATTAATTTGCGATCAATCTCGCGTTTGACCCAATCACGCTCATCTTCTTTAAGACCATCCCACTTATTGATTGCAACCACAAGTGCGCGGCCTGCATCCAATATGTAAGCGGCAACGTGTGCATCTTGCTCAGTGATACCCTCTTGCGCATCAACTACCAAAATCACCACATTGGCGTCTTCAATCGCCTGAATCGTTTTAATAACAGAAAACTTCTCAATCGCCTCAAATACCCGGCCACGCTTACGCACGCCGGCAGTATCAATCAGCGTGTAGTGTTTGCCGTTTTTTTCCAGATCAATATGGATGGAGTCACGTGTAGTACCCGGTTCGTCAAATGCAATGACGCGCTCTTCACCTAGCAGCGCGTTCACTAATGTAGATTTACCCACATTCGGGCGGCCAACAATGGCAACTTTGGGGATTTTGTCACCGGTATAATCTGTGGTCGGCTCTTCTTCTTCGACCTTAAAGTTTTCTAAGGCTTCTTCGATAATGTCACGTACACCTTCGCCATGTGCAGAAGATATAGATAAGGGGTAACCCAGCCCTAACTCATGAAAGTCAGCACTTACAATCGCTTTCTGCATACCTTCAGTTTTATTCACAGCGAGTAATACCGGGCACTTGCATTTACGCAGGCGGTTAGCAATGTCCATATCCTGAGGTGTTGCACCTTGACGGCCATCCACGAGGAAAATAACTGCATCAGCTTCATCAATCGCCTGCAGCGTCTGTTTTGCCATCTCTTTAAGAATACCGTCATCGGTATTTGGCTCAAAACCGCCGGTATCAACGACCAGATAAGGCTGACTTGCGCCTAAACCACGACCATAGTGGCGATCACGAGTTAAGCCGGGGAAATCTGCAACAAGTGCATCGCGACTTTTTGTGAGTCGGTTAAATAAGGTTGACTTGCCAACATTGGGTCGGCCAACTAAAACAATGGTAGGTATCATATGAGCCTTCTATTTAGAGCCTAAGCTAAATGATTCTTTATAATCTTATCAAGCTAAGTAATTGATTGAATTGCAGTTGTATCATCTCAAAAAGAATTAAAACCTTTTCGTATTGATACAACTACTATTTATTTGATCTGTAATGCATATATACCGCCGTCGCGCGACTGTGCCAGTAATGTATTACTATTAATCAATGACATCTGCGGCAAAATCTGGCTGTCACCAGTTTTAACGCGAGCACTGAACGCGCCGTCTTCACGGCTTAAAAAGTGTACGTATCCCTCAACATCACCGACGGCTATCAAAGAGCCCATCGCCAATGGGCCTGTCAGCTGAC
This sequence comes from Methylotenera sp., assembly GCA_020622105.1. Lineage (GTDB taxonomy): Bacteria > Pseudomonadota > Gammaproteobacteria > Burkholderiales > Methylophilaceae > Methylotenera. Next base: position 165,275 of record JAHRYP010000002.1, read on the forward strand.
GGTTTTTAAGCCCAGCCTGACGCCAAAAGGTTTTGCCTGTAGTGTAATCAAGCGCATACACTGAGCCTATCGCGTGTGATACATAAATTCTTGCATCTTCGGCGGTCAATCCAGAAAGACTGGATATATCGCGGTTCCATACGACGCGGCCGCTTGTTCTATCAACTGCTGCAATACGGCCCTGATAAGCTACTGCATATACCAATGGACCATCTACAAACGGCAGGCTGGTAATATCGGCGATACGCTCGATTTCTGTTACACCCTTAGGTTGCGCGACAGAGGCCTCCCACATAATTTTGCCATTGTCAGCACGTACAGAAACCAGCTTACCTCCAGCGAAACCTGCATAGACCGCACCACCATCAACCACCACACCGGCACTGCTGCGTAATGTCAGCGCAGGACCTGTACGATCGTAAACCCACTTACGGCTGCCGTCGTTTGCGTTAATGCCGTAGATACGGCTATCGCCAGTACGCACAATTACTAAGCCATCAAAGTACTTGGGAGCGCTTAACACCTCGCTGCTTAAGCGTGATTTCCACTGCAATTTACCTGAGATATCATAAGCGTAGATAGAGCCTTTTTGCGTACCAACAATGACTAGACTGCCGCCTACCCCTACACCACCAGTCAGCTTTTCGCCAACATTCACGCGCCAGGCCTGACTACCGTTAATAACATCCAGCTTACTCAGCTCACCTTCGGCACTCGCCACATAAGCATATCCAGCATCTACAGCTGGCGTAAAATCATAAATTTCTGTACTGCCAAGTTTGGCCTGCCATAGCACTTTGACACTGGCGGTTTGCTTGATTTCAGCCAACGGCTCAGGCGGCTCGGCTGCTTCGCGTCCAAACACACGTTCTGATATATCAGTTTTCAAGTCAGAAATAGTGCTGCATGATGCCAGCAACAATAAGCTGCTTAACAACAGCAGAAGTTTTGATTTTTTAATGAGTTGCGTCAATTTTTAACCTAATGCCTCTAGTTTTTGTTGCGTGAGCACATGATATCTGCCTTGAGCATCTAATTTGGTCAATGCATGTTCATAAGCCGCTTTTGCTTCAGCTTTCTTATCCAGCGCAACCAAAACATCGCCTTTTAAATCAGAGAACAAGCCATCAAAACCTGCATCATGTTCCGCTTCCAGCAGCTTTAACGCACCTTGATAGTCTTTTTCTTCAGCTAGAATATTTGCCAATTGCAAGCTTGCAATCGCGCTGATAGATGTTTCTTTTGCATTTTTAATTGCCCACTCTAACTGCGCTTTTGCACTTTTAACATCATTGCTCGCGTAATTTGCCTTTGCTGCAAACAAAGCAGCACGACCGGCATATGGTGTTGATGAATATTTATCCATAATCACCGCAGCTTTGGACTGAATGGCTTTTACATCATTTTCGTCAGTCACTTGCAGCGCCTGGAATTCACTAGAAGCTTCTACTGCTTGCTTGCCCTGATATAAATGCCACCCCTGATAAGCAGCATAACCTACTAATAGCGCCAGTACAGCACCACTTACCATTTTGCCATAGGTTTTCCACCAGGCTTTTAATTCGTCTAACTGCTCTTGTTCTTCTAAATCGTACGCCATTCAATATTCCAATCTTTTAATACTTTTAATTTTAAATCTATTAACTTAAATTACGTTTAACTCATCCGTTCACTACTTTTTTGCCCGGTATCGCAGCCAGCAAATTCTGCGTATAACTATGTTTAGGTGCTGTGTACACATCGACCACAGACCCCTGTTCTACAACCTGTCCCTGATACATCACCACCATATCATCTGCAATATGCCGTACCACACGCAAATCATGGCTGATAAAAATATAGCTTAACGCCATTTCCTGCTGTAATTCTTTCAGCAGCAGCAGTATCTGTGCCTGAATTGAAACATCCAATGCAGAAACCGGTTCATCGCAGACAACCACCTGTGGATTTAATACCAAAGCTCTTGCAATACCGATGCGCTGTCTTTGCCCGCCTGAAAACTCATGCGGATATTTTTGCATATCGGCTTCTGTTAAACCAACGCGCTTCAGCATCGCCACGACTTTTTTCTGCTGTTCGGCAATACTGCCTAGACTGTGAATCAGCAAGCCTTCACCAACTATTTCACCGACACGCATGCGCGGATTAAGTGATGCAAACGGGTCTTGAAACACCATTTGCAAGTTTTTACGCACGTCTCTTAACTCAGTTGGCTCAAGTTTAGCCAAGTCTCGCCCTTCAAACAGGACCTCTCCGCTGTCTACGGGTTGCAATTGTAACAGACAACGCGCTAACGTGGATTTACCGCTGCCAGATTCACCTACAACAGCCAATGTTGTACCGGCACGTAAATGGATACTGACGTCATTTAATGCTCTGACCTGCGTTGAGCCAAACCCAAAGCGCCCGCTACGCTGCGTGTAAGTTTTTACCAGATTTCTGGCAACAAGAATATCTTCACTCATGTATCACCTCAGCGGCAACTGCGCCTGTCTGTTCACCGGCCAGCCATGCGTAATCAATCGGCTTCAGCATTTTTTCACCCTCCGCATCCGGCACGCATGCTAATAGTGCCTTCGTATAAGGATGCTGTGGATTACTTAACACTTGCTCTCTTGTTCCAGACTCTACTATCTGCCCCCTGAACATCACAACAACATTATCAGCAATATCTGCCACCACACCAAAATCATGCGTAATAAATAGCATGCCCATATTCATACGCGTTTTAAGATCACTCAATAACTTGAGAATCTGTGCCTGCACCGTCACATCCAGTGCTGTTGTCGGTTCATCTGCGATCAACAAGCTCGGTTCGCAGGCAATACTCATCGCAATCATCACACGCTGGCGCTGTCCACCTGAAAGCTCATCAGGGTAACTATTAGCACGACCGGGAGGAATGCCGACCATTTCCAGCAAACTGGCAATTTTATTCTTTAAACGCTCACCTTTAAAACCAAGATGCGTCGTAAGACTCTCACCGATTTGATAGCCCACGGTCAGTACCGGATTCAGGGAAGTCATCGGCTCCTGAAAAATCATGGCGATTTTATCGCCGCGAAGTTTGCGCAGGCTTTCAGCATCAAGTGTTGTTAAATCAACAATGCCTTTATCAGCGTCATTAAATAAAACCTTACCGCTATTTAGCTGCAACTGCTTCGATAGCAAACCCATAATTGCAAGCGCAGTCAGGCTTTTACCGCTTCCGGATTCGCCAACCACACAGGTGGTTTTTCCAACCTCAATCGCGAAGCTGACATCATTCACCAGCAGACGTGATGGCGTTTTTTTAGGCGAAATACTTACATGCTCAAGCTGCAGCAAAGGCGCTGTGTTTGCAAGCTGCTTAGTTTGTAAATCAACGGTCATGTTTGCTCTATATGATGTTTAAAATTAACTTTATTAAAGATAAATGACCGGAAATCTTTAACTTTTACCGGCCGCCATTATTTTGATTGCCTCTTCAATACTGCACAAAACTTGCTCTGGCTTGGCTCCAGATTGCGTATCAAACTGCATCGGCTTTAATGTTACCTGCTGATTATTGACTTCATCATCACCCAGAATCAAAGCGTATCTTGCCAAACTTCTATCAGCCTTTTTCATCTGCGATTTAAAACTACCGCCACCTGCATGCAGAACGACTTCTACATTGGCGTTACGCAAGCGTTCTGCAATCGCAAACGCTGCAGATTCTGCCAACTCACCTACATTCACCAGATAAACATCGGGCGCATCGGTGGCTGTGATGCCATATTCCTGCATCAGCAAAAATACACGCTCCAAACCAATACCAAAGCCACAGGCTGGCGTTGCACTACCGCCCAAACGCTCTACCAGCGCATCGTAGCGACCGCCACCGGCAATCGTACCCTGTGCACCCAGCTTGGTTGTGACCCATTCAAATACAGTGCGGTTGTAGTAATCCAGACCGCGCACCAAGCGCGGATTGATTTTAAACGCAACACCTGCTTGGTTTAATCTTTTACAGAGACCATCAAAATGTGCGCGGGTTTCATCACCAAGGCAATCTATTAGTTTTGGTGCAGCTTCGCACATCGCCTGCATGCGTGGATTTTTAGTATCCAGTATGCGTAACGGATTCGTGTGCAAGCGGCGTTTCGCGTCTTCATCCAGCAGGTCTGCATGCTGCTCGAAATATGCAATCAGCACATTACGATATTCAGCACGCTCATGCGCATCGCCTATGCTATTAATTTGCAGCTCCACATCCTGAATACCAAGCTCACGCCAAAGCCTTGCCAGCAAAACAATTTGCTCGGCGTCTACTTCCGGCGTATCAAAACCAAATGCTTCTACACCAATCTGGTGAAACTGGCGCTGGCGGCCTTTTTGCACATTCTCGTGACGAAACATGGGTCCGCTGTACCACAGCCGCTGCGGGCCATTGTACGTCAGGTTATGTTCCACAACCGCACGCACACAACCGGCAGTGCCTTCAGGACGCAAAGCCAGTTTATCGCCATTAAGCGCGTCTTCCCATGCATACATTTCTTTTTCAACAATATCAGTATGCTCACCTACACTGCGAACATAAAGTTCTGTCGGCTCAACCAATGGCATACGAATATTTTTATAGCCGTATTGGCCTAAAACTCGACGCGCCGTGTCTTCCAGCTTAAACCACAATGGAGTTGCTTCGGGCAAAATGTCGTAGAAACCTTTAATACTTTGAAATTTATTGCTCATGAATTTTTAATTATTAACTTTTTTATATATAAATCTTATGTATTGATCGCTTGAATCGGAATCGTTTTTGAAGTCGGATTCACACGCAGTTTTCCACCTTCAGCGTAATTCTTCTGCACGTAGTCTTCAACAATGGCCTGAAATTCCTGCGCGATATTATCGCCCTTGAGCGTGACCGTTTTCTCGCCATCCACAAATACCGGCGCAACTGGCACTTCACCCGTGCCAGGCAGGCTGATACCGATATTCGCAAGCTTGGACTCACCGGGGCCGTTCACCACACAGCCCATGACTGCTACGCTCATATTTTCCACACCCGCGTACTGGCCACGCCATACTGGCATCTGGTTGCGCAGATAGCTTTGAATCTGCATGGCAAGCTCTTGAAAGTAAGTTGAGGTAGTGCGACCGCAGCCCGGGCATGCGGTAACCAGCGGTGTGAATGAGCGAATGCCCATGGTTTGCAGGATTTCCTGCGCGACGACGACTTCTTTAGTGCGCGACTCATTCGGCTCCGGCGTTAAAGACACACGAATCGTGTTGCCAATGCCCTGTTGCAGACATAAAGCCAGTGCAGCTGTTGAAGCCACAATGCCTTTTGAACCCATACCGGCTTCGGTAAGCCCTAAATGCAGCGGGTAATCACTTCGTGTTGCCAATTCGGTATAGACTTTGACCAGATCCTGTACATCACTGACTTTGCAGGAAATAATAATCTGGTTGGGTGAGAGACCTAGTGCCACTGCCTGCTCCGCACTCTCAAGCGCAGACTGGATCAGTGCTTCGCGCATCAGTGCATCAGCACTTAACGGTGTTGCAAGCTTGGCATTATCATCCATCATCTGTGCCATTTTGGCTTGATCCAGACTGCCCCAGTTAACACCGATACGCACAGCTTTCTTATAGTGAATAGCAGCCTCAATCATCGCTGCAAATTGCTCATCACGTTTGGAGCCTTTACCTACGTTACCGGGATTGATGCGATATTTTGCAAGCGCTTCGGCACAATCAGGATATTGTGCGAGCAATTTATGGCCATTGTAGTGAAAATCACCCACCAAAGGCACATTGCAGCCTAGTGCATCCAAGCCGCGACGGATATTGCCAACCTGTGCTGCAGCCTCAGGAGAGTTCACAGTAATACGCACTACTTCAGAACCGGCTTGCCACAGTTCATAAACCTGCTTAATTGTCGCTGCAGCATCAGCGGTATCAGTATTGGTCATGCTCTGTACGACGACAGGAGCCGGGATGGTGCCGTTCAAACCGCCACCGACAGGGATGTGACCGATCATGACCTGTAAAGTGTGACGTGGCTTAATTTGTATAGACAAACTCAACTGCTACTCCAAGGTAATACGTGCAACGTTATCTTTAGTATTAGCGGCTAGATCAATATCTTTACCGCCAAAATTTAATTTGGTACCGCTGGCATTACCTATCACCAGACTCAACGGCAGCGGTGCATTGATAGTTTCTTGATCACCGCTATGTGACATTTTTTCGTAAACCACTTTACCGAACTTGTCTGTCACACTCACCCAGGTCTGCGCTGTAAAAAACATGCTGACAGTTTTATCAGCAGGTTTAGCAGCGCCTGAAGGTGCCTGAATCTGCTGAGTTACAGATGGCGCGAGTGGTTTAAAATCGATTTGAGAAAGAGGATCTGCCGATTTCACATCTGCTACATTCGTTGGAGTCTGCGTAGAACTATTCAAACCAACATTGGGCGCTGCAAGCAAATCAGGAGCCATGACCTCATCTTCAGCTAATCTCTGTGCTGCCGGTAAAGCGGCTTCGGGTAATGGCTCTGCAGTTGCGGGGGAAAATTCCTCAATCACTTCAGGCGACTTTTCATCGCTAACGTTTGGCGACTTAGGCATGTAATCCACATAAAACAGCCACGCCAGAAGAAAAAATAATACCAGAATGCTTGCTAGTATATATTTAAGCCAAGGCTGGCTCTCTTTAGTAAGCTGCACAGGGCGCATTGACGAATGAACCGCAATCATCTTATCAGCTTCAGAGGAAACACTCTGACGATAGCTTGCAAGCAAAGGCTCTGCATCTATCTCCAGTAGCTTAGCGTAATTACGGATAAAACCACGTGTAATCATGGCATCAGGCAATAAATCAAACTCGCCATTTTCAAGTGCATTCACTTGCTTGACGCTGTAGCGCAAATTGTTTGAAACATCCTGCTGCGTCAGTTCTTTAGCAACTCGCGTGGCCTGTAAAACTTGTCCAAACGATATTGGTTGGCTTTGTGATTGAGTGTCGCCTATTTCTTTATCTGTATCTTGCAATTCAGCCATCTCTAATTCCCACTCGCTAATAACTTCGCCTGCTCAGAATCCGGGTATTGTCTACGCAACTGTAACGCATAGCTAGCCTCATCATCCTTAGCACCTAATTTACGCGCAATTTGTATGGACAACCAGAGGTTTTCCGGCGTTGGCTGGGCTATCACTACATTTTGCAATGTCGTTTTAGCCTTAGCTACCTCATTGCGTTTAAACTGAATTGAAGCCAATTGATACGCAGCCACAGCAGCTAAGGGTTCAACCTCTAACGCCCTCTGAAAATAAATCTCCGCATTTACCACATCCTGTTTGCGCATAGAACAGATACCGGCATTAGTGTAGGCAATCACCGGCGTTGCATATAAGGGATTTTTTACTGCTGCCATAAACTCTTTAACAGACTCATCGATACGGTTTCTGCCACATAAAAAACTACCAAAATTATTATGTGATTCCGAGTTGTTTGGTTCAAGCTGCAACGCTCTTTTAAAGTTTTTTTCAGCGATATCATCTTGACCAAGCGCTGCATGCACCAAGCCCAAACCGTTATAAGCCTGACCGAAATTTGGGTCAATTTTTGTAGCCAGCGTAAACTCTTCTAAAGCAATATCCAGCTGTCTTTGCTGAAAATACGCAGCGCCTAAATCGGTATGGGAGCGTGCGCGCTCTTTTAAGTTTTTATCTGCGGTGTCCTGCTGTTGCTGACTGGCGCAGCCCACAGCCAGTATAGAAACCAAGCCGATTAAACCTAATTTACCAAAACTCAATTTATTAATACCTGATACCGCCAAAACTGTTTCTATAAAACTGGACTGATTCATGTCATTGTTGTTCATGTCATTGTTGCTCATGTAATTGTCTCAATCGGAATTCGCCTGGAAGTACGTTTCGTTTTATCCAGTACTTTACCAGCTAACTGACCACATGCGGCATCAATGTCTTCACCACGGGTTTTGCGTACCGTCACAACATAACCCGCTTGCATCAGAATGTCACGGAACACTCTGATATGACTAGGTTTGGAAGTTTCATAGCCACTATCAGGAAAAGGATTAAATGGAATTAAATTGAACTTGCAAGATACATTTTTAACCAGTTCCAGTAACTGGTGTGCATGCTCAACCGTGTCATTCACACCGTCCAGCATTACATATTCAAACGTGACAAAATCACGTGGTGCTTTTTCCAGATAACGGTTGCATGCAGCCATTAACTCTTTAAGCGGATATTTTTTATTGATCGGGACGATCACATCACGCAACGCATCATTCGGTGCATGTAAGGACACAGCAAGCGCCACCGGACAATCCTCTTTCAGGCGATCCATAGCAGGCACCAGCCCGCTGGTTGATAATGTTACGCGGCGGCGGCTCAAACCATAAGCGCTGTCGTCGAGCATGATCTGCATCGCAGTTACCACATTATCGTAGTTAGCCAAGGGCTCACCCATACCCATCATCACCACATTACTGATAATGCGCTCACCTGGTGGCAGCAGGTCATAACCGGCTTCCTGACGTAATGAATGGTCGGCAATAGCTAGTTGGCCGATAATTTCAGACACACTTAAGTTACGATTAAAACCCTGACGACCAGTAGAGCAGAATGTGCACTCCAGCGCACAGCCAACCTGGCTAGAAACACACAAAGTACCGCGGTCATCTTCGGGAATAAACACCGTTTCGATGCTATTGGCAGCATCGGTGCCAATCAGCCACTTACGGGTTCCATCATTTGATACTTGTTCATGCTGCACGTTAGGCAGAACAATCTCTGCCTCTTTTGCAAGTTTTTCGCGCAGGCTTTTGGCAATATCAGTCATCTGCTCAAAATCATGCACGCCAAAATGATGCATCCAGCGCATCAACTGCTTGGCGCGAAAAGGCTTCTCACCTCTTTCAGCGAACCATTGAGCGAGTTGTTGTTGATTAAAGTTGAGCAGATTGACCAAAATTGTTTTTACCTTAAGCTACTTCAGTTAACTATTAACCAAAAAAATATTTGATTTCGATTGCTGCATTTTCCGCAGAATCAGAACCGTGAACAGCGTTAGCATCAATGCTTTCAGCAAAGTCAGCACGGATTGTGCCAGCAGCAGCTTCTTTAGGGTTAGTTGCGCCCATCAGGTCACGGTTAACTTGCACAGCATTTTCGCCTTCCAGAGCTTGAATCATCACTGGGCCAGAAATCATGAATTTAACCAGGTCAGCAAAGAAAGGACGCTCTTTGTGCACTGCGTAGAAGCCTTCAGCTTCAGCTTGTGTCAATTGTGCCATTTTTGCAGCAACAATTTTCAAGCCAGCGTTTTCAAAACGCGTATAAATTTTACCGATAACATTTTTTGCAACTGCATCAGGTTTGATGATAGAAAGCGTACGTTGAATTGCCATGACTACTCCATAAAGTTAACTTATCCATTTAACATTAAAATCAATAACTTGCCGAGTTTGTATTTGAGTGTAAATAATGCAATTAATTGCATGTATTTCACGCCCAAGCCAAGAACTGACTTGGTGCTTCCAAACGCGTTCGGCGCGTCTCGCTTCTAATGCAAAATGGAATTATTGAAAAGACCGTTAAAATACCATTTTTAGCACTTAAAATAAACCAACTTTTAAGATTAGTTTTTAATAAAACAGGTTTAGAATATGCGGCCTATGTGGCAAAATTACCATCGACATGAACAATCAAAACCATAACGCCGTTCCACTTAATGCCACCTGCCCTGCGTGTGGCTTGCTCTGTGATGATGTGACTTTAAGCTTAACCCCTGAATTATCACTGCAAAATGGCTGCACTAAGGGCATTCATTTTTTTGAAGATGCATTCAACACATCAGCATCCGCTAGTCCTTTGCTGGCTGGCAAATCGACCAACCTGGAAACAGCGATTAACGCAGCTGCAGAGATTTTAGCTAACAGCAAACAAGCTTTATTTGCCGGACTGGGCACAGAAGTTCAAGGCATGCGTAACATCATGTCGCTGGCAAAAAAAACCAATGCCACGCTGGATCATATCCATAGCGAATCAACCGTGAGCAATACGCGCACCATGCAAAACAGCGGCTGGCTTACAACTACACTCGCCGAAGTTAAAAACCGTGCGGATGTAATATTGGCAATTGGTACTGACATTACCAGCACGCACCCGCGTTTTTTTGAAAAACTGGCATGGAATACTGACAGTCTGTTCGACAAACCTTCGCCTGAACTGATTTTTCTGGGCGCGCCTGAAGCCAGCGCAAAAGAGAATGCTGCTCCTGACGGAAAAGAACCGACCATCATCCCCGCTAAAATTACACAGCTACCGGAAGTCATCAATGCACTGAACTCACTGCTTAATGGCAAAAAAATAAACGTCGAAACTGTGGCCGGCATCCCGACCAACACCTTAATCTCCTTGATAGAAAAATTAAGAACCGCAAAATATGCAGTCATCGTGTGGTCAGCCAGCGCCTTAAAAATACCGCATGCAGAACTTACGATTCAAAGTATTGTGCAGCTAATCAGCAAACTCAATGAAAACTCACGCGCAGCCGGCCTTCCGCTTAACTCCGGTGACGGCGACAGTTCAGTGAATAACGTCAGCACTTGGCTTAGCGGTTATCCGACCAGAAGTCGCTTCAATAATGGTATACCCGTATACGATACTTATCATTTCGCGACTGCAAAACAACTGGCAAGCTGTGATGCCTTGCTCTGGATAAGCACCTTCAATCCATATCCAGCCCCCAACACTCAGGCGCCTGTTATTGTGATTGGCCACCCCGATACCAAATTCGAACGCATGCCGGATGTATTTATTCCAGTTGGCATCCCAGGTGTTGACCATAACGGGCAGATGTTCCGCATGGACAGCTCGATTACACTGCCGCTAAAAAAACTACGCGATACTAACCTACCTGGCTTGAGTGAAGTGATAGGCAAAATTGAAGCAAAACTTTCAAACAGAATGATAGATGGCACTGCAGCATGATTACCTTACTTAAAAACGGCAGAATCTACGATCCAGCACATGGCAAAGATGGCGTGAACGCAGACATTTATATCCGTGATGGGCGCATCGTTGCAAAGCCGGCAGACTACGAAAAAGTCGATCAGACCTATGATTTAAGCGGCAAAGTAGTCATGGCCGGTGCGATTGATATGCACAGCCATATTGGCGGTGGTAAGGTGAATATTGCGCGCATGATGCTGCCAGAATATCAGGAAAAGCATCAGCAAAAACAGGCTCAGGAACTTAAAGGCTTAAGCGAGCCGGAAGCACACATCTGCTCCCCGCATTGCAGCCACCATGCAACTCCCAGCACTACAGATACCGGCTTTCGCTATATTGAGATGGGCTATACCGCAGCGTTTGAACCTGCCATTTCGCCAGTCAACGCACGTCAGGCGCATCTGGAAATGGGCGACACGCCGATGATCGACAAAGGCGGCTACGCCATGCTCGGCAATGATGATTACTTCTTACGCCTGCTGGCGGATAAAAAGGATCAGAAGGCGATTAACGACTATGTTGCGTGGATACTGCACGCTACACAGGCGATAGGCATCAAGGTCGTTAACCCGGGCGGTATCAATGCATTTAAATTCAACCAGCGCAGACTGAATCTGGACGAAAATAATGTGCATTATCAAGTCAGCGCGCGTGAAATCCTGCAAAGCCTGAGCCGCGCCGTGCATGACCTCGGTATTGCCAAACCGCTGCATGTACACTGTAACAACTTAGGCGCAGCTGGTAACTTTGCCACTACGCTGGATACCATGAGTGCGAGTAGCGGTTTACCGATGCACCTCACCCACATTCAATTTCACAGCTACGGCACCGAGGGCGACAAGAAGTTTTCATCAGCCGCCGCACAGATCGCCGAAGCACTGAACAAAAATAAACACATTACGGCTGACGTAGGACAGATTCTGTTCGGACAGACCGTCACTGCATCCGGCGACTCCATGATGCAGCATCTAAATGCCAAGCACGCCAACCCTAAAAAATCCGTGATTATGGATATCGAATGCGATGCAGGCTGCGGCGTGCTGCCATTCAAATATCGCGACCAGAATTATGTGAATGCCCTGCAATGGGCAATCGGCCTTGAGCTATTCCTATCGGTAGAAGACCCGTGGCGCATCTTTTTAACCACTGACCACCCTAACGGCGCACCGTTTACCAGCTACCCGCACCTGATTCGCCTGCTCATGGATAAAGCTTTCCGTAACGAGGCTTTTGCCAAGCTAAATCTCGATGCGCAGGCAATGAGCAATTTAACTTCATTGGAACGCGAATACAGCCTGTATGAGATCGCTATCATGACGCGCGCCGGTGCCGGCAAACTGATCGGCCTGAACGACCGCGGTCATTTAGGCATTGGTGCAGCTGCCGATATTACCGTGTATACAGACCAGACTGACCGCGAAGCAATGTTCGCCAGACCGGATTATGTATTCAAGAACGGTGAACTGGTTGTCAGAAATGGCAGCGTGGTAAAAGTGGTTTGGGGTGTCACTCACACTGCAAAACCTGCATTCGATATTGGGGTGGAAAAAGACCTGAAAGACTATTTCGACCGCTACCAGACCATGCAGCTGGATAACTTTAAAATCAGTAATGATGAGATCAGCAGTGATGGGCGCGGTCAGGTTGTCACGCATCAAAACAATAAGGAATAAACAATGAGCAGATTATACGGTGATCAGCATCGCAAATTTCAAGACGAATTCGGCACACGCAAAATGGCAGATCGCGTAGAAGAGATTGCGTGCAAAACCGAATTTGATGATGAAGCCAAAGGCTTTATTGAACACATGGACATGTTTTTCCTATCAACAGTCGATCACCAAGGCCGCCCTACCGTATCCTACAAAGGCGGTGATGCGGGCTTTGTAAGGATCATTGATAGTAAAACACTGGTTTTCCCAAGCTATGATGGCAACGGCATGTTTTTCTCCATGGGCAACATTAGCACTAACCCACAGGTCGGCCTGCTGTTCATCTCATTCGAAACGCCGCATCGCATCCGCGTGCAGGGCACAGCCAGCATTTCACGCACTGACCCGCTGATGCAGGAATACAAGGAAGCAGAGTTTATCGTACGCGTGACTTTATCCGAGCTATGGCAGAATTGCCCGCGCTACATTCACCAGCGCACCAAAGTACGTGACTCGCGCTATGTGCCAAGAGCTGAGTGTGAAACACCGGTCGCGGAATGGAAACGCATCGACCTGATGCAGGATGTGATCCCGGAAGCTGACCTGAAAAAGGTGGAAAAGACCGGCACCATTCAGATTGAAGAATGGATAGAAAAAATCAAGACAGGCAGCCCGGAAGCTTAATAACACCATGTTAATTAATGATATACAAATCGACGACACCTTTGCCGAAGCTTTCAATATGCGCGGCACCCGGGTCATTATTACTGCGCAGAACCACAAATGGGCTTATCACGCAGCCAATGCCATGACTGGTTTTGCTACATCAGTCATCGGTTGTGGTGTCGAGGCCGGCATTGAGCGTGAAATGACAGCTGATGAAACACCGGACGGCAGACCCGGCGTCGCTGTGCTGATGTTTGCCATGGGTAGTAAGGTACTCATGCAGCAGCTGGAAACGCGCATGGGACAGTGCATACTCACCTGCCCTACCGCAGCGGCATTTGCCGGCATTGAAAGTGAAGACATGATTAGCTTGGGTAAACACCTGCGCTACTTCGGTGATGGCTTTCAGACCTCTAAACTCATCGCCGGCAAACGCTACTGGCGCATTCCGGTGATGGATGGCGAGTTCCTGACCGAAGAAACTACCGGCATGGTACGCGCCATCGGCGGCGGCAATTTCCTGATTCTGGCAACCTCGCAACCGGCAGCATTGGCGGCAGCTGAAACCGCAATCGAAGCCATGAAAAAAGTACCGAATGTCATCATGCCATTCCCTGGCGGCGTGGTACGCTCCGGCTCCAAGGTCGGCAGCAAGTACAAAACCATGTTTGCCTCAAGTAATGATGCCTTTTGCCCAACGCTTAAAGGCGTAACCAAAAGCGAGTTATCGCCAGACATTGAAAGCGTGATGGAAATCGTAATCGACGGGCTGACATTTGATGACATCGCAATATCGATGAAAGTCGGCATTGAAGCGATCTGCCAGCTTGGTAAAAATAGCGGCGTTAAGCGTATCTCGGCTGGTAACTATGGCGGCAAGCTAGGTCCGCATTTATTCAAACTGCACGACATTCTGAAAGGTAGCGGACTATGAGTGCGTTAACTTTTACCTTAAAGCAAGATCTGCAGCAAAGCATTAACTGCAGTGCACTCACGCCGGACAATCTGGCCGGGAAAACTGCTGCTGAAATCGGCAGCATCGAACTAATCGCTGGTAAACATCAGTTGCTAGTCGCTGACATTTTTGACATCAGCGGTACAGATACGCAACTTATCGCATTCAAGAACAGCAGCCATAAACTTGATTACATCGGCGCTAACATGACCTCAGGCAGCATCGCGATTGAGGGTGATACCGGCGCATACCTTGGTTTTAGCATGAAAAACGGTGAAATACACTGCAAAGGCAGTACAGCGGCATTTGCCGCCTGTAGCATGCGCGGCGGACTGTTAAAAATAGATGGCAATACCGGTGATTTTTTAGGTGCTGGTTCCGAAGGTTCGCGTAAAGGCATGCTGGGCGGCACAGTGATTGTAAAAGGCAATGCCGGTGAGCGCGCTGGTGACCAGATGCGACGCGGTTTGATTTTGATTGAAGGTAATGTCGGTGACTATTGCGGTAGCCGCATGGTAGCGGGCACCATCGGCGTGCTGGGTAATACAGGCGCATACACTGCCTTTAATATGCACCGCGGTACTTTATTACTGAAGAAACAGCCAAAATTACATGTGTCGATGCAGGATTGCGGCACGCATACGCTGCCTTTTTTAAACTTATTATTCAAATCGTTTTCAAAATACAATACTGAATTCAGCAAACTAAGTAACCAGCGTGTACAGCGCTTTGTGGGCGATACCGCTTACAACGGCAACGGCGAGATACTGGTTTTAACTGACTGATTCAGAAGTATTATGAATTAGGACAGAGTGGCCTCTGTTAGAATACTGTTTTACCAGTTTTATCAAATTGATTATGCAAAAGTATTTAACCGCCGCACTTTATAAATTCGTCAGCCTGCCTAATTTTAAGGACTTGCAGCCTGCAATTCTGGAAGCATGCAAAGCAAACCAGATTAAAGGTACGCTGTTACTGGCTGAAGAAGGCATTAACGGCACTATCGCCGGACTGCCGGACGATATACACAGCATATTAAATTACCTGCGCACAGATCCATTGTTCGAAGGCAAGTTCGCTGACCTTGAGCACAAGGAGTCATATGCGGATGAGCACCCGTTCTACCGCATGAAGGTAAAACTCAAAAAAGAAATCGTCACCCTTGGCGTACCCGGTGTGAGCCCAACTAAAAAAGTAGGCACCTACGTCAAACCGGAAGACTGGAATGCGCTGATCTCCGACCCTGATGTTGTGCTGATTGATACGCGCAATGACTATGAAGTAGACATTGGCACCTTCAAAGGTGCAATTGACCCCAAAACCACAACTTTCAGGGAGTTTCCTGAGTATGTGGCAGAGCATTTCGATAAGACCAAACACAAAAAAGTAGCCATGTTCTGCACCGGCGGCATTCGCTGTGAGAAGGCATCATCTTACATGATGGATCAAGGCTTTGAAGAGGTATACCACTTACAGGGCGGTATCCTGAAATATCTGGAAACCATCCCCGAAGCCGAAAGCATGTGGCAAGGCGAGTGTTTTGTATTTGATCAGCGCGTTGCCGTAAAACACAATCTGGAAGTTGGCGAGTTTGACCAGTGCTATGCCTGCCGCCATCCGCTATCGCCGGAAGAAATGAAAAGCGAGCTATACGAGCCTGGTATTTCTTGCCCGCATTGTTATGACAAAGTGTCTGAAGAAAAACGTACGCGACTCAAAGAACGCCAGAAGCAGATCCAGTTAGCCAAGCAGCGTGGGGCAGCGCATATCGGCGAGGCCGCAGAGGTGCTTAAAAAGCATAAAAAAAGTAACCGTGATGCAGAAGACTGATTAGCAGTGTACAAATTACCAAAGTCAGGTACTCTGTAAATACGAATTTAGTCTAGAAAGTTGATTTTGCACAATACGCTCCATATCGCGACTTTTAATATTCATAAAGGTGTCACCCACTTCAATGCGCGTTTTTCACTGCACCATCAGCGCGAGATTTTACGCAAGCTGCATGCAGACGTAGTTTTTTTACAAGAAGTACGCGATGAACATGCAGATCACAGCAAGCGCTTTGCAGCATGGCCGGATGCTGGGCAGATCGAGTTTTTAGCAGATGCAATCTGGCCTGACTATGCTTATGGCAAAAACTCAGTTTACCCTGCCGGTCACCACGGCAATGCCCTGCTCTCCAAGTTTCCGATTATCAAAACCACCAACACCGATATTTCAGCCCATACCTCTGAAGAACGCGGCATGCTGCATAGTGTGATTGAAATTCCGCAGTGGGATAAACCTTTACATGCTATCTGTGTGCATTTAGGCTTATTTGCACGTTGGCGCCGCCAGCAGCTACTCGCGGTAACAGACTACATCAAACAGCACATACCACCGGATGAGCCATTGATTGTGGCAGGTGACTTTAACGACTGGGGCACACGCTCCGGCAGAGTTTTTGCCGAGGATGCACAATTACATGAAGTGTTTGAACACCATGCCGGCAAACCGGCACGCAGCTTTCCTTCATGGCTGCCGATATTAAGGCTGGACCGGATTTATACGCGTGGCTTTCAGGTAAAACACGTTGAAGTGCACTCCGGGCCACGTTTTCTTAAAGTTTCAGACCATGCTTTGCTTTCAGCGACATTAACCAGAGTTGTATAAAATACCATGCGCTTCGTCAGCGGAAACGATATCAAACTTCTACGCAGCGGCCGTGAATACTTTCCTGCGCTTGAGCAGGCAATTCAGAATGCAGCAAGCGAAATTTACTTGCAAGCCTATATATACGAACACGATGCATCAGGCATTCGTATCGGCAATGCCTTAATAGAGGCGGCACAACGCGGCGTCAGCGTCAATATACTGCTGGACGGATTCGGTTCTCAATATTTACCCAAACGCTATATACAGACATTACGCGATGCTGGGGTAAAACTGATGTTTTACCGACCCAAGATTTCACCCTGGACCTTAAAGAAAAATCGATTACGTCGTTTGCACTGTAAGGTAACGGTTATTGATGGCACCATCGCTTTTGTCGGCGGCATCAATATTATTGATGACAATAACTCGCCTAATCAGGTACCACCGAGAATCGATTACGCTGTGCGTATCGAGGGCAATCTGCTGCCGGCTATCAGCGCCAGTGTGCATAAACTGTGGCGGCGTATGCAATTAATGCACTTGCATAGCCTGTATGTGCCGCCGATTAAAGAGTTTCATCACAAATACCACGGCACCAGCAATATCAAAGCAGCATTTGTCATTCGTGACAACATTCTGCATCGGCATGATATTGAAAATGCGTATTTAGGTGCTATCAAATCCGCAAAATCAGAGATTCTGATCGCGAATGCCTATTTTATTCCTGGCAGAAAGTTCCGAAAGGCACTGATTGAGGCCGCCAAACGTGGTATTAAAGTCAGATTATTACTGCAAGGCCGTAAAGAGTATTTTTTGATGTTTGCAACCCATGCTTTTTACAATGAATTTCTGAATAACGGCATAGAAATTTACGAATACCGCAAAAGTTTTATGCACAGCAAAGTTGCTGTAATTGATAAGTTATGGACCACCATCGGCTCATCCAACATAGATCCATTCAGCCTGCTACTGGCGCGAGAAGCCAACATTATTATTATGGACAAAGCATTTGCAACTGAACTGCATACAGACATTGAATTCCTGATTCAAAATGGCAGTGTCAAAATCACGCCGCAGGAATGGGTAAAAACCAGTATCGTAAAGCGCGCAGCGTCATGGATTGCGTATGGCGCAGTACGCTTCTTTTTAGGTGTTATCGGGCAAAAACAAGAACATTGATTGATTTATATGATAGAAGGTACAACACAGGCAGCATTGGAATGGCGGGATGGGCTGCCCTACTCCACAGCATTTGGTGATGTATATTTTTCCAGTGACAACGGCTTGCTGGAAACAGAATATGTTTTCATACAAGGCAATGCGCTGATCAGCAGATGGCAATTATTGACCGGCAACAAATTCACCATTCTGGAAACGGGTTTCGGCACCGGTTTAAACTTTTTATGTGCCTGCAAATACTGGCTTGAACATGCCCCTGTAAACACAGTACTGCACTACACCAGTGTAGAAAAATATCCGCTCAGCCTCACAGATATGCATAAGGCACTACAGCACTGGCCTGCACTGAAACCAGTCGCCGACGAACTGCTCGCGCAATATACAACCCTGCTGAATACCGGCACTGCAACTCTTTTCAATGATCGCATCAGGCTACAGGTAATATTCGGCGATGCGACGGAATGCTTATCTAAGCTAGATACAAAAGCCGACGCGTGGTTTCTGGATGGTTTTGCGCCATCAAAGAATCCGGAAATGTGGCAGCAGGCACTATTTGAACAGATGGCCAGGCTTTCACATTTAGAAACCACTTTTGCCACCTTCACCAGTGCAGGCATGGTTAGGCGCGGACTGGCAGCCGCTGGTTTCAAGGTGAATAAACAACCCGGATTTGGCAAAAAACGTGAAATGATCAGCGGCTATTTCATAGGCAACAATGATGGCAGCTAAAAGCGCGATTGTGATCGGCGCCGGCATTGCCGGTTGCAGCACTGCCTATGCGCTAGCAAAGCGCGGCATCAAGGTTACGCTACTGGAGCGCAACCCTGAGATTGCCAGTGAAGCCTCAGGTAATCCAGTGGCTATGCTTTATCCAAGACTAAGCGGTGATGACATTAGCAGCGAGTTTGCCTTAAGCGCTTATTTGCATAGCCTGCAACTATACAAATCGCTGAAGCTGCCACCCGAAGATTTTGGCTGCTGCGGCATGCTGCAGCTAGGCTTTAATGCAAAAGAACTGGCACGTATTCAAAAAGTAGCTGTACAAAACCATGCCAGCGATATTCTTCAATATGTGAATAAAAACGAAGCCAGCAGGCTTGCTGGTATCAATATTGAACACGACGCACTGTATTTATCCGGCGCAGCCTGGGTTAACCCACAACAGCTATGTCGGCGACTGACCCAGCATCAACACATCAACACGCTTAATCTTCAAAAGGTAATCAACATACTGAAAGTGAATGACTTGTTTGAAGTTCACACGAATCAAGGGGCTGTTTTAAATGCAGAAATGGTTGTAATTGCCAATGCTAATGATGCCCGCGAACTTTGCACCGATCTGGTAATGAACATACAAGCCGTTCGCGGCCAGGTCAGTCTGGTTAGCGCTACAGCGTCTAGCAAAGCCCTGCAAAAGATCGTGTGTAGTGACGGCTATTTCAGCCCGGCTGCACTCCAAAAAGATTCAGAACAGCTGCATTGCCTTGGGGCAACTTTCTCTAATATCGCCGCCACTGAAAATGCTCAAAACAAATTAATTGTTGAAGAACAAGACCATCAAGCAAATCTGGAAAAACTGAATGTCGTCTCCAATACGCTATATAGCGATCTTAAGAACAATATTGTTGATGGCCGCGTATCGTTACGCTGCACGGCAATTGATTACTGGCCGCTAGCAGGAAAGTTATTAGATGCAGTTAAACTAAGAACAAACCCACCACGCCCCGGCGCAGACGTAAACTCACTGCCGTGGGTAGAAGGTCTATATATGAATATCGCTCATGGCAGCAAGGGTTTCACAACAGCGCCTTTGTGTGCCGAGCTTATCGCGTGCATGGTGAGTTATCAGGCTCTGCCGGTTTCAAATGAACTCGCAGGCTTGCTCAACCCTAACCGGTTTTTATTAAAGGAAATGGGACTGAAACGTCTGGCAAAAATGGTTCTGGGTTAAAATTAAAGCATGTCACAAACACAATATTCAGCAGCACTTTTACATCATCGGGCAGGCGAGTTAGCTCAGGCAGAATCGCTTTATCAGCAGCTACTAAAAACCAAACCAAAACATGCAGATGCACTACATATGCTGGGCGTAGTGTATTACCAGACCAATCGTGCGGAACTGGCAGTCACTGCTATTTCACAGGCACTGGCAATCAATCCAAAAAATACAGACTACCTGAATCATTACGCGTTGAGCCTGCGTGCTGCCAACCAGCCGGAAGCCGCTATCAAAAGCTTTCAGCAGGCAGTTTTATTGCAGCCAAAAGATCTGGATATCCAGTTTAATCTGGCTAACACCCTGCTTACTTTAAACCGTTTTGAAGAGGCTGCAGGCTATTACCGCCGCATATTGCGCGTGATGCCTAAAAATGACGATGTACGCGAAGCTTTATGCCATTGCCTGACTTCGCTTGGCAATCAGGCGCATGCGCTAGGCAACTTTATTCAGGCAGAAGCATGCTTTGAAGAGGCACTGCAATTTAATTCAAAAGATGCCGCGATTTTGTATAACCTAGCTAATGCACAGCGCGAGCTCGGCAAACCAGCAGAAGCAGCCAAGCACTATGCAAAAGCGATTCAGCTCACGCCTGATGATGCAGATATTTATAACAATCTCGGCAACGTACAGCGTGAACTGGGCCAGCTAGATCTCGCAATCGCCAGCTACCAGAAAGCACTGGCACTCAACCCGCAGCTCTATCATGCCAAGGTGCATATGGTGCACCAGAAGCAGCATATCTGCGACTGGAATGGCTTAGCTGATGAAATAACCGAAATTCGCAATTGGGTCAGAACAATACCAACAGCGCAGATATCGCCATTCGCATTTCTGGCAATGCCATCCACCACGGCCGATGAACAAAGACTATGTGCAGACAACTGGGTTAACAACCGTTACGCCTCTCTACTCGAATCCAGCAAACAGCTGAACTTTACACACGAACCAGCATCAGCAAACAGGAAAATTAAAATCGGCTATATGTCGGCAGATTTTCGTCTGCATCCACTCGCCTTCCTGATCAGCGAGCTGCTGGAACTGCATGACCGCAGCCAATTTGAAATCATCGGTTTTTCTTACGGCGCTGATGATAAAACCGAAGCCAGAAAGCGTATTCAAAAAGCCTTCGATGCGTTTCATGATATTCGTCGGCTACCGGATACCGATGCAGCGAAATTGATACATAGCTGCGGCGTCGATATCCTCGTCGACCTGACCGGTTTTACGCAGAACAGCCGCTGCGGCATTGTCGCCCTGCGCCCTGCCCCTGTAAGCGTCAGCTGGCTGGGCTTTCCGGGAACCATGGGTAGTTTTATTGGGAGCAGCTACCAAAGCACCCCACTGTTTGACTACCTGCTGACCGATAACTTTATTACCCCAACCGAATCCGCCAGCAACTATGCCGAGCAACTGGCACTGCTACCTCACAGCTATCAGCCGAACGATCGCAAACGCCCGGTTGCCAAAACACCATCCCGCGCCGAATGCGGCCTGTCTGACAATGCCTTTGTATTCTGCTGCTTCAACCAGACCTTCAAGATCACTGCGGATTTCTTTAACATCTGGATGCGCCTGCTCAAGGCCACGCCCAATAGTGTTCTATGGTTATTGGAATGCAACCGCTGGGCCAAACAGAACCTGATTGAACAGGCAGCATTGCATGGCATCAGCAGCGAGCGCCTGATTTTTGCGCCGCGCGTTTCTATCGCAGAACACTTGGCACGGCATGCGCATGCAGATTTGTTCCTCGACACCCTGCCCTACAATGCACATACCACTTGCAGCGATGCATTATGGATGGGGCTGCCGGTACTCACCTGCGTGGGCGACACTTTTGCCTCACGTGTAGCGGGCAGTTTGCTTAAAACAGCAGACTTGGTTGATCTGATTACTTATACGCTTGCAGACTATGAAAACAAAGCGCTGTTTCTTGCTGCAAACCCACAGGTACTCGATACAATGAAGCAAAAATTATTGCGCGAAAAAATGACTTCAGCTTTATTTGATACGGTTAGCTTCACCAGATCGCTTGAGGCTATTTACACAGACATTCAGGCTAATCATCTTAACCAGAACCCAAACGTCTGAAAGCAAAATATCAACTCGATTGACGTGTTCATAAATACATTTTAGGCTGTACTAAAAAATAACTTACAATCATCGAACATGATAGTTGCCTCTCTATAATTACTGCTATGCATGAGAAAGACATAAGATGAGGAATGAATTGCTCGACAGCTTTAATTTATTGCTTAAAAACACAAGTAATGAATCAGACCGTGGTCTAGTTCTCTCAATGTCCGCATTTATGGAAGATTCTCTAGGTTTAGTGCTAAAAAAATATTTGAAGAGTGTTGCAACTACAAACGAGTTAATTGAAGGTTTCAACGCGCCATTAGGTACGTTTTCTGCTCGAGCTAAACTTGCTTATTCCCTTGGGTTAATCTCTGAAAAGCAATATAAAGACATCAATCTGATTAGAAAAATTCGTAATGAATTTGCCCACTCATGGCATATAACATCACTAGAAGATGCAAAAGTTAGTGCAAATGTAGAAGCTCTATCAGAATCATCAATAAATCCTGGCACTCACCCTTTAACAAATCACTTAAAGTTTCAATATCTGGCAAGTGAGCTATTAATTACATTACAGTTTATTCAAGACTCCGCTCAACCAAGTGATGCACTCTCAAAATTGAAGGTAATTTAAATGCATAACCAATCATTCAAGCGGGATACCTAACAGCGCCCCTTAATTCAAAGGTTAACTGCAGAGCCTCAATAATATATCCGCTTTTATAATCTCGCTCATGCCATGAATGCAATCGAAGCCGCAAACTACAAAATATCTGTCATGTCTCAGAATGAGATATCGACAGCCATAAACTGGGCAAGAAATGAGGGATGGAATCCGGGAGTTCATGATGCTTCAGCATTTTACAAAGCTGATTCAACAGGCTTTCTGGCCGGGAAATACAACAATCAAATAATAGCTACCATATCCGCTGTGAAATACGGCAGCGACTTCGGGTTTATCGGTCTCTATATTGTAAAAGATGAATTCAGAGGTAAGGGTTTCGGATTCAAACTTTGGGAAGCTGCCATTTCGAGCTTGTCAGGCAGAAACATAGGTTTAGATGGTGTACTGGCACAACAGGACAATTACAAAAAATCTGGATTCAAGCTGGCGCACAGGAATATCAGGTTTGCCGGAAAGTCAACGAAGAGCTCACTAACACCACGCGCAATCTCATCAGAGCATATCGAATTCAAGGACATCGCAGCCTACGACAGCCAGTTCTTTCCGGACGAAAGAAGCGCCTTTCTAAAGAGCTGGATTGCTCCAGAAAACTCGCAAACGCTGGCAATCGTGGAAGACTCCAGAATTCTGGGTTACGGGTCCATTCGTGCCTGCGATCGAGGATTCAAGATTGGGCCCCTGAATGCCGAAACTGGTGAGATAGCAGTTGAACTGTTTTTAGCCTTAACTGCGACAATACCAGAAGCATCCGAGATATTTCTGGATGTACCTGAGCCGAACAAGACCGCGATTGCGCTTGCTCAAAAATTCGGGATGACGCCTGTTTTTGAGACTGCACGGATGTACACAAAAAGCTTTCCCAATCTGCCACTAGAAAAGATATTTGGCATCACGACGTTCGAGTTAGGTTAGGCTGCAGCCACACTGTAATTAAAGCTGACGTTGCCCACAATGCGCCGCGCTACTGACCCTTGTGCAACGCAAATATGTGCTGCGTAGCGCATAAAATATATGCTAAAGTCATGCTAACTTTAACGCACAGCCCATGTATTCATCAGCAGAGCTGTAATAAACAATAATACTTAGAAAAGTTTCAGGACGCACTTATGGCCGCGATTGATATTTCACCCGTTTTAAAATTCATGCTCGACAAGGGCGGTTCAGATCTTTTTTTCAGTACCGGCGCCAGCATTCACATTGAAATTGAAGGCGATACGATTCCCATCAATAACCAGCCGATGGCACCAGGCATGATTAAAGAGATTGCTTATTCACTTATGTCTGCGGATCAGATTAAAGAATTTGAATCCACACTGGAATGCAACTTTGCCCTGAGTAAAAACGATATCGGTCGCTTCCGTGTCAATGTGTTCAGGCAGCGCGGCGAAGTTGGCATGGTGATTCGCCATATTAAAACTGAGATTCCATCCATTGAGACCTTAGGCCTGCCGCCAGTTCTGAAAGACCTGATCCAGCGCAAACGTGGCTTATTGCTGATCGTAGGTGCAACTGGCTCCGGCAAATCCACCACACTGGCGTCTATGATTGATTATCGCAACGAGACGACCAATGGTCATATCCTGACACTTGAAGATCCGATTGAATTTGTGCATCCGCACAAAAAATCTGTGGTTGACCAGCGTGAAGTCGGCATTGACACCCTGTCTTTTGAAAATGGCCTGAAAAATGCGATGCGTCAGGCGCCTGACGTTATTTTAATCGGCGAGGTGCGTGATATGGATGGTATGAAAAATGCGCTCGCTTATGCTGAAACCGGCCATTTATGTCTGGCAACCCTGCACGCAAACAATGCCAATCAGGCACTGGAGCGCGTTATTTCCTTCTTTCCCGAAGATGGCCGCGCTGGCCTGCTGCTCGGCATGTCCATGAATCTGGTTGGCATTGTCTCGCAGCGCCTGATTCCAGGTAAACAAAGCAAACGTGTCGCAGCCTCCGAAGTCATGATCAATACGCCTTATGTTGCCGAGCTGATTCAGAAACAAAAGATGAGTGAAATCAAAGAGATCATGGCTGAAAACACGGATATCGGCATGCAGACGTTTGACCAGTCTTTGTTCAAGCTGTTTGCCAACGGAAAAATCGATGAAGACAATGCGCTGGCTAATGCGGACTCCCGCAATGACCTGTCACTGAAAATACGTTTTGCAGCAGAAGGTAGCCGTGGCGGCTTCAGTGGCTAAATAACAAACGCAGTGTTCACGCAGAAGCCAAACTTCTACGGAACAGCATCAGCGATAGTGTAAAGAAGATGATCGCTATCGCAAAAACTGCGATAAAACTTGGCCATACCACATCAAAACCGGCACCGCGATAAAGGATTGCCTGCGCCATACTCACAAAATGTGTGGTAGGTGCCGCTTGCATAATCAGCTGCACAAACAGCGGCATACTCTCCCTTGGCGTAATGCCGCCAGATAACATCTGCAGCGGCAGCACCGTCAAAATCAACAGCAAGCCTAGTTGCGGCATATTACGCGCAACCGTACCCATAAAAACACCTATCGAAGTCACCGCAAGCAAATGTAGTAATGCCCCGCACATAAATAGAAGAATTGAGCCTTGTATAGGAACATGCAAAACCTCTTGCACCATGAAATACAGTGACAACCAGGCCGCGACCAGCACCACCAAGCCCATAGACCATATTTTGGCCAGAATAATCTCAGCGGCATTAACAGGCATTACCATCAGATGTTCCAGCGTGCCATGCTCACGCTCACGTATCAGCGCTGCGCCCGTCAGCATAATGCCGAGCATCGTGATGTTATTCATAATTTCCATGATGCTGCTGAACCAGGCGCTACTTAAATTCGGGTTGAATTTAACATGTGGGACCAGACTGATCGGTAATGCCTCATCCTGGCGGAAGCCTTTCAAAAAACCGGCGATCTCGCCATTCATGATATTTTGAATATAACCGGCGCCGATAAATGCCTGCGACATTCTGGTGGCGTCAATATTGACCTGAATGTCAGGGCTGCGGCCGGCAACCACATCCCGCTCAAAATCAGGCGGAATATTCACTACGAAAGTATAGATACCGGCATCCAGTCCCGTATCTATTTCCGCAGGCGTGATCATGACCGGCTTTTTAAAATACGGGCCATAAAATGCACTGATCATGCGTGTTGAAAGATTGGACTGATCTTCGTCAACAAAGGCTATCGGCGCATTGTGCAGTTCCTGCGAGGTTGCGGTAGAGCTTGCGTAAATAGCACCGGTAAAGGCCCAGACAATCAATACCAGCATGATGCTGTCGTGTGCGAGGCTGCGCAGCTCTTTTATTCCCAATCGATAGATATTCAGAATGCGGCGCATGATTATTTTTCCTGCTTATTCAGAAAAATCACGCTCAGCACAGTCAACACTGGAATAAATGCAGCGAGTGCCAGAAAGTCAAAATAAAGGTCTTTAAATTCAAGCGCTTTGGTAAACAAGCCGCGGCTGATATTCAAAAAATAAGTGGCAGGGAAAACCTGTCCGATATAGCCACCAATCCCGGTCAGCGAAGATACCGGATTCGTTAAACCGGAGAAACTCACAGTAGCAAGCAAAGTGGTAATTGCAGTCGCACCAAGTGCTGCAATCTGCGTTTTGGTAAACGCCGACATCAGCAGCCCGATACCGGTAGTTACCGTCACAAAAATCAACGCAGCAAAACTTAAGGTCAGCAAACTACCTTTAAGCGGCACGCCAAACACAAAAACCGAGAGTGCAACCAAGCCAAAAAAACTGATCATGCTCACGCCGATATAAGGCAACTGCTTACCCAAAAGAAACTCCAGCCGTGTTACCGGGGTGGCATACAGATTGGTAATCGAGCCCAGCTCTTTTTCACGCACCACGCCCACTGCCATCAAGATAGACGGGATAAAAACCAGCAATATCGGAATCACGGCCGGCACCATTGCATACAGACTTTTAAAATCCTGATTGTAACGATAGCGCATCTCGCTATTGGCTGGCACAGCTCTGGTTTCTTTGCCTGTACTCTGTTTTACCAGCTGAGTCAGGTAATCGTAGTGCATGCCCTGTACGTAACCCAATATCGTTTCACCGCGAAACGGCATGGCACCATCTACCCACACACCAATTTCAGTGGCCCGGCCGCGTAAAATATCTTTACCAAAATCAGGCGGAATTTCCAGTGCAACACTAACCTCTCCGCTCGACATACGCAGATCCAGCTCATTGCTGCTTCTGATCTCCGGTAGCATGGTGAAATAGCGTGACCCGGCAATATTCTCAATATAGTCGCGGCTTTGTGGCGTCTGGTCACGGTCGAGCACGGCAAAGCGCAAATCTTCAACATCCATGCTGATGCCATAGCCCATCATGAACATCAGCAGCACAGAGCCCAGCAGTGAAAATACCAGCCGCACCGGATCACGCATGACTTCTAGCAGCTCACGATAAGCATAGCCAAACAAGCGCAGTAAACTGAACTTAGATGGCAGTGCCGCAGGCCGATCTGGCGTTACACCAGCAACAGAAACCGGTTCTGATGTATCAATACCCTCGCCGGTTGCCTCTTCAATATAATCAATAAACGTATCTTCAAGCGAGGTTTTATTACGCTGCTTAATCAGCACCTGCGGCGAATCACACGCCAGCACGCGCCCGGCGTGCATCAGCGAAACACGGTCGCAACGCTCGCCCTCGTTCATAAAGTGTGTGGAGATAAAAATCGTGACGCCATCGTTACGCGACAGATCCACCAGAAAAGTCCAGAACCTGTCACGCGCCACCGGGTCAACACCTGATGTCGGCTCATCAAGAATCAGCATTTCAGGCTTATGAATCACGGCAACCGCCAGTGATAGACGCTGGCGAATACCTAAAGGCAGCGTTGCTGCCATCACAGCTCTATGACTCGCCAGATCAAAGCGGTCGACCATCTCCTGAACGCGGCCTTCAATGGTATCTTCCGCTAGATGAAACAGCTGTGCATGCAGCTCAAGGTTCTGCTCTACCGTCAGCTCGCCATATAGGGAAAAACCCTGTGTCATATAGCCGACACGTTTACGGGTTTCAAGGTCATGTGCTTTTGCCGGCTTGCCGAACAACCATGCCTGCCCCTCGCTTGGAGGTAACAGACCAGTAAGCATTTTCATGGTGGTAGTTTTACCGCAGCCATTAGAACCAAGAAAGCCAAAAATCTCGCCACGGCCGATTTCAAAATTAACATGGTCAACTGCAACAAAACTGCCAAATTGCATGGTCAGATTTTCGGCGCGGATTGCGGGCGAGGCATCCGCCTGAACTTGTCGAGGAGGAACAATCAGCTCATGATGATGCAGGCGCTTTTCTTCAGGCAACAATTTGATAAAAGCTGAGTCCAGATTATCAGTAGCGGTTCGCTCAAGCAATTGTGCAGGGCTACCGGTAGCCAATACTTTACCGTTATCCATTGCTACCAGCCAATCAAAACCGGAAGCTTCCTGCATATAAGCCGTCGCAATAATCACACTCATGTGCGGTCGCCGCTGGCGAATACGGTCAATCAAGCGCCAGAACTGACGTCTTGAGAGCGGGTCGATGCCAGTGGTTGGTTCATCCAGAATCAGTAAATCCGGGTCATGTATCAACGCACAACACAGGCCTAACTTTTGTTTCATACCGCCTGATAACTTGCCGGCGGGTCGGTCGCGAAATGCGGAAAGACCAGTGCTTTCCAGCAGCTCAGTTATCCGAGATTCGCGCTCAGCACGACCCTGACCGAATAGTCGCCCAAAGAACTCTACATTCTCAAACACCGAAAGCGTCATATACAGGTTCTTACCTAAACCCTGCGGCATATAGGCAATTCGGCTGCATACGGCCGATCGATGGTTTTTATCGGCCATATTCCCCTCAAGCACATGAACAGTGCCAGACTGAATCTTGCGTACCCCGGAAATCAGCGCCAGTAAACTTGACTTGCCAACACCATCCGGGCCGATAAGCCCGGCCATGCAGCCTGCCGGAATTTCAAGATGAATATTGTCCAGTGCCAGCATATCGCCATAACGCAGACTTACTCCGCTCAGGCTGGCAACAGTGGGCTCACTCATTGCGCATTCTTGCTGTCGACTAAAGGCGGCAGGTCTTCGGGCCATGCTGCATTGCTATCAAGGCGTATGTAAGCAACACCGGGTAGCCCGGTTTTAACGCGCTTGGCGTAAGCTTTAAGTAGATCCTGCGGAATTTTAACTTTGATACGGAACATGAGCTTTTCTCGCTCCGTACGCGTCTCAACAGATTTAGGCGTAAATTGTGCCTCAGGCGATACAAAAGTAACGCTAGCGGGAATAGAAATATCCGGGCGCACATCAAGTACGATCCGTGCGTCAGAGCCGATACTTACCCTGCCCGCCTGCGAGGTCGGCAGAAAAATGGTCATGTACACATCGGTAATATCAAGCAAAGTAACAACATTGCCGCCCGCACCCAACACTTCACCTGGCTCTGCTAGCCGATAAAGCACGCGGCCATCAATCGGTGCTGTTAATGCCGCATCTTTGATATCCGCTTTTATTTTTTCAACTTTGGCCTCTGCTGCCTCGATTGAAGACTGCGCCTCGCTTACGGATGCTATTGCAGCATTAATCGCAGATTGTGCTTCATTCTGCTGAGACTTGGCAGCACGTGCCGAAGCTGCCGCGCCAGCTTTCCTGGTTTTGTCTACATCAAGCTTCTGTGGGGATACAAAGCCCTTATCAATAAGCTGCTGGGTTCTTTTCAGGTCTTTATCAGTGAGTGAAAGTTCGCTTTCGCGCTGTGCAACCAGCGCACCCACTGCAGATTTTTCACTTTGTCTTTGCGCGACATTAGCCTGCGCAATCGTTTTGGAATCTTTAGCCCGCCTGACCTGCGCCTCTGCCTCATGCAAATCTGCTACGAGTGTTGCGGTATCCATGCGTGCAATGACCTGACCAGCAGTAACATCATCGCCTTCTCGTACTAGCAGTTCAAGCAGGCGCCCGCTGGTTTTAGTAGCCACATTAACACTGGTAGCTTCAATGCGGCCATTACCTGAAGCAAATGATTCTGGTCCTTGCGGCCGATGATAATACCGCCAGGAAAATATGCCAGCTGCGACAATAGCCAGCATAAGAAATATAAAATACCAGCGGCTAAAATACTTTGAAGTCATGTGCATACCAAAATTGATTGCTTACTTCAATTCTAACCGCAATTGTCAGATTAAGTCGATGCGGGGCCACACGTACAAAGCAATAATAGAGGGGCAGGATTTAAAAATCCTGCCCCTCATAAATATAAAATAAAATGCGGTTTAGAGACTTTGTACGCTACCCAGTATTACCAGTGTTGAAACCATTAGAAATCCCCATGCGATGAGACCCGCAGTCAGCACCGCACCGAATAAAAGCATGGCATGTCCACGTTCTTTTATCCGAAAAACAGCCGGAATACCATAATAAATAAAACTCACTGTAAAAAATAGAGCCAGCGATAACGCCAGTAGATTCAACAGCATATTCGGAATCAGAAAAAAGATAGGCACAATCCATAACGGCG
>JAHRYP010000033.1 GCA_020622105.1 Methylotenera sp.
GGCATCGTACTTTTCGCTTAATGCCATATGCTGCAATATCAGCGGGGTTTCCAGCGCGCCAGGTACTGTAGCGATTGTAATGTCATCACTTTCTACACCCAGGTTGAGTAACTCGCTCTTGCACGCACTTAACAGGCCTTCGCCGATATCACTATTAAATCTTGATAGCACTATGCCAACCTGCATACCTTTGCCATTTAGGTTTTTCTCTATTTCTCTCACGTTTTCAACTTCCCTGGATTTGCTTTAAATTAAAGATTTGCTTTAAATAAGCTGCTTTAAACTTCTAAAGCGATATTTTACCCCATATCGCCGGTGAACTTAGTGCTTATATTTATTAGATATTTTATTTATCTAGCTACAGTATCAAATACTTACACCCAAAACAGTTACACCGGCTTTTAATGTTTCATTGAAAAGTGCCGCCACTAAATTTAATTAGTTAAATAAAACCCAGGTTTTCTGGATTGTGCTCCATACACCGTAGCTAATAGGAATCAGCACCAACGCCCAGGCCATTACTGTTAATACAGGATGATTATTTGATTTTGTTGCAACGCTTGCTTTAGCGCTACCATTAGCTGCATTGGCAGCAATCGATTTGTCATGTGCAAGTTTGTGCTCTGCCTCTAATTCAGCGTCTGTCATGTAATATTTATCGGCAACAGGTTTTACCAGCATATTGGCGATAAAACCAACTACCAGCAAACCGGCCAGCGTCAAAAATATAGGGCCATAAATCTTATCAAATGGCACACCTGCCTCCAAACTGGTGTCATGCATATAATTTACAACCACAGGACCGAGAATACCGGCAGTAGACCAAGCCGTTAACAGGCGGCCATGAATAGCCCCCACAAACTGCGTACCGAACATATCCGCCAGGTAAGCCGGAATCGTCGCAAAACCGCCGCCATACATTGAAGCAATCACGCAGAAGCTTGCTACAAACAATGCCAGTGATTTAAAACCTGCCACATAGGTTGCAGTGCAATACATGATGGCGCCCAGCACAAAAAATATGTAATAAGTGCGCTTGCGACCAAGCTTGTCTGAAGAAGTAGCCCAAGCAAAACGCCCAAAAATATTAAAGATGGAAATCAGACCAACGAAACCGGCACCCACGGACGCAACTGCCGCTGCCATTGCCGCATCTTGCTTCACTACGTCAAACCCTACTCCGGGCTGCCCAATCAACGCACCACCAAACGTCTCCTGCAACATCGGCGCAGCAGCGCCGATAATGCCGATACCTGCTGACACATTCATACACAGCACAATCCACAGTAGCCAGAACTGAGGGGTTTTATGTGCATTTTTCAGATGTACATGACGTGTTGCAATCATGACGTTTTCTTTCGCAGCAGGCGGAGTCCAGTTAGCTGGTTTCCAGCCCAAAGGCGGCACACGATAACCTAAAGAACCGCACAGCATGAATGCAGCGTACACAATCGCCATTGCAACAAAAGTTTGCCATACACCAACACTGTCTGGTGTTGCAAAATATGTCATCAACTTAGTCGCCAGCGGTGAGCCTATCATCGCGCCACCGCCAAATCCCATAATTGCCATGCCTGTTGCCATACCGCGACGATCGGGGAACCACTTGATCAACGTAGAAACCGGAGAAATATAGCCCAAACCGAGTCCGATACCACCGATGACGCCGGAACCCAGCCACATCATCCATAATTGATGGCTGTACACACCGTAAGCGGAAATCAGCAAACCGCCACACCAGCATAAGGTTGCAACCAGTCCGGCTTTGCGCGGACCGGCACGTTCCAGCCAGCCGCCCCACACCGCTGCAGAACAACCCAGCAGTACAAAAAACAAGGTATACATCCAGCCCAGATCGAACTGCGTCCAGTTACAATCGGTTGCAAATAATGCAGTAGCAGTGCCTGAAAGCTTTTCAGCAAACGTTGTAGCACCCGCAGCACAAGCTTTTAACGGCTCACCTGATGCGTCTTTCAGCGCGCTTCCAAGCGGTTTCCAAAATACACTGAACCCATAAGCCATGCCAATTGAGAGATGCACGGCTAATGCGGCAGGCGGTACCAGCCAGCGATTAAAATCAGCATTTGCAGTAATGTGTTCTTTTGACAAAAAACCTGACATTCAATTGACTCCCTTAAAACCATTATTTTTTATAAGCCGCGAAGCTACGACCTCAGACTTAGCTGACAAATCACAACTAACGCTATGTTGTAACAAAATGTAAAAAATGGCAATTGACTTATTAAGTTTACTGATTAATTCCATGTTTAATTTTTGTCATTAATATGTCATATTAGCGTCATAAACTAATCAGGCTTAAGTTAAAAGGCAACTCACATAAGGAAAAAAATATGCCAGCCAATATATTAGTTGTTGAAGATGAACCCGCGATTCAGGAACTACTAGCACTTAACATTACCCAAGCCGGGCACAATGCCATACGCGCCCTAAGTGTCGAGATCGCGCAAGATCTAATGCGCGAAACGATTCCTGATCTTATTCTGCTGGATTGGATGTTACCGGGCATGAACGGTTTGGAATTTGCGCGCAAATTAAAATCAGATACTTTGACAAAAAACATACCGATTATCATGCTCACCGCGCGTGGCGAAGAGTATGACAAAGTTCGCGGTCTCGAAGTTGGCGCTGATGACTATGTAACCAAGCCATTTAGCCCACGTGAGCTTAATGCCCGCATCAAGGCGGTGCTGCGTCGCCGCGCTCCGCAAATGACAGATGATCCGATTGAAGTGCAAGGTCTACGTTTGGATCCAACTACGCATCGTGTGACTGGCAACCAGAAAACCATCGACTTAGGCCCCACCGAATTCAGATTACTGCATTTCTTTATGACCAATCCTGAACGCGTTCATACGCGCAGCCAGCTACTGGATAAGGTTTGGGGTGACCGTGTATTTGTAGAAGATCGTACCGTAGATGTGCATATAAGGCGCTTGCGCAATGCACTATCGATATCTGGCCATGAAGATCTGATTCAGACTGTACGCGGTTCTGGTTATCGTTTATCTGCCCACAATGAGTAAGGCTGCGGAGAAAACATAGCAGCTCAGTCAAAGTATGTAAGAGCTGTGTGATTTTCAAATTAACCATATATGGATTGATGCTAATTTAAATTCCCATGATAAAAAAGCCCGCTATAATTAAGCTATATATACAACCTTTGAAAATATCTCTGTGATTGATGTTCGCTGGAAAGCTTTTCTCTTCATCTTATCCCTCAGCGCTGTTAGCCTCTTTGTATGGCTAACTACCAGCGTAGTAATCGCCCTACTCACATTTTCATCAATCCTTTTAATTTATCTAAGCATTCAGATTCATGGCTTATACCAACTGCAGTCCTGGTTAAAAAGACCTATTCTGAAAGATATTCCGGAAGGTTTCGGTTTATGGGAGGATGTGTTCAACGCGATATTAAAATATGAACGTAATAACAATCTAAAAAAATCTGACCTAAATTCCGCTCTGGAGCGCTTTAATACCGTTGCCAATGCAATTCCGGATGGGCTGGTCATACTTAGTGCCACCAACGAAATCGAGTGGTGCACTGCTAATGCGGAATATCAACTTGGCTTGAATTTAGCCACTGATATGAACTTGCCTATAGTTAATCTGGTTAGAAACAGTCATTTCATTGCCTATCTCTATAATGGTGTTTATGACGAGCCATTTAAACTCAAAGATTCAAGAAACACTGAGGCTATACTTGAGATATGGCTAATCCGCCTGGTTAGCAAGCAAAAGTTATTGATCTGCCGAGATATTACGCAGCTGGAAAAAGTGGACTCCATGCGGCGTGATTTCATCGCGAATGTGTCACACGAACTCAGAACTCCACTGACGGTGGTAGGTGGCTTTATCGAGACGCTGTCTGACATGGAAGGGGCTGTTCCCGACAATATACGCAGCTACTTTGACATGATGCAGGATCAAACAACGCGCATGCGCAGATTGATTGAAGACTTGCTCACACTTTCCCATATTGAAAGCAATACTCAACCGCCTGAAGATAGATTAATAGAGATGTCCTCGCTTGTGAATATGCTGCATAACGATGCAAAAGCCTTAAGTAATGGCAAGCATAAAATCAGCCTGGACTTCGATGAACATCTTAATTTAACAGGTGCAGCAGATGAGCTGCTGAGCGCTCTCGGCAACCTTGTCAGCAATGCCGTGCGTTATACGCCTGAAGGTGGAGAAATCCACATCTCATGGCAGCCCCGCAACAAACAGGCTGTTTTCAGTGTAACCGACAATGGCATCGGAATTGAGCAGCAACATATTAGCAGACTCACTGAGCGCTTCTACCGTGTTGATCGTAGTCGCAGCCGTGAAACCGGCGGCACAGGTTTAGGGCTTTCGATTGTCAAACATATTCTGACCCGCCATCAGGCGAAACTTGAAATCAGGAGCACTCTTGGTAAAGGCAGCACCTTTAGTGCTATATTCCCAGAGTCCCGCGTGATACATAAATAGCAAGTACAGAAATAACAAGTAAAGAAATAAAGTGCAACAATAAAAATCTAAAAATAACGATCGTGCGTTGAAACCGGAGCAGCTTAAGTCTTGAAAGCCTTTAATTGCATAATTTTCGCATCTGTACTAGCCGTTACCTTAGCTGGTTGTTCGACCATTACGGAATCAGGCACTACACCCAAAAAACCCGTTCCGCAGCAACAGGACCGCAGCACAATTAATCAACTAGGCAAGAGTGACTTCGATCGTATGGCAGATGTTGAAATACGCGAAAATACCGAAAGCCTGCGTACACTCATGCTTAAACTATACAAGCGCAATCCCGGTGAACTTAAAAAGAGCACATCTGACTCAGCGGATAAAATGGCAACCTGGGTATTTGAAGGGGGTGCACAGCACCAATATCATTTTCCAGAAATTCATAACCTGCAAACGACTGACGCTATTTTTCTGACATTCAAACCTGAATTTAATGGAGATCGCGTGCTATCGTTTATTGTCGGACTCCATACGATGCTGCTTAAAGCGCATAACGATAAAACAGACTTTTACTTTATGGACAGCATAGACCCGCAGCGTATTTATAATGTGGCGAGAAATATAGAAATTGCAGCATGGAAGTTATCAAACGCACGCAAGCAAGACGGCACATTATATTTACTGACAAATGAAATTAACGAAATTGAGAAGAATTTATCATTTGAACGCGAATTCGGCAAAATGATCGGTCGTACGGATTTATATGCGATTTCATTGGCTGAAAAGTCTCAGCGATTTATTTCACGTGTGATGCAGAATCTGGCAACTGCAGTATTCCTGCCTATTTAACAATCTAGACAATTCAATAAGGCGGCAAAGTCAATAACGCTTGGCTATACCGCCCTATTTAGCTAAACAACTCATGCTAACTCACACGATCTTGCGCATTTGCATATTTGGTCATTGCAGATTTAGCTGATACGACACGGGCAATCTCTTTACCTGATTTACTGAAAAAAATCACAGCAGGCAATCCGGCCTCCGGCAGATTCAGCGCCTCTTTGTACCCTGCAACTTTGTCGTTTTCAACTGCAAGTAATAGAGGCGCATAACCTTGGTTTTGCTTGATTTGTGCCAGCAGCAGATAAGCTGCTTCTGCCGCAATTTCACCACGCTCGGTCAAGACTAGTATGACGCCTTTTTCACTTTGCGCTGCTTTTGAAACAACACTGGTATGTATATCAAAAGTTGGGCTCGATTTGGCATATACAGTGAGCGCGGCTGCTGCCAAAACCGTACTTAATAACAATGGCGCTCGTTTTAATAAACTTTTCATTTCAGGTCTCCTTATCATCAAAATTGATGTGTACTGCATTGGTATACCAGCATAATTTATGCCAATGACAGTTTTGAGACTGAATAATGAAGTTTATATGACAGGTAAAATCTGGCGGAAGCCGCTCTGCTGCTTAATTCTAGAGAAATTTGATATTTATTAAACCTAATATTTAGACCTGGTTGCTTGTAATTACTCGGCCTGATTAGCGTGCAAAATGAGCTAAAAAGATGCATTACCCTAGTATTTTAGTAGGGAATTTTATACAGCAGAAAATCATTGTTGCTATATAAACAACTGATAAGTTGATAAGGTGTATCTACAATTCGCTTCTATGCAAGCGCAGTGCTATTTATCAACTGCTTCGTCACCTGAAACAGACGCACCCGCTTCATCTGCTGCTTTTGCAATATCATTCGCTACGCGTTCCGCCTCGGCGGCAGCTGCGTTTGCAGCATCAATGGTACTGGCTTTCATTTCCGTAATCGTTACTTTGGCAGTTTCTGCACTTTCTTCTTGCGCTTTTTTGCAGGCAGTTAAGCTAGCGACCATTAGCAGGCTGAACAGAACTGTTTTTAACATTTGATACATCGCATATTCCCTATTTAAAGATTGAATCTCTACAAATAATTAAGGCCATCAAAAGATGGCCTTAATTATTACAGCAAGACTTTTTCTATACCACCATTGTTGGCTTTATGCACATAATCATGCATCCAGTTATCACCCAGAAGGTGTTTAGCCATTTCCACAACAATATAGTCAGCTTCGATTCCGGTATCTTCACCGTAACGCGACAGTCCCTGCAAGCAGCTTGGACATGATGTCAGAATTTTTACCGCAGCTTCAGGAGCACCAACGGTTAATCCCATTTTAGCCATGCCGCTCTCAAGTTCTTCCTGTTTACGCATTTTCACCTGCGTAGAAATATCAGGACGCGCCACAGCAAATGTGCCGCTTTCGCCACAGCAACGATCATTGAGCTGCACATCCTGACCCATTAACTTGTTGGTGACCTCTAACGGTTTATAAGTCTTCATTGGTGTATGGCAAGGGTCATGATACATGTAGCGCGTACCGCTAACGCCCTGCAAGCGCACATCTTTTTCCATCAAATACTCATGGATATCCAATAGGCGGCAGCCCGGGAAAATCTTCTCAAACTCATATTTCTGCAACTGATCCATACAGGTACCGCAAGACACAATCACGGTTTTAATATCCAGGTAATTCAGTGTATTGGCGACGCGGTGGAACAATACACGGTTATCAGCCGTAATTTCCTGGCCTTTATCGTGATTGCCCGCTGAGGTCTGAGGATAGCCGCAGCACAGATAACCCGGCGGCAATACAGTAATCGCACCGACTTCATACAGCATCGCCTGCGTTGCCAAGCCTACATTCGAGAACAGGCGCTCTGAACCGCAACCCGGGAAGTAAAACACGGCTTCTGAATCTTCAGTAACCTTTTGCGGATTGCGAATTACGGGAATCATGTGATCATCTTCAATCCCAAGCATGGCGCGTGAGGTTTTAGACTGCATTTTCTTAGGCATAGGGCGATTAATGAAATGAATCACCTGCGCCTTGATATCAGCCTTGCCTACGGTGGCAGGCGGCTGTTTTTTATCGCGCAGCAAGCCAAATCGCTTCGCCAGCGTGTGCGCAAGGTTCTGCGCCTTATAACCCCAGTTAATCATCAGCGTACGCAAGATTTTAATCGTAGCCGGGTCTTTGGCATTCAGGAATGCCATGCCCAAGGCGGTGCCTGGATTAAATTGTTTCTTACCCTGCTCACGCAGGAAATTACGCATTTTGATAGAAACATCACCGAAGTCGATATCGACCGGACACGGCTTTTCACAACGATGGCATATGGTGCAATGGTCTGCAACATCATTAAACTCATCAAAATGCTTGATCGAAATGCCGCGACGCGTCTGCTCTTCGTACAAGAATGCCTCAATCAATAACGAAGTAGCTAAAATCTTGTTACGTGGGCTATACAGCAGGTTTGCGCGTGGCACATGCGTACTACAAACCGGTTTACATTTACCGCAGCGCAGGCAATCGCTGATATCATCGGCAATCTGACCGATCGCGGATTGCTCCATAATGATGGATTCCTGCTCCAGCAAACCGAAGCTTGGCGTATAGGCATTTTCCAGACCGGAACCTGCCAGCAACTTACCTTTATTAAAGTGACCATTCGGGTCTACTTGATTTTTGTAAGTGGTAAAGCTATCAATCGTAGATTGATCCAAAAACTCCATTTTGGTAATACCGATACCATGCTCGCCTGAAATCACACCATTCAGACTACGTGCCAGCGCCATTACTTTGGCCACAGCCGCATGTGCATCCTGCATCATGCCGTAATCATCTGAATTCACCGGGATATTGGTATGTACGTTGCCGTCACCTGCATGCATGTGCAATGCAACAAATACGCGGCTCTTCAATACCTGCTTGTGAATCTCGTCACAGCGCTCTAGAATTTTCTGATATTCACGGCCGGCAAATATATCTGCCATCGGGCGTTTAAGCTCGCGTCTCCAAGATATGCGCAAATCGTAGGATTGCACAGCTCGGAATATATTTTCGTATTGAGCGAACGCAGCGCCTTCATCACCCAACGCTGAAACTTGTGCGTCAAGATTGTTCAGGATGAAGCTCCAGCGTTCACGCAGGTCAGCAATCAGGCGCAAAGCCATTTCCTGCTTGCTTTTCACCATATTGCCGTCTACGTTACCATCTTCATCAGGCTGCAGCGGTAAATCACTTTGCATAAACGCTTCAATCGCGTCCAGCAATTTGAGTTTGTTATTAATTGATAAATCAATATTGATACGCTCGATACCGTCAGAATAATCACCCAGACGCGGCAGAGGAATCACGACGTCTTCATTGATTTTAAACGCATTGGTGTGCTTGGCGATTGCGGCAGTACGTGCGCGATCCAGCCAGAATTTCTTGCGCGCATCGCTTGATACCGCAATAAAACCTTCACCATTACGTGCATTACACATACGCACCATGGCAGAAGCGACTTCACCAACTGCATTTTCATCGTCAGAGGCAATATCGGCAATCAACACCATTTTAGGGCGTTGCTGACGCGCAGCTTTGGTCGCGTAACCTACGGCCTTGATGTAGCGCTCGTCCATATGCTCCAGGCCAGCCATGATTACGGCCGGGGTCTGTTTAGCCGTAGCATCCAGATAATCTTTGATTTCGACAATAGCCGGTACTGCATGTGAAACATTGCCAAAAAATTCCAAAGCAATGGTACGCACGTGCTTAGGCATGCGGTGCAGAATAAATGTAGCGCTTGTAATCAGGCCATCGCAGCCTTCTTTTTGAATACCGGGCAAACCAGACAAGAACTTGTCAGTCACATCTTTACCCAAGCCTACTTTACGGAAACTAGGACCCGGGATTTCCAGAATCTCCGGTTCAGCCAGCAGCGTTTTCATATCTTCGCTGTAACGGCTGATTTTGAAACGCGCGGTTTCAATATCGTGAATCTTGCCTAAATTGTGATCCAGACGCTCTACTTCCATCCAGTCACCATCCGGCGTCACCATGCGCCATGAAGCAAGGTTATCTAAAGCGGTACCCCATAGCACGGCTTTTTTACCACCCGCGTTCATCGCCACGTTACCACCGATACAGCAGGCATCAGCACTGGTAGGGTCGCATGCAAACTCAAGACCGGCATCAGAAGCCGCTTCCATCGCGCGACGTGTTACCACGCCAGCACCGCATTCAATTGTAGCTACCTGACGCGTAACACCAGGCAAGGTGCGCATTTGCACACCAGTATGCTGATCCAGCTTCTCGGTATTAATCACCGCAGATAACGGTGTTAGCGGAATAGCACCGCCAGTATATCCTGTACCACCGCCCCTAGGGATGATAGTAAGCCCTAACTCGATACAGGCACGCACCATCGCGGCGATCTCTTTTTCTGTATCTGGTGTCAGTACCAGAAATGGATACTCAACGCGCCAGTCAGTAGCGTCAGTCACATGCGATACGCGTGACAAACCATCAAACTTGATATTATCTTTACGCGTGATTTTAGCGAGCTTGGCGAATGCTTTTCTACGCAAGTTTGCCGTTTGTTTAAACTCGTTCTCAAATTGCGTAACGGCCTGACGGGCTGCAACCACCAGTTTCAACACCTTGGCATTACCGGCGCTGCGCTCATCAATCGCCGCGATACGGTGATGCAGAGCCTCTACCAGCGCTTTGCGGCGTTTAGGGTTTTCCAGCAAATCATCCTGCAGATAAGGATTGCGTGACACGACCCACAAATCCCCCAGCACCTCAAACAGCATGCGGGCTGAACGGCCGGTTTTACGAACACCGCGCAATTCATTTAGAATGTCCCATATTTCTTCGCCGAGAAACCGAATGACGATTTCACGGTCTGAGAAAGAGGTGTAGTTGTAGGGGATTTCGCGCAGACGCGCCGCAGGCTTATGCTCTGCGTTAATAATATGGCTGGATATTGGAGCGTTCATTTAGTTTTTGATAAATAGCTTTGCTATTAAAAGATTATTATAACATGCCATGCATTCGCAAATAAGCGTAAGCATCGCATGGTTATTCGACTTCATTGAATAGATTAAATTCCGCCAATTCCTGATAATTACGCTAGACGAAACAATTGAAAACGTTACACTGAGAATATGAATACTTTATTAAAAAAATCAATCTTACCTATTATTGTTATTGCGCTGCTTGCATTTTTGGCGCTGCAGTTAAACAACAAGCCGGTTGCACCGGATGTCACATTCAACACGATTGATGGCAAGCAGATATCAATGGATTCTTTAAAAAATAAAGTTGTATTGGTGAACTTCTGGGCAACAGACTGCCCAGGCTGCATCAAGGAAATGCCCGATCTGATCAATACCTACAAGCAATACCAGCCAAAAGGTTTTGAAGTGATTGCCGTTGCCATGCCATACGATCAAATTTCGCAGATATTGAATTACACTAAATCTCAGGCGTTGCCGTTTCCGGTTACCCATGACAGTAATTCAGAAATCATTAACAGTTTTGGCAAAGTAAGCCTGACACCTACAGCGTTTATTTATGACAAACAGGGGCGTTTACTGCAGCACACCATTGGCGAACTTGATTTTAAGGCGCTACAACAACTACTTAACAAAGAACTGAGTATCTAATGCTTTGGGTTAAATCGCTACACATTATTTTTGTTGCCAGCTGGTTTGCCGGCTTGTTTTACCTGCCAAGGCTGTTTGTAAACCATGCCATGGCAGCATCTGAACAAAACCCTAATCAAGCAGTCTCCGAACGCTTAAAACTCATGGAGAGGAAACTTTACCGCTTCATGCTACCCTTAGCCGTACTGGCACTGGGGTTCGGCCTCTGGTTATGGATAGGCTACGGTATCAGCGGCGCCTGGATGCATGCTAAATTAACGCTGGTAGCGGTGCTGATCGCCTATCACTGGTATTGCGGCAGACTACTGGCTGACTTCAGCCAGGACAAAAACAAACACAGTCATATATGGTATCGCTGGTTTAACGAATTACCGGTGTTATTACTCATTGCAATCGTGATTCTCGTCGTAGTAAAACCTTTTTAATAACATCAATACAGAATCACCGTAATCATGGATATATTCGACTCACCGTGGCTGATCAATATGTTGGCCAAATCCAGCAAAACACCGCAAGGCAGACTACTGGGTTTATTTGACATTCTGAATGACTGGTTAAAAGCCCCAAGCTTTGAACAAGCCAGCGTTACGCTGGGCGCAGCTAACCCGCTCCTGATCAGTTACTGTATTGAGCAGGCAAAATCGCTGGGTGCAGAGAATCCAGAATTACTTGCAGAGCATATTGTACTGATTGCACAAAATGCGGCACGACACGCCATTGCACAGCCCGACAGCAACAGCTTGATACATGCAAAAAAAGTTGCACTGGCACTGATTCAGGCACAGACTCAACAGTCGGGTGTGACTACAAACATTAAGGGTTCCCGCTCTGCACTTTACGGGCTAGCGGCTAGCATGGTCATCGTCATTGGCGCGGCTGCGATATGGGCACCCATGTTCATGCACAGCAAAACCGCACAGGCACAACTTGCAGAACAGGATCAGACCAACACCTCAATTAATCAGAATAAAGCATTAACAGCAATTGATGCTTCGAGGATGTATGCCAAATACGAACAGATGCGCCAAGGCACCTGCCAGTTTCCAGAAGTACTCCAAATTCCGGATGAACATAAATCCATTTATCTGGAAAACGTGGTTGGCGGCAAGCTCCCCAACGATTTAGACGACCTTGGTGTAGCAAACTTCTACCTGGAAAAAGTGCGCTGTAACTTTACCCCCATGCTGATGGCAGCATCAAAATAGCGACACTGTAAAAAGCTTAAAATAAGTGTTGCATTACCTGTATACCGATTAGTATAATCAAAAACATGTCCGGTCTACGTGAAAAAATACTTAGCACTGCAAGTGATTTATTTCAAACGCAGGGCATCAACTCGACTGGAGTAGACACTATCGTGGCTACTGCAGGTACTACCAAGATGACGCTCTACAAATACTTTAGCAGCAAAGAGCTCTTGATTCTTGAAGTACTTAGAACTGGACATCAGGATTTTCAGACTTGGCTCAATGACAAGCTAAGCGCCAACACAAAACACCCGGCTGAAAAATTACAGAAGCTGTTCGACTACATTGAAGAATGGATTACTGCGCCTGATTTCAACGGTATTGGCTTTATTAAAGCTTCAGCAGAGTTCCCTAAAGAAGATAATCCTGTACATAAGCTATCTACAGAGCAATCTTTGCAATTTCGTGAATACATCAAGCAACTGGCAACTGAAGCCAACATTAAAGATGCTGATGGTTTATCGCTGCAATTATCACTTTTGTTCAAAGGTGCGGTGCAAGCCGAGCAAATGCAGCGCGGATCTGATGCAGTCAAATATGCAAAAATAGCTGCAAAAATCCTGATTGACGGTTCCTTAACCCGCTGATTAGTCATCAATTTACACGGCTTTTCCTTGCCCTACTATAGCAATACCTAAGATAATAGGCGTTTTAATCCAGCCTGTTACTTTCATGCATACACTCATCTGCGGTTCACTTGCTTTCGACACTATCATGGTGTTTCAAGACCAATTCAAAAATCACATCCTGCCTGACAAAATCCACAAGCTCAGCGTAGCGTTCTATGTTCCGGAAATGCGCAAGGAATTCGGTGGTACTGCCGGCAATATCGCTTATAACCTGCAGTTGCTAGATGGCAATCCGCTGATTATGGCAACCATAGGCGAAGACTTTGCAACGTACACAGCCTGGTTAAATAAAAACAAACTGAACACCGCTCATATTAAAACCATCGCCAATAGCTTTACCGCACAAGCGTTTATTACCACAGATATCGATGATAACCAGATCACTGCTTTTCATCCTGGCGCCATGGTTGAATCACACCAGAACAGCGTAAAAGATGCCAAAGATGTCAGCCTGGCTGTCATCGCACCTGATGGCCGTGACGGCATGTTTCAGCATGCCCGCGAATGCTTC
This sequence comes from Methylotenera sp., assembly GCA_020622105.1. Lineage (GTDB taxonomy): Bacteria > Pseudomonadota > Gammaproteobacteria > Burkholderiales > Methylophilaceae > Methylotenera. Next base: position 13,395 of record JAHRYP010000033.1, read on the forward strand.
GAGGCAGGCATTCCATTTATGTTTGATCCTGGTCAGGGTTTGCCAATGTTCAATGGCGAGGAACTGTTACAGTTTATTGAAATGGCGGATTATTTGGCCGTAAATGATTACGAGTCACAGATTATTCAGGATAAAACCGGATTAACGCTGGATGAACTGGCTCAAAAAGTTAAAGCACTCATCGTCACGCTTGGCGGCAGTGGCTCACAAATTTATGCTGACGGTCAACGTTATGATATCCCATGCGTTAAAGCCTCTCAGATAGTTGACCCTACAGGCTGTGGGGATGCTTACCGCGCAGGTTTGCTGTATGGCATAGCAAGAAGCTGGGATTGGCCAACTTGCGGCAGATTAGCCGCTACGATGGGCGCAATTAAAATTGCAAGCCGCGGTGGACAGAATCATGCACCGACACGTGAAGAAATTGAGACTATTTACACGCAGGCATTAATGAAAGAAGTTGTGGCTTCTTAAACTTTAGGGTTTAACCTAAGTCATAGTTAAAACTAAATTAAAAAAATCAGAGGAAATTAAATCATGCACATGACTCGATTATTGGCAGTGAGCTTATTGACCGTATTACTGGCAGCTTGTGCCAGCTCCAATTCCGGCAGCGTATATAGCCGAGACGAAGCACGTAAAGTACAAACGGTTAAAACCGGCGTCATAGAAAGTGTACGTCAAGTCAAACTTGAAGGTACCAAGTCACCAGTCGGCACCATCGCCGGTGGTGCAGTTGGCGGCATTGCCGGCAGCTCCGTTGGCGGCGGCAGAGGCAGTGCAATCGCTGCTGTCATCGGTGCTGTAGCTGGCGGCTTGGCAGGCTCAGCGCTCGAAGAAGGCATTACACGTAAAGATGGTGTAGAGCTCACAGTAAAACTGGATGGCGGCGGTCTGATTGCTATCGTGCAAGAAGCGGATGAAGTCTTTATGGCTGGCGAAAGAGTCCGCATTCTTGAGAACGGTGGCGTGTCACGCGTTTCTCACTAGTTACATTCTTAAGTATCGCAGCACTTGATGCTGCATAATCTAAATTAAAATAAGCCCCGTTGCGCTGGTATCGCCAGAACAGTGGGGCTTAACTATTTAACCAAGTCCTTTATTCTGCTGTCAACAAACAGTCATTTTCCCGTCATTAATTCTTCATATGCAGCCGCTAAAGTTTCCTCCATAAAAAAGGAGAAAATATTGATGAATAATTTAATGACGCGTAAAAACATTTTATTAGCAAATAACAGAAAATACTTAGGCCAAGAGCAAGCGGCGCAAAGAAAACTCTACGTGAGTATTGCCCGCACACAGGCAGAAATAGAAGAAGCGCAGCGCCTACGTTACAAGGTGTTTGCAGAAGAAATGGGCGCACAGCTTTCTGGCACCGGCGGTCTGGATATTGATGGGTTTGACCAATTCTGCGATCACCTGATTGTATGATAGCGGCACTAACCAAGTGATTGGTACGTACCGGATTTTAGCTCCTGCAAAAGCCAATGAAGCTGGCGGTTATTACTCTGCGGGCGAATTTGATTTAAGCCGACTGGCGCATCTCTTTGAACGCACAGTTGAAGTTGGCCGCGCATGCGTACATCAAAATTACCGCAACGGCGGCACCATTACAATGCTGTGGGCTGGCCTCGCCAAGTATATGCAAATCCACAACTATGAATACATGATTGGTTGCGGCAGCATCAGCATGTCTGATGGCGGCCATTTAGCAGCAAGCTTGTACCACAAGTTGCAAGATGAGTATCTATCACCTTTGGAATACCGTGTATTTGCACACAACCCGCTACCCATTCAATCACTCAGCAACAATTTACAAGTTGCCTGCCCACCGCTTATCAAAGGTTATTTACGCTTGGGAGCCTATATTTGCGGCGAACCGGCATGGGATCCCTATTTCAACACAGCAGATATGCTGGTAATGTTACCGCTATCTAGAATCAACCCCAGATACGCCAGCCATTTTATGAAATAAAAGGCTGAAGTATCGCTATTAAAACTTTGCAAACCATCAAAACAGATTTATCTCAAACCAATAAAGTGATCAGATATTTCAGGGTTGGGCGCATCATCGCGCACACCCTGCTGGGATTAGCGATAGCATCCGTAGTATTGCCACTATGTAAAACATCATATAGAGCACGGCTGATTCAGTGGTGGTGCAAAAAACTGCTGGCAGCCTTTAATCTAAAAGTAAGCTGCTACGGCTATATTCCGGCACAAGATGTGCAACTTACTAAAACAATGTTTGTAGCCAACCACATTTCATGGTCAGATATCCATGCAATCAACAGCATTATTACGCTGCGGTTTATTGCAAAGTCAGACATCATAAACTGGCCTGTTTTCGGCTATCTGGTCAGCCGTGCAAATACTTTATTTATTGATCGCAGCAGCAAGCGCGATGCCAAGCGCACCATTGATGTTGCCGTTCAGAGTTTACTGGCTGGTGATAACTTATGCCTGTTTCCGGAGGGCACCACCAGTGACGGTACTGTTTTATATCCATTTAAAAGCAGCCTGATACAGGCGGCGATTGAGGCCAAGGCAACTATCTGTCCTATCGCCATTCGCTACCCGCACCCAGATGGCGGAGTGAATACTGATGTCGCCTACGCTGGCGAAACGACCTTAATACAATCCATGCAAAAAATACTCTCGCAAAAGCAAGCAGTGATTGAGCTGCATTTTCTAAAACCAATAGCCGCTGAAGAGGTGGCAAAGCGAGATCGCCGCGAACTGACTTTGCACATTGAATCACTGATACGCCAGCAATTGGCGCTGTGATTAACTGCGTATCTAACCCTTGATTGCTTTTAAAGCAATAGGATTATCCAGAGGATGCGAGTCGACCTGCACCACTGCCTTGGTTTCAATATTCATCGCCGTCAATTTACCGCCCCACAGGCAACCTGTATCCAGCGCGTAAATATTTTCTCGCTGCTGTAGCCCTAGCGCAGACCAATGTCCGAAGATCACTTGCGTGTCTTTTGTAGCTCTATTCGGCACATCAAACCAAGGCATATACCCGGCTGGAATATCGTGCAGTTCACCCTTGAACTTGAATTCCATTTGCCCTGCCGTAGAACATATTCTTAAGCGTGTGGCCGCATTAGTAATCACGCGCAAACGATCAAACCCCGCCAAATCGTCATGCCAATGATCTGGCAAATTGCCGTACATGTGCTTTAGAAAACTTAGATAATCTTCACCATGCAATACACTTTCTACCTCGGCTGCATAACCTAACGCTTGTTCTGCCGTCCATTGCGGCAATAAACCGGCGTGTACCATCAGGTGATTATCTTCCTGATACATCAAGCGCTGATGTCGCAGCCAGTTTAACAACACATCTCTATCATGCGCTTCGAGCAAGGCATCCAAAGTATCACCCCTGTGAGCAGCAACAATGCCCTCAGCGACTACCAGCGCATGCAAATCATGGTTACCAAGTACAACCGTCAGGCAATCCTGATGCGCATAGCACCAACGCAACACTTCCAGCGAACCGCTGCCTCTGTTAATCAGATCCCCCACCAACCATAATCGGTCAGATTTCCGATCAAAGCTTATGCATTCAAGCAGCGCCTGAAATGCATGATAACAACCCTGAATATCACCGATTGCGTAACTAGCCACGTTTAATCACCATTTAAAATTCACCAAAACATTATGGGCGCCTTAGCAAGAAAAAAGCCACTTTAATATTAAGTGGCTTTTCATAATACCAAGCTAGCAATAAGCTAAAACATTTAGAATGCTGCACCCGATGCATTTGCCATGTATTTCACAGCACCCGCAACTTCAGCATCACTTAAACTTGGATTGCCGCCTTTAGCCGGCATAGTACGAATACCTTTATTCGCATGCGTCACCAGAGTATCGTAACCTTGTTTGATGCGAGGCTCCCATTGCGCTTTATCGCCAAATTTTGGTGCATTCATCAAGCCTGTTGCGTGGCACATAGCACACACTGCTTTGTACACTTCTTCACCGCTTTTACCTGCAGCTACTGGGGCAGCAGCCACAGCGACTGGTTCTGCAGCCTTCACTTCAGCAGCAGGTGCAGCAGGAGCCGCAGCGGCTTCAGCCGGTTTCTCTTCAGCCGCTTTAGGCGCTGGCGCAGTGAAATTTGCACCAGAAGCATTTGCCATATTAGCGACGGCACTTGCAACTTCACCGTCAGTCAATGATGGATTACCGCCACGTGCCGGCATGGTACGGATACCCTCTATTGCATGCTTAACCAATGTTTCATAACCTTGTGCAATACGTGGCTGCCATTGTGCTTTGTCACCAATTTTTGGCGCATTCATCAATCCTGCAGCGTGACACATAGAACATACGGCTTTAACCACTTCTTCACCGCTTTTTTCAGCGCCTGAAGTTGCACCGGCTGCTGCAACTTCAACTGCAGCAACAGGTTTAATATTTTCTTCAACCTGAGAAACAGCTGCTACTGGCTCAGCAACATCAATCGTGTCTGTTACACCAAAAATCTTTGCTACCAACAAAACAAATAGAACAATACCGATAATACCTACAATCGAGGCAAGTACGATTTGTCCAAATGAATAGCCTTTTTCGTCGCTATTTACATTGCTCATTACAGTTCAATCCCAGAAAAAAATTAGTTGAAGAAAATATTATACCTGCACTTTAGATTAAGGCAAAAAAGCTAAAACAATTAGCTAACAATCCATTGCGTGGAATCAAGCAATTGACTACAAAAAAATGCTTTTTGCTAATACCGCATTCAACCTATCTGTTTGTTATAATGCGCTACAAATTGTTAATACGCGCCCGTAGCTCATTTGGATAGAGTATCGGTTTCCGAAGCCGAGGGTAGTGGGTTCGAATCCCGCCGGGCGCGCCAATAAAGACTACCCCTACAGAAATTTCAATCTAATCTTTACTCATATGTAAGTGTAAGCCCTTAAGTGTTCGCACTAATTTACTAGCATCACCCAATCTCATAGACTAATAGACGCTCTGCGCAATATTGAGGGTGCAGAAGTATGCCCTGAAATATTTCACAGAGTCATGGTGCTTAGCTTTCAAGGAGAACTATGATGAAAAGCTCAATCTCCTCTGTTGTTCTGTTAACTGTTTTAATTCCCGGTACAGTTTTAGGTGGCAGCCCTCACTTCGTTGGCCCTATTTCTGTCAAATTCTCTAACAATCCAACAAAAGTAGGTAGTATCAATGTATGCTGGAAAGAGGCTGGTGTAGGCAATAATCAGCAGATTAACTATACGGTAAGCGCACAAAATGCCACTGCCACTTATGTTTGCGTGAATAACGGTGGCAACTGCCCTGCAGCTGAAAACAAAATTAATTTTACCGGCCCGGTATCAAAGTCTGATACTTTTTCTTCTGGTAAAAATGGAGCCGTCAGCAGCTGCCTAACTATTGAGCCGCCTTCTGGAGCCGGTCTCGAATGTCCAGGTCAAACTGTTACACTATCTGAAGTTAGCTACGCTAATATTGGTGTAAAAGACACTACCAACAATATAGAAAAAATGAGTCTATATGTTGACGACAATATACT